>CAYVPJ010000020.1:0-51886 GCA_964453505.1 uncultured Oscillospiraceae bacterium | reverse complement strand
CCCTGTAAACCCCACTCGGTGCAAGATTGTAAGGAAGCATATGCGGCGGCCCGTCGCGCTTCCGGAATATCGCTAAAGCCCGCTGGCAACTCCGGGCTCAGATAGATGGCCGTCCGCGACAGAACTCGGCTTACGTTCGTTTCTCGCAGGCGTTTACAAAAGCAAAAACGGAGCTTCGGGCAAAAACCCGAAGCTCCGCGATTTTTGTTGTCACGCGGGTTTACGCGGCCGCGCCAGCACGTTTTTGAGCGCGCCCGTGAAATCGAGCGTCGCGAAGTAATCCGCGGGCGTTTCGGCGCGCCTTATAAGCTCGAAATCTCCGTTCGACTTTAGAAGCACCTCGGCGCTGCGCAATCTGCCGTTATAGTTATAGCCCATCGCCCGACCGTGAGCGCCCGTATCGTGTATCACGAGCACGTCGCCCATATCGATTTTCGGAAGCATTCTGTCTATAGCGAATTTATCGTTATTCTCGCACAGAGAGCCGACCACGTCGTACTTATTTATGCAAGGCGCGTTTTCCTTGCCCGCGACAGTTATATGGTGGTACGCGTCGTAAATGGCGGGGCGCATAAGGTCGGCAGCGCAAGCGTCCACGCCAATATATTCTTTGTATGTGTGCTTTTCGTGTATCGCGGTCGTTATCAGCCAGCCCGCGGGGCCCGTTATATAGCGTCCCAACTCGCTCACGATCTGTATCGGGTGCATTCCGGCGGGCCGCAATATTTCGTCATACGCTTCTTTGACGCCGTTACCTACCTGCGCGATGTCGGTTTCGGGGCAGTCAGGCAGATACGGTATGCCTATGCCGCCGGACAGGTTTATCATGAAGAACTCCGCGCCGGTCTCGTCGCGCAATTCCTTCGCCACGTTCATAAGTATGCGCGCCATCGTCGGGTAGTACTCTGTGTCCACCGTGTTGCTCGCCAGAAACGAGTGCAGCGCGAAGCGCTTAGCCCCCGCGCGGGTAAGGTCGTTGACGGACAGCGTAAGCTGCTTTCGCGTCATGCCGAATTTTGCGTCGCCGGGGTTTCCCATGACCGAATTGCCGAGCATGAAGCGCCCGCCGGGATTGTAGCGCAGGCATACGCTTTCGGGCACTCCGCCCTCGTTTTTGAGAGCCTCCACAAGCGTGTAATCGTCGAGATTGATTATCGCTCCCAAGCGATGCGCGTAATCAAATTCGCCGTTCGGCGTTTCGTTTGACGAAAACATGATTTCGTTGCCCGAAAAGCCCATGGCCTCGGCGAGCATCAACTCGCACTCCGAGGCGCAGTCCACGCCGCCGCCTTCTTCTTTCAGTATTTTCAATATCGCGGGGGTCGGGCACGCCTTGACCGCGTAATACTCGCGAAAGCTGTCGTTCCACGAAAACGCCGCCCTGAGCGCCCTCACGCGCGAACGGATTATATCTTCCGAATACAGGTGAAACGGAGTGGGCACAGATTTGATAATTCTCTCAAGCGTTTGTCTGTCCGGCGCGACTTTATTCGACATCTGTATAACTCCCCTAACGATAATCGCGGTAATTATACTTACGCCCGTCTATGCTTGTCAATCGTTTTTGCGGTTGATAAATTGTTTAACAAAGCGGTCTGGAAAAATGTCGTTTCGCGTGGTATTATAATCAAGGTATGCTATACTGGGAGGAATGGTTTTGAACCTGTCCGACAGAATCGATTCGCTGCTTCCGCTCGTCCAGAAGCCGTCGCGCTACTTGGGCTGCGAGTTCAACGCTTGCAGGAAGGAAAACCCGGACGCGCTCGTCAGATACGCGTTTTTGTTTCCCGATGTTTACGAAGTGGCGATGTCTCATCTGGGCATGAAAATACTTTATCACACCATGAACGCGAGAACGGATACGTGGTGCGAACGCGTCTGCTCGCCTTGGCCCGATATGGAAGAACTCATGCTAAAAAACGGCGTGCCGCTGTTTTCGCTCGAATCGCGCACGCCCGTAGCCGAGTTTGACCTGCTCGGCATAACGCTGCAATACGAAATGAGCTTCACAAACATTGTAAACGCGTTGAAACTCGCGGGTATACCGCTCTATGCGTCCGACCGAACCGAAGGTCCGTTCGTAATATGCGGCGGTCCGTGCGCTTACAACCCCGAACCGCTCGCGCCGTTTGTAGACGTGTTCACGTTGGGTGACGGCGAACGCGTGGTGCATCAGGTTATAGACCTCTACAAAAGCTGGCGCGAAAGCGGAAAGCCGCGCGCCGAGTTTTTGAAGCGCGCCGCGAGCGAAATTGAGGGCGCGTATGTGCCGTGTCTGTACGATGTAAGCTATAACCCCGACTCGACGGTTTCCGAAATAAAACCCAAACCCGGAAGCGGCGCAAAGCCGCTCGTTATGAAAGCGCTCGTAAACGACTTGACGAGCGCCGACTACCCCGAAAAGCTGATCGTGCCATACGGAGAAGTCGTGCACGACCGCATAATGCTCGAGATATTCAGGGGCTGCACGCGCGGCTGCCGCTTCTGTCAGGCGGGCATGGTGTACAGACCCGTCCGCGAACGCAATATGGATAGGCTGCTCGAAATCGCGGAAAAGCTCGTTAAAGCGACAGGGTTCGACGAAATATCGTTGATGAGCCTATCAAGCGGCGATTACTCGTGCCTGCCCGAGCTGGCGCACGCCATGGTTGAGAAGTTCGCAGAAAAGCGAGTCAAAATATCTCTGCCGTCGCAGAGGATAGACGCGTTTTTGAAGGACACTCTGAAAGAAACGCAGAAAACGCGCAAAACGGCGCTTACGCTCGCGCCCGAGGCGGGCACGCAGCGCCTGCGCGACGTCATAAACAAAGGCGTGACCGAAGCCGACCTTATGCGCAGCGTCACCGAGGCGTTCGAGGAGGGCTGGAGCGCCGTCAAGCTCTATTTCATGCTGGGCTTGCCCACCGAGACTGATTCTGACGCGCTGGGCATAGTAGACCTTGCCGAAAAAGTGCGGCGCTGCTATTTTTCAGTACCCAAGCAGAAGCGCGCGCCGGGTCTGCGCATAACGGTCAGTGCGTCCGTATTCGTTCCGAAAGCGCATACGCCGTTTCAGTGGGCGGCTCAGGCGGACGCCGAGACGGTCGAGCGTCGACAGCGCCTCATCAAAACGGAGCTTGCGAAGGTAAAGGGCGTCGACTTCAAATATCACGATATGAAGCTTTCATACATCGAGGCTGTGTTCGCGAGGGGCGACAGACGGCTTGCGAAGGCGCTCGAATACGCGACCGATATGGGCTGTCGCTTCGACGGCTGGACGGAGCATTTCAAGCCCGATATATGGCGCGAAGCCTTCATTAAGGCGGGCATAGACCCCGACTTCTACGCGACCCGCGAACGCGACGTTTCGGAAACGCTGCCGTGGGCGCACATTGATTCGGGCGTAAGCCTTGAATTCTTAAAGCGCGAACGCGAAAAGGCCTTGAATGCCGAAGTCACGCCCGATTGCCGGAACGGGTGCATTGGCTGCGGGCTCAAGCGATATGGGGGAGCGTGCGTATGAGGGCTACATTTCGTTTCGGAAAGCTGGGCAGGCTCAGGTTCGTGTCGCATCTCGACTTGCAAAGATACATGCAGCGCGCGCTGAGCCGCGCCGAGTTGCCCGTGTTTTATTCGCAGGGCTTCAACCCGCACCCGGTTATGTCGTTCGCGTCGGCTCTCGCCATGGGTTGGGAGAGCGAATACGAAGTGCTAGATATAAAGCTTGCGAAAGCCGTGCCCGCCGAGAGCGCGAAGCGCATGTTGGCTGACGCTCTGCCGGTTGAGATGCCCGTATACGAATGTAAGCTGATTGACGATTCCCACCCCGCGATGATGGCGCTCGTCAGAAGCGCTGATTACGTAATAACTCCCGCGTCAGATTTCGAAACCCTGAAGGCGGGCGCGAGGGAGTTTCTCGCGAGCGAAAGCGTTAAGGCTGTCAGAAAAACAAAGTCGGGCGAGCGCGAGATTGACATTCGTCCGCTGTGCTTAAGCCTTACATCGGATGCAAACTCGTTCATAGCCTCTTTAATGCTCACCGAGGCCGACACATTGAAGCCCGACGTGCTGCTCGGCGCGATTGCGAAACTCGCTAACGCCGATGTGCAGAGCGCGCGCATATTCAGAAAGCGCCTTTCGGGAGTCAACGCTTCAGGAAAACCCGCGCCGCTTATGGAGTTGTGATATGGATTCGGTTTTATTGGTCGAAACCCGACCGTGTGAAAACAGAGTCGCGCTCATAGAAGGCGGCAGACTCGCCGAAATGTCGGTCGAACGCTCGGGCGACGAGAGCGTGATGGGCAACATATATCTTGGACGCGTCGACGCCGTGCTCGCGGGTATGCAGGCGGCGTTCGTCGACATCGGCATGAACAAAAACGCGTTTTTGTTCGCGGGCGATTTCCAGATGGATAAAACCGACTTCGGCAAGGACGAAAACGAAGTGCGCGAGCACTTCAAAAACCTGAAAATTCAGAAAATGCTTAAAGTCGGGCAGGAAGTGCTTGTTCAAATCGTC
This sequence comes from uncultured Oscillospiraceae bacterium, assembly GCA_964453505.1. Classification (GTDB taxonomy): domain Bacteria; phylum Bacillota; class Clostridia; order Christensenellales; family Aristaeellaceae; genus CAYVPJ01. The sequence goes on along the minus strand of CAYVPJ010000020.1, from coordinate 47,388 downwards.
AAGCTGCCGGGCGGCGACAAGGGGCCTCGCATATCAAGCCATATAACGCTGCCCGGCAGGCTGTGCGTGCTGTTGCCCACCGTGGCTTATACGGGCATATCGCGGCGCATAGCCGACGAGGGCGAACGCGACAGACTGCGCGAGACGGCCGATAAACTTCGCCCCGACGGAATGGGCGTTATCGTGCGCACGCTTGCCGAGGGCGCGAGCGCGGAAGAGCTGAACGAAGACATACAATCGCTAAAGCGCGAGTGGGACATGATCGCGCGCCGCGCGAAATACGCGAAACCGCCGCTGCTTTTGCACGCAGACCGCGACCTCGTTTCGCGCACCGTGCGCGACTACCTTAACGAAAACGTGGCGAAGATGATATTCGAGGACGCGGACGCTTATGCGCGCGGTCTTGAAGCGGCTCGCCTGTACGCGCCGAATCTCGCCGATAAAATCGAAATGGATAGGGGAGATATTCCGCTGTTCTCGCGCTACGGCGTTGTTTCACAGTTGTCGAAAGCGCTCAGCAGGCGCGTGTGGCTCAAAAGCGGCGGCTACCTTATATTCGACAAAACCGAGGCGCTCACCGTAATCGATGTGAACACCGGGAAATACGTTGGTAAATCGTCGCTTTCCGACACTGTATTCTCAATCAACATGGAAGCCGCCGTCGAAATCGCGGCGCAGTTGCGCCTGCGCGACTTGGGCGGCATAATAATCGTCGACTTCATAGACATGGAGACGCGCGAGCAGAAAGAAAAGTTGCTCGAACTCATGCAAAGCGAGCTTAAAAAGGACAGAACGCGCACAAACCTAATAGGCTTAACGGGCTTGGGGCTGGTCGAGCTCACGCGCAAAAAGCGCCGCGAGCCGCTCGACGCAAGCATCAGAACAGTGTGCCCGACGTGCGCGGGCGAGGGCTATGTCGTGTCGGCTGAGAGCGTCGCCGTTGAGATACTTTCCGATATACGCGCTTCTCTTCAAAGAAATGCGTCTCAGCCCATATGCGCGAAGTGCTCGAAGCGCGTTTACGACGCTCTCACAAACATGCCCCTAAACGCTTCGGGGCGCGCGTACTGCGCGCCCGACCCGACCCTCGCCGACGCGAAGTATGAAATATGCAACATCGACGAAAGCGCGCTTCCGCCCAAGACAAAGCGACTGAACGGGGGAGACAATGAATAACGAAATGCGGGCGATACCGAAAACCGAGCTTGACAGGCAGTTTGAATATATCAATACTATCCGCGCGCTTGCGCTCGGCTTGAAATACCATATTGTCACGCTTGGCTGTCAAATGAACGTGCGCGATTCAGAAACGCTTTCGGGAATGCTTTCCGAAATGGGCTTTTCGGAGACCGACACGCGCGAAGAAGCCGACATAATAGTCTACAACACATGCTGTGTGCGCGAAAACGCCGAAAACAAAGCGCTCGGCAACGTCATATGGCTCAAAGAGCTCAAAAAGACGAACCCCGATTTGATAATATGCGTCGGCGGCTGCATGATGCAGGAGTCCGGCGTCGCCGAGACCCTCATAAAGCAATACCCGTTCATCGACATCATATTCGGCACGCACAACGCGCATAAATTCCCGGAATACCTGCTCAAGCTGCTCGACACGCGTTCGCGCACGGCGGAAGTGTTCGCATCTCCCGTCGGCTTGGCGGAAGGTCTGCCCGAAAAACGCCGCGACAGACACTTCGCGTTTGTAAACATAATGTACGGCTGCAATAATTTCTGTTCATACTGCATCGTGCCATACGTGCGCGGCAGGGAGCGTTCGCGAACTGTCGGCGACATACTCTCAGAATGCGAACGCCTGCACGATTCGGGCGTTATGGAGATAACTCTGCTCGGTCAGAACGTAAACTCGTACATGGGCGGCGGCGACAACTTCGCCGAATTGCTCGCGAAGGCGGATGCGCTCGGCATCGAGCGCATACGCTTCATGACGTCACACCCCAAGGATTTGTCCGACGGGCTCATAAGCTCGTTCGGCTCGCTCAGACACCTGTGCCCTAGCCTGCATCTGCCTGTTCAGGCGGGCAACGACGAAATACTTCAAATCATGAACCGCCGCTATACCCGCGACAAATACCTGTCGCTAATTCAGAAATTGCGCTCCGCCTGCCCCGACATAGGCATAACGACCGACATAATCGTCGGTTTTCCGGGCGAGACTGAAGCGCAGTTTGAGGACACTTTGAAGCTCGTCACTGAAGCGCGCTTCGACGCGGCGTATACGTTCATATATTCGCCGAGAGCCGGCACGAAAGCCGCCGAGATGAGCGACCCCGTTTCCATAGAAGAAAAGACGGAGCGCATACAGCGACTCATAACGCTTCAACAGTCGATATCTTCCGAAATACTTTTATCGAGAGTCGGACGCGAGGAAGAAGTGCTCGTCGAGGGCGCGTCTACCCGCGACGGCACGTCGGTCGGTGGCAGAACGCCCAGGGGGCATATGGTCAATTTCAAGGGCGATAAGGCGCTCAAAGGCACGCTCGCGCGTGTTAAAATCACGTCCGCGGGCAAGAATACACTGCGCGGCGAAGCGGCGGAGGGGTGACGGAATGGACAATCAAGCGGACGTTTTCGCGAAGACCCGCGAACTCAGCGAGTGCATAATGCGAAACGAGATATATCTAAACATGAAGGCCGCCGAGGACAGAGCGATGGCGAACGAAGACGTGGCGGCGCTCGTCGTCAGATATACGGCTTACGACGAACAGATAAAGCAAATGATGATTGATAACGACAGAGATTTCGCGCGCCTCAAAAAACTGAACGCCGCTATGACCGAAATAAAGGACGAAATGACAATGTACGACGAGCTTAACGAGCTTGCGAACGCGCGTCAGGCGTTTTCGGCGCTGATGCAGCAGGTGAACGCGATGCTCAAGTTTTTGCTAGTCGATTCGGCAGACGACATATTCTCTTCGTGCGATAAGTGCGCGTCCTGCGGGGGCTGCGAGGGTTAGGACAGTACGAGAAGGTTGTGATGTAATGGCGCTGAGCAACATTATGCAGCAGTATCTGAGCCTTAAAGATCAAAACAAGGACGCGATACTGTTTTTCCGCTTGGGCGATTTTTATGAAATGTTCTTTGACGACGCCGTGCTCGTGTCGGGTCTGCTCGAGCTTACGCTGACGGGCAGGGACTGCGGGCTTTCGGAGCGCGCCCCCATGTGCGGCGTGCCGTATCACGCGTCCGAGGTGTACATAGCCCGCCTGATCGAAAAGGGTTATAAAGTCGCGATAGCCGAGCAGATGAGCGATCCGAAAGCCTCGAAGGGCTTGGTCGAGCGCTCCGTCGTCAGGGTCGTGACGCCGGGCACTGTTACGGAGACCGCAATGCTCTCCGAAAGACAGCCGAACTACATATTGGCGCTCGTCATACATAAGGACAGGGCTGGACTTGCGTTCGCCGACGTTTCTACGGGCGAGTTCAACGCGTATCAAATCGACTCCGCGAGACTGCGCCTGTCCGACGAGATCGCGCGAATCGCGCCCCGCGAGATACTGTCGTCCGACGCGGACGTGTTGAGCGTATATACGAAGCGATTGAACGCCCTAATAACCGTCATGGACGAGCTTTCGTTCGAATACACAGGCGCGAAGCGCGCGCTCGCCGCGCATTTCGGCGCTTCCGCGATAACCGACTTGGACAGGCTCGCTGCCTGCGCGGCGGGCGCGCTTATAAAATACCTTACCGAGACGCAGAAAAACGCGCTTCCGCACATTCGCGAAATCGTGCCATACGATAAAGCGAAATATCTGTCAATAGACGTCTCGGCGTGCGCAAATTTAGAGATATTGCAGTCACTGCGTACGAAATCGCGCAAGGGTTCGCTGCTCAATTCGCTCGATCAAACCGTGACCGCCATGGGCGGGCGCGAATTGCGCGCGTGGCTTGCGCAACCTCTGGCGCGCAGAGACGAAATCGAAGAAAGGCTCGACGCGGTCGGAAACTTAGCGTCTTCCCCGATGCTGCTCGATTCGGCGAGGGACGCGCTTTCGGGAATGTACGACGTCGAAAGGCTGCTCGGCAAAATCGCGTATGAAACCGTGAACCCGCAGGACATGCTGGCGCTCGCCGACACTCTTAGGAAGATACCGGAGCTAAAGGAACTGTTGCGCGAAAGCGGCGGAGCGCTTGAAAAAATCCGCGATTTGCTCAACCCGATGGACGATATAGCGTCAGAAATTGAGCGCACTATAGACCCCGACGCGCCTACGACCGTAAAGGAAGGCGGCATAATCAAAGCCGGCTGCGATAAAGAGCTTGACGAAATCAGGTTCAGTATGCAAAACGACATTGGCATGATAGCCATGGTCGAATCGCGCGAGAGGGTGAGAAGCGGCAATAACCTGCTGAAGGTCGGCTACAACCGCGTGACGGGATATTACATAGAAATAACAAAAGCTCGCGCGAAGGACGTGCCCGCCGACTATATTCGCAAGCAGACGCTTACAAACTGCGAGCGCTACACCACGCCCGAGCTTGAAAGGCAGGGCAGGCTCATAAACGAAGGCGAGGAGAAAACCTCGAAGCTCGAATATCAGATTTTCGAGAAACTTCGCGAAAAGCTGAAGGACAATATGCACAGCCTGCGCGACGACGCGCTCGCGCTTAAAAAACTCGACGCGCTTCAGTCTCTCGCCAAGGCAGCCGTGCTGAACGACTACTGCCGTCCGACGTTCAACGAGGAAGGCGTATATGAAATAAAAGACGGCCGTCACCCTGTAGTAGAAGACTCCATAGGCAGGCAGAATTTCGTGCCGAACGACACGCATCTTTCCGGGGACGGCGCGGTGATGATTATTACAGGCCCGAACATGGCGGGCAAATCCACATACATGAGGCAGGTCGCGCTCATAACGCTCATGGCGCACGTCGGCTCTTTCGTGCCCGCGAGGGAGGCGCGAATATCATTGACCGACAGGATTTTTACGCGAATAGGCGCGTCCGACGATTTATACGCGGGTCAGTCCACGTTCATGGTCGAAATGAGCGAAATGGCGACGATACTCAAATTCGCGACCAAACGCTCGCTCGTTATACTCGACGAGGTCGGGCGCGGAACGTCGACGTTCGACGGGCTGTCAATAGCGTGGGCGGCGGTTGAATACATAGCGTCTGAAAAATGCGGCGCTCGCTGCATGTTCGCGACGCACTACCACGAACTCTCGGTGCTGGAAGGTCAGTTGAAGGGCGTAGTAAACTACCGCGTCACCGCGAAGGAGCAGGGCGAGGACGTTATATTCCTGCGCAAGGTCGTGCCGGGCGGAGAGGACAGAAGTTACGGCGTAGCCGTCGCGAAACTGGCGGGGCTTCCGAACGGCGTCATATCCCGCGCGCGGCAGATTATGGCACGTCTGGAAGTGGACGAAACCACGCGCGGCTCAATCGGCGAGAGCATACTCGACAGGCGCAAAAACGCCGGCGACCGCCAAGTCGCGCTTACTGATATTGCGCCGATGCAGCTTGTCGAGGAGATACGCGCTCTCGACGTTATGGGCATGTCGCCCATAGAGGCGCTCAACACACTGTTCGCGCTGTGCGAAAAAGCGCGGCGCATATGACCGGAGGTGAACACACTTGTCAATACGCGTGCTTGACGCTGCCACAATAAGCAAAATATCGGCGGGTGAAGTCGTCGAACGCCCGTCGTCCGTCATAAAGGAGCTCGTCGAGAACTCGCTCGACGCGGGCGCGACCGCCGTGACCGTCGAAATAAAGGACGGCGGATTGTCATACATGCGCGTCACCGACAACGGTTGCGGCATACCGTTTTCGGAAGCGCGGCTCGCTTTTGAAAACCATGCCACGGGCAAGCTCAAAAACGCTGACGGCTTGATCGAGATCGCAACTTTGGGCTTTCGGGGTGAGGCGTTGCCTTCAATCGCCGCCGTCACGCGTATCGAGATGACCACGCGCGAACGCGGCAAGGATTTTGGCGCCAAGGTTTCGCTTGAGTGGGGCAGCTTCAAAGCGATTTCCGAAGCCGGCTGCCCGGAGGGCACGACAGTCACGGCGCGCGACCTATTCTTCAATCTGCCCGTGCGCCGCGCGTTCATGAAGAAACCGTCGTATGAGCAGGGGCTTGTTACCGATGTCATATTGAGAATGATTCTCGGAAATCCAAGCGTGTCGTTCCGCTTTATATCGAACGGCAAAACGCTGTATCACTCCATGGGCGACGGTGACATTCGACACGCCGCTTTGTGCGTATTCGGCAGGGAGTGCGCTTCCGCGCTCATCGCGGTGGACGTGAGCGAAGGCGCATACGCGCTTAAAGGATTGCTCGGAGTGGGCGATCTCGCGCGTCAGACGCGCGCGCAGCAGCTTTTCTATATAAACGGGCGCACGGTTCGCTGCCTGATGCTGTCGCAGGCGCTTGAGGCGGCGGCGAAGGGGCGCTGTATGACGGGCACATACCCTATGTGCGCGCTTGAATTGACAGTGCCGCCGCGTTCGATAGACGTAAACGCGCACCCGTCGAAGCTCGAAATTCGCTTCCGCGACGAATCCGCTTTCAGGCTCACCGCGCAGTCTCTGTTCGACAAGGCGTTTATGGGTCAGAGTATGGCGGAAGCGTTCGAAAAGAGGGAAGAACCTCCCGTATACGAGAAAAAGCTGGAGCGCGTCGAGAGCGTCGCAAAGCCCGACATAAAGCCCGAAGTAAAGCCGGAGCCGCCCGTTGCGCTGGCGTGCGAGAGCGCGCCCGCCAAGAAAGCGATTTCCATAGAGACGACGCGCGAAACCGTGTTGAGGGAAGACGCGTCGGCCGCCGTAGTGTATTCTGCCGTGCGCGAAGACGCGCCGCTTCTGAAATATATGCGCGCCCGCGAGGAACAGACAAACTTCCTGAAAACAGACAAATCGGTTTCGCGGCACAGGATAATCGGCACCGCTTTCAACACGTATATATTGCTCGAACTCGACGACAGCATATACATAATCGATCAGCACGCCGCGCACGAGCGATTGAATTATGAGAAAATGATGAAGAGCGCGAACCGCGAAATCGCGGCTCAGCAGCTTTTGACACCGTATATCGCGCACGTTTCTCGCCGCGAAGCGCAGCTCGTCGCCGATAACGCGGACATACTGAAAGAGATCGGCTACGACGTCGAGCCGTTCGGCGAAACGGATATTCGCGTAAACTCCGTGCCTTTCATACTGGGCGAAGCGGACGCGGGAATAACGTTCACTGATATGATCGAATCGCTTGAGACTGTCAAAAAAGCCGATGTGGAAAAGCGAAAAGCGTCAATAATAACGGCGGCGTGCAAGAGCGCCGTCAAGGCGGGCGACAGACTGACGGACGCGGAGATAGAGTGTTTGGTTTCGGAAATGCGGGAGTCCGACGCTCCGCCCACATGCCCTCACGGTCGCCCCGTGTTGCGCCGCGTGACGAAGCGCGAGCTGGAACAGTCGTTCAAACGAATCGTGTGAGGAAGGCGAACTGTGGCTGACAGGCTGTTGGTTATTTGCGGGCCTACCGCGTCGGGAAAGACTGCCGCGGCGGTCGAGTTGTGCAGGCTGATAGGCGCAGAGGTGGTATCCGCCGATTCCATGCAGGTGTATACCGGCATGAGGATTCTATCCGCCGCGCCGACTGAGAGCGAAATGCGCGGCATATGCCATCACATGTTGGGAATAGCCGCGCCTGAGCGCCGATTCAACGCCAGCGATTACCGCGATATGGCGACCGAGGTCATAAAAGAAATCATGTCGCGCGGAAAAAAGGCGGTCGTATGCGGCGGCGCGGGTCTGTATATCGACGCGCTCACACGCGGTATAAAGCTTTCGGAGAGAGCCGACGAAAGTTTACGCGAACGCCTGAAAAAAGAAGCGTCAGCGCCCGGCGGCGAACGAAAGCTGCACGATTATCTGAAATCGCTCGATCCCGCGTCGGCTGAAAAATATCCTGCCGCCGACGTGCGCAGGGTGATACGCTCAATAGAGATAAATCTGCTGACGGGCATGACCCGCGCCGAGCAGGAGAGGCTCGATTCTCTAGCGCCCGACGCGTTCGACGCGCGTCTGTACGCGCTTAATTTTCCGAGAGACGAACTTTACGCGCGCATAGACGCGCGCGTAGACGACATGGTCGCAAGGGGTTTGTTTGACGAGGCTGAGCGCCTGCTCTCGGCGGGCGAGCACCCGACCGCCATACAGGCGATAGGCTATAAGGAAGCCATTGCGTATCTGCGCGGAGAGATGCCGCGCGATGAAGCCGTCAATCTGATCAAAACCGCCTCGCGCAACTACGCGAAGCGCCAGATTACTTGGTTCAGGCGCGATAAGCGCGTCACATGGATAGACGCAAGCAAAAAATCGCCGCCTGAAATTGCCCGGGAAATCCGCGATATATCGGAGGTCATGACATGGTGAACGTAAATGAAACGCTGAACGTCGCCGAGCGCGACTGCGCGAGCGTTTTTGCGAGAATCGAACAAACTGAATTTGTGAACACGCGCCGCGTGCTCGACGCTTTCACGGCGCACGGCGTTTCATACCGCCATTTCGCGCAGACCACTGGCTACGGCTACGACGATATAGGCAGGGACACATATTCCGATATACTCGCAGACATATTCGGTTGCGAAAAGGCCGTCGCCCGCGCCCAGATTGCTTCGGGCACGCACGCTCTCGCCGTCTGCCTGTACGGTATGCTGCGCCCGAACGACACGCTGCTCGCGGCTGCGGGCAAGCCATACGATACGCTTGAACAGGTTATAGGCATATCCGGGAAACCCGGCTCGGGTTCGCTCGCCGATTTCGGAGTGAAATACAGGCAGGTCGAGTTGAAGGACGGTATGCTCGACTTCGATAGCATCATACGCGCCCTGACGCCCGATGTTCGGTTGGTGCTCGTGCAGCGCTCGCGCGGCTACGACTGGCGACCGTCTCTGTTCACCGACGATATAAACGCGCTTACGGAGGCCGTTCATAAAAAGTCGGCATACGCGAAGGTCATGGTCGATAACTGCTACGGTGAGTTTACGGACGTTTGCGAGCCGAGCGCCGACATACTCGCGGGTTCGCTTATCAAAAACCCAGGCGGCGGGTTAGCGCCCACGGGCGGCTATTTCGCAGGCAGCGCTGAGTGCGTCGACTTGATTTCAAACAGGCTCACTTCTCCCGGCATAGGCGCGGAAGTGGGTTCATACGCGGGCGGTTATCAGCCGTTCTATCAGGGTTTATTCCAAGCGCCGCACGCGGTTGCGCAGGCGCTGAAGACAGCGTGCCTGTGCGCGCGGGCTTGCGAATTATTAGGCTTTGAAACTCACCCCAAGTTCGACGACAGGCGCGGAGACATTATTCAGGCTATACGCTTTGGCGACGAAGACAAGCTCGTCAGATTCATACAGGCTATACAAAGGCGTTCGCCCGTCGACTCCATGGCAGTGCCCACGCCGTGGGATATGCCGGGTTATATCGACAGGGTAATAATGGCGGCGGGAACGTTCGTATCGGGCGCATCGATCGAGCTTTCAGCCGACGCGCCCATAAGAGAACCGTATATAGCGTATTTACAGGGCGGACTGACATACGCGCACGGCAAACTGGCGCTCTGCGAAGCCCTTAACGAAATAGCAAAAGATATGTAGTCAGATTTGCCTAAACAGCGCGATAACTTTGCCCAGCACCGTGACCTCGCGCGCGTATATGGGCGACATAGTTGAATTTTCGGGCTGCAACCTGACGCCAGTGCGCTCGTAGTATATGCGCTTGACGGTCGCTTCGTCGTCTATCATCGCTACGACGATGTCTCCGTTATCGGCGTAGTTCTGACGGCGCACGACCACATAGTCGCCGTCGAGTATGCCCGCCTCAATCATGCTTTCGCCCCTGACGCTCAATACGAACGCGTCGTCGCGCCCTATCACGCTTTGGGGCAGCACGAAGTATTCTTCGATGTTTTGTTGAGCGAGTATGGGCACGCCCGCCGTCACCTTGCCGACCATGGGCACGCTGCGCCCGCGCGACATAACGCCGTCGAGCAGTTCGAGCGCGCGCGGCTTCGTCGCGTCTCTGCGTATGAAGCCCTCTTCCTCAAGCGAATTTAGATGCGCGTGCACCGTCGACGTTGATTTAAGCCCGACCGCCATACAGATTTCGCGAACGGACGGCGGGTAGCCCTTCGCTTCTATCTCAGAGCGGATATAGTCGAGTATTTGCTGCTTCTTCTCTTTGCCGCTGCGCATAAACGCACCTCCACGGTAACATGATCGCTATAACCATTATAATACATATGCGCGAGAAATGCAAACATTTGTTCGCGTTTTTGCCGTTTTTACGATAACTTCGGCGGAAACACCGTTTGCGCGTATGATTCCATGAGCGCCGCCGCTTCGAACAGCCGCCTTTCGTCAGCGCCGTAGAGTATCGCGCCGCGCGGAGTCGAGTCCTTTCCCATAGCGAGCTTAATGGCGATTGACGGAAGACCCGTAAAGTGCATGATGTCCGTAGGTCCCGTCATGAGGCACGCGTCGAACGGCGCAAGCTCGCGCTTCACTTCGAGCGTTCGCGTTCTTCTTCGCTCCATTGCGGCCGCGTAGGCGCGCCCGTCTCTGACGTGGGCTTTCTGCATAAGCGATATGCCATATTTCATCATTGTTTCAGGATCGCTCTCGTAACGCGACAAAAGTTCGTCGTATGTCTTTACTTCCGCGTCCGATTGCGCCAGATATTGCTGAACGCCGCTCTTAAATTCGTTTAGCATTATGTCGAAGATTTGCGGCTCGGACTTCTGTTCGATTTCAGTGAATACACATCCGTCTTTGGACATGCGCGAAATCAGTTCCCCGTACAGTCTCATTTGATTATCAGAAACTATATCCCTGTTGAATACGTTCACAGCGATGCGCATTCTATCGCACCGCGCCTGCGACAGCGCGGGAAGATACGATTTTCGCATACAATTATACAATAGATACGCGTCTGTAAAATTGCGAGCGAGCGCGCCCGCCGTGTCGAGAGTCTTTGATATGGGCACGATGCCCGCGCTTTCAAGCGCGCCGCATTCGGGCTTCAATCCCGACACGCCGTTGTCGGTCGCGCAGCCGACGATCGAAAACGAAGTGTCCGTGCCCACGGCGAAAGCGCATAGCCCCGCCGAAACCGCCACGGCAGAGCCTGTGCTCGACCCGCCTGCGTCTTTCTTATCGTCGTATGCGTTTATGACCTGACCGCCCAACGAGCTGTAGCCGTTGGGCATGTCGTCGGATACGAAGTTTGCGAATTCGGTCATGTTGGTTTTCCCGAGTATAACGCCGCCGTTTCTTATTATGTTCTCGACGACGGGCGCGTTTACGGTAGCAATATTGTCCTTAAGCGCCTTGCTGCCCGCCGTCGTTCGCATTCCCTTAACGTCGATATTGTCTTTTACAAGCACCTGAAGCCCGCGCAGCGGCGTATTTCTGTCGGCTCTTCTCGCTTCCTCAGGAGCGCGTTCGTTTATCTCGCGCACCGCGTTCAAGCGTCTATACTTGTAAATCCGCTCCGTGTATTCTTCGCAGATTTTCTCGGCACTCGTTTCGCCGCAGTCGATCGCTCGCAATAATTCGGCGGCGCTTGAAAACCAATATTCGTCTGCCATCAGTAAACCTCTTATCTATCAGTTATTCGCGTATGATATACAGATTTCTGTTCCCTGCGTAAAGTCGTCTGGAGTCAGGTTCGGGTTGCGGCGCAGAAGCTCCGACGCGGTAAGGCCGAACGATGAAGCGATGCTCGCAATAGTGTCGTTGGGCTGGATTATGTATTTGCCGCTGCTCGAGCAGGCGCAAGCCCTCAAGGGATACAGATATTTCTGCCCGGGAAGGAGCGTCCTGTTGGCGAGCGTCGGGTTAAGAGCCGCGAATTCTGCGTAGCTCAGGCCGTATTTGATGAGAATGTCGGCAAGCGTCTCCGAGCATTTTACAGTGTCCTGTGCCGTGCAGGCGGCGTTGATCGTCCCTGAAAGCGACGTGTCGGGCGCGGTGTCGGGCGCGGTATCGGGCACTGTATCGGTCGTGCCGCCGTTCGGAGTTTGCGCGCGAGGCACGCATATGTACTGACCGATTGAAAGCTGCGTCGGTTCTACATACGGGTTCAGTTCCATCAGCGCGCCCGCCGTTATGCCGTATGTCGCCGCAATGCTCATAAGCGTGTCGCCATCGCGTATGGCGTACAGGTCGCTGTCGGGGCAGGTGAGCAGGCGAGAGGGCACGCACACGACGGCGCCCGCCTGTATGTTCATAAAGTCTATGTTGGGGTTTGTTTCAAGCATCGCCGAAAGCGTCGTGCCGAACGCCGTGGCGACGCGTTTAAGAGTGTCGCCGGTTCTCCATATGTACCTGAGCGATCCCGGAGTGCAAGTGGTTTCCATGTTCATATTGTCACGCCTCCCGAATAAGTGCTGTTTCAGCTTATTCAGGCGAAGCGCCTCGCGTTACCGCCGCGCTTTCTCGGCGAGTTTAAGCATTCTCCACAGGTTCATGCCCGCTATGCCCTCAACCTGCTCGCGCGTGTAGCCGCGCTTTATAAGGCGCTCGATTATCAAAGGGAAGCGCGACGCGTTTTCGACGTTTTCGGGCTGCACCTCTATGCCGTCGAAGTCCGAGCCGAAACCCAGCGCGTTTATGCCGCCCATGTCGGCTATATAGTCGATATGGCGAATTATGTCGTCTATTGTCGCCGTATCCGATCTCGTCAGGAAATGCGGGTAGAAGTTGATTCCGATGAAACCGCCGAGCGATATTATAGCCTCTATCTGTTCACGCGAGAGATTGCGGCTCACGTCGCACAGATCCCGCGCGTTCGAATGGCTGGCGATCGGAGGCAGCTTCATTCGCTCACATATATCATAAAAACCGGCTTCGTTCAGATGCGACGCGTCGGCGTATATGCCGAGCCTGTCCATCTCCGCGAGCAGTTCCAAGCCGAAAGGCTTCAAGCCGTCGGTCGAAGCGTGTCTCGAAGGGCTGCCTATCTCGTTTTCGTGATTCCATGTGAGCGCGACCATGCGAATGCGGGCAAGCCTGTCAAACTCGTACAGCCTTTCGAGCTTTCCCTCGAATATCTCGCCGCCCTCTACCGAAAATACGCCCATCGGAGCGGCGGGCGGTTCGTCCGGCAAATCGCTTGTAAAAAACCTGAGCGGAATATCTCGCGCCGCGTCGAGCATTTTCAGGCCGTCCGCGTAGGGAGTGCCCTGAGGGCCGCGCGCACCCGCGAACAGCGCGCAGACCTGCAAGCCCACGCCGCCCGACTTCAGATTATCGTATGAAGCCATGCAGTTCTCATAAGCCGAGTTATGTATCGCCACAGCGTATAGCGTGTCGCAGTGCGCGTCGGCAACGAACATATATCCGCCTTCTTTCATATATTGCTCAAATTCTAGTGCATTCCTGTGCTCCGCGTCGCGCCCGATAGCGTTGCGTTTTATTAACGTTTGTGTTTCAAATGTTGATGCAGGGCAATCGCTTACGGAAACCCCGCAGAGTTCCTGTAAGCGATTGCCCTGAACGTGAATGATTCGTTTGTTGACAAAGCCCGCGCGGAGTGCTATCGTCTATGCAAACGACGGAACGGGGCAATCGGAATATGATATACTCAGAAACGCTAACGTCGGCTCTCGAATACGCAAGAGCGGGAAAAACCGAGGAGTGGGTGCACGCTTACCTTTTATCCGACGGCGGCAACAAACCTTTTTCGGACGGCTTGAAGATGCGCGACAGATACTACTTCGGCATATACAAAATGCCCGCCGCGTTCTTTCACAGATGCTGCGGGTATGAGGACGACATGCGTTTCAGAGTTCCGCGCGACGGTTTCCTGTCGCGCGTCGAAGCGATTTCTAAAGCCATTGCGTCCGGCGCGGATATGCCGCCCATAATCGTCAACTATTCTTCGAGTGGCTTCGAGCTGAACGACGGAAACCACAGGCATGAGGCATACGCGAAACTCGGCGTTTCGGACATATTCGTCGTCGTGTGGATCACAGAAAAGAGCGAATACGACGAGTTCGCCGCGCGTTACTCGCGCTACGCGGTCAATTCGTAGTTTTCGCGGATTTTCCTTAAAAATTCCGCCGTAGACACGCCTTTTACATTATCTCCCGCCAACAGCGCCAAGTCGTTCGTCATCACGCCGCCGTTGATTGTTTGAAGCGTCGCTTTTTCGATGCATTCGGCGAAATTAGTAAGTTCGGTCTGTCCGTCAAGCTCGCCGCGCTTTTTGAGCGCGCCCGTCCACGCGAAAATCGTGGCGACCGGGTTTGTGGAGGTCGTCTCACCTTTCAGATATTTGTAATAGTGACGCGTAACCGTGCCGTGAGCGGCCTCGTACTCGAAGCAACCGTCGGGGCTCACGAGCACGCTCGTCATCATGGCGAGCGAGCCGAACGCCGTCGAGATCATGTCGCTCATGACATCGCCGTCGTAGTTCTTAGTCGCCCAAATAAACCCGCCTTCCGAGCGTATGACGCGCGCCACGGCGTCGTCTATCAGCGTATAGAAATACTCAAGCCTCGCGTCTTTGAAAAGTTGTTTGTATTTCGACTCGTATATATCTTGAAATATCTGCCTGAACGCGCCGTCGTACTGCTTTGAAATCGTGTCCTTCGCTGAAAACCACAAATCCTGTTTTCTGTCAAGCGCGTATTTGAAGCACGATTCCGCGAACGACTCGATGGAATCGCGCTTATTGTGCATCGCCTGCAATAGACCAGCGCCCTGAAAATCATATATAGTCTCTCGGAACGTTTCTTTCCCGTCCTTGTTCGTAAACACCATTTCGGCCTTGCCGGCTTCGGGCACTCGATATTCGATAGCCTTATATATATCGCCGTAAGCGTGTCTGGCTATCGTAATGGGCTTGCGCCAATTAGATACATACGGCTTAACCCTGTCTGTGAGTATAGGAGTTCTGAACACGGTGCCGTCGAGTATCGCCCTCAGCGTGGCGTTCGGGCTAGGCAACGTGTTTTTGAGGTTGTATTCCTTGACGCGCTCGGCGTTTGACGTTATCGTCGCGCACTTCACGCCCACTCCCAAACGCTTTATGGCGTTTCCCGCGTCGCGTGTGATTTGGTCGTTCGTTCTGTCGCGCTCCGTAAGCGACAAGTCATAATATTCCGTGTTCAGTTCGACGAACGGCGAGAAAAGCTCGTCTTTTATCATTCGCCACAATACGCGCGTCATCTCGTCGCCGTCAAGCTCGGCTATAGGGTTTTTCATTGTGATTTTTAGCATTTATATTGCTCCTTTCGAATGTGCGTAATGGTTCATCAGGCAGCCTGTAACAATTATGTCGCGCTCCTCTTCCGTCAAAGAGCCGAGGCTTAATTCGATTTCGCGCTCGCCGCTATCTGCAATTATCAGCCCGCGAACGCTTTCAGAACCGCTTTTGATCGCCGAAAGTATGTTCATCACCAGTAAAAAGTCGCCCGTATGCACGTTCGGGTCTTCCTCGCATGTGAACGGCAACATGCCCCAGTTTATGAGGTTCGAACGGTAGCGCTTCGTGGCGTAAGCCAAGCACAGATTGGCGCAGCCGCCCAACACCCGCTGACAAGAAGCCGCCTGTTCTCGCGCCGAACCGTCGCCCGGCCTGTTCGCGTATATAATTGAACCGAAAAGCGTCTTTTCGGCGTTCGCGCCTTTGAGCGCACTCAGCCACTCGGCGGGCGCTTCGCCCAGCGAACGCGCGTTTTCGGCGTTTTGAGCGCTTGAGGCGTTCTTAACATAGTCGGGGTCGCGGCGCGACAATGTGAACGACGCGAGCTTTATTGGGTTCGAGCGGTAGCTTGACGTCTCTCCCGACGGTATAAGCTCGTCTGTCGTAGTAACCGGGTCTTTGAGGACGCTCGCGAACCTCAAAAGAATATGTTCGTTCAGCGGCGGTATCTTAGGCCAGTCGGCTATATTCGGACCGAAGCGCAATGACGCCGACGGGTCGGCGCGCCCGAAACCGTTGTACACGCGCCTCTGATACGGCGTTATGTCAAACTCGTACTCCGAGTCGTCCGCGGGCGGACAGTCGATCTCCGTAGCCGCCGTAAGCTCGCCTTTGTTCCGCGCCGTCGCGGCTATGGAGCGCGCGTCCATCAGCGCCACCATCGCCGACTGCCCGTCGCCGGGACGCGCTCCCTCGCGGAACGGGAAGTTGCGCGTCGTATGGCGAATCGACAGCGCGCCGTTCGACGGCACGTCGCCCGCGCCGAAGCACGGCCCGCAGAAACAGGGCTTTATAACAGCGCCCGCGTTTATGAGCGCTTCCAGCGCACCCGACCTCATCAGCGCCGCGTTCACCGGAGCGCTAGACGGATACACCGACAGCGAAAAATATCCGTTTCCTATTGACGCGCCGCTCAGTATTTGCGCCGCTTCCGACACGCTTGCGTACATACCGCCAGCGCAGCCCGCGATCACGCCCTGATCGGCGAAAATCTTGCCGTTGTGAATCTTATCCGTAAGGCGCAGTCGGCCGGTCTCGTCGGCCTTTTCGGCTTCTCTGAATATGTCGGTGGCGTTTTCTTTCAATGCGCGAATCGTGAACGCGTTCGACGGGTGATAGGGTAGAGCTATCATCGGCTCTATCTTTGAAAGATCGATTTCGATCAGAGCGTCGTACACCGCGTTTTCGGACGGCGACAGCGCCTTGTAATCCTGCGGGCGACCGTGCCGCTCGAAGAACCGACGCGTCGCGTTGTCGGTCGCCCATATCGACGTGAGGCACGCTGTCTCGGTCGTCATAACGTCCAACGCGAGCCTGAAGTCCATAGAAAGCCCGCTTACGGCTGGCCCGACGAATTCGAGTATTCTGTTCTTCGCGAAACCCGACTTATATGTCGTGCCGCAAAGCGCTATTGCCACGTCGTGCGGTCCTACGCCGTTTCGCGGCTTTCCCGTCAGATATACGAGCGCGACTTCGGGCGCTTTTATATCCCATGTGTTTCCGAGCAGCTGCTTTACCAACTCCGGCCCGCCTTCGCCCACGCCCAACGCGCCCAGCGCGCCGTAGCGCGTGTGGCTGTCCGAGCCGAGCACCATGCCGCCGCCTTTCGCGATTGTCTCGCGCGCGTATTGATGCAACACGGCCATATTGGCGGGCACATATATTCCGCCGTACTTCACGGCAGCCGAAAGCCCGAAAACATGGTCATCCTCGTTTATAGTGCCGCCCACGGCGCACAGACTGTTGTGGCAGTTCGTAAGCGCGTAGGGCATAGGGAATCGTTCAAGCCCGCTCGCCCGCGCCGTCTGTATGATTCCCACATACGTTATGTCGTGAGATATCAAAGCGTCGAACGTTATTGAAAACTCACCCTCGCGCTTGCTTCGGTTGTGAGACTTTAGAATGCCGTATGCGATAGTGCCCCGCGATTTTACGCCATTTGGCGCGATGGCGGGACCGTTTTCGGTAAGGCGCACCGGCGCGTTATGCAGCTTGATCATATAATCGACCCCCGACGGTTTTGTTTGCGTTTTATTCGATGGTCGCTTGTTCAAATCGAGCGACCCGCGATACCGTTTCGCTATTCATTATATCACTCAAATTCGATTTTGCAACATGAAATTGAATAAATATCTGCACAAATCAATCAATAATGGATTGAATTGCACTGAATATCTGTTAAATTTGCATACATAGACAGACGAGACTTGCATATACGCAAACGCCGCTGTATAATGTGGAATCAAAGCGCGAGGGAAGCGGGGTAATAATTAATGCAATATGCCGAAGATAACAGACTGTCGGGCTATGTGCGCGATATGTGCGAGGACGTAAAAGCGAGATATACGATAGACCCGCGGCAGTATCAAAGCTACAATATAAAGCGCGGTCTGCGCAATTCAGACGGCACGGGCGTGCTCGCGGGCGTCACGGGCATAGGCAGCGTTCAGGGCTATATGATGCTCGACGGCGAACCCATACCGATGCCGGGGCGGCTGTATTATCGCGGCATCGACATAACCGAAATCGTGAAGGCGCACACCGAGAAAGGCACTTTCGGCTTCGAGGAGGTCGCGTATCTGCTGCTGCTTGGGAAACTGCCGACCGAGTCGCAGCTTAAAAACTATCTGGCTGTTCAGTCGGCGGCGCGCCGCCTGCCCGACGGCTTCACCGAGGACATGATAATCAAAGCGCCGAGTCCGAACGTTATGAACAAGCTGTCGCGCAGCATATTGGCGCTGTATTCATACGACCCAAACCCCGACGACACGTCTGTCGAAAACATGGTGCGCCAGTCGATAGAGCTTGTCGGGCGCGTGCCGATAATCGTAGCGAGCGCGTATGCAGTCAAGCGGCACTATTACGACAGGGAATCGCTGTATTTGCATTTGCCGGTAGACAATTTGTCGCTTGCGGAAAACTTCCTGCACATAAGCCGCATGGACAATCAATACACGCGCGAGGAAGCGCTTTTGCTTGATTTGATGTTCATATTGCACGCCGAGCACGGCGGCGGCAACAATTCCGCGTTTGCGTGCAGGGTTCTGTCGTCCACGGGAACTGATACATACGGCGCAATATCCGCTGCGGTGAACTCGCTGAAAGGGCCTTTACACGGCGGCGCGAACCAGAAGGTCATGGACATGTTCTACGAAATCCGTCAGAATGTTCCGAATTGGCGCGATAAGGACGCGCTCGCGGCATATCTGCGCGCCATACGCGACGGCGAAGCATACGACGGAAGCGGCAAGATATACGGCCTGGGTCACGCTATATACACATGCGACGACCCGCGCACGCTCATATTGAAACAGTATGCGAAGGATATGGCGGACGACAAGGGAATGCTTGACGAATTTGAGTGCATGGAGGCAATAGAGAACGTCGGAATCGAAGTGCTCTATGAAAAATACGGAAACCGTAAAACTCTGTGCGCCAATGTGGACATGTATTCGGGCTTGGTATACAGTATGTTGGGCATACCTCGCGAATTGTACACGCCGCTGTTCGCTATTGCGCGCATGGCGGGCTGGTGCGCGCATCGCATGGAGGAAGCGCTGGCGGGTGGGCGCATAATCCGACCCGCGTACAGAGCCGTGTTGCATCACGTTGACTACGTGCCGATAGAAGACCGCGAATAAAAGCGCTATGACCGCCCAAACTCCGCGCCCAGCTCCCTGTATGCCGATTCCTCTTTTACAAGCGTAAAGAGAAAACGTTCGCATTCAGGGTCTTTCGCGAGCATACGAACCGCGGCTTCGGCGGCGCTCACAAATTCGGGCGATAAACCCCTCAGGCCGTATTCGCACAGAGGGCACATCATCCATGCGCGCCTGTCCATTCTGACGCGCCACTCGTTTTTCTTCTTCGAAAAGAAAGGCGACAGCGGGAATATCCGGCAGCAGAACGGTCGTAGACTTCGAACGCAAAAATCTGAGCAGCGTATTGCGCCCGCGCGCTCGCCCGTCACGGGCAGGCATGCGGTTCGCTTGTCCGCCCAAGGGTATTCAAGCGCGCTCTCGTGTGGAAACAGCCACACGTCGCCGCCCGCGTCAGGGTCGGGCTTGCAGCACGCCCGACCGCACAGTAACCCGCAGTCGCTTTTCAGCGGCGTCACGTTTTCCAACAGTTTCAAAGCCTCTGCGAATATCTCGGCGCTCATATTATTCTCCGTTCATGTTATGCCGATATATTGTAGCACAAAATACTTAAATAGACAATTGCATTTGAAAACCGCAGGTGTTATAATGTGTGGCGTAATCATATACAGGGAGGTTTATTTATGGCTTATAATATTACCGATAAGTGCGTAGCCTGCGGCGCTTGCGAAGCCGAGTGCCCCGTCAGCGCGATTTCCGCTGGAGACGGCAAGTACGTGATCGATCCCGACGTTTGCATCGCTTGCGGCGCTTGCGCGGGCGTGTGCCCCGTCGGCGCTCCCGAAGAAGCCTGACGAATCGAAATCGGCGGTTTATGACTGCCGATTTTGTTTTATCCAAAAATAGAGCTGCGGCGCCGGGAGCGCGGGCGGTCTGTGTGCCGAATACAGCGCTGAAAACATAGTATGTGTCGAGCCTTTCGCAAAACGTTCGCGGGGGGCTTGGGAGGAGACATATATGTATGTGAACAAGCCGCTGTATCCCGTGCCGTGGTGGTCGCCGTGCGTGAGGCCTGCGCCGCCTCAGTGCGATGGGTTTACTCCCGACGACGAATATGTTGTCAGATTTGTCGGTGTGGACTGCGACGGAAACGCGCTTTTCTGCGTGAAACGCAAGCCGAATTGTCATAACCCGCGCCCGTGCCCGTGTCCATACCCGCAGCCGCGTTACAGATGACGAATGCGCCGCCCGTGTTTGCGGGCGGCTGAACGATCGCGAGGATAAAATGCACTATATCGACGAAATTGAGCAGTTTTTGCCGCTGTGCGAACAGGAAGAGTACGACAAACGTGTAATGCTGGAAGCGGCTAAAGAAAAACCAGGCATTCTGCTATCGCGCGAGAACGCTATAGCGCATATGACCGCGTCGTCAATCATACTCAACGAAAACGGCGACAAAACGCTTATGGCGTATCACAACATATACGATTCGTGGGCATGGACAGGCGGTCACGCCGACGGAGAGAGCGACCTTCTCGCGCTCGCCCTGCGCGAAGCGCGCGAGGAAACCGGCGTTTCGGAGCTTACGCCGATATTCGATAGATGCGTGTCTCTTGAAATTCTTCACGTGCCCGCGCACATAAAGCGCGGTAAATACGTCGGCACGCACCTTCACCTAAACCTCTCATACGCCCTGCGCGGAAAAGAGGGGAACGCTTTGCGCAATAAGCCCGACGAAAACTCTGTCGTCGGCTGGCTGCTCGTAAGCGAGCTTGATTCGCTCGTTTCCGAGAAGGACATGCTGCCCGTCTATCGAAAGATAATATCAAGGATCACAGGTTAGACGTTTTATTCGCCTGAATCATCAGCCGCCCGCGTTTTTGCTGAGCCATGCGCGCGGCGAAGAACCGTATACCTTCGCGAACGCGCGGGCGAAGCTGTCGGCATTCTGATAGCCTAGCGCCCTCGCAGCTTCGCCCACGCGCATACCCGCGCTCATCTTTGAGGCTGCCCATTTCATCTGAGCTGCGAGCAAGTATTCGGAAAAAGTCTCGCCCGCCTGCTCGCTGAACAGGCGGCTGAAATAGCTGTAGTTTATATGTAGTTTCTGACAAATGCCGCGCATGTCCATCTTTTTGCCCGCGTTCAAAGCGACATAGCTCATCGCCCACAACACGAGGCTGTCGCGCTTCATTAAATCGCCGTTTTCGAACGCTGAATCGTATACGACGCACTGAGGCTGTCCCTCCAAAGCGCTCACGCCGAGCGCTTTGCCTGCCTGCGAGAAGCGTTCGGCGTCGGGCGTTCCCGGCAGACTCACTCCCGCTCGCACGCCGGCGGGCATATCCGCAAACCATGTTCTGAGCGCGAAGTCGTCGTCCGACAATAAACAGGCGCGTCCGTCGGAGGTTTTATAACACCATTCGCCGCGCCATGCCGGAGATTCCGACGCGCTCAATAGCGCCGCGCGCGCGTGCAATCGGCGCGCCTTAACGCCCGCCGATTTGAGATGCGACAAATCGATTTCGTCGCTCCCGCCCGAAATCAGCCTGCTTATCATAGCGTCCAAACGCGCCCTTGCCGAGCGCCGCGCCGTATCGAGCCACGCGTTCACGCGCTCGACGGTTTCGCGAAGCGCGTCCTGCGTGTACGGTTTTACCAGAAAATCGTTCGCGCCCAATCTGAGCGCGCGCTGGGCGTATGTGAACGAGTCGTATGCGGTTATAATGATAGCCGCCAGCAGTCCGTTTTTCTCTTTGGCTCGCGCTATAAGCGAAAGCCCGTCCATATCGCCCATGCGTATGTCGGTTATCAGAAAATCTATGTCCCGCTCGTCGAATAAACCAAGCGCTTCCTCGCCGCTGAACGCGCACAGCACTTCGGCGGTCGGGTCGATTTGCTGCATACGCCTGACCGTGCCCTCGCATATGGCTACTTCGTCGTCAACTACGAGATATGTCATGCGTCCGCGCCTCCGTCCGACGGCATTTCGAAGTTTTTGGGTATAAGCATGTCAAAAGACGTGCAATTTTCGTCAGAATCGATTTTCACGGATACGTTTTCTCCGTATGACAACTTGAGCCTCGCTGCCAGATTGGTCAGCCCGACGCTCTTGCCGTCCTCGGCTCTCTCGCCCTCGAATAGCCGCCGCGCCCGTGAAAGAGCGTCCGCGTCCATGGGCTTTCCGTCGTTTTGCACGCGCACGCGCATAAAGTCGCCCTCGCTCACCGCCGTCACGTTGAGAGTGAGAGGCCTGTCTTTCACTAAACCGTGACGGATAGCGTTTTCAAGCAGAGGCTGCAATGTGAATCGCAATATACGCGCTTCGTTCAAATCGTCGCTCCATTCCGTCAGAAGCTCTATATCGCAGCGTTTCATAGCGCGCATGAAGTTCACATACGCGCGCATCTGCGCCGCTTCGTCTATGAGCGTCGCCGTGTGGCTGTCGGATAAGTTATAGTGTAAGACCGTGCCCAGTTCAGCAATGCTGTTTTGCATCATTTCATCGGCGCCCTGCGACTCGGCTTCCATTTGCAGCCATTGAAGCGAGTTGAACAGAAAATGCGGGTTCAGCTGATATTGCAGCGCCATCGTCTGTACGCGGCGTTTGACCCGTTCCTTTTCGATCAGCTCGTCCCGCTGCTTATCCAACCGCGCGAGCAGCTTATTGTACGCCTTGACCATCGTGCCGACCTCGTCCGAGCCTTCTTCGGGCAGGCGCACGCTGTACGCCGTCTCGTCTATCGACTCCGCCACGCGTGCCGTGCGCTTTAGCCTGTCGAGCACGCCCGAAAGCACGCGGCGCGACATGAACAGCATGGCTGTCATCGCCGCGACTATAAGAGCCGCCGTCAACGCGCGCTCGCGTATGAACTTATCGGTTATTTCGCTCTCGCTTATACGCGCGTAAACGGTGAGCCCCATATCGGGAATCTCGCGCGACCGCCACAGCCCGCCCTGATAAAAGTCTTCCGCGCCGCCGACGGGAGGCGCGACGGTTGGAGAACCCGGCGACATATACGCCAGCGCGTCTTTCGAGTATATGTAAATATCCCAGCCGGGCGCGCCCGCTACGGCGACCGAATTTAGCGACGTAAGCTCCACGCCCATTCTGACCGTGCCAAGCTCGCGCCCCATGCCGTCGATTATCAACTGCTGATACAGGAGCATGTCGCCCAGCGTATCGAATTCGTATATGTCAGATAGCGATTCCGGCAGGAAGGCGCACGGTTCGTGCCACATATACGATTTTCCGCTTTCGCGAAAACCGACGTAAGCCGCATCGCGTCCGAAGCGCGACGAGCGCAGCAGTTTGTACCAGTGCTCCGTCATAACGCCGTCGTCTTCATATATTATCATTATTCGCGCGGGCAGAAACGACAGATAGTTTTGTATTTTTACTATCTCGTCTATCACGTCGCCCATGAACGCGATCGTCTTCTGTGCTCGAGTTGAGGCGGGAGAGAGCGCGCTCAAAAGCGCCGAATCGTTCACAAAAGCGCGCGTAAAGCTCTCAACCTGCGTTTTCATTGTGTTTATATTGTTTTCAACGCTTCTGAGAGCGTAATCACCCTCGCGCTTATACTCGTCCGTCTCGGTTTTCCAGTTGACCATCGTAACCCACGCGCCGAGCGCCAGAAACGGTATCAGCGAGCACAAAAGCAACAGTAGAGTCAGCTTTTTTTGCAATCCCAGACGCATACGATTCCCCCTGCGTTCGCGGTTTGTTGAATACATTGAACAATTCGCCGTTCGCGTATGAAAACCCTGCCAAAAACGCGAAGAGGACGGCAAAGCCGCCCTCATATCGCCGCTGAGTTAGTTGAATGAGTAGCTCGTGCCGTTCCACTCGTTGTACGCATCAAGCAGAGACTGGCGCACGGTGTCGCCGCCCATCGACAGGTATGTGGACACGTAGTTGTCCCAATCGTTCTCTAAACTGAGCTCGCCCATTATGAACTTGACGGCCTGATTCGTGTAATACGTCTTGAGCTCGCTGTTCAGTTTTGTGTACTCTTCGGTGGTCAGACCCAAGAACAGGTTCTTGTACACGGGCGCGTTCGTCGCCGCCGCGATGCCGGCCGTGCGCTTTGCGCCGTAGTTGGACTGGTCGAGAGTGTAGAGTTGCGCCTGCAGGCCTAAGTTTTCAATAAACTTATACAGCTCCATGTCGGATATGGTGTCGCCCTTGCGGTTTTTGCCGTCGAGACCCCAATACCATGTAACCTTGCTGTTTTCGTCCATCTCGAAGTAGTCGCCCTCGATGCCGCACTGCACGGTGTACCAACCGTAGGGCGTGCACTCCCAGTTGATGAGCTCGAGCGCTTTATCGATGTTTTTGCAGTCGCGGCTTATCGCGACGACCTTGTATATAGGGTCGGTCGCGGGCAGGCCTGACAGACCATCAGAGCCTTTTACAGGCTGTATGACTGAAATCTCGCCCGTCGGGTTATTGTCGGCGAAGCCGTATTTGAGGTATACCGAGCCGGAATTCGACCACCAGTTAGGCCAATAGCCCATCACGGAAGTCGCGAATTTTTCGTAAGTCTGCGAGCCGGAATTCGTGAACACTTCGGGATCCATGTAGCCCGCGTCGTACAGGCCTTTGATGTATTCAAGCCCCTGCTTGAAATTGTCGGATATGACGTTCGTCGTTACCGTGCCGTCATCTTCGAGGAAGTAGTCCATGCCGTAAGTCGCGCCGAACGCGCCGAAGAATACGGACATATATTCAAGCCCCGTGCAGCTTATGCCGTATGTGTCGTTGGCGTCGTTCTGGTCGGGGTCGTCTTCCGTGAACGCGCGCAGCACTTCGGTAAGCTCGTCCAGTGTTTCGGGCACTTCCAGCCCCAAGTTGTCGAGCCAGTCCTGACGTATGCCGGCCGAATACATCGTCGCGTTTACCGATCTTGTGGGCACGCCGTAAACCTTGCCGTTTATGGTCATGCGCTGCCAGCAGTATTCGCTCTCGCCGTTTGTGTCGACATAATCCATTATTACGTCGTAATTCTTGACGGCGTCTGTTATGTCGGCGAACAGACCCTCGCGGGCGTACTCGACATACGTGTCATAGTTCATCCAGATTATGTCGGGTATCTCGGATGAGCCTACCACTAACGCCAACTGCTGATTGAATTTTTCCGAGACAACGGAAAGCTGCAGGTCTATGCCGAGATTGTCGAGTATGTACTTATGAACCAAGTCGGTATGCTCGTTGTCGGGTCGTGTCGATTCCCACATTGCCGTCAGCACTACCGGCTCCGCGCTATCCGCGAGAGCACAGGGCAGAGCCAGCGCGAGTATCATCACGGCCAGTAATGTTGCGATCGTCCTTTTCATTCATGTTCCTCCTTATATTATGCGCTTCCGCGCCGTTACCCTTTTAGAGAGCCGACCATTACGCCCTTCACGAAATAGCGCTGTATGAACGGATACACGCATATGATGGGCAGCGCCGTAACGACTATCATCGCGTCCTTCAGCATTTCTGACGGCAGGTTCTGCACGCCGTCGTCATACATCATGCTTTGAAAGTCGTTCGACATAAGCACCTGTCTCAACACAGCCTGCATAGGCCACAAATCGCGCTTTGTTATGAATATAAGGCTGTAATAATACGCGTTCCAGTATCCGACCGCGTAGAACAGCGTGATTGTCGCAAGCGCCGAACCCGACAGAGGCAACAGAACCCTAACAAGATACGTCCTCACGTTCGCGCCGTCGAGGGTCGCCGCCTCAAACAGCGCCGTGGGAGTCGCCTGAAAAAAGTTTCTGAGTATTACCATGTTGTACGTGTTTATGCACGTCGGCAATATCAGCGACCAGAGCGTGTTTAACATGCTCAGATTGTTCACCAGCAAATAGAGCGGCACGAGACCGCCGTTGAACAGCATCGTTATAACGACGAACAACATCATGATGTTTCTGCCCGGCAGGTCGCGCCGCGAGAGCACGAAAGAACCGAGTATAGTAAGCGCCATGCTTATAAGAGTGCCGCCTATTGTTATCGTTATGGTGTTCAGATATGCGTTCGGCACAAGCTCGTTGCGTAAAACCTGTTCGTAAGCCTCGAAATGCAGTCCGTCGGGCAGCAGTATGAACGTCGTGTTCTGCACGTGAAAAAGTGTGGACAGCGACGAAACAAGCACATACCAGAAAGGATACAGCATCACGATCACAACGAGCGTCATTATGACCGTCAGAAACGCGTTGAACGCCCGATCGCCGTTTCGCGAGGGCTTAATCTTTACCATATGCCGCCCTCCCCGTCCGTTATGCGCTTGGACACCGCGTTTGTGGCGAGTATCAGCATCATGCCGACTATCGATTTTATAAGCCCCGTCGCCGTCGCCACCGAAAAGTTGTTGGACGATTGCAAACCCATGCGGTATACGAAGTAATCGAGCGTTTCGCCCGTGTCGAGCACCGCGTCGTTTATCATAGCGAATATCTGACTGAACGACACGCTCAGGAAATTGCCGACCTCGAGTATGAGCATTACGACAATCGTCGAGCGTATGCCGGGCAGCGTTATGTGCCACATGCGGGCGCGCCTGCCCGCGCCGTCTATCGTCGCCGCTTCGTAAAGTTCGCCGTTTATGCCGGTTATCGCGGCGAGATAAACAATCGAACCCCAGCCCAGCGTTTTCCACATGCCGGATACCAGTATGATGCGATAGAAATACGCGCTCATGCCCATATAGTTCTTATGTCCGCCGCCGAACAGGCTCATTATGTTGTTGAGCGCGCCCGTGTTCGGCGAGAGCAGCATGTATACCAGCCCGCCCGCGACAGACCACGATATGAAGTGGGGGAGATAACTGACCGTCTGCACGAAGCGCTTCGCGCGTTGCAGGCGCACTTCGTTTAGCAGAAGCGCGAACACTATCGGCAGCGGGAAAGAAAACAATATGCGCTGATAGCCCATTATCAGCGTGTTGATTATTGCCTGACGAAACGACGGCAGCGAAAACAGGTATATAAAGTTCTCAAACCCCGTCCATTCGCTCTGACCAATGCCTTTCAGTATCTTGAAATCCTGGAACGCAATAATTAGCCCGCCCATAGGCACATACTGAAACAGTATATACCACACCGCGACGGGTATGAACAGTATGTACAGCTCAATATGATCCGAATTGAGCCTGCGCCGTTTCGCGCGGACGCGCGAGTTCGCTCGGGTCGTCAAATCTGTCGCCAACTCTCACACTTTTTCACTGTGTAAATCATATCACGGCTATAAGCTCCAAACAACCCGCCTGATTTTTGAAAAACCCGACAATTTTTTACTTTACGGTTATAGATGCAAACAACAAAAAACCCGGAAAACCCCATATCGGAGTCTTCCGGGTTCGTCTACTTATACGCGCGTCAGCCCGCGTAGAACAGCCTTTCGAAGCATTGCGCCTCAGGCACGCCGCCGATAGCGCCCGCCCAACCGTCGTCGCTGACCACGCAAATGAAGTAGCCCGCGCCGCCGTCGCTCGTTACGAAATGAGCGTGACCGTTCACTTCGTCAATGGCGGTAAGCAACAGCCTTGTGCCCGTGGGCAGCGTTACGTTTCTGCCGTAAACTATGGCGGGCAGCTCTCTCGACGTTACAAGCGCCCTGTCCGTCCACGTATCGGACGCGGACAGATCGTTCTTCACGCGCCACATGGCTTTGACTTCGCACTTCAGTGTGCCGTCCTGCAGGCTGTAGGGAGCGGAAGCCCACCACGTTCCGAGCACGTCGCGCCAGCCGCCCAGCGTCACCACGCTGCCTTCGACGGATTCGACCCTGCCGTAGCCCTCGACGCCGCTTGCGAACGGTTTCGGAGATTCAAACTGAACCATGAATACGTTCGAGCCGTCCCAATAGAAACATTCGGTTATATAGTCGTCGGAAGCCTGATCGCCCGACACCAGCGCGTACAGCCTGTTCGTGCCGTCGAGCCGCGCGAGCCACAGTGTCAGCGGCGAATACATAGGCGCTTCAAACTCGCCGCTCACGCCGTTATCGGATTTGACGGAGATCATTGTCACTTCCGAACCGTCCTCGCGCGTGCCCAAAGTCACGCGGATCGTGTCGCTGACGCCGTCGCCGTTCAGATCGACCTTATACTCGCCCGGCAGCGCGTAACCCGTCGCGGACAGCGCGTCAGGGTCGATTGTGGTCTGCTCGACAGGAGCGCTCGGCGCGGTCGGCTGGCTCGGCTGATTGCTCACGTCTTTCAGATACGCGGTGTTTATGTAACCCGTAAGCCCTGTGCGTTCGACCGTTATCTTGCTCCAGCCGTCGGGGTTATACTCGACGATTGTTACCTTGTCACCATGCTTTACGAAACCCAGACTCTTCGTGTTCGTGCCCTGCCCTTCGCGCAGGTTGAGCGTGCCGCCGCCGGCTCTGACATACACAGTCGCCGTCGACAATTCTTCCGCCATGCCCGTCATAGTGAACGCGAGCAGCAAAACGAGCGCGATTAACAAGAACCGTTTCATAGCCAAATCCTCCGTAAGTTATTTTATGACCAATCGTCAAGCGAACCTTCGCCGGCGTTCTCCCAACCGTCAGTTATGTCTCCCGACCAAGCGCCGTTCTCGTCGCCCGTCCAGCCGGAATCCCAGTCGAAAGACCATTCGTCGCCTTGAAAACCTTTATATTGCACTTCGATTATTTCGCCCGCGTCGCTCACGGCGTCTATGCCGCTCAGCACATTCCAGCCCACGGTGCCCGAAAAGCCGTCGGGGAGATACGCAAGCTCCAGATTCAGCGTATAAATATCCATTATATACACGAGCGTCTCGCCCTGATAGTCGACCGTTATGAGCAGCATATCTCCGTTCGGAGAGAGCGACATATTCGTGGGCGAAAGTATCTCCGCCGATTTGATTTTTTCGATATATTCCCTTGCACCGTCGGATATATATCCGTACACGTCGAACATGTCGGCCGTATCGTACTTTTCGGCGGCGAGCGTGCCCGGCTTGATCGCTATCAATTCGCTGTAACCCGACACCGCGCCCCAAAAGACGTTCAGCACGCTGAACACTCTATATGATTCCGCGCCGTCATTGAGCGTCATGGCTATCACGCCCGCCGACGAATACGGTGAATAGTCGAACGACACGGGGGACAGCGCTGAAGTGGCGGCGCTGAACGCGTATTCGTTCACGACCGCGCCCGAGTCTTCGGGCACGACGCGTAGAAGCGCCGATTTTGCCGTTTCGTCGTTTGAGTGTCTGAGCAAAAATATGTTGCCGTCGGCGTCTATACGCGCGCAGGAGTGGCGAGCGCCGTTCGACGGGAAGACCGCCACAGGCACGACCTCGTTAGAACCGGCGACCTTGCGCATGACGGACACTTTGTCGCCCGACTGTTCCATATAATACGCGCAGTTGTCAAGCGGACAAATATACTCCGAAGAATCGGACGCATACGCGTCGCCCGTCAGACGCACTTCCGCCGTCGCGCACGATGTTACGAGCAGCGAAAGCAACACAACGGCAATAACTTTCCTCATATGTTTTCCCCCTTTGATATAACGCGCCGCGCGTTATATCATTATTATACCATGCGGAATGTTGACAGTCAAGCTTGCCGTAATCGCGTGACGTCATGCGGCGACCTTGCCACGCCGAGCGCAAAATGCTATAATGTGCCATAAAAACTATTTCGCGGGAGGGCTTCATGATGACGGGAAAACGAGCGAGCGAATCATACACCGAGCACGTTCAGATACTCATGCCCGAGCACATAAACGGCGCGGGGCGGCTGTTCGGGGGCGAGCTGCTCTCGTGGATAGACATTGTCGCGGGCGTCACCGCGCGCCGACATTCGGGGCGCGACGTGACCACGGCGTGCGTAGACCACTTGCAGTTCATAGCGGCGGCGCATCTGAACGACACTATACTGATAACCGGCACGCTCACGTGGACGGGTCGCACCAGCATGGAAGTCAGGGTGGACACATACTACGAAAGCCTGTTAGGCGAGCGAAAGCCCGTGAACAGAGCTTATTTTGTGATGGTCGCGCTCGACGAAAACGAAAAGCCGTGCCCCGTGCCGCCGCTCATTGTCGAAACCGAATACGAAAAGTCTGAATGGGACGCCGCGGTTGCCAGAGGCGAAGAACGCCGTAGCAGACGCGCAAAATAATGTCTTGCAATGACGGACAGATTGTGGCATAATACGCGTATGGACGCCATATGTGTGCGCGCAATACGGACACAATGCGTCGAATAGCGGACATGGAGGGATGTCTATGCGCGATACCATGAAGGCGATCGTAAAGACAGAGGCGGGCAAAGGCCTGAAACTGCTCGATATGCCGATTCCCGAACCAGGTTTCGGCGAGGTGCTCATAAAAATTCACAAAACAGCGATATGCGGAACAGACCTGCACATATACAACTGGGACGCGTGGAGTGAAAAGAACATCGCACCCCCGCTGATCGTCGGTCACGAATACGTGGGCGAGATAGCGAAGCTGGGTCCGGGCGCGACCGGGCTCACAATAGGGGAGAGGGTCAGCGGCGAAGGGCATATCGTCTGCCACCAGTGCCGCAACTGCCGCAGCGGAAACAGCCAGTGGTGCAAATACACAAAGGGTGTCGGCGTGAACCGCGACGGCGCTTTCGCCGAGTATATATGCATACCCGCGAGCAATGTTATTCCGATTAACCCCGCGATAGACGAAGACGTGGTCGCGTTCTTCGACGCATACGGAAACGCCACGCACACCGCGCTTATGTTCGACGTCGTCGGCGAAGACGTGCTCATAACCGGCGCGGGCGCTATAGGCATAATGGCGGCGGCGATATGCAGGCGCAACGGAGCGCGCAGCGTGGTCGTGACCGACGTAAATGACTACAGGCTCGCGCTCGCCGAGCGCATGGGGGCGACGGACATCGTGAACGTCTCGCGCGAGCGCGTAGAGGACGTGTTCGCGCATCACCACATAGTCGAGGGCTTCGACGTGGGCTTGGAGATGAGCGGAAACCACACGGCGCTCAAGAGCATGATAAGTCTCATGCGCAACGGCGGTAAAATCGCGCTGCTCGGCATACTTAGCGCTGAAGCGCATATCGATTTCAACGACATAATATTCAAGGGCCTGACCGTGCAGGGCATATACGGCAGGCGCATGTACGAAACATGGTATAAAATGATGGCGATGGTAGAGGGCGGATTGGACTTAACGCCCGTCATAACGCATCGCTTCCACTACACGCAGTTCGAGCAGGGCTTCGCCGCGATGAACTCCGGCAAGTCGGGCAAGGTAGTGCTCAACTGGACGTAAACGGCGGGGAGGAATAAATGATGAAAAAAGCGCTTTCATACTTCGACGAGCAACTGAACGGCATTCGCGACGCGGGAACTTATAAAACCGAGCGCGTGATAACCACGCCTCAGAGAGCGCGCATAAGCACGACCGCCGCGAACGGCGTTTTGAACATGTGCGCGAACAACTATCTGGGGCTTTCCGACAACGCGGAGCTTATAGCGGCCGCCAAGGCGGGCTTGGACGAGTGGGGCTTCGGGCTTTCGAGCGTGCGATTCATATGCGGCACGCAAGAACCGCATATACGGCTTGAAAAAAAGCTCGCCGCGTTTTTGAAAACTGACGATTCAATATTGTATTCGAGCTGCTTTGACGCAAACGGCGGTCTGTTCGAAACGCTCCTGACGGCGGAAGACGCCGTAATATCCGACGAATTGAATCACGCGTCCATAATCGACGGCGTGAGGCTGTGCAAGGCGCGCCGCTTCCGCTATAAAAATAACGATATGGCTGATTTGCGCGAAAAGCTCGCGGAAGCGAAAGACGCGCGCATAAAGCTGATAGCCACCGACGGCGTGTTCTCTATGGACGGCTTCATCGCCGACCTGAAATCAATATGCGATTTGGCGAATGAATACGACGCGCTCGTCATGGTTGACGACAGCCACGCCGTCGGCTTTATGGGCGAGCACGGCAGGGGCACTGTCGAATACGCGGGTGTGGAAGGCCGCGTCGACATCATTACGGGCACTTTCGGCAAGGCTCTCGGCGGAGCAAGCGGCGGCTACACCGCGGCGCGCCGGCCTATAGTGGACCTATTACGCCAGCGTTCGCGCCCGTACCTGTTTTCAAACACCGTATCGCCCGCTATATGCGCGGCAGCCGACAGGACGATAGACATGCTGACAGAGTCGTCGTCCCTGCGCGACAGGCTGCATTCGAACACCGCGCATTTCAGACGGTCGCTCGAGCGCGAGGGCTTCGACGTGCCCAAGGGCGAGCACCCGATAGTGCCCGTAATGCTGTACGACGCGAAAGTCGCTTCCGAGTTCGCGGCGAGAATGCTCGAAAAGGGCGTATACGTCGTGGGCTTCAGCTACCCCGTCGTGCCTATGGGACGCGCCCGCATACGCACTCAGGTGAGCGCCGCGCACACGGTCGCAGACCTCGATTTCGCGGTCGAGTGCTTCAAGCAGGTTCGCCGCGAAATGAAACTCTTATAAACCTCACTTTTCGGCGAGCGCGAACTTCTCGCAGAACAGCTTATATTCCTCGTTGAAGCGCGGATCATCTCCGCGCTTTATTGCGTTCAGATAGCTGTGAACGTCCATGCTGTTCTGGCGGATCTCTATGACGCAGCCCGCTATATTGGAACAGTGATCGCTCACGCGTTCGAGATTGCCGAGTATGTCGGACAGCACGAAGCCCTGTTCTATCGAGCAAATGCCCTTCGTCAGCCTGTCTATGTGGCGTGTGCGTATCTGCTTTTGCAATATGTCGACCACCTGTTCGAGCGGCTCGACCTTCATGGCGCTGTCCAGATCGTCGTTTGTGAACGCCGTGTAGGACAGGTTCAGCGCCTCGCCGACCGCCGCGCACATAATGCTTATTTCGCGCCTTGCCTCTTGCGAAAACGACAGCTTTTTATCGTGCATTTCAAGCGCCGACTCCATTATATTGACGGCGTGGTCGCTTATTCGCTCGAAATCGCCTATCATGTGAAGCAGCTTCGACTGCTCGTGGCTGTCCTCCATGGACAGTTGCTGCTCGCCCAGCTTCACCAGATACGTGCCCAGCATGTCCTCGAATTTATCGGCTCTGTTTTCGTCGGAAGCCACCGTTAGCGCGACTTTCTCGTCATAGTTTTCAATGAGCGTCAAAGACCGCGACAGCGCGCCGCACGCGACGGAAGCCATCGTCTGCGTAACGTTGCGGGCGCGCGCGATTGCCACGGCGGGCGTTACGAACAGGCGCTCGTCGAGCAGCTGCTTTTCGGGCTCTTGTCCCTTGTCCTTGACAGTCATTATTGCGAGCTTTTCGAGCTGTTTCGAGAACGGCATCAACAAAAGCGTCGACAATAGCTTGAACACCGTATGCACGATAGCTATGCCGGGCGGCGACGCCGCCTCGGACATAAACGGCATCGGGAAGAGCGCGTTTATAGTATAGAACACGCCCAGCCAAATCGCCACGCCTATGACGTTAAAGTACAGGTGAATCATTGACGCGCGCCGCGCGTCGGTCGATGCGCCGGACGACGAAATCATCGCGGTTACGCACGTGCCTATGTTTTGACCGAGCACTATGGGAATCGCGGCCGAATAACTTATGACGCCCGTTGTCGACAGCGCCTGTAGCACGCCGACGGACGCGGACGACGACTGCACGATCGCCGTGAACGCCGCGCCCACGAGCACGCCCAACAGCGGGTTTGAGAACATCGTGAGTATATTAACGAATCCGGGCATCTCCGTGAGCGGCTTTACCGCGTCCGACATCGTCTCCATGCCGAACATTAAGACGGTGAAACCGAGCAGTATGCTGCCCGTGTCCCTGCGCCTTTCGCTCTTGCCCATCATATAGAGCAATATGCCGAACACCGCGATTACAGGCGTGAACGTGGACGGCTTGAATATCTCGACATACCACGCGTTACCCTGAATGCCCGTGAGCGACAGTATCCACGACGTGACTGCCGTGCCCACGTTCGCGCCGATTATAATGCCGACCGATTGCGACAGCTTCATTAGACCTGAGTTTACAAAGCCCACGACCATGACGGTCGTCGCCGACGACGACTGTATGATTGCAGTGACTATCAAGCCCAGAAAAAAGCCGCGCATCGGGCTGGCGGTCAGCTTTGACAGAATCTGTTTAAGGCGGTTTCCGGCGCGTTTTTCGAGCGCCGTACCCATCAGACTCATGCCGAACAGGAACAGCGCCAAGCCGGCCAGCATACGCAGTATGTTGAACAGTATATCGGTATACTCCATATTCGCCCTCCGTAAATACTCTTCCGTATATTACTTTATCACCTCAGAGTAAAGACAGTATTCGCGAAATATCAAAACTGTGTGGATATACGCGCCGCGTTTCACAAAAACGCCCTGAGCGCTATTATCAAAAGCGCCCCCGGCACGCCTAAAAATCCGACCGCCAGAGCAGTGAACGGGTTTACTGGAATGCGCAGCCCCGTAAAGCCGCTCAGCAGATTAACCCCAAGCAGTATCAGCGCTCCGCCCACGCCGCTCGCCAGCAAGCGCCAGAAAAAGCGGCGCGGCACTATGAGCAGCCGCCCTATGAGCGCAATCAGTAAGAGCCCTATCGCGAAACATAAAACCAACGCCCACGGTATAGGCATTCAACCGCCTCCCTCCGCCCTGAATGATATGAGCGGCGGGCGAATCTGTATGCCAAAAACGAAAAGGCCGCGCGAACGCGCGACCCTTCCCAAGCCATTTTACGATCAGAACGCTTCTGTCATGGCGTTTATGAGCGCCCAGTTGTCCTCCGCGATAGCCTTCTCGGTTATGCGCTCAAGCAGATCACGGTTCGCTTTGTTTGCGAACGCCTCGATAGCCGCGTATGCGCTCTCGCGCTTTGCGCCCGCAGCCGCGCTCGCGCGTTCGACTATGGCGCTCGCGTGGTATTCGTCCGCGAATGATTTGAGCGCTATCGCGGCGCTCCATGCTTCGCCTTCAACAATCGCGTCGAACAAATCTTTTATCTGCGCTTTGTCCATCACCTTCGCGGCCTTCTGAGGCAGGTTTGCGTATTTTTCGTCGTTCAGATTAACCGCCTTTATAGCGATTTCGGTTATCAGCGTCCTGTCGCCTATCTCGTATAGGTGAGCTTCAAGCCACGACCAGTTGCCGGCGTTCAGCGCCGCGCGTGCGACTTTATCCTTGAACTCGCTCGGTGCTTTCGGCGTTTGCAGCATTTCGGGCGCTTCGGGAGTCTCAGGCGCTTTTGGCGCTTCAGGAGCTTCTGGCGCTTCGGGAGTCTCGGGAGCTTCTGGCGCTTCGGGAGCTTCGGGAGCTTCAGGGGCTTCGGGCGCTTCGGGGGCTTCGGACGCGATGTCTTCGGCTCTCCTGAGCGTTTCATCTTTCAAAGGCTTTACCTGAGCGGGTGACTTCGCGTACTTAATCACAGTCACCTTCTTCTCGCTGTCGCGGCCTGGCGTGAATACGGAGCTTATTGTCGAGCCAATTTCCGCGCCCAGGCTCGATATATCCTTGACCGCGCTTTGCAGAACGTCTCCGAGCGTGGTCATGACCTTGTTCGACCTGCCTGTGCCCATCATCGTTGCGAGTTGGTCGACCATGTCCCGCTTCAAAAACGGCGCGAGTCTGCGCAGAGTCGTCCAGTCGATCTTGTCGGAGTTCTTTATAATCAGCTTAAAGAGCGTGTTGCTCGGCAAAAACGGTGCGAGCCTGATTATCGTGTCCGAATCGGTCGATTCGCTCATCGCCGCGTCCGCCATCTCGGCAAGCGTGTTCTTCGACATGAACGGCGCGAGTTTTTTCAGATATTCCCAGTTTGCCTTTTGCCTGAGTCCTCGCGCGATTTCGTCCAGCTTGCCCTTCGACATGAACGGCGCTATGGCGACCAGCCTGTCTAAATCGATGTCAAAAGACGCGTCGCCGTCAGCAGCCCCGCGAGGTTCGTTTTCTTCTTCTTCGTTGTCATCGTCTTCGTCATCGTCGTCGTCATCGACATCGTCGTCGTCATCATCATCGTCATCGTCATCGTCATCGTCGTCATCGTCATCTTCATCTTCATCTTCGATGTCTTCGATGTCTTCTTCTTCCTCGTCTTCTTCGTCTTCATCTTTATCAGCCGATTTGCCGATGACCGAGTTGACCGCCCCTGCTATCGTTCCGCTCAAGCCTGAAGCGGCTCGGCGCGCGCCGTCCGCTACGTCGTGCAGAGCGTCATAAGCGCCGTCGGGCAGCGTGTCTTTCAGCCATTTTGTGAAGGATGGCGCGTTATCTTCCGCATTCGGCGCGCCCTCGTCTGTTTTCGGTTCGCCGTATTCAACTTCGGGTTCTTCCTTGTCCGCTATATCGCCCGACAGCAACTGTTCCATTGTTATGCCGAAAAGCTGCGTGAGCGACAGAAGCTGCTGTATGTCCGGCAGCGCCGCGCCGTTCTCCCATTTAGATACCGCCTGATGTGTGACGTTCAGAGTCGCCGCGAGCTGTTGCTGAGTCATGCCGGCCTTAACGCGCAGCGCGGTTATCGTTGCGCCCACAACGCGATTGTCAATACCCATTTTTCATACCTCCAAATAATTGTGTCTGTGTGCCGTGTTCGAACGTCTGCATAATAGCACATTAAACGCACGGTTGCAATCAACCAATGGTTGCATTTGCTGTTTTTACTGAAATTCAACCAACGGTTGAATACGATTGTAAAATGTTAGCACTCGCAACAGATGAGTGCCAAAACAGTATTGACATCGCCGACAAAATGGGTAAAATTACAGTCATACCAAATCAATTTCGGAGGTAATAAACATGGCTGAAAAAGGAAGCATATCGATACATGCGCAGAATATAATGCCCGTGATCAAAAAATGGCTCTATTCGGATAAAGACATTTTCCTGCGCGAGTTGGTTTCGAACGGCTGCGACGCGATCGCCAAGCACAAGCTGATGGCGCAAAAGGGCGAAATGCCGGCGCGGGACGAATACCGCGTAGACGTCGTTATAAATTCCGATGAGGGCACTCTGTCCATAACCGATAACGGCATAGGCATGACTTCCGATGAAATCCAGAAGTATATATGCCAAGTCGCGTTCTCGGGCGCGGAGGAGTTTTTGAAGCAGTATAAGCCCGAAGCGGGCGAAAACGGCGGCATAATAGGCCACTTCGGTTTGGGCTTCTACAGCGCTTTCATGGTGTCCAAAAAGGTCGTAATCGATACGCTGAGCTGTCAGGCGGGCGCAAATGCCGTGCGCTGGACGAGCGAGGACGGCATGGAATACGAAATGGAAGAATCAGACAGACAATCGGAAGGCACGACCGTCACTCTGTATCTGAACGACGACGATAACGAATTTTTGAAGATATGGACTCTGCGCTCGACGCTCGAAAAGTATTGCGCGTTCATGCCCGTGCCCATATTCGTGAGCGAAATAAAGAAGCCCGAGGAGAAGAAAGAGGACGACGGCAAAGAAGAAGACAAAAAGGACGAACCGAAAACGCCGGAGCAGATAAACGAAACCGTGCCGCTGTGGATGAAAAAGCCGAACGAGTGCACCGACGAGGAATATAAAGAGTTTTACACGAAGGTGTTCCACGAGTACGACGAGCCTCTGTTCTGGATTCACCTAAACGCCGAGTTCCCGTTCAATCTGAAGGGCATACTCTACTTCCCGAAACTCAAAAACGAGTTTTCGTCCAGCGAAGGCGTTATAAAGCTGTACAACAATCAGGTGTTCGTCGCCGATAATATAAAGGAAGTAATTCCCGAATTTCTTATGCTCCTGAAGGGCGCTATCGATTGTCCCGACCTGCCGCTCAATGTGTCGCGCTCGTTCCTCCAGAACGACGGCTACGTCAAAAAGATGAGCGCTTATATAACCCGCAAGGTGGCGGACAGGCTCGTAAACGAGTTCACGACGAAGCGCGCAGACTATCAGAAGTATTGGAAAGACATACACCCGTTCGTTAAGTACGGCTGCATTCGCGACGACAAATTCTTCGACAGGGTCAAGAGCGCCGTCATATACAAAACGACAAACGACGAATATCTGACCGCCAAGGAATATAAAGACAAAAACTGCTCCGGCGACGAACTGCTGATGCACTACACCAGCGACGAGAAGCGTCAGGCGCAGATGATCGAAATGTACGTATCCGAGGGCAAGGACGTAGTCGTTATGGATACGCTGATAGACAATAACTTTATGAGCTTCCTAGAGTACGCGTCCAAAGAGGATCAGGTTAAGTTCAAGAGAGTGGACGCCGACGTGGAAGGGCTCACTGATGAAACTGTCGACGACGAAAATACTCAAAAGCGCCTTGCCGACGCGTTCCGCACGGCGACGGGCGACAAGGAGCTTGACGTAAAGCTTGTGTCGCTTAAGAACGACGAGATGCCCGCCATGATAACCGTCGAGGAGCAGTCCCGCCGCTTCACCGAAATGAGCCGCCAATGGGGCGGCGGCGCGGAGCTGCCCGAAAAGCGCACTCTCACGCTCAACAAAAAACACCCGCTGGTCGAATATCTGTCCCGCGACGGCGGCGACGCCGAAACCGTCCAGATGGTGTGCGAACAGGTCATAGACTTAGCGGAGATGGCGCGCCAGCCGCTCGTCGCCGACCGCATGGTCGCGTTTTTGAAGCGCAGCACGAAGATACTCTCAAAGGCGGTAACGAAACCCGATGAGGCTTGAAACTGAAAGGCTGATATTGCGCCCGTTCGATAAGTCGGACGGGCGCGCGCTGCATTCGTATCTGTCCGACTCCGATGTCGTCAGGTTCGAACCGTACAGCGCAATGTCTGTGTCGGAATGCGATGCGGAGGCCGAAAGGCGGCAATCCGACGAAGCGTTCACGGCGGTATGCTTGAAAGACGGCACTCTGATAGGAAATATATACCTGTCGGGCGCGGACGAGTTCAACTGCCGCGAGCTGGGCTATGTATTCGCCAAAAAATTCCACGGACAGGGCTACGCGACCGAGGCCGCGCGAAAGGCGCTTGAATATGCGTTCACCGTTCTTGAGGCTCACCGCGTTACAGCCATGTGCGACCCTCAAAACGCGCCGAGCTATCGCCTTTTGGAGCGCCTCGGTATGCGCCGCGAAGCCCATTTCATCAAGAACGTATATTTTTGGAAGGACGCAAACGGCGCGCCCATATGGAAGGACACATACGTGTATTCCATATTGCGGTCGGAATACGTTGAATAACGCCTACGAGAACGCGTGGCGGAAGCGCTCGCAATAGTATTGCACGTTTTCCCATATGGCGTCGGGCGGTATGCGGTGGTCGGGGCAAGGTATATATCCGCCCATATCGACTATGGGTTTAAGCCTTTCGATTTCAGCGTCAACCGCTCTGAAGTCTCGCGCGAACACGCGCTTGTCCATGCCGCCCACGCCGCGCAGTTCAGCGCCGTATTTGTTTCTCCATTTGTCAAACGACGCGCCCCAAGTGCCGACCTCTATGGGGAACATCGTGTTCACACCGTTCTTTAGCCATATGGGCACAAGCTCGTCTATTTTACCGTCGCAATCGACCGACACGATGTCGACCCCGTGAGACTTCAATAAATCCGTAATTTTCTTATACCACGGCGCGACTCGCGCTTCGAACACCGACGGGCGCACGAGAGGGCCCGACTTGAAGCATATATCTTCCCAGAAATGCGCGTAGTCAA
This sequence comes from uncultured Oscillospiraceae bacterium, assembly GCA_964453505.1. Classification (GTDB taxonomy): domain Bacteria; phylum Bacillota; class Clostridia; order Christensenellales; family Aristaeellaceae; genus CAYVPJ01. Next base: position 7,685 of record CAYVPJ010000020.1, on the reverse strand, counting down.
ACTCGAGACCGAGCCTTAACACGCGCTCCGCGACGCGATAGCACAAAGAACCCACCGTGTCGATAATCTCGAAGTAAAGCTCCTCGTCGTCGGCGGCGAGATACGCCAGTTCCTCAACGCCCAGCATGTTGCGAATGTTGCCGTAAAGGCTTCCTATTTGTATGTATACGGGCAGATCGCGCTCGGCCATTCTTTGATAAGCGCTAATAATGCTTGCGTCGTTCACGCGCGATTCCGAATATGTTAGTCGCGGCAGATATTCGTTTTCCCACGCGTCTCGCCCCGTCAGGGACGTTCCGACGTGCGCGGGTATCGACACGACGTTAGGCTTTGTCTTTTCAATCAAGCCCTCCGCGTTGCGCGCGACGGTGCAGCCGTCGGGGTCTATTCTTAAAACTTTGCGTTCAAACTTTGGAAACAGATAGCTTTCGCCGCCCACGCCGCCCGTCCAGTTAAAATCGAAACCGAGCTTGCGCATTATCTGAAAATCATAATCGTTGTTGTCTGAGTAGCCGTCCGCCTGCTCCTTAGTCACATGCCCCTGCGCGCACCATTTGCAGAGCGTTTCCCTCCAGTAGCCGAACGCCACCACCGGCATCGCGTCGTATTTCTGCATGTGCAAAATCGCCCTGACCCGCGACCTGTTGTTCATGGAAGCACCCCCGCGTATATCGTTCGACATTAAGTATACTGTAAGTTTCGAATTTAGAATGTATAAAGATTGTTACAATTCGAATGCAATTCGGGCGAAGTTGTTGATTTGGTATTGCATAATAAGTCGCATAGGTTTATAATGGATACATATTACGCTTCAGAACGTAATATAACAGCAATATTTTCAACCACATAAGGAGTACGGAGATGAGTATAACCACCAAAGCATTCCGAAAAATTGGCGTACTGATTTTAGCTTTTGTTTTGATTTTTTCGTCTTTTCCAATCTCCGCGAGGGCAGAATCGTTTAAGGCGGTCGTCACCGCGAATAAAATGGTCGTGCGCGACGGTCCGACGGCAGCGTCGAACGAACTGGGCTATCTCAAAAAGGGCACTATAGTCACGGTACATAAATATGCGAGCGGGATAGCGTACATAGAATACAACGGCTACTTCGGCTTCGCGCTCGTGAAGGACATGACCGTCGCCTCTCAGCAGACGTCTACCGCCAAATCGATATCTGGTCTGGGCACGGTTACTGTCGCTTCCCTAAAGGTTTATCAGTCGCCCAGCGCGTCGTCTAAGCTGCTCGGCGCTTTGAAGCGCGGCACTACCATAACCGTCAAAGCCACGAACGGCACTTGGGCGCAGCTTCAAAACGGCACTGTTATAGGCTACGCGCTCATGAGCGGGCTCAGCATTCAGGAAGGCGTTTCGGCGACGCCCGCGCCCACGCAGCAAGCTCCCGACAACAAATGGACGGGCGAGGTAAAGGGCTACGAAGCCGTAGTGACTTCAACCTCCATGAAAGTGTATTACTCGCCGAGCAAGTCCGCCGGAGTATACGGCACAATCGACGCCGGCAAGTTCGTCGTCATACTCAACGGCGACGGCACTTGGGCGCATATATATCTGAACGGATACACCGGCTACGCGCTTTTGACGGACATGCGCCTGACGGGAAGATACTTCGGAAACGAAACGGCCGCGACGCCGGTGCCCGACAGCAAATGGAACGGCGCTGTGACAGGCTACGCCGCCATCGTTACAGCTGACAGTATGAACGTATACGCCGCCGGGAGCGCGTCCGCGCATAAATACGGAACTCTCGCTAAAAACACTATTGTCACTGTGCTCGACTTCAATTCTGAATGGGCGCATATATATTACAGCGGACACGCGGGCTACGCGCAGGTGTCGAATATGAGACTTACGGGAGATTATGTGGGAGCGACCGCGTCGCCTTCTCCGTCTCCTTCGCCGTCGCCTACGCCCGCCGCCGTAACGCCTATATGGAACGGCTCGACCGACGGTTACGAGGCCATCGTAACTTCGAGCTATATGTATGTATACCCGTCGAGCGCGATTAACGCTCAGGCATACGGCAGGCTGGCGAAAGGTCAACTCGTTACCGTGCTCGAAAACGACGGCACATGGGCGCATATATACTTAAACGGCTACGCGGGCTACGCCAGAGTTTCCGATATGAGACTGACGGGCCGATACAACGGCACGCTTCCCACTGGCACGCCCGCGGCGGTCACGCCGTCGCCCACGCCATATGTAAACCCGACGATAATTCCAACAATGTCTAAAAGCGTGTTCGTCAACGCGGCGAGCGCGAACGTATATCTTTACGCGACTGTGAACAGTCAGGCGATAAACACGCTGACCGCCGGTTTTGAGCTGACGCTGCTCGGCGTGTCGGGCGACTGGGCGCTCGTGAAGCACGGAAACGCTCAGGGCTATATGCTCGCATCGTCTCTGATGGCTGTCGACGACGCGACACTCAAATCGAGCGTAAGCATAACCGCTTACGCGAACGCCGACAAAACGAACGTATATCAATACGCGAGCGCGTATTCAAAGCGCTATGGCACGCTTGAGCGCGGCACCGCCGTCACAGTGCTCTCGGTGACTGCCGATTGGTCTTTGATAGCGCTCAACGGCGCTACGGGCTATGTAAAAACGGGCGAGCTGACTGCCGCGCAGAGCATCTTCCCGCAGCTTAACGAAACGGTGTCCCTGCCTGTCACTGTCAACGCGGGCGGCGCTGTCGTCTACGAGTACGCGAGCGAATCGTCCGCGAAGCTCGGCGCGCTCGCGGCGGGCGAGCAGGCGACCCTGCTGGGATTCGATGATGCGTGGTGTCTCATATACAGGGCGGGTGGCAAGGGCTATGTCAAAAAGACCGCTTTGACTGCCGTGACATATCCGACGCTCACGCCGAACGAGTCGTACCCGGCGGCAGTCAAGATCGCGTCTGCCGGCGTATACGAGTACGCGAGCGCACAGAGCAAGCTGTTGGGTAACATCGCGAAGGGCACTGTCGTAAAACTCGTCGCCCACAATGCGGAGTGGGGACTTATCGAGTTGAACGGCTATAAAGGGTATGTGAGCATCGCGAGCCTGTATGTGCAGATAGACGAGTTTGTGTCGCCGACAGTGAAAACCGTATCCGCGACAGTCGTCAAAAGCAGCGTAAACGCGCATAAACTGGCTCTCGAAACCTCCGACGTGCTCGGAACGCTTAAAATGGGCATGGGAGTCACCGTAACCGCGTATACGGACAAATGGGTCAGAATAAATATCAGTGGCACTGATATGTACTGCCTAAAAAGCGCCGTCTCGACCGACCAGTACGACGAACTGAAGTCGGGGCAAAGCTCCGGCAGCAATGTAAAAAAACTGCAGCTCGCGCTTGAAAATCTGGGTTATTTCGACGGAACGCCCGCTGGCAATTACGGCTCTCTCACTTTAAGCGCCGTAAAGAGATTTCAAACGCGGCTGGGCGTCGACTCGACGGGCAATGCCGACATAAACACGCTGCGCGTGCTGTATTCGGGCAACGCGCCCGCGTCGGAAGTTAAGTCCGAATCGCTTAAGCTGAACGATACGGGCAGCGCCGTATTGAGACTGCAAACGCGGCTCACATATAAGGGCTATATGAACGCGACGCTCGACGGCGAATACGGCCCGATCACACAAAAAGCCGTGAAGCTGTATCAGACAAAAGCCGGGCTTACTGCAAGCGGCACGGCTGACGCGGCGACAATGGCGAGCCTGTTCTCATCGTCAGCGCCCGCAAACACGTCAAGCGCCGTGACTGACGGCGGCAGCACAGGCAGCACGGGCGGCTCGGGCGGCACGGGCAGCTATTCGACAGACCCGTCCGACGACCCCGCTTCCGGTTCGGGCTCGAGCAAAACCGAAACCGTGATAGAGTACGCGCTGGCGCAGTTGGGCAAACCCTATGTGTACGGCACGTCGGGTCCCAGCCGCTTCGACTGTTCGGGCTTCACAAAATATTGCTATAAAATGGTCGGCGTTTCGCTCAACCGAAGCGCGCAGTCCGTGGGTTACAACAACGGTCAGAAGATAGATTCCATAGACGACCTCGTCCGCGGCGACATCGTGTGCTTCAACACGATTTCAGACAGCGATCTGAGCGACCATGTGGGCATATATCTGGGCAACAAGAAATTCATACACGCGTCGTCGGCCGCCGCCAAGGTCGTTATATCGTCTCTCAGCTCCGGCTATTATCTGAGGGTGTTTTCGTGGGGCAGGCGGGTTCTCTGACGCGCTTATAGCGGAGGAATTGCAAATGCGTTTTGACGCGGTTTTATTCGACTTGGACGGCACACTGACAGAATCTGCCCCCGGCATAATGAAGAGCGTGGTTTTCGCCTATGAAAGCATGGGCGAGACCGCGCCCGACGAACGCGTATTGCGCGAGTTCATAGGTCCGCCTCTGCGCGATTCGTTTATGAACATAGGCCGTTTCGACCCCTCCCGCGCCGAGCAGGCCGTCGCCTTTTATAAACAAAGGCACACTGAAATCGGCTGGCGCGAGGCGAGGGTATACACCGGAATACTCAGGCTGCTTATATCGCTTAAAGAAGCGGGCGCGTATATCGCGCTCGCGTCGTCGAAGCCTCGGGACGTATGCGAGCGCACGCTTGAGTATTTCGGCTTGTCGCGCTTCTTTCAGAAAATCAGCGCGCCCGGCGCTACCAATCAGCACATAAGCAAGGCGGAGCTAATCAGAAACGCGCTCCCCGAAAAATCCGTAAACGCGTGCATGGTGGGGGACAGGCGCTTCGACATGGAGGGCGCGAACGCTGCGGGAGTGTTCGCCGTAGGCGCGGGTTACGGTTACGGAAGCCGAGACGAGTTAATTGGCGCGGGCGCGCAAAAATACTGCGCAAGCGTTGACGAACTTTATGAGTTTCTGTTGGGCACTGAAAACAAGCGGCGCGGCTGTTTCATAACGTTCGAGGGCGCGGACGGCTGCGGCAAAACTACGCAGATACGCCTGCTCTACGAATACCTGTCGGAGCGCGGCGCGAACGTCGCGCTCACGCGCGAACCGGGCGGCTGCGAAATATCAGAGCGCATTCGCTCGCTTGTGCTCGACGTAAAAGCAATGGGTATGACTGACGAATGCGAGGCGCTTTTGTTCGCCGCGCAGCGCTCGCAGCACGTCAAAGACATGATACTGCCCGCTCTCGATAACGGCGAAATCGTGCTGTGCGACAGGTTCGTCGACGCGTCGATTGCGTATCAGGGCGCGGGGCGCGGCTTGGGCAATTGGGTGCGCCTCATAAACGCGCCCGCAGTTACCGGGTGTATGCCCGATATTACGCTCTGGTTCGATATAGACCCCGAAACCGCGCTAAACCGCCGCATCTGCGCGACGCGCGCCGACCGCATCGAGAGCGAGGGCGCGGGCTTCATGAAGCGCGTGAACGACGCGTTCGCGGAAATGTGTAAAAACGAACCGAACCGAATCGTGCGCGTGGACGCGTCGGGCGAAATTGAACAGATTCAAACCCGCGTGCGTCAAATAGTCATGGAAAAAGTGTTGGGCGCTTAAAACCGCGATTTCCTATACGGAGGTATTGCATATGAACGACTACGAAAAACTGTGTATGAACTGCTTCAGAGAGCTTAACGGAAAGACAGTGTGCCCTCACTGCGGTTATGAGCGCGACTCGCAAACCGATTTGGATATGCTGCCGCCCGGCGCGGAAATAGCCGACAGGTTTTTAATTGGCCGCGCGAGAGGGCAGGACGACAAGGGCATCGTATACAACATACTCGATATGAAGCGAAACGTCAGGCGGCGTATGCGCGAATATTTTCCGAGCGCCATCTGCCAAAGGCTGCCGGACGGTTCGGTTCAGCCGCTGCCCGGGCATGAGGCTGAATTTGACGCGGAGCTGAACACTCTGCGCCTAAACGCCGAGAACGGCGACGAGGACGACAAAAAATACACGTTCGTCAAAATGAACGGCACGGGCTATTTCATAGAACGCAAAACTAAGAGCGCCCAGGCCGCCGAGGAAGCGCCCGCGCCCGAATACGATTCCGATAAGCCGAAAACGCCGATTATACTTATATTGATGTGCTCGGCGATCATAATTGTGATCGTCGCGTCTATACTGCTCATTCGCGGCTGCGCTCCGAGAAATGACGATATGGTCGGCTCGGATGTTATTGCCACGGAAGAGCCTACGTTCAACCCGACCGTAAAGGCCGCGACTCCCACGCCGACCGCAAGCCCCATACCCACCGCCATTGTGCCAATCGAGCAGGATTGGGCTTTGCTTCCGGGCGGCGACAGTATGCCTTCCGCGTCGAGCTATGTTCCGAAAGTGACGCCCACGCCTTATACGGGTTGGGGCGACGACGACGACGGCTGGGGCTTCAACTTTGTCACGCCCACACCGACGCCCGCGAGCTCGTCGAATCTCGTAAACAAAAATTCGCCCGCGACCGACATACAAAACCTGCAATGGCAGCTCATCGAACTGGGCTGGCTCAACATGGGTATGCCCAACGGCGTTTACGACGCTCAAACCGTTCAGGCAGTCAAAGACTTCCAGACATATATGAACAAGTCGTATTCCGCCAACCTGAAGGTCGACGGCATATGCGGTTCTCAAACGTTCAAATATCTGAACAACTACAATATTTCGCGCAAGCCGGTCGCCACCGCCACCGCGACAGTGCAGCCCACGGAAACTGTATTGAACGAATCGTCAGAGCCGCTGAAGATCCGCGATCTGCAATTCCGCCTGATGGCGCGCGGCTGGCTTACGGGCGACGCGAACGGCGTGTATAACGAAAACACGAAGCTCGCCGTTTTGAGCTTCCAGAATTATGTCAACTATGTAAACGGCTTCGAGCTGTTGAAACCCACCGGCTACGCTGACGTTACGACGATGTGGCTTTTGTCTTACGACCTGTATTCGAAGCCCGCGGCGACAGCGTCGCCCTCGCCGAGCCAGTCCGTACAGCCGACGGTCGACCCCTACGATCAGACCGACCTTATGGAGCTTTCGGGCGACAGAGCGATGGTCGAGGTCATATCGGATTCCGCGAGCATATACGACAGACCCAGCCAGAACGCCAACATAATATCGACAGTCCCCAAGGGCTATCTGTGCCTCAGAATGGGCGAGAGCCCCGACTGGATGATGATAACGAACAATAACGGCGACATCGCCTACGCCCAGAAGGCTTCTATGCAAGTCGTCGAGGAAGCGGGCGAGGACACGGGAGGTATCACGCCCGAATCGTCAAGCGAGCTTATTAAGAGACTTCAGGAAGTGCTGATGGAGCGCGGTTGGCTCGCGGGCGGTCAGGCAGACGGCATATACGGAAACGCGACGCGTTCCGCCGTGTCATCGTTCCAGCAGTATGTCAACACGCTCGAAAAATCTGACGTGCTCACCGTAACGGGCGTCGCTGACGCGAGCACCGTCGACTATCTGCTCGACGACAAATACGATAAGCCCGCCGATAAATTCACGCAGCGCAATCCGAGCGTAGACGTGGTCGTCTCAGCGGACAGCGCGAAGGTGTACTCCAAGCCCATCGATTATGAAGGACTTGTCGCAGGTTATCTGAACAAGGGCACTTCATTGAGCCTCATAAGCGACAACGGCACGTGGGCTATCGTTATGAACGAAAGCGGCAACACCGGCTATGTGAAGCTGTCCGCGCTGACGGCTTCCGCCCCG
>CAYVPJ010000019.1:24493-52882 GCA_964453505.1 uncultured Oscillospiraceae bacterium | reverse complement strand
CACACGAACCAGTTGTGGTGCGGGTGGAAGAAAATACCCCTGCGCGCCGCCTCTTCGAACATCTCATACGATCTGGTGAATTCATAAAGCTTCATGATGTCGACCTCCACAGCGCGAAGGCCTCCTCTCCGGATTGTCGCCGTCGGGCGCGCCGGTATGGGCCGTGCCGCGCTCGACGAGTTTCTTCTCGCGGCGCTTGCGAACGACCTTATTCAGCTTAGGCTTAGCCATAAACGTATTTCCTCCTAAATCATCAATCCGACTAAATGAAAATTACTTAGCCGCCTTTTTCTTGCCGGCGACCTGCTTTTTCGGGCCTTTACGGGTGCGCGCGTTCTGCTTGGTGTTCTGACCGCGAACGGGCAGACCCCTGCGGTGACGCAAGCCGCGATAGCAGCCGATTTCCATCAGGCGCTTGATGTTCATGGAAACTTCGCGGCGAAGGTCGCCCTCCACCTTGAGGTTGTGGTCGATATAATCGCGCAGTTTTCCGATTTCCTGCTCGCTCAAATCCTTGACGCGGGTATCGGGATTCACGCCCGTCGCCTCGATGATTTGATCGGCGATATTACGGCCGATGCCGTATATATACGTCAGAGCTATCTCAATTCGCTTCTCTCTGGGAAGGTCGACACCCGAGATACGTGCCATGTGATTAAAGCACCTCCAAATTAGTCCTCGCCGGTTACACGGCGTTTCGCTCGGCGCTTAGGGTGTTTGGCGTCGCCCCGACGCTTTGCGAGTATATAGAAAGGCAAGCGAAAACCACGATCTCTCGGGGCAGCCGCATCGCTTACCGTTTCCGCATAACGCGAAATAATACCAGTAAAGCATTATATCACACAGCCGGTCGGCTTTCAACGGTTTAACAAAAAAATTATATTGCGAAGTCTGTTGAGGTATTGTATAATAAAGCGGATAAACTATTGGAGGATTTTGGACGCATGAAACGCGGAATTGCCGTCGCTGGGAACATGACGGTCGATAAAATACTAAGCATAGACAGGTTTCCTGTGCGCGGCGAGCTTACGAAGGTCAGGCATATAGGCGAAAGCGTTGGCGGCGCGGTGTGTAATGTGGGGATCGATTTGCGGGCGCTCGACAAAAACGTGCCCGTATGCGCGGTCGGCATGGTGGGCTTGGACGGCGAGGGCGAAACAATATTACGCAGGCTGAAAGACGCCGGCATCGACGTTTCGCGCATACTCAAAGAGGGGCGCACGTCAGTGACCGACGTTCTGAGCGAGCCCGACGGCGTGCGCACGTTTCTGACGTTCGAAGGCGCGGGCGGCGTGTTCGACTGCCGCCACGTGGACGCTGACGGGCTTGACTGCGATATATTCCACATAGGCTATATGCTGCTTTTGCCGACGCTCGATTCCCCCGACGCGGAGTACGGCACGCGCATGGCGCGCCTTTTGAAAACCGTCAGGGACAGGGGCATATTGACAAGCGTAGACATTGTAAGCGAATCCGGCGATAGGTATTCGACGATAGCGCCGCACGGTTTGAAATATACGGACTATCTCACAATAAACGAAATCGAAGCGCAGGGCGTTACAGGCGTTGAACTCAGAGATCGGGACGGCGGACTGATTGTTGAAAACATGCCTTACGCGCTTAAAAAGCTCAAAGAGATGGGCGTTTCAAAAAGAGCGATTATACACGCGCCGGAGGGCGGCTTCGGCTTGGACGAAAACGGCGAATATGTTTCGCAAAAGTCGGCGCGGTTGCCGAAGGGGTTCATAAAAGGCTCGGTCGGCGCGGGAGACGCGTTCTGCGCGGGCGCGCTGCTCGCGGCGTACAACGGTCAGTCGCTTTCGTGCGCGCTGCGCATGGGCAACGCGTCCGCCATATGCTCGCTCTCGGAAAGCGGCGCGACGGAAGGCGTGCGCCCGATCGGCGAAGCCCTGAAGCTGCTCGAAATGTACGAATAAAAGAATTTCAAAATTTACTTGACCGGAACAGGTTTCGGGCATAAACTTGATTTGCATATTCTATGCGAATAATCTCATCATATTCGGGGAGGTGACAGGCAATGGAAGACGGCGGAAGATGCGCGCTGTGTGACGGCGTGCCGCGAACGAGCAAGGCCGCTTCCGCGAAGCGGCCTGTCGCCGTCGCATCCCGACGCGCCTTTATATAGCAAGCATTTAACACCGTCACGGTAAGCACTAAGCCCGCCATAACGATTTCCGGCGCAAAAGCGCGCTAGTCGTTATGAGAAGGGCGCTGTGCTCTATTCGTGTTTGCTTTTGAAAGAAAGGCGGTGACGAGTATGGACTGGCAACTTATAGTAGAACGCTTAGACGCATTATTAAACGATGACAAGCGCGCCGAGTTGAGGGGCGCTATGACGATTCTGAACCCCGCCGACGTAGCGGAGTATATGAAAAAACTCGACGCGGAGAAGCTCACGAAGGTTTTCCGCATATTGCCCAAGGGCGCGGCGACGGACGTGTTTTCATACATGGACGACGAACAGAGGCGAAAGCTGTCCGACGCCATAACCGACAAAGAGATCGCGTCGATAATCGACGACATGTTCGTAGACGACGCGGTAGACTATCTCGAGGAACTGCCCGCCGATTTTGTGAAGCGCGTTCTCTCGAACGTCCAAAGCGAACAGCGCAAGCTCATAAACAAGTTCCTGAGCTATCCCGACGACAGCGCCGGCTCGGTCATGACGAGCGAGTTTCTGAACCTTCCGACCGACGCTACGGCGAGCGACGCCATAAACGACATAAAACGCGCGGGTTTCGACAAGGAAACGGTTTACACGCTGTACGTGCTCGACGATAAAGGCGCGCTTTTCGGAGTGCTCGCACTGAGCACGCTCATAATGGCTAAGGACGATTCGCTCGTTTCCGACATATGCCGCAAAAACTTCATAGCCGTGAACACGCTCGACGACCGCGAATACGTGGCGGACGTGATGCGCAAATACGATTTGCTGACGTTGCCCGTGCTCGACGGCGGCGGGCGAATGGTGGGCATCATAACGGCCGACGACATAATGGACGTCATAGAGCGCGAGGCTACGGAGGACATCGAAAAGATGGGCGCGCTCACGCCCGCCGACAGCGGCTATATGCGTTCAAGCGTTATAAGGCTTTCGCTCAACAGGCTGCCGTGGCTGATTATAATGATGTTCGGTTCGATTATTTCGGGGCTGATCATAACGAACTACGATTCTGTGCTGCTCTCCGTTCCGTCGATAGGCGTGGCGCTGACCGCGTGCATACCCATGCTGATGGACACGGGCGGCAACTGCGGTTCGCAGTCGTCGGTGCTCGCGATACGCGGGCTTGCCGTGGGCGAGATAACTCCGCGCGACGCGCCTACGGTGTTATGGAAGGAACTGCGCGTGGCGGTCATCGTTTCGATAGCGCTGGCGGCGACAAACATGATAATACAGACGGTCGTGTTCGGGCGCGGGCTGATGGTTTCGGCGACGGTGTCGGTCGCCATGATAGCGACCGTGTTACTCGCAAAAACCATAGGCTGTCTGCTGCCGCTGGCGGCAAAGGCTATAAAGCTCGACCCCGCCCTCGCCGCGACGCCGCTCATAACGACGCTGGTGGATTCGTGCGCGCTGGCGGCGCTGTTTCGGGCGTCGCAAATAATGCTTTAACGATGTCTCGCAAAATACGAAACGCGGGGTGATATGCGTATGGATAAGGAAAAGAGCATAGAGACGCTCAACGAGCTTGTAAAAAAGAACCGCCACGGCGAAATGCGCGGCGCTCTTATGATGATGAACGTCGTTGACATAGCCGAATATCTGGCTACGCTTGAAAACGAGCAGATGCTCAAGGTTTTCAGGGTGCTGCCCAAGGATATATCCGCCGACGTGTTCAGCTATATGGACGACGAACAAAGGCGGAAGCTGATAGAGTCGATAGGCGATAACGAAATCGGAGCGCTCGTAAACGACATGTTTCTGGACGACGCCGTCGATTTTCTCGAGGAACTGCCGGCGGGGCTTGTGAAGCGGGTGCTCGCGAGCGTCGGCGAGGATCAGCGCAAGATAATAAACAGGTTTCTGAGCTATCCCGACAACAGCGCGGGTTCTATAATGACGATAGAATACTGCGATTTTCACGCGGGCATAACGGCGGGCGAGGCTATGCGCGAGTTGAAGCGCACGGGGCTTGACAAAGAAACGATTTACACATTATACGTAATAGACGCGCAGCGCAAATTGCTGGGCACGCTCCCGCTGCGAAAGCTGATACTGGCGGACGACTCTGTAAAAATCGAAAACCTGATAGCGACCAACTTCGTGTGCGCGGGCACGCTGGACGATCAGGAGGTCGTCGCGGGGTTGGTCAGAAAATACGACCTGATGAGCGTGCCCGTAGTCGACAAGGAAGGGCGCTTAGTGGGCATCGTCACTGCCGACGACATTATGGACGTATTGCAGGACGAGGCGACGGAGGACATCGAAAAGATGAACGCCCTGCTGCCCAGCGAGGACGAATACCTGAAAACGGGCGTTTTCAAGCTGGCAGGCAACCGCCTGCCGTGGCTTCTGTTCATGATGGTGAGCGCCATATTCACGGGGCTTATAATCGTGTTCTTTGAAGATCTGCTCACAAAAACGCCCGACATAGGCGTGGCGCTGACGGCGTGCATACCGATGCTCATGGGCACGGGCGGCAACTGCGGCTCTCAGGCTTCGACGCTTGCGATTCGCGGGCTTGCCGTGGGCGAGATAACGCCGTCGGATGCGCCGCGAGTGCTGTGGAAAGAGTTTCGCGTGTCATTGCTCGTGGGCGTCGTGCTCGCGATCATGAACCTGTGCATACAGACGCTCGTGTTTTCGCGCGATTTGAGCGTGGCGGCGACGGTGTCGTTCGCGATGATGGGCACGGTCGTGCTGTCGAAATCGATCGGCTGCACGCTGCCGCTGGCGGCGAAACGCCTGAAGCTCGACCCCGCGCTCATGGCGGCGCCGCTGATTACGACGATAGTGGACGCGTGCTCGCTGCTCATACTGTTCGCGCTGTCGTTCGCTGTAATGAACTGACGGAGGATATTCGATATATGAAAGAGACCCTCGGCTGCATACGCCGCGCCGACAAGGATTTTACGATGATACAGGGCGGCGACCGGGTGATGGCGGGTGTGTCGGGCGGAAAGGACAGCCTGCTGCTTCTATACGCCTTGGCGCTGTACAGAAAATTCTGCGAGCACGACTTCACGCTCGTCGCCGCGACACTGCACATGGGGCGCGAGCCGTTCGACTTGAACCCGATCCAAAAACTGTGCGACGAACTGAACGTCGAATACATAGTCAAGCGCACACAGATCTCGCAGATCATATTCGAGGAACGAAAAGAAAAAAATCCGTGCTCGCTGTGCGCCAAGATGCGCCGCGGCTCGCTGACGGATTTATGCGTCGAGCTCAAGTGCAACAAGCTCGCGCTCGGGCATCACAGAGACGACGCTCTCGAGACGTTCATGCTGTCGATGCTGTACGAGGGGCGAATGCACACCTTCCACCCGCGCACATACCTGTCGCGCAGCGGCATAACGCAGATTCGCCCGCTCGTATACCTGCCCGAAAAACACATTATCGGGCTTGCCAAAAAGCTGGAGCTGCCAATAGTGAAGTCGCCGTGCCCCGCGAACGGGTTCACGAAGCGCGAGGACATGAAAAAGCTGCTAAACGATATTTGCAAGACGATACCGAACGCGCGGGAGCTGATGCTGTCTGCGCTTCAAAACGAAGCGCAGTACGGGCTGTGGAACAGGCGCTAATCGCGCACGTATTCCAAGCCCTGCCTCTCCCCCGCTCCGAGCGGGCTGTCGAAAGGCTGTTCCTGTATTTTGCCCTCGTCCGAATCGAGCGTGAACGCCGATACCTCGAACGCGTTGCGCACGACGTATTCCCCGGTTTCGGTGAGTTTCTGATATTCCCTCGATTGCAGCCTGCCAGTAATGTGCAGTTTATCGCCCACGCGAAACCGCGAGGCGTACTGCGCGTTTCTGCCCCACGCTATGCACGGTATATAGTCGGATTTGCCGAAAGCCCTGTTTACGGCGAGCATCATGTCGCATATCTCTCTGCCGAACGGCGTTGAGCGGTATATGGGCGGCTTGCATAGAGCGCCGGTCAGGTCGACGCGGTTCATCGTTTCATTGTCGTTTGTGACGGAGACGCTCTGCGCGAACAGCGTGACCATCAAACGACCCGCGCCCTCTATCACCTTGTTATATGAACGCACCTGCCCGTTCATCAAAAGCAGCGCGTCGAGAGACAGCCTCGAATCGGCTATGAGCTTGCCTGGGATAGTAACGGGCAGTCGGTCGACCGCTCCCGACAGGCGCTTTACAAGTAGCGTTCCGGTGTAAAACGGTTCATTCATCACTTCGTGAGACAGTTCGGGCGCGCTTTCAAGCCTTCCGCACGCCGTCATTCGGTTATTGGGGTTTTCCATAGTATCACCTCGTATATTAATAATGCAATCGGTTCATATACATCATATGAAGGCCGCGCCGTAAATATACGTTTAGGCGTATTGCCATAACGCGCGAAAATGATATAATCGACACAGCGAGCATAAGGGCGGAGGCGAAAAAAATGGATAAACAGTATTTTAACCCGTATCTGCCGTCGTGGGAGTATATCCCCGACGCCGAACCGAGAGTTTTCGGTGACAGGGTGTACATATACGGTTCTCACGACAGGTTCAACGGTCACGCGTTCTGCTTAGGCGACTATGTGTGCTATTCGGCGAGCGTCGATAACATAGGCGAATGGAGGTACGAAGGCGTAATATACGGGCGGGCGGACGACCCGCGCAACGCAGACGGCGACATGTGCCTGTACGCGCCCGACGCCGTGCGCGGTCCCGACGGGCGGTTTTATCTGTATTATGTGCTGAACGCGCAGCCCGTCGTTTCGGTGGCAATGTGCGATTCGCCCGCCGGAAGATACAGGTTTCTGGGATATGTTTGCGATAAAAACGGAAACGCGTTGGGCGAGCGGCCGGGCGACGAAGCGCATTTCGACCCGGGCGTACTGGTCAACGGCGACGGAGTTTATTTGTACACGGGCTTCTGCCCGCCGAACGACAAAAACAGGCACGGGGCAATGGTTACAAAGCTGGCGGGAGATATGCTGACTGCCGAAACAGAGCCGCGTTTCATAGTTCCGGGCAAGCCCTATAGCGCGGGCACCGGATATGAGGGACACGAATACTTCGAGGCCGCTTCGGCGCGCAAGATAGGCAACAGGTATTACTTTATATATTCGTCGGTTCAGTGCCACGAGCTGTGTTACGCGGTAAGCGACAAGCCCGACCGCGATTTCCGGTTCATGGGAACGATAGTTTCGAATACGGACAGGGGCATATCGACGTACAAGCCCGCGAACCGCCCGATGGGTTGGGACGACAACAACCACGGGAGCATAGCAAACGTCGGCGGCAAGTGGTATGTTTTCTATCACAGGCACACAAACGGGCACAGCTACAGCCGTCAGGCGTGCCTTGAGCCTATCGAAATAGGCGGCGACGGCTCGATAGCGCAGGTCGAAATGACATCGTGCGGCGCGAACGGCGGACCGCTGCGCGGTCGGGGTGAGTATCACGCGTATATAGCGTGCAATCTGTACTGCGAAGCGCAGAATCCCGTCGGCATGACCGTACCCGGCAAGCGCCGCGACGCGAGATTTCCGTATATAACTCAGGACGGAAAAGACGGAGACGAAATATACGGGCATATCGCGAACATGGATTCGGGCGCAACGGCAGGATACAAATATTTCGAATGCAAAAACAGCGCGCTTGAAAGCGTGACGACGCGGGCGCGCTGCGACGGACGGTTCGAGGTCATGCTGAAACCCGACTCAGAGGTATTGGGAAGCATACGCGTATACGAGTCAAACGATTGGAAAACGTGGAAGGGCAAAGTGAAGCTGCCCGACGGCGTGAACGCTATTTACTTAAGGTATGTCGGGCGCGGTTACGCCGATCTATACGCGTTCGCGCTCACGGATAGGCCGTGACGACCTCGACCGCGCGTTTTTGAATGCTATGCAGCATTTCGACCGAAACGCCTGAGTCGGTCACGAGAACGTCGATATCCGAAAGCGGGCAAATATTCGCGAAGCTCTCTATGCCGAGTTTCGTGCTATCAGCCGCAACTATGACTCGGTTGGCGCGCTCGGTTATGAGGCTGTCAAGCTCGGCTTCCTCATAGTGATATGTGCTCACGCCCATATCGGGCTCTACCCCGTCGACAGACAATATCGCCTTGTCGGCGCGGTAGCGCTTTAATTGCTCGTTCGCCGCAAGTCCGTATGTGAACTGGTGGCGCGAGTTCAGCTTCCCGCCCAGCAGTATGACCGTGTTTCCGTCAACCTCTCCCAACGCCTGCGCGATCGGTATAGAGTTCGTCACTATGCGCAGGTTTTTGAGCTTTTTAAGCTCGTTAGCCGTGAAAAGCGTCGTCGTGCCCGCGTTTATGATGACCGTTTCGCCGTCCGCGACAAGCTCGGCGGCGCGCTTGGCTATCGCCTGTTTTTTGTCGGTGTTCGCGCTTTTTCGCTCCGCAAGGGACATGCCGTAGTAGTTATGCGCGGCGGGAATCGCGCCGCCATGCATTCGCTCGAGCATTCCCTTCTGTTCGAGAAATTTAAGGTCGTTGCGAATCGTCACTTCCGAAGCGCCTAAGCGCCGACTCAAATCGGCGACGAACACGCGGTTTTCCATGCTAAGCATGTCGAGTATGACCTGCCTGCGCTCCGACAGCTTGCGCTCGTCCTGCAATTCCCATGCCCTCCAAACGGTTTATGCTTTGGCAAGTATATCAACAAACGAAAGCCGTGTCAACGGATTTGCGTCATTTTCTTTCGTATATGAAAACATTGATTTCCCAATCGGAATCGGTGTTGACGTTTCCGCAAACGTGTGCTAGAATACGCCCATAGCGAGGAGGTCTGTATATGCTTGAGTCTTTCGCGGGCATACCCGCTCCGTTTTTCGAGGTCGGGCCGAAAGCGTATCTGTATGGCGACGACGCGGTGGCGCTCGCTGTGGCGGCGCGCGACGCGTCTCTGAAGCATTCGGTCGCCGTTATATACACGCCGCAGATTTCGGATATATACAGAGCTTCCGCCGCCGCGCCGGAACTGTACGTATGCGCTCAGCACATAGACGCGCTGCCCATAGGGCGCGGTCAGGGCGCTATACTGCCCGAAGCGGTCAGGGCGGCGGGCGCTAAGTGCGCGATGCTCAACCACGCGGAGAAGCCTGTGTCGCTGTCGGTTTTGCGGGCAAGCATACTGCGGGCGGAGAGCGTCGGGCTTATAAGCATAGTCTGCGCCGACTCATGCGCCGAAGCGGCGGCAGTCGCGCGGTTAGCGCCCGACATAATCGTCGCCGAGCCGTCAGAGTTGATAGGTACGGGCGAAGCGAGCGACGAAATGTATGTGAAAGCGTCAATCGAAGCGGTTAAGGGTGAAAACACGAAAATACAGGTGCTTCAGGGCGCGGGCATATCCACGCCGGAGGACGTTTATCGCGTGATATTCGCGGGAGCGGACGCGACCGGCTCGTCAAGCGCCGTGTGCAAGGCGAAAGACCCCGCGAAAATACTCGAACTGATGCTCGAAGCGGCGCGGCAGGCATACGACGACAGGATAAGCGGCAAAAGCGCGAAAGCGAAGTGATGGGCGAATGAAAACGGAAGCGTTTGAGCGCGCGAGACGCGCGTTTGAGACAGAAACCCGCGAAGTCGCGCGGATTTCGGAATATATGGACATGGCGGCGTTTGAGAGAGCGGTCGACGCTCTGGCTCGCGCCGAGCGGATCGCCGCGTCGGGCTGCGGGCATTCGGGCATCGCGTGTCGACATTTCGCGCATCTGATGTGCTGCATAGAACTGCCCGCGCGGTTCATATCGCCGTCGGAAGCGGTTCACGGCGGCAGCGGGTTCATAAAGAAGGGCGACGTTCTGCTGCTGGCGTCGAGGGGCGGCGAGACGGGCGAGTTAATTCCCATAATGGACATTGCCCGCGAAAAGGGCGCGTTCATTATCACGGTGACTGAAAACGCGCAATCGCGGCTCGCTCAGGGCGCGGACGCGGTCATACCGATGAAAATCGAGAGCGAAACAGATAAATACAACAGTCAGGGCACGTCGAGCTTCATCGTGCAGTGCTCCATATTCGATTCGTTGCAGGCGGCGCTGATAGAACAGACCGACTATAAAAACGAGCAGTTTGCCCGCATTCACCCCGGCGGGGCGGTGGGCAAGCGGCTGAACGCGTGATATTATGAACGCGCGATATGTGATAGGTTTGGACGCGGGCACGACGTCGTTCAAGGCGGCGCTGTTTGACGAAAATCTGAACCTGATAGCGGAAAGAAAAGCGGACTACACCCTGCTCACGCCGCGAAAATCGTTCGTCGAATACAGACCCGACGATTATTACGCTCACGCGCGAGCGCTGATTCGCGCGTTGGCGACAGAATCGGGCGTGAGTCCGAAAGATATAAAGGCGCTCTCGATAAGCAGTCAGGGCGAGACGCTTATATGCTTGGACGCTTACAGCGAAGCGGTTGGCAACGCGATCGTGTGGACGGATAACCGCGCCGAGAGCGAAGCCGACGAATTGCGCCGAGTATTTCCGAGGAAGCTCATATACGAAACGACAGGTCAGGCGGAAATGACGGCGACGTGGCCGGCCGCGAAAATACTGTGGCTGAAGCATAATGAGCGCGGGCGCTTCGACGCGACGCGAAAATTCATGCTGCTGGAAGATTACCTTATATACCGCTTAACGGGCGTGTGCGCGGGCGAACCGAATCTGTGGGCTTCGTCGGCGCTCATAAACATACACGATAACTCGTGGTGGCGCGATATGCTTGAATACGTGGGCATAGACGAGAGCCGCCTGCCCGATATGAAACGCTGCGGTTCTATCGTCGGGCATGTGAGCGCGGCGGCGAGCGCCGAGACGGGGCTATCTAGTGATACGCTCATCATCGCGGGCGCGCTCGACCAAACGTGCAACGCCATAGGCGCGGGCATAACGCGCGCGGGCACGGTCTGCGAGACGACAGGCTCTTGTTTGGCGGTGAGCGCCATAACGGACGTTTTTCCGCCGTTTGACGAGGGCGAGAAGCTGACATGTCAGAACAGCGCGGTTGACGGGCGGTATACTACTCTGTTGTGGTCGCAGTCGGCGGGCATGACGCTTAAGTGGTTCGCGCGCGAGTTCTATAAGGAGTTTCACGGCGACACAGACGCGGCGTTTATCGAAATGAACAAAGACGCGCTGCACGTTCCCGCGGGCAGCGGCGGCATAATTGCTCTGCCGCACTTGAGCGGCGCGAGCAATCCCGAATACGACCCTAACGCGACGGGCGTGTTTTTCGGCGCTACTCTGTCGAGCGGGCGCGCGCACTTCACGCGCTCCATAATGGAATCAGTCGCTTACATGCTGAGGCGCAACCTCGAACAGCTCGAAAGGCTGGGTGTGAAATTCGATTGTGTGTACTGCATGGGCGGCGCGGCGAAAAGCCCGGTGTGGCTGCAAATAAAGGCGGACGTTGCGAAGAAGGAAATGCGCCCGCTTAGGGCGAGCGAGAGCGCGTGCAGGGGCGCGGCGATACTCGCGCTCGTCGGAGCGGGTCTGAGGGCGACTATAGATTCGGACGGCTCTATAGACGCGCTCGCGGCATACGAACCGAACACTGAAAACGCGTCGGCATACGACGACGGTTACGAGGGCTATATAGAACTTTATCAGGCGCTCAGGGGCATGTTCAAAAGGGGGAAATAGCTTGCTCGCCATAAAAAACTGCGTGATAGTCAGGTCGGATCACTACATACCCGACGGCGTAATACTTACAGACGGCGGACGCGTGACCGGCTTAGGGCGGGCGCGCGATACGGAGATACCCGATAACGCCGTTGTTTACGACGCGGGCGGCGCGTTCGCGGGGCCGGGACTTCTGGATATTCACACGCACGCCGCCGACGGAAAATACTTCTACGAAGACCCGATACGCGCGGGCGCGCATCTTCTGAAACACGGCGTGACGGGCGTGCTGCCCGCGCTGTACTTCAACCTAAACAAGGCGGAATATTTGTCGGCGATAGAGCTGATAAGAAGCGCGGTCGAGGGCGGCGCGTGTCCGAACATAATGGGGCTGTACATGGAAGGGCCGTATCTGAACCCTAAGTTCGGCTGCGACAGGGAGAACAACCACTGGAAGGGCGAGATCAAACAGGACGAATACGCCGACATAGTAAAAAGCGCGAAGAGCTTGGCGAAGGTGTGGTCGGTAGCGCCGGAGCGAGCGGGCATACGCGAGTTTGCAGAATATGTGAAGCGTGAAATAGAGGGCGTGGTGTTCTCAGTAGCGCACAGCGAAGCGTCGCCCGCGCAAACGGAAGCGCTCATGCCGTTCGGTCTGCGCTTAGCAACTCACCACACGAACGCGACAGGCGATCTGCCGAAATACCCGGAGTGCCGCGGCGTATGCGTGGACGAAACCGTCAATTATAGGGACGATATATACGCCGAACTGATATGCGACGAGCGCGGCATACACGTAGACCCGTACATGCTCAGGCTCATAGTCAAGATAAAGGGGAAGGACAAGATTATACTCATATCGGACGCGTGCGCGTTCGACGGACCTGTTCCCGACGGTTACGAGGGTGTGACCGACATCAACTTCGACGATTCGGGCGAGATCGCAGGCTCGAAGCTGACGCTGGACGTAGCGTGCCGCAACATGATAATGCACACCGGCTGTTCGGTCAGGGACGCGTTTCAATACGCGTCGGGAAACCCCGCCAAGCTGTTGAACCTTTCGGACAGGGGCGAGATCAGGACGGGCGCTCGCGCCGACATTGTTATAGCGGACTGCTTTATGAACGTACAAAGAGTTATATTTAAGGGGGAGATTGTTGCATGAAGAACATCGTATTCGACCCGCCGACGGATTTCGGCTTCATACCCGCCGATTTCGTGCCATTCAAAGACAGGGAACTGTGCGAACGCCTGCGCAAAATGAGCGGCAAAGAACTGGAGGCTCACAAAAACCCGGACTTCAAAATCAAGGTTATGATGAACCCGCACCCTGTGCTCATAGCCACGCTGTTCACGCGCATCAAGGAGTCGGACGAGCAAAACAAAAAGCTGACGCTGATACTCGGAAACCCCGAGCCTGAGACGTATATACCGCTTTCGCAGCTCATCAACTACTTCCGCATAAACTGCCGGAACGTGCACCTGTTCGCTATGGACGAGTGGGCGGACGATCAGGGCAATATCGCGCCGGAGACATACAAGGCGGGTTTCGCGCATTCGATGCTCAAATATCTGGTGTACGGAATAGACGAAGAACTGCGTATGCCGCTTGAGAACGTGCACTACCCCACAAACAAAAACATATCGAGCTATTCCAAGATGATAACCGAATGCGGAAACGGCGGCGCGGATCTGTGCTCGTCGTCGCCGGGCTGGACGGGGCATATGGCGTTTATAGACCCCGTAGACGAGTTTATCACAGACGACATGGACGAATATCTGAAGCAGGAAGCACGAATCGTGACGCTGCACCCGCTGACGGTCGCGCAGAATTCTCTGCACGGCGTGTTCGGACAGTCGGGCTACATCGCGGACGTGCCTCCTAAGGCGGCGACGATAGGACCGGTCGACGTGAAGAACGCGCGGGAGCGCATAGAGGTTCACGCGCTGCTCACGAACAACACGTTCTCGTCGTGGCAGAGAATGACGTCGCGGCTGGTGCTGCACGGGCCTGTCACGCCGCTCGTGCCGAGCTCGATGTTGCAGCTCATGAAAACGCAGGTATACGTGAGCGACGAAATCGCCGCCCCGTTCGAGTGCTGGGAAAAGGTCGGCTATTGATTTATATGCAATATGGCGGAAGCGGCGTTAAAGCTGCTTCCGCTTTGTTTTTATGAGCCTTCCGAGCACGAGCAGACCCGCGAGCATCACTATGGGAAACACAGCCGCCGTCATAAGCCCCGTGTTCAGGTCGCTTATATCCGCCACCGCGCCCGTCAGCCACGGACCGACAGAACAGCCTATATCCCCGCCGAGCGCCAGTAGCGCGAACATTGACGCGCCCCCGGTCGGGTGCTCTTCGGCGGTGAGGCTCAACATACCCGGCCACATGAGACCCACGGAAAGCCCGCACAGCGAGCAGCCCGCGAGCGCGAAAGCCGGGTAAGGCACGAGCGAGGTAATCCCGAACGATATTACGCACAGGGCGGAGCAAACGGCGAGCGTTTTACGCATGTCGATTTTAGCGCCTTTTACGCCGTAAGCCGTGCGCGTGATTCCCATCATCACCGCGAACAGGCACGGTCCAAACAAATCGCCGAGCGTTTTGTCAATTCCCAAGCCCTTTTCGGTGAAAAGCGAAGCCCATTGGGCCATCGCCTGTTCCGCCGCGCCCGAACACGTCATAAGCAGCATCGCGATGATGAACGTTTTGGACGTTACAAGCGTTTTGATAGGAACGCGAGAGTCCTCCGCGCGTATAGGCGCGAGCGGGACTTTTGAGAACATATACAGCGTTATGAGCGGCAGAATCGACCATAAGACAGGTATCAAATACCACAGGTCGTCGCCGACCAGCATCAAAGCGACGGTAGACAGTATTATAACGAGCACCTGTCCCCAACTGTAGAACGAGTGCAATAGGCTCATCGACTCGGCCTTAGCGTCGCTCGGCAGGCTTTCGACGACGGGGCTCACTATTACCTCTATGAGCCCGCCGCCTATGGAGAACAGCACCGCAGATATGACCAAGCCCGCATACGGGTTTTGCATTATGTTCGGCAGCACCGCCAGCGCTATCATGCCCGCCGCCGCAAACGAATGAGCAAGCAGCGCGGATAAGCGGTAGCCGAGTTTGTCTATGAATTTGACGGAGAGCGCGTCCACGGTGAACTGGGTCGCGAATATGAGCAGCACCAGATTCCCGAGCATGGCGAACGACAGACCGAGCTTATCGCTGAATATGACGAACAAAAGCGGCGGCAGGTTTACTACCAGCGCCTGAGTGACATATCCTAAATAGCACGCGCGCAGCGTGCTTTTATAGTTTGGCGTTTTCAACTTTATGAACCTCGCCGCGTATATTCGCGCGCCGCCGGGCGCGCGGACTTCCGCGATTATATCATGAGACGCATAATCCGACAAGTAAAATAAAGCGAATAGCGGGGTTATCGCTTACGAAAAACCCCGAGGAAGCTCGAATTGGTCGCACCCCTTCGATTACAACCATACAGGCGGCGTGCACGCATGGGCGGACGGTTTTTTACAATGTTTGCACAAGAATTTCAAGCGCCGCCCCGTTCACCACACAATCGCTTACGGTAACTCCGCAGAGTTTCCGTAAGCGATTGCTCTGGCATATAGCCCGCAAGTATAAAACGTGAACGAAATGGACTGAGCGACCGTTTCTTAATCAGGGTATACAACGGCGACCTTGCCGCAGCGCCCCGACGCCATCAGCGCGTAAGCCTTGTCTACGTCTTTAAGCTCGAAGCGGTGCGTTATGAGCTTGTCGGGGTGTATGTTCCAGCGCACGAGGTGCTCTACCAGCTCTTCCATGCGCCACAGGCTCGTGACCCAGCTGCCGTATATGCTCTTCTGACCGTGCATTATGTCGGGCGACGGGTTGAACGTCACGTCTCCGCCCTCCCCCACCATAGCCATCTTGCCCCATTCGCGAGTCGCGCGAATGGCGAGCGCGCGCGCGGAATTGTTGGCGGAGCAGTCGATTGTCTTCTCGCAGCCGAAGTTGCCCGTAACCTCCATTATGCGCTTCTCGCACTCCGCAGCGTCGGACGAGTCGAAAACGTAATCCGCCAATCCCAGCTCCTGCGCCAGCCGCATTCTGTCGGCGTTCACGTCGCAGCCTATTGTCATGTCGCAGCCCATAGCCTTCGCGAGCATCAATGTCGCCAAACCCACAGGACCTAAGCCCGTCACGAGCACGCGGTCGTTGCCCGAAACGCCTATCTTCATAAGCGCCTCATAGCAAGTGCCAAAGCCGCACGCCACCTGCGCGCCGTCCTCATACGAAAGCTCGTCGGGCAGCGCGATTAAATCCTTTTCGTCGCACAGCATATACGGAGACATGCCGCCGTCGCGCTGCCAGCCGTATGCCGCGCGCAACGGGCTTTTACACGATATATAGAAACCGCGCCGGCAATCGTAGCACACGCCGCAGCCCGATATATGGTATACGATTACGCGGTCGCCCTTTTTGAAACGCCTGAGCCCTTCGCCTTCTTCGACGATAACGCCGCACGGCTCGTGCCCCGCTATGATGCCGGGCTGATAGCCCTCCGGCCCTTTGCCCACGTGCGCGCGGTATATGCAGCGTATGTCGGAGCCGCATATGGTTGACGCTTTCGTCTTTACGAGCACCTGACCGTGTCCCGGCTTAGGCATATCGATTTCCTTTAGTTTTACGGTGCTGTCTCCCGGCAATATCGCCGCGAGTATTTTTTTGTTCATGAGCCTATTCCTCCCATTTTGTGTTTTCGGTTATGTATCCGCCTACGTCCCACAGGTCGAGCCAGCTTTTCGCGCCGCGCCACAGAAACACCTGACCCTTTATGATGCGCGCGTTGCGGTCTAGGCAGCGCAGCACATGCATTTCATCGGGCGTGAGCGGGTCTTCAGTCACCGCCTTAAGGTTTGACAGATACTGCGAGGGCTTTATGGAGAACGGTATGGGCGTCTGACCGCGCTGAACCGCCCATTTAAGGCAGATAAGCGCCGGGTGCACGCCGTGTTTCGCGGCGATCTCGACGATTTGCTCGGTTTCCATATCGCACACGTCGTCGTCGCTGCGGTCGCGCTGCGGGCGCGACGGCGAGCCTACGGGGCAGTAGCCTATCGGCTGTATGCCGTTATCGAGCGAGAACTGAAACAGCTCGCCCTGCTGGAAGCTCGGGTGCAGCTCCATTTCGTTGAGCGCGGGTTTCACGCGCGCGTCTCTCAGTATCAGTTTCAGTTTGGGAATCGTCACGTTGCTCACGCCGATGTTGCGCGCCAAACCCTCGTCCGCTAGCTTTTCCACGGCGCTCCACGTATCCATGAACTCGTCGTGAATATACGGCCGCGAGTCGGGGTTGCGCGCGTCGCCGTCGCAGCCGGGCGCGTGATAGTTCGGGAAAGGCCAGTGCACCAGATAGCCGTCCACATAGTCCAAACGCAGATCGCGCAAGCTCTTTTTGCAGGATTCTATAACGCGGTCGGGTCGGTGCGAATCGTTCCACACCTTTGATATGACGTAAATCTCGTCGCGCTTCAGCCCGTCGCGAAACGCCGATTCAAACACAGGGCCTATCATGTCTTCGTTTCCGTAGCACGCCGCGCAGTCTATGAGCCTGTAGCCCACTCTGAGCGCGCCCGCGACGGCCGAGGAGACCTGCTCCGCCGAATACTTGTCTGAACCGAACGTGCCCAGCCCTATGCAGGGCATTTTGTCGCCCGACCTGAGCGATCTGTAAGGCACTTTCGCGGGGTCTACGGCGTTATCGTACATTGCGAACATGTTCGCTCCTCCAATTATATCACAGAATTTCGAGCGCGTTTACGTACTTGGTCGGCAGGCGCTCGGGCAGTTTAACGGCGAGCACGCCAAACTCTTTTCTGTATGGCACGTCGCCAACGCCCAAGAGGCGCACGGCTTTGACTTCGCGGTCGGCGAAAGCGCGCAATATGACGGTTTCGCCCGCTTTCGCGCCCATCATGAACGCGTAAACGGAGCCGTCCTTCCGAGTGAAACGGAAGTCGTTCCGCGTCCACTCGGTTTTATCCTCGCGGAAGCCTTCGATTTTGACGCGAGTGTCGCCCTCGCCGAACACGTCGAACGGGCGCGTTCCGTATACGGCTTCCGCGCACACCGAAAACCAGCCGGCAAGCTCTTTCAAAATGAAGTCGGCTTCGTCGTCTATCGTTCCATCGGGGCGCTGAAGCACGTTAAGCAACATGCAGCCGTTTTTGGATATGATGTCTATCAGCATTTCGATTATCTGTTCGGGGCGCTTATACGCATTATGCACATCGTAGAACCAGTTGCCTATGCACGTGTCGGTGTGCCACGGGTCTTCCGTGATGCCGGCAAGCTGGCTCTTTTCGACGTCAAGCACGCCGACTTTGTATATTTCGGGCGCGCGGTCTTTTTGCAGATACACAGCCTCGTTCGAACCGTGCTTGCCAATCGAGCGGTTGTATAGTCGGGCGACCGCTTCCAGACCCTGTTTATAGTCCGCTTCCGCGCGGGTTTTGATACCGTCGCCGTGCCAATGAGTACCGAACGGCAGAGAACCGTCGGAATAGAGTATTTCAGGCTCGAACAGGTCGATCATTTCATTGACGGCGCGCAGCCAATACTCGCGGAACGCGGCGTTTGAAGTGTACCACGGGTACGCGTCGCGCGGGTTTTCAAGCCCGTGCTCATAGTTGTCGTAATAGAAATCGCGGTATTCGGGGTCGTTTCCGTCGTAGGGCACGCCGGCGTAAGGTCCGTATGAATCGCAGCCCTTGTTAACGCGCCACCACGAAAACGAGGCGGCGAGGTGCTCGGTTATGCCGAAGGGCAGGCCGCGTTTGTCGGCGGCGCTCTTCCACATGGCGAGTATGTCCTTACGAGGTCCGATATTTAGGCTGTTCATGGGGTTTATCGAGGATGCATAGTTGAAATAGTGGTCGTGATGCGTCGCCTGAGCGACGAAATACTTCGCTCCGGCTTTGACGTATTTATCCATCAGCCCGTCGGGGTCGAAGTTTTCTGCTTTCCAAAGTTCGCACAGGTCTTTATAGCCGAATTTTGACGGGTGTCCGTAATGGCGGACATGATATTCATACTGTGGCGTGCCCTGTATGTACATATTGCGGGCGTACCAATCGCCGAACATGGGCACGCTCTGCGGCCCCCAGTGACTCCATATGCCGAACTTCGCGTCTCTAAACCACTTGGGCGCGGAGTATTCGCACAGCGACTCGAACGTTGGCTTGAACGAATTTGACATAAGCCGTCCTCCCGTAATCATTTATTCAGTGTTGGGAAATATCCATCGAAAGCGCCTCAAACCGCGCGTTTTCAAGACCTAAACCGACGCAGCCGTATGCGTAAGCGCCGTCTTTGTAGCAGACGCGCGCGTCGCCCGTGCTCGCCTCTATCGAGTCGCCCCGCACGGTGACGGTGATTCGCGTCGGTTTATTCAAGGCGGTGTCGCACAGAACAGACGCTACTTCCGCGTATTTGCCGTCTTTCTTCTCTATGCGCAGCCTGCCGTCGCCGAACGTCGCCGCGTAACAGCGCTCCGCGCCCTGAACCCGTGCGAGCAGGCGGAAACGACTGCTCGCGCGCGGAATCATAAGTGCGCTCACGGTATAGTCGTTCCAGTCATAATCGCCCGTGTACGCTTCGCAGTGGGAAGTACCGCTTGCGGTAAGCGTTCCGTCCGTCAGCCGCCACAGCCCGCGCAGGTGCGTGAACTGTGGTATGGCGGAACGCGAGTTGTGCCATCTGTGCGCTTTTGATTTTGAGAAATCGATTTTATAGTCGGCCTTGCCAACGAAGTCGAAATCGTCCATATAAAACTCCGGGTTCATGACGCCGACAACATTTACGCCGACCGAATGAATAATGCTCGTCGGGTCGCAGTCGATTTTGAAAGAAAGCCGCGTCCACTCGCCCGCGTTCAGCCTGAGCGCGTCACCCTGCGCGAGCGTGTCGCCATTCATATCCTTCGCGAACAGGCGGGCGGTCATGTCGTTCCTCCCGCCGGACGGCATGAGCCACATTTCGACCGTCTGACCAGGATAGAGTATAGGCGAAAACTCGGGGTCGTAGCGGCTGTCGGTGAAATCGCGCTCGAAGTAGTATGTTTTGACATACGCGTTCACCGTTTCGCACGCAGCCGATATGAACAGACTGCGCATACCCGTATGCGCCTGAGCGGACGTGTTTTCGATTCGGCGCGGCTTGTCGACGCGCACGGAGTGAGTGGAGCGCGCAATCTCGAAATTATACTTGGGCATTTCGCCCCTGAGCAGCGCGCCCCAGCGCTCCGGATAGTCCTCGTCCGCGAGGGCATAAGCGTATCTCGCCATATTCGCGACGCATTCGGGAATGTCGGATATGTTCAGAGAGCCCATGACGGATGACGACGCGAGGAAATCGTGAACGGGCGCGACCCATTTATCGTCAATACCGTCCAAGCCCTTCATAGCGCCCATTATAGCGCCTATGTTTCCGGCGTTGCAGTCGGTGTCCCAGCCGCACATAGCGCATATGCATAATGTGCGCGAAAAGTCGTTTTCGCCGTACAGAAGCGAAAGTATCATCACGGCGGCGTTCGGAATTATATGGCACGCGCCCGGATAGCGGTCGTAGCCCCAGCTCGCGCGGATATACGAATAGGCGTTCTCCCACTTTCCGCCGTGCTCGTCCTTGAAGCGCATCATGTCGCGCGCCATGCGGCTGTATTCGCAGTCGGCGGGTATGCGCGCAAGCCCCGCTTCAATAACGTCGCGAGCGTCGTCAAGCCCGAACGCCGCCGCTATGCACGCGGCGACGAACATACCGCCGTAAACGCCGTTTCCGTCGTGTGATACGCTCGCCGCGCGGCGCGCGTATTCGGCGGCGCGGTCGGGGTTGTTCGGGTTGATAAGTCCCCACGTGTCAACGAATATCTGACCGCCGATCTGCTCGGCGACGGCGCTTCCGTTTTGGGCGATGCTGCCCGACATAGGCGCGGGAATACCCGCGCGCAGGTTTGTGTAAGCGGTGTGCTCGGTCGAGTTTCCGTAGCCGCCCCACCAGAAGAAGCCGTGCTCATACGGCACATAGTTGAGCATCGTGCGCCCCATCTGTTCGGCGGTCGCGTTTATGCCGTAATCGGTGAGCGCCCGCATGTAGAACAGCGGACCGTTCGTGTCGTCGTCGGCGGCGTAGTCGTTGTATTCTTGCGTATACCCTGACAAAGCGCCGAATTTGCGGCGAATGTCCTCCATAAGCCAGCCCTCTATAGGAGAGCCGAGGCGCACGCCGATAATCTTGCCCAGCCAGCCCGCGTAACACCGCTCGATATAGTCGTTTTGAATCATCGCAAGCAAACCGCCCTTCTAAAACTGGAAGCTCGTCTCCGCTTCGTGCATTATGTTGCGCCACTGCATTTTCAGCCCGTCCTCGTCGCTTACGCATTTCCAGCGTATCAAAACGTGATTGAAGCCGTTTTCGATGTCGACGTCGGCAACCGTTTTGATTTCATCGCTCAAGCCACCCTCGAACACCAGCGCGCGGTTTACCCACACGGCGACCTCTCCCTGACCGCTGATGTCTAAGAACGTCTGCGCCATCGGGTCGGGCAGCGCCAGATCGTTCTTTTCGAGCTTGCGCGTCACAGGCGACATTATGGTATAGTATACAACGCGGTCGCCCGCCCCGTAAAGTTGTTTTGCGCACAAAACTCCATTTTTGGTCTCGACGCGCGCGAAGCTCTGCGCTTCAAGCAGCGGGCGCGGGTTCGTATGCTCTATCTGCATACCGCAATAATCGAGCATCGATTCGGCGTCGCTCCCGTTTTCGCACACGAACACGGCGTTCGGATAGCCGTCGCTCCGCTTAGCGCCCTCAGACACGGTATCCGTCGCGAGCAGACTTGCCCCGCGAACGCCGAATATGTTGCGCGTAAGCAGGTTTTTGAACCTGAATAGCCGCTTGGGCGCGCCCTCGGGCGCGCGGAACATCGATATGAACAGTTCGCCTGCGCCGTAAGCTATCTTTCCCGCCACGACATACTCGCGCTCGCTTGGGTGCGCGCAGAAATTTGTGGCGGTATAGACGCGTAGTATCTCGCTGCTGCCGCCGTATTCATAGAACGGACGCAGGCAGCTTTCGGGGCAGGTGAGCGCTATGGGCGACAGACCCTCGGTTTTTTCGATGACCCTGTCGGCTATGCGCAGGTTGCGGCCGTGAGAGACGTAGTTATACTTTTCGATTCCGCACAAATCGGCGTTCGATATGCCGTTCATGGCGGGCTCTCCAGGCACGCGCACGCAGTTGAACGTGCCTTCGGGCTCTTCAACGAGAACGAGCCGCACGCCCGTGATGTCAGATATAGCCTTCGCTCCGACGTCCGTTATGTCCCACGCCGCCGCAGTCGCGCCTAAGTATACTGACTTCAATATGTCCTCGGCGTTTTTGCCGTCGCGGTCTATTGCAAGCGGCTCACGCGGTTCGGCGGGGCGATATTCATAGGCTCGGTCTATCATGTTAGCGAGCAGTTTCAATGCCGCCGGAATCAAACCGAAGCGCGACGTTATAAGATACTGGCAGGCGATTATGAGCCCCGCGCCCTCCTCGGCTTCAACAAGCGGCGCGCGCTCGAGATCGCCGTCTCCGAAGCCGCCCTCGCCCGAATCGGTTATGGCGCTGAGCGAGCTTCCGTCGTCCTTCAAATACAGACGCTCGACGACGTATGTTTCCTTCTTCTGCGCCGAATACGCCGAATCGTCCCAATACGATAGCTCCGGCTCATGTATTCCGCGGAGCAGCGGACTGTTCGCGCGGAAGAACGACGTTTGCAGCGATTTTTCGGACAACTGCACGCCGTCGAATACAGAATGCGACTGTTCAAGCAGTATAACGCGCCCGCCGCCCGCGCAGAACGCGCGCAGCTTCGCCTTTATGTCTGATTTCGGGCGCACATAGCCGCGTTCGATAAGCAGCACGGGCGCGCTCAGCGGATCGGGCACGTCTGAGACCCTTACATAATCGGCATTCAGCATTTTGAGCATTTGCTCGGCAGAGCCGTCGCCCAGCACCGCGATTTTTCCGTTATAATCGCAATGAACGGCGTCGGTCAGGTAGAGCGTCTTTACAAGGCGGTCGATTATTTCGCCGTTCTCTGAAACGGTCGCTTCAAGCGTGTACTCGCCCGCTGCAAAATCGCCCGCCAAATCGAAACCGACCTCGGCGACCCTGCCGCGGCCGACAAATATGTTCGCGCTCGCCTCGGAAACGACCGTGCCGTTTAAGAGCGCGACTTTCGCGACAGCGTTCACGTCGCGGGGCAGATCGTTTACGAAGAATAAAGTCTTTCTGATGGGCGAGCTTGCGTAATAGCTCGTTCGCAGGCTCAAATCGATAGTGGCGAACGGGCGGAATATAGAGGGTATGTCCTCGGTCATAGGCGCGACGGAATACCCTTTGCCCTCTTCCCAATACCGAAATTCGCTCGTGTTGGCTTTGCAGTATAGCGGTTTCATGCCGGGGGTCGTAAAATCATCGTAGGAAAAACGCTTAAACGCGTGTTCGCGACGATTCAGAAGGCAGCTGAAATTCCACGGACCAAGGCATATGACGCCGTTCACCCTCGCGTCGAGAGAGTTTTTACGCGTTTCCTCAAGAGCGTATTTGTTCACATAGTCCTGCCGCGTCCAGACAATATCGCCGCCGAATTGCAGCGTGTTGTTAGGCCCGGCGAGATGGTACAGCCCGAACTCGCCCGAATGCAGCGGCTTCTTTTTGTCCCACCACGCCATGCCTGTTATCTCTCTGCCGTAATGGCGGCTGAGTATTGAAAGCTCCCGCTCGTTGAAACAGGCGGTGTCGCCCTCGTGATAGGCGGGGCGGGTCGGATCGAGGCTCTCGAAGCGGCGGCGCACAAGCGGCAGTTTCTCATGAACGAGCTGCTTTGATTCGGGGCTCGGCGTATTCCAGCGCATTTCGTTCTCGCAGCTCCACATAACTACGCACGGGTGGTTTTTATCGCGGTTATACAGCCTGTCCACATGCCCCAACGCGCGCTCCCAGAACACTTCGGAAGCCGCGCCCTGCTCGCAGGCAGAGCCGTGCAGCGCCGTTTCGCAGGTTATCATAATGCCCATCTCGTCGGCTATGTCGAGTATCAAAGACGGGTGCGGGCCTGTGTGCAGACGCGCGTGGTTCATGTTGAAATCCTTTATCATGCCGAACCATTTGCGTATCCAGCCCTCGGTGTATTGGAAAGGCGAAGTCTTGTGCCCCCAGTCGGAAAACATGTGTATGGGATGACCGTTGAGCATGAAGTCCTTGCCGTCGAGCCATACCTCGCGAAAGCCGAAGCGCTCGGCGGCAGAGTCCACGGTCACGCCGTCGCTTATGAGGCGAACGGTCAATGTATACAGGTTTGGCGTCTGAGGCTCCCACAGTTCGGCGTTTGTCCACTCTTTCTCAAAGACGTATTCGCGCGTCTCGCCCGCCGGTATGCGTATGTCGGGAATCACCGCGACAAACTCGTTTGAATCGCGATTTAAGACAGTCAGGCTCATTTCGCCGTCAAACTCACCGGAAGAAGCGTTTTTCACCGTCGCGCGGACATAAATACGGCCTTCTCGCACGCTTGTTCGAATGATTACGTCGTCGACATATGCATAGCCCTTTTCGACCAAATACACGTCCTGCCACAGGCCGCGCATACTGTAAGGCGTCCAACCGCCCGACGGCCACATAGTCATGCGCTTTTCGGCGTCTTCGTAATCGTAGTCGCTTAAAAGGAAGGCTAAAGAATTGTCGCCGTCTTGTATGCTTTCGGTCACGTCGGTTATGAAAGGCAGAGTGTAGTCGCGAAATTCGGAAACGGGAAGCCCGTTTACATATAGCGTCGCGCGAGGTCCGGCGGCTTCCGCGACTATGAAATAGCGCTTGCCGGGCTTTTTGTCGACCTTCAAACCGCGCCTGACCCACGCCGCGTTCGCCGCCGACCATTTGGCGGGATAACCATAGGCCTCGAACAGCACATCGGCGTCTTCGCGGGCGGTGTCGCCGCCGCGCTCCTTGACCGGGTGGTAATAGCTCTCGCCCGGAAATTTTACGGCGTCCCACGGGCGGTTATAGAACGACGGCACGAGATAATCGGCGTTTCCGAAGCCGTCTTCGGGCACGCGCGTTTCGTCAACCGATTCGTCGTACACGGGCAGAAAATCCCAGTATCCGTTCAGGCACACCTTATTGTCAAAGCGGTAGAGCATTGTTTTATCGCCTTTCGTATATGTTATTCGGTGACGGTTATCGTCTTTGACGCGCGGCCGCCCACGCCGTTTTCGTCCCATACGACGAGAGTGACATTGTATACGCCGGGTTTTGTGTACTTATATTCGGGGCTGACGTCGTCGGAAGGTATGCCCTCTCCGAAATCCCACAGGCAATGCGACATTTCGGGCGACAGGTTTTCAAACTTCACGGTCTCGCCGACCGCGACCGCGTCGGGGCAGTTGAAAATCGCGGCCGCAAGCTCCGTATTCGAAGTGAACTTGCGCTGCGCCCTGCGGTTAGTCTTTTCGTTGTTCTCAGACGTGAAGTTGATGAGGCGCACGTCCTCGACCGTTCCTATCGTTTGCAGGTCAAAACCGGCGTTATTTGATATGCGGCAGTTTTCGAACACGAAGTGCTCGCAGAAATCGTTGAAGCGGAAACCGTGCCCCGCATCGCCCGGATATATGGCCTGACGCGGCTCGGTGTTTTCGATTGTCAGGTTATAGAAATACTGATAGCGGCACCAGCCCGTCTCGCCCTGGAATTGCGCGCCCCACTGAGCGCAGCCCGTGACGAGCACGTTTCCCCAGTATACATACTCCTTGGGGTCGGTGTTCGACGCCGAAAGCCCTGTATGCACGCCTGTGTCAACGACGCAATCGGTAACGATAACATTGCACGAGCCTACTGTCTCGATGCCAATAGCGCCGACGCGATCCCATTCCTTGTTGCTTACGGTGTTACGGCGCAGCGCCGTAAATGGCGCGTTATCAAGGCTCAGCCAGCGGTCGACATAATTATCTTCGACTATTGAATAACCGCACTTGCCCCACAGTTCTATTGACAGCCCCTCGCACGCCACGCCGGAGCCTGTCACTTTGTTGTTCGTTATTACGAGATACTCGCTGCTATTGTCGCACAGTATGCCGCCGCGGCCGGTGTTCTTTATGACGCATCTGTCTACCGTCACTCCGGCGCTCCCGTGGGACAGCCTGACGGCGCAGCCCCACTCGCTTTTAAGCGATATGTTCTCAAACTCGCAGTTGTAAACTCCGCTGTCCTTCGTGTTGAGAAAGTGCACGGCTATAGGGTTTCTGTCGCTCTCTATGTCCTTTACGCGAACGTCTCTGACGGTAATGCCGGAAGAATCCTCGGCTTCGATTATGTTGCCCGCGTCGTGTCCCTGTCCGTCGACCGTGAAGCCCTCGAACGTGACGTTCTTCTTTTCGTCTACCCGAAACAGCGATGAAAGCCCGTCTTTCGCGACCACTAAAGTGGTCTTGTCCATGCCCGCGCCGCGTATGGTGAAACCGTCGCGCAGCTTAACGCTTCCGGACACGTAATAAACGCCCTCCGGTATGAATATCTCCGACGCCTTATCCGCCGCGCGGATAGCCGACTGCAATTCCCACGAAATATCAGTGCCCGCTTCAAACATAGTATCCTCCCCCTGAGCGACCGCCGCAGCGGCAGCCAACAGCATGATTACAAACAATACAAGCGTTTTTTTCATAGCGAGTTACCTCCGTATCAGTGTTTTATCAGTCTGTCGCCTTCACCTTCAAAGTCACGGCCTTATACGCGCCCACGTCGATCTCGATCGAGCCGTCGGGCAGCGTTTGACATTCATCGAGCGTCTCCTCGTCCATATTCGACATGCGCGCGTCGGTAAAGCCGTTGAACGAAATTCGCGCCTTCACGGGCTTGCCTTGGTTTTCGAAGAAGCGCAGCGCGTAGCCGTCTCCGTTTAGGCATTTCTTGAATGCGGACACGCGCAGATTTGACGGTTCGACCGTATACGCGGTCTCTACGCGCGCTTTCTCCGCCAGACACTCTTCCTCGCGCCTGACGGCGTGCGCGACGGGCGGATACAGGAAGCAGTCCGCGAGCGGCAAGAACGGGGCTATGTCTGTCGGGTCGGGTTCGTAGGGTATGTACGCCCATTCAAACTCGTGAGTGCCCAGACACTGAGCGCCGGGGGTGTCGTTCGCGTCGGAAGCCGGTCCTTTGCGCTGCAATGTGTTGAGCCTGCCCATTTTGCCGACGCAGCGCAGGAGGGTCACGCGCAATTCAGGCTCGTCCGTGAGCGGGTTTACGATGCATTCGTAATCGTACATGCCCTTCATGGCGACCGCTAAACCCGCGCTTTCGTCGGCGGCGGCGATCCATTCGCGGCACGGATAGAACAACGTCGGCGGCTGCCTCCATTTTTCAGCGGTCTCCAAAGGTTTCACGCCACGGCGCATTATAGCAAGATGCCCCTGAGAGATTATCTCTTTAGTTTGAAGGCGCGGCGGTATGAGCAGCCTGATTCGGTGATCTTTGGCGGTGTTTCCGATTCGAGCCTTTACGTCGACTCTGCGAGTGCCCCTGTACACGCTGACAGTGAACACGATCTCAATTTCAGCCCGCTTTTCGGACCTTATATCGCCCTCGAGCTTCGCGGGCACGTTCATAACGCCGCGCATTTCAAGCGAGCAGCGCACAGGACCGCGCTCCGTAAGCCGCGACGAGAAGCGCGATGTGCGCACAGTCTCGCCCAGTATCCACGGGGGCGAGAAATCCCACGCGTCGCCCGCGTCGGCGTCCTCCTCGAGCATGTTCAGGCTGTGGAAGCAGCGACCCGTCGCGTAGTCGTAAACGTCTATGCAGGCGTCCCTCGCCGATACGCGCACAAGCCCGTTGTCTATGTAGTCGTCGCCCGCGTCCAAAAGCCCGAAACCGCTTGCGCCCTTGAACGCGGCGGCGGAGCTGAACGAGCCTGCGTTTCTGAACGAATCGAGGTATAGAACCTTCCTGAACAGCGGGTGAGGGAACGGGTCGTTCCTGTCGAGCCCCACGCCGTTTTTCTCGATAACCTCGCGCGGCAGTACCTGCGTGGGAAGCTCCTCGCCTTCGGCGTTCTTCATAACATATTCATCGCCGTCAAGGGCGAGCCAGACCTCGCACGGCTGAGCGGATTCACACCCGGTCGGCGCGTATGAAAGCGCGCCCCGTCCGCCGGACGAAAGCCACCACGCGTTCACAGAACCGCACAAATGACTCATCGAGTCGTGAATGAGCCCCGCCGCGATCTGCCTTGCGGAAGCGAAGCGCGCTTCCATTTCGACGTGCACTTCGTCTACTGACGAACCGTGTATTGAATCGTGCGCGCTGTTTATCATGAGCATTCGCCACGCTTCGTCGGTGAGCGACTGCTTGTCGCGATAGCCCTTGGCGCTCGCCACGGCGACGAGCGGCTCGGCGTACTTTTCAAGCAGCGCCTCGCACGCGAAGTTCTGACGCTTCAAATATGAGCGCGTGGACAGCGCCCCCAACAGCACATAGTGATACCTAGCGCCCAC
>CAYVPJ010000019.1:0-24483 GCA_964453505.1 uncultured Oscillospiraceae bacterium | reverse complement strand
AAGCTCCATGTCGAACACGCGCAATGACGAAGCGCGTTTTTGCATCAGGCGAATATAGTCCTCAGCCGAACCCATCACAAACTCGATTTCGCTCTGCATGGCGTTGGCTTCTCTGACCGAATCGCCCACGTTTATCTGGGGCGGCAGGTGATCCGCGCCGGCTATGAGCGGTATGACCCCCGACGGATAGCGCTCTTTTATAAGGTGAACGTTCTCAATCAGATTTCGCGCCGTCGCTTTAGGGTCGTCGTGGCGGGCTATGGAGCGGTGATATTCAAACGATATATGATCGGCGTAGTACGGCGTTTCGCGCGGCTGTTTGGGTTCTACGGGCTTTTTGAATATGTCGAAAGCTCCCGAATAGCCTTCCCTGAAGAAGCTCGCGTAAACTTCCGAACCGTCCATGCCCCTGTATATGAACTCGTCCGGGTGTCCGCCGCGCACCTCCGGCATACCGCGCTCGAACAGCAGGCTGTCTATACCGAAATTCCTGAGTATCTGCGGCATTTGGCGCGGGTGTCCGAAGTTGTCGGGCAGATAGCCCGCCTTCATGCAGCCGCCCAGCGCGTCGGCCTTGCGCTTGCCGTACAGGCAGTTGCGTATCATGTTTTCGGCGCTCGGCAGCCATTCGTCAAACTGAGTATAGAACGGGCCAATCGAGAGTTTGCCTGATTTAACAAGCGCGCGCATCTCGTCAGCATCCTGCGGCACGACTTCCAAATATTCCTCCAGCGGGAACACCTGCCCGTCGAGCACGTATGTTTTGAAGTCGTCGCGCTTCGCCGCAATTTTGATGTCTTCGAGGGCGCTTATCGTCCAAAAGCGGTACGAACGCATAGGCAGATACCATTCGATGTCGAGATGCCCCGCCGTGATAATGAATCCGACGTATTCAGCCATATACATATCCTCCCGTTTATCAACCGGTGATTCCGCTGCGCTCTATGCCCTGTATGAACAGGTTCTGGAGGCAGAAATACAGAAGCGCCAAAGGTACGACCGCCAGCATGGCGGCTGAGTTTTTTAGCATACCGTTCAGAACGTCTATCGTAAGGTCGCTCACAGCGCCCGCCTTGTTGACCATCAGCGGCAGGCCGTTCATGAACATGCTGCTGTAGACTGTGTCCGTCCACTGCCAGCAGAACGAGAGCACGAACACGACGGTCATCATCGTTATGGACGACGGCAATATAATGCGAATGAACGTCTGAAACAGGTTGTAGCCGTCGATGTACGCGGCTTCCTCAAGCTCGCGCGGTATGTTGCGCAAAAACTGGCGCATCATGAATATGTACAGCCCGTTTCTGATTCCCAAGCACGTAAGCGACAGTATTACGGACGGCGCTATCGTGCCTATGAGCCTGTAGCGCCCCAGAAAGAAGCGAAATTTGGTGTATAAGGGTATCATTATTGTTTGGGGCGGCACTATCATTGTAAGTATGACCAGCCCGAACAGCAGCCCCGCGCCCTTAAAGCGGAAGCGCGCGAAACCGTATGCCACGAGCGTGGACACGAATGTCTGTATAACGGCTATCAGCAGGCAGAAGCCGCCGGTGTACAGGCAGGTCTTCAGATAGTCCATAGAGTTCAGGCATCTGTAAAAGTACTCTGTGGTGAAGTGCTGCGGCACGTATTTGATGTTCGCGTTGTACAGATCCTTCACGCTTTTGAACATGTCTGTTATCTTCGTGAAGTACGGGTATAAAATGATGAAGCACAACCCGAATATGATGACGGTGCGCAATATGATCCACAATATGCGGCCGCCGCCCCGCGCGCTCAGGTACTTCATTCTGAACCGGGTCGCCCTTCGCTTGAGCGTTATGCCGCCCGCCGGAATTTTACGCGTCGATTGCACGCACGCCGCCTCCTTATAAGCTCTCAAGATAAGTCATTCGCTTGCGCATCACAAACGTCACAAGCCCCAGCATCACGAGTATTATCAGGAAATATATCCAGCTCAAAGCCGCGCCGAAGCCCAGCCGGTTGTAGCCGAACGCCTGCGTTTGTATATATGTCATGATGCCGTAGAGAGGGTTTGTGAACGAGTCTATGACGGTGTATACGAAGTTTACAAATATCATCGGGGTGATGATCGGGAACGTTATCTTCCAGAACTCCTCCCATTTGGACGCGCCCTCGACCTTTGACGCCTCGAACAGAGACGTGGGTATAGATTGCAGCGCCGACAGGAAGATGATTATCTGTACGCCCGAAGCGTTTACGATGTTGTACGTGTTGTTGACCGCGTAGACGATGGCCGTCGAGAGCGTCTCGTTCACGCTGAGTTTATAGAGCAGATCGCTCAGGTTAAAGAGCGACGAAAGCCCGCCCGAGCCACCGAACCTTGCTCCCGCGGCGGCGGTCGCCACGAACGGGTTATAGTTGGTGGTCGCCATTTGCACAGTCGCCACAAGCCCGGTCGAGAGTATGACGGGCAGGAAGAATATCATGCGCGCGAATGAGCGGCCTATGAAGCGCTGGTTTAGTATCGTCGCCACGAAAAAGCTGAATATGAGTATAAGCACGCTGTCAAGCGCCATGCCCTTCACGCCGTTGAACAGCAAAACGCGGAAATCGGTGTTCACGAAGAACGCCTCATAGTAGTTCGCCCAGCCCACGCGCGAGCTTACGACCTCGTTGAAGTCTATTACGACCTCGCTGAACGAATATGCGATGGAGGTCACGAGCGAAGGTATGAATATG
Source organism: uncultured Oscillospiraceae bacterium (assembly GCA_964453505.1). Lineage (GTDB taxonomy): Bacteria > Bacillota > Clostridia > Christensenellales > Aristaeellaceae > CAYVPJ01. Next base: position 21,777 of record CAYVPJ010000019.1, on the reverse strand, counting down.
AACGCAAGGCCTATTACGCTGGGAGCTATGAAAAAGTAGCCCGCCGTGGTTCGCCAGTTATAGACAGCCCTTCTCTTTTTGCGCGCCGCTTTTGTTATTGCAGGCATCACTCGTTCCCTCCCCGTATGACGGCGTAACCGCCGGGTCGCGCGGTCGTTCCTCTGTATATGTAATCCTCGACGCCGTAGTTGACGACGACTTCCGCTCCGTTTTCGTATTCGGTCACGAAAACGTATGTGTCGAGCCTTTGATGAGCGCGTATTCTCAGGTTCGCGAGCGAGGCGTAGCCGTTTTCCTCAAACGAAAGCAGCGTTGAGCATATTTCGTCAAGCCAAATGTCCGCGCTCACAGAATACAGATCGGAATATCCCGTGTCCGTCAGAACATCCGAATCCGCCGCCATTATTTCATAGAACGGGTCGGCGCCGTTTTCAATCATTTTGAGGAACTCATGCTCGTAATCGCCCGAATTGTTGACGGGCGAACCCGCTATGCGCGCGCTTCCCTTGAGCACCATTGACGTAAACGGCACTGAGTACGTTTCGAGCCGCGACATGCCGCTGTCTAGCTCCACATATGTCAGACTGTCGGCGTATTTGAGCGCGTACAGGTTCGCGCCCTCGAGCTTCACGTTCAAGCCGCGCTCCTCTGTTATGAGGCGAAGCGCGTCGGCTGTCAGAACCTTGCTCTCGGTGCGCGACAGCGCGAATTTTTCGTTGTAGTTGCCGGACAGATAATAGCCGAGAGTGGGTAAATATATGTTGCTGCCCAAAAGGCGCTCGCGGTACGAGTCGCACATGGCTTTCGAAAGGCTTGCAAACCTCTCGGGGTTTACAAACGAAGGCGCGGTGACGGTCGTCGGCACGGTTATGCCGTCGTATATGACAGCCGTATCGCCGCTTATGCGCCCGACCACGTCGTCGTTGCCCGTTATGGTGTTGCCACGCTTATACACCTTGCCTATGTCGACAGACGGATATACGGAGTCGCCCATCTGCTCGGCCGCGTTCACGAAGGCGTTATAACCGTCAGCGCCGCCAAGCTCGCTCTGTATGCTTATGGAAGCGGGGGCTTTATACTCTCTCGCGCCGTTTATTATGTCGGCATATATAACGTCTACGCCTTCGACGCCCCGCGCGTGCAGATAATCAAGTATGTCCTTTGCCTCGCTGAAAGACGTGGTTTCAAACACCTGCTTATTCGGAACGCCCAATGTGCGCACGGTCTTGTTTATGGCGCCTATAAGGCGCAGATTCAGCCGAAGCGGCTCGTTTTCTGCAAGAGGCGTTATGCCGCCGGAGCGGGTAAGGTAGTCGCGGTAGTAGCGCGCCATGCCCGAATAGTTAGATTCATCGCCGTACAGAAAGTGATAGCGCACTCTGAACTCGCCTGCGGGCAGCACCTTCGAGAACGAATACACGTTTGACGCGCGGTTCAGATAGTCTCTCGTGAAATAGGTCATATACGGGTAGGCGCAGCAATAAGGCAGCGTGGCAATGCCGACGCGGCCGACAGCGCCCGCCGCCGCATCGCCGCTCTCGACAATAGCGAACACGCTCTTGTCGCCGTTCGTCACACCCAAAACGGGCATGGACGCGTATCCGGGCAGGTTGTTGAAATTGTCGTATGACACGCCGAAATCGTGACCGTAAAACGGAAGCTGGGTTTGCGTTATGCCGTATACTGACGTGTCGCTTTCGATGATTGAGCCGCTCCCGTCGGGCAGGAACAAATAGCCGTCGTCGGTCGTGCGAACAGCCGCGAACGTGTTGAGCAGGTGAAACTGAACCGGGTAAATGCCCTCGGTGCGCTCAATGTTCTCCGCCTCTATCGAGACTATGAGGTCGCCGCCGTCGAGCCTGTACGCTATCGGCACGACAAAGTAATCGGTTTCGTCGTTGTAGAACAGGTCGTCCGCACTGGAATCGTCAAACCCGACCAGCGCTTTTTGCTCGTCGATGATTTCTTGATTTATGCCCATGGCGATGCTGACGACGGTCGCGTTCAGCTTGGTCTTGTCGGTCTGGTTCGGGGCGAGCACGTATATAGTGCCTAATTCCGGCAGGTTTTTATACGGGCCGTCGTATGCGGACGCGTCGCCGCCGGACACTGTGTTGTACGTCAGCTTTTTATATGCCCTCACGAAGTTGCCAGAAGCGGTCTTGGTTATGACCCCGTCCTTGGCGAGGGTTTCCGACAGTTTCTTGTATTCGGTGTACGCGTCCTTTGTGAGCACGGGCGCGAGCACGAACTGGTCGTTGCGCTGTCCCAGACAGTATGTCACGCGCACGCCGCCCTCGATTTCCTCAAGCGTCACCTGTTTGAGCGACTCTTCCTTATAGCATTCGGGATAGCTTGTCTTTGTGTGAAACACGCCGTTTCTGTCGTAGTAATCGACGCTCACCTGCGTGGCGGCGTACTTCATGACGGAAGCGCCCGCCGAAAACTCGCCTTCCGAATCGTACAGCGCGTCTCCCGACAGAAACAGTTTGCCCGCCGATTTATCGTGCACGGCTATGTCGTAATACTTACCAAAATACAGCGCCAGCCGTTCGTTTTCGGCGGTCAGGCTCATTTGCTTGAGTATTCGCTCCTCCCGCGCGGTCAATTCGCCGGCGGGCGCATGTACAGACTCGATATATTCGCCCACGGGCGCTGCCTGAACGTATTTTTCACGCGTTTCGTCCTGCCTTACAGAGCAGGCGGACAGCGCGAATATAATGAGCGCCGCCAGACACGCCAACCAATATCTTCTCACATTTCCGCCTCCCGTCAGTGCATCGTGATCCTTATCTCGTCCATAAGCTCAGTGAAGAACGAGACGACGACCTGTATCAGGTTCAAAAACAGTATGCCGATGTACACCATGACAGCCATGCCCGCCACCGTCGCCAGACACACGGCGATCGTTTTGCGGAACGAATACTGATGCACGACGAGTACGCCGAACACGACCAGCAAGCCCGTCCACAGATACCCGAGAGAACCGAGCAGGTTGTAAAGCGCTATCTCGCGCGAGACCAGAAAATAGCTCAGCGGTATCTGTAAAATGCTCACGAGCATATACGGGGCGAGCGCGTAGCCCATCGCGGTCATTATGTCCTTGAGCGTGCCCTCGCCGTCGCTCAGACACGTGAAGCACCAGTTTGATACGCAAAAGCCGAAGAACAGGCCGTATCCGACGGCTACGGTCGTCAGAAAATTGTATGTTTCGATATGTGTGCGGTTCAGCAGGTATTCGGTGAAATACGCGGACGCGATCTGCGATATGATCGTGAGCGCGACCAATATCATGGCGGAGGAGAAGCTGCCCTCGTTTTCGTGCTTCAGATCCCAAAACCCTTTGAAAGGGTGCACCGCTATATACAGCGAATACCTGAGCTCCTTAAGTATGCGCTTCATGGCTTTCTCCCCCCGAAATAGCGCTTGACCCGCTTTACCGCGTCAACGGTTATCCAGACCGCGATTATCGCGCCGACAGAGCCGAACAGTATAGGAAACGCGAGCGCCATATACTCTTTGCGGTTTTTGTCCTTCGCCATAGAGTAGTTCTTTCTGTCGTTGGCGTATTCGAAATACTCCATCGCCTGATCGTAGTCTTCGCCGTTATACGCGACCTTGCCCAGACCCGTGTACGCGTATTTGAAATTTGAGTTCAGGCGCGCGACCTCCGCCCACTTTTCGTATTCCAAATCGTAATCGCCCTCGTGCTTGGCGACTATCGCCGCGAGCACAGTCGCGTAGTAGTCGGTCGGTATGAACGTCATGAGCTGCGAAAGCGACGAATCCAGCACAAGCAGGCGGCTGCCCTGATACGCTATGGCGACGGGGCGCTCGAAGCCGCTTTTGCTTTTATTCGTGCCGCCGAACACGCACAGCAAAACGCCGTCCTCGCTGTATGTGTAGAGCAGCTTTTTCTGATTGTCCAAAAGCGTGTAGCTGTCGCCCGGACCGAGAGCGACGTCTATCATGCGCGATACGGAGTTAGCCTCGGTGAGATCGAGGTTGCCAATGGGCGAGTGCCTGCCCTTGCGCTTCAATATGTCAGTTCCCATGCTGTTGAGCTTGCGCACGGGCGCGGCAGTGCCCGAATTGCCGGTGTCCTGAAATTCCTTTTGAGCGTCGGTCTGCGACACGCTGGATATAGTTCCGTATATGAAGCCGTCGGAGTCCATAGCGAGATTCGAGTATTCGGTCGGCACGAACTGCTCCATCTGCGCCTTCTGTTCGGCGGTGGAGAATCGCTTCCAGAGCTTCGTAACGACGTTCACTTTGACTTTGGGAGCGCCCATATAGCCCGTGAAAACGCCGTCCGCATCGAATTGCAAAAGCCCCATGTTTATGCCCTGAGCGACGACAGTGACGCGGCCAATCGAATCGACGACGAGCTTCATCGGGTGAAACGTTACGAAATCAGTGCCCTGAAAAGACTCTGGCTTTGCCGTGACCGCGATTATGCCGCCGTTCAAATCCATGCGCAGTATGCGCTCGTTCTTCGTGTCGGCAATATACAAATCGTATTCTGGGGTCACGAACAGACCCATAGGCTTGTTTAATGTCGTTCGAGAACCGTCGGGCAGCGTGAAAACGTCTATAACGCTTTCAAGGGTCAAATCGGGCGAGTATATCAGAACGCGCCCGCCGACGGAATCAAGCACGAACACGCGCCCGTCGTCCGTCACAAATATGTCCTGAGCTTCCTCGATAACCGCGCCCGCGCCGTCGGCGAGGGTTATTACCTTTTCAGGCTTGAAGCAATCGGGGATCGTTATCTTCACGGCGGTTTCCGAGAAGATGTACGTCGGGCTTTGGTTTATGCCCGGATACGCGAGCGCCGGCGTGAGCGGAAGCATCAAAAGCGTCGCCAACAGCGCGAAAACGCGTTTCAGTTTCACGTTAGCACCCCCTATTCCTTAATGCCGGAAGCGGACATCGTTTCGATTATGTTTGACTGTGACACGATGAACACCGAAAGCGGCACGAGCAGCAGTATTATGGTCGTCGCCGCGCCTACGCCTGCGCGGGCGATGCCCGCGGTCGCGAGCTGGCTGAGAGCGTAAGGCAGCGTTTTTAGCTCCTCGCTGTATATGTAGCTCGTGCCGCCTATCCCCCACAGCGCCTGTATCGAGAATATCAGAAGCGTAAGCCACGCCGGCTTTACCATGGGCATGACGATATACCAGAACTTGCGCCACAAGGACGCGCCGTCTATCTCGGCGCTCTCTATGACCGCCTGCGGTATCATCTGATCCATGAACTGTTTCATTAGAAACAGTCCCAAAGACGAACCGAGCGCGGGTATTATGAGCGCCCAATACGAGTCTATCATGCCGAGTTTCGTGAGTATGAGGTGGCTGGGTATGCCCGTAACGGCGGTGGAGAACATGAGCGAGCCCTGAACCGTCGCGAACAGCAGCTTCGTGCCCGGAAAACGGTATTTCGACAATACGAACGCCGCCATGGACGCGAGGATTATGTGCCCGAACGAGCCGACCACCGTTATGAGCACGGAGTTGAACAGATACCTGCTCATAGGCACCCACGATTCCGACATAACGTTGAACAGGTCTGAAAAGTTTTTGAGCGTCGGGTCCCTCGGGAAGAACGTCGGCGGGAACAGCCAAAACTCATACGGCGATTTCAGAGCCATAGACACCGCGAACACCAGAGGAACGCCCATCAGACAGCCAACCAGCAGAAGAAACGCCGTCAGGAGCGCGTCGCCGCCCACCGAGCGGGATATTCTTTTTCTGAATATATTGATTCTCATCACGTACCCACCTTGCCCAGTAGCTTTTGTATAGCCTTATTGGAGACTATCATGATGAAGAACAGCAGCGTCGCTATGGCGGACGCGTAGCCCATCTCGAACCTGATTCCGCCGTAATCCTGCAAATGCAAAACGATAGTGTGCGCGACGTACTGCGGGCTGGGATAGCCCACCAAATCGTTTATAATGCTGCCGATGCCGAACGAGGCGGTGATGCTGAGCACCGCGCCGAAGACGAGCTGCGGCTTCATCAGCGGGAGCGTTATGAACCACAGTTCCTGCCAGCGGTTGCGCACGCCGTCTATTGCTCCCGCTTCGTAATACGTGCGGTCAACGCCCTGTAAGCCCGCTATGAACGACAGGAATTGCGTTCCCAAAGAGCCCCAGAGCACGACGCCAATAACGATCGTGTTTATATAGTCGACGTCCTGAAGCCAGAGTATTGGCGCGGTAGTCAAGCCCCAGCGCATAAGGGTTGAGTTCAGTATGCCGTATGTGTCGCCTGAGAATATGAGCTTCATAATCGACACCAAACCGCCCGCGAGCGACGGCGCGTAGAACAGCACCGTGAAGAACACCCTACTGCCGCGCCCGCGGTCGTTTATGAGCCACGCCATGAAAAGCGATATAAGGTAGCTCAAAGGCCCGGTTATGACGGCGAACACGATCGTGTTCTCGATCGCCTGTATGAACACCTTGTCCTCGAGGAACAGTCTGAAATAGTTCCTCAAGCCCATGAAACGCGGAGCTTCGAGCATGTTGAAATATGTGAAGCTCAAATATATCGATATGACGACGGGCAGCACAGTGAAAGTGAAGAAAATCAGGAAATACGGAAGCAGGAACAAATAGTGCATCTTATGCTTCTTCGCGAGCTTCCACTGATACCGAAAATCGCTTTTGATAATTTCAAGATAGCCTTTTCTTCTCATAAGGCGCATTTTCACGTTCACCTCCCGCGTCAGTCTTCAAGTCCAAATTCGTTTCTCTTTTGCTTGATCTCGCCGTTTATCTCCTCGACGTACTCGAGCAGCGTTTCCTTCGGGTCTTTGTTTTGGTCGTACACAGCGATCTTCGCGAAATCCAAATATCTGCCCGTGTAGTAGCCGCCGGGTACTTGCGGCGTGCCCTGCGTGCGCGACATTTGCGAAAGCAGGCTGCGGCGGTCGGCAGACGTCCACGGCAGGCGGCTGAACGCCTCGACGTTCGCCGTGTTGTACCTCGCGCCCGTGCCCATGACCGCTTCAAGCTCCATGCCGTATTCGTACTGAACGTCGGCGCTCGTCCACCATTTCAAAAACTCCCACGCCAAATCGGGGCGTTCGGCGGATTTCATTATGATAGCTCCCGCGCCGCCGCCCGACGCGACGTTGGAGTAAGAGCCGTCGGCGCGCACAGTGCCCGGCAGAAGCGTCATCGCCCATCTGCCGCGAATTTCGGGAGCGGATATTGAAAGCAGATTATACGTGCCGTAATCGGCTATGCCTATTGGCATCTCGCCTGTTCTGAAGCGGTTGACAAAGTTGTATTCTTTGTTTAGCCCGTAGTTTGTGAAAAACTCCATCCAGAATTTGAACGTCTCGACGGATATATCGCTGTCGAGCGCGGAAGCGGACAGTTCGGCGTTGTAGTATGAACCGCCCCTCTGGTACAGAAGCGTCGTGAACGTGCCCGTGTCGACGCCCAAGCCGAACGACATGTTCTTGTTTTGCAATGTCGGCAGGAGCTTTATGACGTCCGTCCAAGTTCTGATGTCGTTTATGTCAACGCCCAAGTCCCTGAGTATGTCGGTGCGGTAGAACATCATCTGGAAGCCGAACGTTTCGGGAAGCGCATACGCGCCGCCGTTATATTCGTAAGCGGTGAGCGACGCATCGGGAAAGCGCGCGATCACATCGTCATATCCCCCGAATCCGCTTATATCCATAAGCGCGTTGCGCATCGCGAAGTTTATGACCGAGCCTTCGTCGATCTGAAGCGCCACGTCAGGCCCGTTTCCGGCGAGCGTAGCTGTGAGTATCGTGCCGCCCGGCACGAGCTTCAGGTCTACGAATATGCCCGTCTTTGCGGTGAAGTCCTCGACGATCATCTTGTTGAGAGCCGTCGCCTGATCGCGCCCGCCCGAAAGGCTGTTGCCTATCCATACGGTCAGCACGTCAGCGTCGTCTCCCGCGTTCTCGATGCCCGAAAGGTTCGTGTAGTCGAGCACGAACGACAGGTAGAACGAACGTATACCGTCCCACAGGCCGGGGAAAAAGCTGAGCTCCGCTTTGGGAAGGCTCGCGCCTTTTTCGGATACGAAAATGTAGTCTATCAAAAGCGGCTGCTCGCGCGCTTCCATTATCCAGTTGCCGAAGCCGCTTATCAGATCGCGGTATCTTCCGAACATCTCCGCTATGCGGTCGGGCTTTTTCACCATTTCGTCAAGTATGAATATGAGCTGATCGATCTGAGCCAGATTTTCGTCGCTCTTGCCAGCCTTGCTCAGAAGCCCGTCGCGCACTTCTTTGAGAGACGCGTTCACTACCGCCATGCGTTCGGGCAATTCGGGCATATATTTGGCTATCTGATAATCGCGGTCGGTATCGGGCATAGTGCCCATGACCGCAATGAGCTCCAGGCTGATTCCGCTAAGTTCTTCAAGTATAGCTTCGCTTCTCATAAGCTCGTTCCTGATTCCGCCCAGAGACACCGAAAGTTTTATTTCGTGCTTGCCCTCCGTAAGATAAAACAGATATTCGTTCGAACCGTCGCCGAACGCGAGCACGCGCCAATCGTCGCTGTATGTAAACTCTATGTTTTCGGCTTCCGAAAACGGCAGCTCGCCGTCTATATACAGCGCGCGGCAGCTCGCCATATCGCGGTATATGCTCTGCTTGACGCGCCCGCCGAGCCTGTACAGCCCGTCTTGCGGCACGTCGATTTCCCAACTTATCCACTGTCCGCTCTGACCCCAGCGCGCGCCGCCCACGGCGTTTAGGCGCCTGTGTTTCGGGTCATAAGGCTGCGTGTTCGGAGACGTCGAATCGTTCACGGCGTACAGCGCGGGGTCGCTCCTCTGATACATTGCCTCCGCCTGAGTTTTCTTGAGTCCGCCGCCGAGCGCGCCCTTGACTTCCGACGCGCCCGCCGCCCTGTGAGCAGATAAATAATCCGAATACGACGGGGTCGTAACGGCGTTGGATATGAGCCTTATATCGCCTATGGCAACCGGCTCTCTGAGCGTGAGCAGCGTAAGCTCGTGCTGCCCGCCCGACAAATATATGTAAAGCGACTGACCGAAGTAGCCGAACTGGTCGCGAACGGTATATGTGCGCCAGTCTCTAGCCTCCGCCTGCTCGGGTCTCATGTCGTCGCCGTTATAGCCGACAGTTATTTCGCCTGTGTCTGAAAATACGCGCCGCATCGACAGGTTGTACGACTCCTGAAACGGCAGAGTACCGTCGATGTACAAAGCCCTTTCGATAGCGCCGCCCGTGCCGGGCACGTTGTAATAATCAATCTCAATTCTGTAGAGGCCGTCTTTCCCAACAGAGAACGGCCATGTCGCGAAGCTCTCCTCGCCCATTATGAGCGCGTCTCTTCCCGAAACCGATGACGCTTCGCAGTCCTCGAAGCGCGAAGCGGAGAGCGCGCTTATAGTCGCTGTTTCCGAAGTAAAGCCCGCGCCTTCATGAAGCGCGGAGTATTCGGCGTAGCGCGTTTCAGTCACCGTCTCGAAACCGTAGAGTTCCTGAATGGTGTATATGCGCTCCGCCTCGTCTGCGAAAGCCGTCAAGCAAACGACGGCGGTCAGCAGACACAATGTCAGAAGCGTGGTTTTTACAAATGCGCGCGCATTCATCAGGAGCTGCACTCCTTTCATCGCGAACGGTCTCCGGGTCGGGAAACCCGACCCGGAGACGCTCGCAGTTACTTGTTGAATTCGTCGACCGCAGCCTGAAGCTCGGCGGCTATCGCGCCCAGAGCTTCCGCGGGCGTAGACACGCCGGCGGCTATCGCCGCTGAAGCCTCGCCCCAGCCAGGCACATCCTGAAGCATCAGGAAGTAGTCCATCGTGAGACCGTCGAATATGAGCTGAGCCATTTCCTGAGAGTCTTCGTCGGAGAGATCCCATGAGAGGTCGTCGATTATCCAGTCGAACGGAGTCGTGAGCTCTTCTTCGGTCGGCTCGTCCTCGAAATCGAGGTGGAAGTCGGCGCAGCGCTTCTTCATGGCGATGAGCACATGAGCCGCGGCGTCGCCGCCGTCGCCGTTGTCGACTATGGACATCATGCGGCAGCCGTTGACATAGGACGCGTAATCGGTCGCGTCAGGGCCTATGGGCATCGGCAGAAGTCCCATTTCGCCGGAGAGCTCGGCGGCTATGTCGCCTATCTCCCAACCTTCGGCGATGTAGAACATGCTCTGACCGGCGATGAAATACTCATACGGATCGCCCGGGTTGGCAATGTAATCCATGTCGAGCAGCTTTTTGTTTATCATGTCCACCACGAACTGGCAGGCGCGCACGGACGCTTCAGTGTTGTGCTGAGCGACGAGCTTGCCGTCGATCTGAGTGAAGGGCACGGCGTTGTTGGAGGTCATGAACTGGGTGAGCAGCGTTTCGGGCATTCCGTAGCGCTTGACTATAGCGGAAATCGTGCCGCCCGACTGGCTGTACACCTTTTCGCAAACTTCCATGAACTTGTCGAAAGTCCACTTCTTTTCGCGGGCAAGCTGATAGAGGTCTTCGATGCCGTATTCGGCGACGTAGTCCTTATTGAACACCAGCATACTGCGCATATAGCCCAGCGGGGACTCGTCGTTCAGACCGTAAACCTTGCCTTCATAGGCGATCTGATAACTGATGGGCGAGAAGTTCTGTATGTTCGCCTTCATTATCGGAATATCATCGAGCGGCGCGAGGTAGTTTGCGTACACCGCCGGACCGGGGTTGAAGTTGTTCTGCCAGTCGATTATGTCGCACAGAGTGTCGCCGGAGGTCTTCGCCATGGCGAACTGCTCGGCGAGCTCCTGCGTGTAAGACTCGATGCCTTCCAAATCGACGAGCTCGATTTTACAGTTGTAGTCGGCTTCGATCTCTTTGAGCACCTGTATGCGCTCGAGCACGTCGGACGGGGTTTCCTCTGCCTCTTCCCAATAGTCGTAAGCGTCGATCCACCAAGAACCGATTTTGATTGTGCGTCCGCCCAGGTCTACGACTTCCTCGACCCATGAGTTCAGCGGGCTGGCGAGTATGTTTCGCTCGCCCTCCGCGAACGCCGCGCCGGTGAGTGCTAACATCATCGCAAGCACAAGTGTGAACAGCCTTTTCATTCCGTTCCCTCCATATTTTTATTACCGCCCCGCGCCCGGCGTCAGACGGCCGCGACCGGGGATAGGCTCATACATTACCGGCGGCTTTGAATATCCGCCCCGACGCAAGACAGGTCGAAGGGCGTAAAGCCGCAGGTCAGGGCCGGCGAATCCTTCGCCATAACGTAACCGTCGTCGTTAAGCTCGATTTTGGGGTCTGCGCACTCGCACAGGGCGAACATGCCGAGCTTTTGCAAATCTTCCATTGAAAGAACGCGCTTGCGTCCGCCGTAGCGGTCGTCGCCCATCATTTCTTGCGTTTGGTCTTTAAATTCGGTGTTCCAATACACGTTGCCTATGCAGTTGAACAGCCCGTCCTCCGGCGGCGTGGTATCGAATATATGGAAGGGCTTGCCGTCAGATATGAACACATTGCGCTCGAATGTGACCGCGTGTTTCGTGTATGACGACACCGGGCATTCGGCCTTCTTCGTGTTGGAGCGCTGTATGTGTGCCACGCAGTCGCGGGAGAACGCGAATATGTTGTTGCGGACGACGTTTTCTCTGCCGTAGTGCTGATTGAAACACTGACTGCTCACATTGCGCACCAGATTGTTCTCGACGACGACATATGACGCGCCCTCGTCCAAGTATATGCCCCAGCCGCCGTAGTTGCAAGAAACAATGTCGTGTATGAGGTTTCCGCGAATGACGGTTCCCGCCTGTATGCCGAGTATGTAAACGCCGCCCATGTCGGAAATTACGCCCTTGCCGAGGTCGTATATGTGGTTATACTCTATCAGGTTTTCGCGCGAGATATTGTCGCCGAAGCCCCAGATCCACCCGCTCGATATGCCGGTATAATAGTAATCGTGTATAGTGTTGCGCGTCACGCGGTTGCCCGCGCTGTGGACGAGCAGTATGCCCACGCCGCTTCTGAACACCCTGCCGCCCGCGTGTATAAGGTTGTTTTCGAACCTGTTTTCGCAGGTCGCGAGATTTGGGTTTTCCCTTGAACACGCACCTCCCGTGCGAATGCCGCCCGCGCCCGTATCGCATATTTCACAGCCGGTAACAGCGCAGCCGGAGCAGCCGTCGCGCAGTTCAACGCCGTAGAAACCGACGTGACGTATGACGCAATCCGCCAGCGCGCAGTTGCGGACACCCCGAAACGATATTACGCCGGGGCAGTGCAGCGCCGCCTGCGGCGCGGTGGCGCAGGGCATCGGCCCTCTGTCGAAACCGCCCGTGCCGAAGTATTCGTTGCTTTGCTTGGGTATGGGCATTGTGTGATGCCAGTCGGCATACTCAAACGTTATGCCCGAAAACGTTAGGTTGTCGATGAAGCGATTGTTTTCGGGGTCTCCGCTTACGGTGAGCAACTGAGAAAGCGCGGGCGCGATGATTTCGCATTCGCCTATTTCCTCGCTGTCGAATGGCAAATAATACAGAAGCTTCGCTTCCCTGTCGAGATACCACTGTCCCGGCTCTGTGAGCGCTTCGAATACGTTCTCGGCGTAGTAGCTCGCGAAAGCGCGGTTGTTGTCGTTTTTGAGCACGAACACTGCCCGCGCGGACGAAGTAACGAGGCGGGAATCAGCGTCGAGCGAAGCTATGGGCATACGCTCGTCCACCCAGAAATGATGGGCGACGATTTCTATGTCAGAAACGTTTCGGAAAGCGCCCAAGTCGCCTTCTTTGTATACGAACCTGTGCGTGCCGTTGAAGAACTGCGACCAGCAGTCTACGCGCCCGTCTATGTCGGGCACGTCCTCCATGACGAAATAGCCCTGCTTCGGCAGTCTCGGGCGCTCGCGCCTTTGACCGTTTACGAATAACTGGTGAAAATAGTTGCATGATTTGAGTATGTCGCAAACATCGGCGACCCACGCCCTGCATCCGTTTACGGTGGATTCCGTAAAGCCTTCGACGCGCTGCCCGCCCGTGAACACGGGCTTTTCGCCTTCATATGCCTCGAATCGCACGGGCGCGTTGTAAAGCGTTTTTATCTCTATAGGGCGCTCGAGGCGGTATTCGCCGCCGCGAACGCAAACGCGCACGGGCACAGTGCGCTCGCCGCGCTTCGTCATGTCGCCTATCAGCCTTATAACGCCCCCGACCGTGCGCAGCGGGCTGTCTATGCCTCCGCGCGCGTCGTCCGAACCGTCGGGAGACATATAGATTACGATTTCTGTGTTCATAGCTTACCTTCCCTGAGCTTACTGAGTATGTCGGGGTCGCGCCTGACCCTGAAAGCGTAAGCCGCCTGAAGCGGCGCGTCCGACGGGAACTCGACTAGCAGTTTGCTTCCGTCGGGTTTGAACGCGAGCGGTCTGTCCACACCCAACAGGCGAACGTCGGTTATCTCGCCCGGCACGAGGTTTGCGGCTATCTCGCCAAACACAATTTCGCCCTCCGGCCGCGCGAGCGCTATGGCGTACACGCAGTCGTCCTTGCAGGTGTAGCGAATATCCTGAGACGTATACGACATTTGTTCGCTCTCGGAGAACATGCCGCTTTCAAGCATTTTACCGGGGCCTTCGCCGTATGCGTACCACGGGCGCGTTCCGTATATTGCCTCGCCGTTCACGCGCAGCCACGCGCCTATTTCGCCGAGCGATTTCTTCGCTTCCTCGGGTATCGTGCCGTCAGCCGTAGGCCCGACGTTTAGGAGCATATAGCCGTTTTTGGACACGTTATCTACGAGGTAATGTATGAGCTGAGCGCCGCTTTTGTACTGAGCGCCCTCCATATATCCCCACGCCTGACCCGCGTCGATGGTCGTGTCGGTAATCCAGTCGTGATACCTGAGGTCGTTGAACCTGCCCAGCTCCAAATCGATTATGCCGCGTTCGGGTTGCAGGTCGTGGAATTTATAGCACACGGCGGGGTTTATGCCGCGCGAGGCAGATTTATTGAAATAATAATCGAGCATTGCGCGCTTCCACGCGTCGGGTATGCTCTTAAGACCGAAATCGAACCATAAAAGTTGCGGACTGAAGCGGTCTATCAGTTCGGCGCACTGGTCGTACCACCATTTGCAGAACCGTTCGAATGTCCACTTTCCCTGTTTGGAGAACATATACACGTTCTCAGGCTTTTCGCCGTCCGTGCCGGTCGCGGCGGGCAGATACCAGTAGTTTTCGGCGTGGTGCAGAGCCAGCATGAAATCCAAGCCGGCGTTCCTGTACGCGCGCTCAAGCTCTTGCACGACGTCGCGTTTAGGACCCATATCCCACGAGTTGAACGGCGTGAGTGACGTGCGCCACATGCAGAAACCGTCGTGATGCACCGCGACAGGTCCGGCGAAGCGCGCGCCCGCGCCCTTGAAAACCTGCGCCCATTCGTCGGGGTCGAAGCGCGAAGCGGTGAACAGCGGAATCAAATCAGTGTAGCCGTGCTCGCCGAATGAACCGAAGTGTTTCTCAAAGTGCTCGCGCTCTCCAGCCGAGCCTTTATACAGGTGATGCGCGTACCACGTGGTGTTCGGCCCGCAGGCGTGCACGGAGTATACGCCCCAGTGGGTGTATATTCCGAACTTGCCGTCTCTCAGCCACTCCGGGGTCTCGAAGCGCGCGCCCGAAACGCCGCTTTCACGCCTGTCGTTATCTTTCATACACTATTTCTCCGTGAAGTCGACGCCCAGCTTGACGCTCGCCTTCGGGTCTTGGGCGATAGCCTCGTATGCGCCCGCTGCCGCCGCGAAGGGCACGACGGGGTCTACTATGTTCTCGCATTTTAACAGTCCGTCAGACAGCATATCCCAGCCGGTTTTGCATATGCGGTCGAAATCCCAGCGCGGGTGATCGCGGTTTATGGCATTGCAAGCGCGCGACATTATTATATTAGGCTGATTGAAGTGCGCCTCGCGGCCTATGTCCAGCACGCCGTGGCATTCCTTGTACCAGCCGACTATGGTCACGTTGCCGCAATACGCGACGCTCCTTATAGCGCCTTGCAGCGCAGTGTACGAGCCGCTGCACTCAAGCACCACGTCGCAGCCCTTCATGTCGGTCAGCTTACGTATTTCAAGTCCCGCGTCGCATTCGGAAGGGTCGAGCGCATAATCCGCGCCGTTTTCGAGCGCCGCCGCGCGGCGACGGGCTATCGGGTCTGCGCATATCACGCATCTCGCGCCCGAGAGCTTCGCAAGCTGCGCCGCGAGCAGGCCAATAGCGCCCAATCCGAACACAGCCACTCGGTCGCCAATGCGAATGTGACCGTCGCGCACGCCGCCGAGCGCGAACTGTATCGGGTCGAAGCAAACAGCCTGTTTCCATGTCATCGAATCTGCGAGCGGCATCAAGTCGGCGGCTCTGCGCACATGGGTTTCGCGGAAAGGGCCGTACCCAGCTACTCTGCTGCCTATAAGGCTTTTATCGACATCGGAGGCGACTTCCTCGACGCGGCCGACCCACATATTGCCAGGAGCGAAGCCGAAGCCGCCGTCGATGTAATCGCGGTCAATAAAGCAACCGAATTTTTCATCGTAATATGAGCCTATGAACGGGTCGAGTTTCAGAAAGCTCGTAAATTCAGTGCCGTGCTTGGCGGCGGCGTGCTCGACTGAGACTCTCGCAAACCCGTTTTTGAGCGGCTCGTCCTCGTATTGGCGATATATGCATTTGCCGGGTTCTACTGATGTAATTTCTTTTCTGATCATAGCGCACTATCTTCCTTCAAATAATTATCAGAGTTTGATGTTCGCGCCGCCGGCTTTCGCCGACCTTGTCGCCGCTTCGACGAGCCAAATCCCCGCGAAGCCTTCCGATATGGGCGCAAATTCGGGATTCTCGCCGCGCAGAACCGAAACGAAATATTCGTCCTCGGCGAAGTAAGCGTCGACGTCTTCGTTTACGCGCTCGACGCGGCCGCTTCCGTCAGTCCACGTGAACACGGCGTTGTTCATATCGGCGAAATCGGCGACCATGCGTTCAAACACTATATGCCAGCGCGCAGTCCACAGCCCGGGCACGGCGCAGTTTGAACCCGTCACAGAGCCGAGCGCGCCGTTTTTGAAGCGCATCACGACGCCGCTTGTGTCCTCGACTGTATAGCCCTCGACGTTATCATGCAACAGGTTGGCGGTGAAGCCCGATACGGAATCGACGTCGCCCATGAAATAAAGGCCTTCGTCGTATAAGTGAATAATCTGTTCAAATATCTGCCCGCCGCATTTGTCGGCGTCACGCCACCACGGCGAATGCAGGCAGTTGCACTCATAGTTTGCGCAGAACAGCGTCGCGCGGCCGGTTTCGCCCGCGCCGACAAGCTTTCGCAGCGCTTTGACCGCGCTTCCGAAGCGCATGTGATAGCCCATTTGCGATTTGACAGACGCGTCGCCGACGGCCGACCGTATGCTTTCGCCCCGCGCGATCGTAAGCGCGAGAGGCTTTTCGGCGAATATGGCTATTCCCCTGCGCGCCGCCTTCTCGATTTGCCCGTCGTGAGCGAACGGGGGCAGGCACACATACAGCGCGTCGAGCGGCACTTCCGCGAGCATTCTGTCGAAATCGTCATACGCGGGGACGCTCGTCGAGTTGTTTTTGTTGAATCGGTCGGCATCGTCTTTGGGAAGCGAGCATATCGCCGCGAGTTCTACTCCCTCAAGTTTTAACAGATTGCCCGCGTGGCGGCTTCCCATGCCGCCCATGCCCAGTATGCCTATCCTCAATTTGTCGTTCATGATGTATCCTCCCGCCGTCCGCGCGCGATAGGCGCGGTGAAATTGTAGTTAATGTCGTTTTTTGACGCAATGTACAACGACCGAAAAAATAAACTGTCAAAAACCGATAACGCGCTTTGTTTAATCACATTGTACGCCGTATGTCTTGAAAAGCAAACAGTTATTATACATTGATATTTGTCATTTATACAGGTCTTGCAGGAATAACACGGCGATTGAAAGAAAATATCAAGCGTTCGCTCAGATTGCTTCCGATTACGAATTTTCGGCGAGAAATTTGACCGATATATCAAATTATGGCTTGCGGTCATAGCGAATAACGCCTATTCTACGCGGTAAAATAAACGCGGTCACGGGAGGCGATAAAATGTTGAATGCCGACGTGTTCGACCATGCGGAAATTACGATATATGAAAACGGCAACGATGAACAAATTTACATGCGTTCGGTCAACCGTTCTCTGCCGTTTTACGTTATGTCGTATGTGCGCAACGGCACTGCGCTTTTGAGAACCGACGGCAAGGAATATTTACTGCGCCCGCGCAGTGTCATACTCGTGCCCCCGAACGCCCGCCACGACCACATCAAAACAGGCGACAGGCCTACGCGCTTTTTCTGGTGGCATTTCATGTTCACGCTGTACGGAAGCATTGACCTGATAAAGCTGATGCGGCTTCCGATGGTGTTTGACGTGCAGGAGAACGACGCGTTCGAGAGCGCGTTCATGCGCTTCGACCACGTGTGCGCCTGTCCGCCGACATTGCAGAACACA
The DNA here is from genome assembly GCA_964453505.1 of uncultured Oscillospiraceae bacterium. Taxonomy (GTDB): domain Bacteria; phylum Bacillota; class Clostridia; order Christensenellales; family Aristaeellaceae; genus CAYVPJ01. Next base: position 4,251 of record CAYVPJ010000019.1, on the reverse strand, counting down.
ATACTCAAAAAGGCATACGCGAACGAGATAATGGCGTTTTTGATAGGCGCGGCTGAAATAAGCGGCTCTGTAAACAGCCTGACCGTGCCCGACATTTTTCTGGACATGCTGAACACCGTCGCCACCGGCAACGCCCGCGAGGTGTCGCTTTCGGCGCTTTCGGAAAAGTATAATCTGCACCCGACGTATATATCCAACAAGTTCAAGGAGTATTTCGGCATATCGCCCATACGCTTCCATCAGGATATGCTGATAAACCGCGCGCGGCAGATGCTGCTATATCAGTGTCTGCCGGTGAGCGAGGTCGCGGACGCGCTGGGTTATGTCGATTTATCGGCGTTCTCGCGCATGTTCACAAACAGGACGGGCATAGCGCCGTCCAAATACGCGAAAGCGCGCCACAGCGAAAGGCCGGTATAGATGGGCTTTTCGCGTTGAATATAAACTAAATGGCGTGAGCCAACAGTCAATAAGGAGGAGCACATATGAACCGCTACTACGTATCGACCACAGGCAGCAACAAGAACCCCGGCACGAAGGATAAGCCCCTCAGGACAATACAGTACGCCGCCGACCTGGTCGCGCCGGGCGACGAAGTTTACGTTTCCCCCGGCGTTTATCCCGAATCGGTGACGCTGCGGCGGGGCGGCACGAAGGACTCGCCGATACTGTTTCAGTCGGAAAAACGCTTCGGCGCGGTCGTAACGGGCGAGGGCAAGCGCGGCTCGCTGTTCGTGTCCGACGAAACGCTCGACATATTTCCGCCGGGCACAAAGCGCAACGACGGAAGCAGATACGCAAAATACATAATCGTAAAAGGGTTCGTGTTCCGCGATACGCTCGACACTCCCGAGACGACCGACAGCAATCAGGACGGCAACGCCGCGGTGCGCGCCTCCGCAGGCTGGGTGGTGCAGGACTGCAAAATAATGAATTGCAATTTTCAGGCGCTCGACGTGCGCGACTACACCGGCGGTCACGCCACGGATTTCCTTATAAACAGAGTCGTCATAGAGGACACGGGCGGAAAGGGCGCGGGCTGCAACCACTGTGACAGCGGCGTTTTCCGCGACACGATAATTCGGCGCGTGAACAAGGACGACTGGGACACCGCGCACAACTCGTCGTGCAACAAAAACTGCGTGAACAAAAATATCGTTTTTGACGGAATCACGGTTTACGATGGAAACGGCATGGGCATATGGTGGGACATTTTTAATGAAAATATAACGATTCGCAACTGTACGGTATTCGCCAACCACGGCAAAAAGGGATGGGCGGGCGGAGGCGCCATGTTTGAAATATCGGGCGGCCCCGCGCTTATATGCAACAACCTTTTCCACAGCAATTCAGGCCCCGGCCTTTTGCACGCCGAGAGCGGCTATAAGGGCATGGTGTATATACTCGACAATCTGTTCCTGAACAATACCGAGGGCGTAGACATTCGCTGTATGCACCGCCCCGACCCCGAAAACGCCGAAGAAACATGCTATATAATGAACGCGGTCATACGCAACAACCAGTTCAAAGACTGGAAGAAATGCGCGTGGGGCACGGCGATGATAGACGAGCGGATTCACGGCGTGGAGCGTCCGAGCGACATAAACTTCACGATAGATTATAACGAATACGACGGGGACAAGGCGCTCGGCATCTGGGACAGAAGAACCGCCGACACGCTCGAAGACATGCAAAAAATGTGGGGCTGCGAAGAACACGGCATCAAGCGCGCCATAGACGCGGGCGTCGACACATACCCGCTTCAGAAGGACGACCCGACGCTCGTCGTGGACGCGACGAACGAGAGCCTGACAATAGACTCCGCCGTGGGCGAAACGGGAAGCGAATGCAGCGTGCCAGTGTTCCGCAGGGGCGAGTTTTACGGAGAACCCGGAAAATACAAGGTCTACCTGTTCGATTTACAGGCGCGCGCTATGACGCTTGAAAACATCGATTACGCGGCGAAACGCGCTATCGAGGAGCAAATATCCATATGGACGAAATCGATGACGCCCAAGTATGTGCGCGTCGTGCCGACGCTGCTCGACGAGTACGACTACCGCGGCGAGTTCGTCGGCTTCTGACGATATAGACGGGAGCGTGGAATATAATGGAAAAAGAACGACTTTCCGCCGTTAAGCGGGACATTCGGGCGTGCCTGACCGATATGATAATTCCGTTCTGGCTGTCGAGGTCGGTAGATAAAGAGTACGGCGGCTATATTACAGATTTCGACGAGAACGGCAATTTTTCTGGTAACGGCGCTAAGTACATTGTTACTCAGAGCCGCATGGTATGGGGCTTTTCAGATCTTCTGCCGTTCGCGAAGGAATCCGATAAGCCGCGCATGGCGGAAGCGGCGGCGCAGGGCATGGAGTTTCTGACAAACGCGTTCTGGGACAAGAAGTACGGCGGGTTCTACTGGTATCTGAACAGAGACGCGTCAATAAACGACGCGAGTAAGCTCACATACGGCGAGAGCTTCGCAATATACGCGCTCAGCGCGTACTACCTGCGCTATAAAGACGCTAAGGCGCTCGAGTTCGCGAAAAAGTGCTTCGATCTTTTGCAGATATACAGCCTCGACAGTCTGCGCGGCGGATATTACGAAAACGTCGAGCGGGATTGGACGCTGTCGCCATTCGGGGCGGGCTGCGGCGACAGGAAGTCACTTGACATACATATGCATCTGCTCGAAGCGTTCACCACCCTCAGGTTGGCGACCGGGGAGGAGATACACGCGCGCCGCCTGCGCGAAGTGCTCGATTTGATTATGGGGCGCATGGTCGACGGGAATCTGGGGTTCGGATACAACCAATTCGACCTTAACTTCAACCGCATTCCCGCTGTCAATATACCCCGCACATGGAACGCCGAACGCGAAACGAACGAGGTTATCGAAACTCCCGCTGACACGACTTCCTACGGGCACAACGTGGAGCTTTCATGGCTGGCGGGGCTGGCGCTCGACGTGCTCGGCGGCGAACGCGCGGAGTACGAGCGGGTGTTCCGCCTGCTGCTCGACCACTCGCTGAAACACGGCTACGACTACGATTTCGGCGGAGTGTACAGAGACGGCGTGGGCGACGGTCCGGCAGTCGTCACCGACAAGGAGTGGTGGCAAAACTTCGAGGCTATGTGCGGGTATCTGGACGGCTATGAAAGGTATCGGGACGACCGCTATCTGGACGCGTTCGAGCGCACATGGCGCTTTATTGACGCCCGATTCATAAATCACGCTTCGGGAGAAAGCCGCCAACTGCTCTCGCGCGACGGGTCGGTTTTGGTAGGCGCGATGGGCAATCCGTGGAAGGGAATATACCACACCGGCAGAGCCTTGGCGGAAACGATCAGACGAATGGACAGGTTGGGCGTCGAGGGTTAGCGCGTTTTGGGCTTCTGTTAAAAGATAACCCGCGAGCTTGACAATACACGCGCGGTTTTGCTACAATCCTACTAATCGCCGTGAAGAATTGAGTATCCCTTTGTTTTCGCGCAAAAGAGAGCCGGGCTGGGTGAAAGCCGGCGCGCGGGGCGCGGGAGAATATGGATTCGGAGCGTCGCGCGCAAGCGTTTATCTGGCGAACGCGCGACGGGAAAGCCCCGTTACAGGCTTGGCCGATGTCAGTCGGCTGTGAGGCTCGCTCTTGGCGGGCGAAGCAGGGTGGTACAGCGCGAATACCGCGCCCCTCGCATATAGGCGAGGGGCGCGTTTTATATCGGAGGGAGTTTATCATGGAAAAGCCGAAATTCTACATCACTACGCCGATCTACTATCCGTCGGGCAACATGACGATAGGTCACACATACACGACAGTCGCCGCCGACAGCATGACGCGCTTCAAAAAAATGACGGGCTATGACGCGTACTTTCTGACGGGCACGGACGAGCACGGTCAGAAGATAGAGCGCAAGGCGAAGGAAGCGGGCGTAACTCCGAAGCAGTACGTGGACGAGATAGTCGCCGCCACTAAGGACCTGTGGAAGCTGATGAACATCGAGTATGACGACTTCATTCGCACGACCGACGAAAGACACGAAAAGTGCGTGCAGAAGATTTTCAGAAGGTTCTACGAGCAGGGCGACATATACAAGAGCGCATACGAGGGCTTCTATTGCACGCCGTGCGAGAGCTTCTGGACGCAGACGCAGTTGGTCGAAAAAGACGGCGTGAAGTGCTGCGCCGACTGCGGCCGCCCGGTCGAGCTGGCTCACGAGGAAGGCTATTTCTTCCGCATGAGCAAGTATCAA
>CAYVPJ010000018.1:0-54335 GCA_964453505.1 uncultured Oscillospiraceae bacterium | reverse complement strand
CAAATTTTGTACTTGACATGGGGTACACTTCAACGTTCGATTTCATTTCATCATCCACTGTAATGAAAGGGTATATCATAACGATTCTTCCATGCAAGGAAGTTTCAACCATACATTGATATGACAAAACCCAGTCCGTTAAGACTGGGTTAAGGATGGTCAGAGTGTCCGAAAATACCATAATGCGTGAAAGATTAACGAAAATAATTAACATTCGACCCAAAAGGAACCCCAAAAGCGCGTGTCGAAGAGAATAATAGCAGCGCAAGGGGGGACTGAGATGTACAAAGCAGGCGTGGATCGGCGTCAACTGGTGCTATTTCCGACGAATCTGGATGCGATGATACCGGCGGGACATGCCGTGCGAGTCATCGACGCGTTTGTAGACGGCCTAGATATGGAAGTACTGGGTTTTCGCAAGTGCCGCCCGGCGAAAACGGGCACGCCGCCTTACGATCCGAAGGATTTGTACAAGCTGTACCTGTACGGCTATATCAACCATATCCGCACTTCGCGGCGTCTGAACCGTGAATGCCGCCGCAACATCGAGGTGATGTGGCTCATTGGCGGTCTGACGCCGGATTTCCGGACGATCGCGGACTTCCGCGCGTTCAACAAAGGCGCGCTGAAACGCGCGTTTAGGCTGTTCGTCATGATTCTGCGGGAGGAAGGTCTGCTGGGCAATGAACTGACCGTGGACGGCACCAAAATACGCGCCAATAACAGCATTAAAAAATCGTTCACGCCGGAAGTGACGCAGAAGAAGCTGGAATACATCGAAGCGCAGATCGCGCAATTCGAAGCCTATCTAACGGACATGGACGCGCGGGAAGCCGAGCGTGGAGCGATGGAGTTCGAGATTCCGAAGGAAGGCGTTGCGCTAAAACTCGAGGATTTGAAACGCCGCGCAGGCAAATACCGGGCGTATCAAAAGAGATTTGCCGAAGGCGAGACGCAGATCCTCGAGACAGACCCCGAATGCCGCACGCTGCATTCAAAAGACGGCCTGCATCCCGCGTATAATATCCAGACGGTCGTGGACACGAAGAACCACTTCATTACCAATTACGAGACGACGGTGGCGAATACCGATCAGAATCAGCTGAGCGAGATGGGCGAAGCGGCGAAGGCAGAGCTTCACCGAGAGGTAGTCCACTTAATTGCGGACAAGGGCTACGACAGCCGCGCGGACATCGAGAAGTGCCTGATGAACGGAATCATCCCCGACGTGGGTCTGAAGTACGACAAAGACGAGCGCGTGTTCAATCTGGATTACGTCGAGCCGGAGAACGGCGCAATCGCCGAGGAGGTCAAACAAAGCACGAAGCCGGAGGACATACAGCGCTGCCTGCACGCGGGGGTGCTGCCCGCGTGCTATGAAAATACCAATATCGCCGTCGAAGTGCAGAAGCAGGAGCAGATCAGCTGCTTCCTTCGTCACGCGGACGGGCGCGTGACCTGCCCCATGGGCAGAGAACTGTTCAAGCACAGAGACCTCAAATACGGCGTGCGTTACGGAAGAAAGGAGGCATGTCGAACCTGCCCCCATCGCTGCACGGAATCGAAAGATACCAAAACTGTGAGCATCGGCTACAACACCAACTGCGTGCCCATTCTCATGTATGGAAATCCAAAGTTTCCAGTCCAGCAAATCCCGAAAGACGCGATCATCAGTCCCAACAATCACGCGCTGGATCGCAAAAAAAGTGTTCCCCAAAAGGTGAAGCTCACGATCAGGAAGGATATCCGCCGCCAACAAATTCGCAAAGAGACGGCGGAGCATCCGTTCGGGACGATCAAGTGGTATCACGGCGCGTACTTCTTCCTCACACGCGGCAAGGAAAAAGTGTCCGCCGAAACTGCGCTGAGCTATACGGGTTACAATCTGATACGGGCGATTAACCTGACGACGCCAGATAACGGAGGCGTCCCGGGCATTCTTATGCGCTTAAAGCAAAGAAAATGGGAAAAATGGATCGGATAAGGGGGAAAATGAAGGGGAAATATCGCTTATAACCGTTCAAATCGGGACATGTACACAAAAAAATGTCTGAAAACTAGCGTTTTCAGACAAATTGTGGTGGAGCCTAGGGGATTCGAACCCCTGACCTCGTCGATGCGAACGACGCGCGCTACCAACTGTGCTAAGGCCCCAAATTTCCAGCTTACTTTTTGTGCAGCTTGCTGGTATCCTGCAGCCAGTGGAGAAGTGGATCGGGGATAAACAACTGATGATCCGTTCTACCAACTGTGCTAATGCCCCTTGAGATTGCTTCGACCATAAGAACGGACGCGGCGGTTGAGTATGCGGTTGCAGTTCTTCAGTCGTTCAAAGCTCTATTATTATATTGTGTTTCAAGGGGGTTTGCAAGAGAAATTATTGTAAAATTACATCTTGGTATGCGCGGAGGGGTTAACACATTGCTTGCGTTTGGGTACGTCGGCGGGTCTGTCAGAGGTATTCAAGCATTATGGCTCGGGATTGTATAAGGTTTTCGGGGGTGCAGTGCTTCAGTTCCATCATATAGAGACCGTCATACTCAATTTCTTTGAGCGCGCCGCAGAAAGCGCGGTAGTCGATATTGCCCTCGCCCAAGGGCTGATGCAGGTCGGACACGCCGTCGTTGTCGTGCAGATGCAGGTGTTTTACGCGCTTGCCGCCTTCAAGCACCTGCTCGCGGATATTCCCGACCGTGAAATTGCAATGACCGACGTCGAACACGATCTTCAGATTGTCGCACTGCACGCAGTCGAGCAGCCTGTTGAGGCTCGCCATGTCGACCGTGACATGGTCTCGGTTCAGGTTCTCGGTATAGACGGTGACGCCGTATTCCTTAGAAATCGCGCACACAAGTTTGAACATTTTTACAGTCAGCTCCCACTGACGCGCGAATTTGCGTTCGGAGGCGGTTTTGAAGCCGTCAAGGTCGGTTGAAGGCACGTGTAAGCCGTATGTCTTTATGCCGGAGTGCATCACGATTTCATGTCCGCCCAGCTCTTTGACATATTTACAGCAGTTTTCGACCTCGTGCAATATGGCGCTGCGAATTGTCGCGCTCTCCTCCGACGCGTTAAAGGCCGATATGTGCACGGTCACGCGCGGGCGGTAGTTTTTTACGATCTCGCGCAGAGCCGCGTTGTATGCGAACGTGTCCACGTCCTGCATGTTTTCATAATAGGTCGCTTCGATCGCGCCGTACAGGCCGGTTTTCAACGCTTTCTCACCAAGCTCGCGAATCTCGTCGGGGGTGTGTTTCATGTTTATGTTAAAGCCGAATGTATGCATTGTTTATGCTCCTTCTACGCTTCTTCGGGCGATTCTTCCATGACCGCGTTCAGGCGTCTTATGCCGGCGCGGCTTATGTTTATTGAGATAAGGCTGTTAATCAGCATCATAGAGCCCATCAACACGCCGCCCCTCAGCTGGAACAGGGCGGTCAGTTCTCCGAACGTCATGCCGCCCTGCGACAGGTATTCGCTGTATACGATCAAAAGCGTCAGATAGCCGCCCAAGCCGAACACGGGCAATATCGCGGATGACAGAGCGTTTCGAACATGAATCTTCATGTTCGCCCAGATAAGGCGCTTGCTGCTGTCGCGGAAGCGGTCAAGCAGATAGTCGCGCGCGTCATATATGTGTATGGCGTCGGAGCAGGTTATCAGCGCTTCCAGCTCGCCCGTGTTGCGGGCGGTCGCTTCGAGCGCGCGTTTTTTTAGCTCCGGCATTTTCTTCGTTATGAGCAGCCTGTTTGCCGCGAGGTGCGGGACGACGAAGAGTATGACCAGCCCGAATATCGCGGGGCTTGACGAAAAAAGAATGATTGAAGAAACGACGAGATTCACAAGCCCGCACGCGGCGTGAGGCAGGTGCATAGGCTGCGAGAACGGCATTTGTACATCGGAGTTCAAAAGCGTGAACCATTCGCCGGAAGTCGTCCGCTGCACGCGGCCGTATGAAAACGACGAGATTTTCTTGAAAAGTATCTCGCGCAGGCGCTTTTCCATGCGCACGACGAACGCCGAGTAGACTATCCACAGAGTGCCGTTGTACAGAAACAGCAAAATGCAGCTAGCTCCGAATATTGCGCACGCTACAAAAAGGCCGCGCTCGTCCTTTATCTGAGCAGCGTTGAAGGCGCGCTGTAGGAAGCGCGCGTTTATGAGCGTTGAAAGTATGTTGAACGGGCTTCTGAACAACAGAAGCGTCAGAAACCTGGCTCCGCAGTTTGCGGTCTTTACGATTTTGACAATATCTCGCAAGCCGCTCAACCCTCCCTCAGCGCGCTGAGGCGGCCGTTTTCGAGCCGGTACACAGCCGTGCAGTTCGAGAGCGTTTCGGGGCGGTGAGACACGTGCAGCACGGTTTTGCCCTTGGTCAGCACGTCGAGCGCCTTCATGAGCGCCGCGCCCGTTTCCTCGTCGAGCGCGCTCATGGGTTCGTCAAGCAATATGACAGGCGCGTTTTTCGCGATAGCACGCGCAATCGATATACGCTGAGCCTGCCCGCCCGACACGTTTCCGCCGCGCTCTCCAACGAACGACTCAAGGCCGTCGGGCAGCGACTCTATCCAGTCGCTTATCTGCGCCGCCCGACACGCGTCCCACACCGCCTGTTCGCCTATGTCGTGACCGCAGGTTATGTTGTCGCGTATGCTCGCGGGGAACAGCATCGGAGACTGCATAACAATCGCGACTCTCTTGCGCCTGTCCGCCGCCGACGTATATCCGTCCAGCCCGATTTCGCCCGTCTGAACGTCGTAAAGCCCGCTCACCAGCTTCAAAAGCGTGCTCTTACCGCCGCCCGACACGCCTATCACGCCCGCGGACTCGCCCGTTTTCACTGTCAGCGACAGTTCATCGAGAACGCGCTTATCCGCGTATGAAAATGAAACGTTTTTGATCGTAATGCTCATATGTCCTCCGCGTCCACATTCGGAGCGAGCCTTTTCATGACCGCCGAAAACCTTCTCAAATCGGCAACACGCCCCGGCATGTTCATCAAAATGCCCGAAACATTGCCCGAAAGGTTCACGAACACATAAAGCTCGCCGATTGTTAAGCCGCCCTTTATCGTCATATAGCCGCCCACGCCCAGAAGCATCAAAAGGGGCAGGCTCGCAAACACGGCGTTGAGCGACGAGAGCTTCGCGCGGGTGCGCTCGGCTCTGAGCGAATGCCCCTCCCAATCGCCGAGCGCCGAATCGTAGCCGCCCGTTACCATGCGCTCCGCCTGATACAGTTTTATAACGGGAAACAGAGCAAGCAGCGTGTCGGCGTACTGATTCATGCGCCCCTTCGCCGCCAACTCGCTCTCGGTAGCCGTCTTTATGACGCCGCTCGACCACACCACATAGAACATAATGGGAAGCATGGGCAGGTTAGCCGAGAGCGTCAGAATCGGGTTGAGCGTCATAAGCCAGACGAATGACGCTATGAAGTTTATAAGGTCGCTCACAAGCTGGAACATACGCGAGTTTATGTAAGTCGTCGCGGAAGCGATCTCGTTTTGCAAAACCGACATGCGCTCGCCCGCGTTCAGCTTTTCGGCTTCGATAGGCGTGAGCCTCGACAGCTTTGAAGCGTAACCGACGCGCAAATCGTGCGCCAGATATTCGCACGCCAAGCCCGAAAGAGAACCGCTAAACATGTTGAACGCGCACAGGGCGACCACCGAGACAAGCGCGGCGATAAGCAGTTCCGTCGATATTCGGCCGCCGCCGCTCACAGTGTCGATTATGCGGCTCAAACGCGAGTTCCAGAAAAGAAGCGCGAGCGCGGGCGACGCGCTCACAACGAGCGCCGCCGAAACGAGCCACGCGCGGCGGCGAATAAGCCGAAATATGAGCGCCATATCAGTCCTCCGTAGAAAACTCGGATCTGCGCTTCATGAAAAAATCGAAATACAACCGCGTGTTTTCGAGCGCGTACCACGGCTTTTTGACGATTTTCTCCGAATCCAAGTCGTATATCTGAGCGCCGTCCATAGCGAGCAAAAACGGCGAATGCGTAGCGATTATGTGCTGACAGCCGCAATACCTAGATGTTTGCATAAGCACTTCCACCAGCTTTTGCTGCAATCTGGGCGACAGGCTGTTCTCCGGCTCGTCCAAGCAGTATAACGTGTCGTTATTGAGCCTCTCGTCGAAATACGAAAGCGCCGTCTCGCCGTTGCTGCGCAGTTTCACAAGCTCGCCCGCAGTATTTTTTACGAATTTGCGGCGCGAAAGAGTTTTTCGGCGCGCCTGAACCTGCAATCTGAGCGCCTCATAGTCCTCCATGCTCCTGAGCTTTATGGTCTCGCCGAAGCGCAGCCGCGCCCACTCGTCGCGCGAGTTGTCGATCTCCTCGGCGATCTCGTCGTTGTTCGAGCGCATCGTGAGCATATAGTCGAACACGTCGTCGCTCGTTATCGCTCGGCTTTCGGGCGGAATTTTGACGGGTCTGCCCCAATCGTCCTCGGCGGTCGTAAAATCGCAGCGCTCGGCGTACATGTCGAACATTTCGCTCGAATTGAAAGGCGATATGCGCTTAAGCTCCAGTTTTTTCGCAATCAAATTCAAGAGCGTGCTCTTGCCGCTGCCGTTGCCGCCGTAGAATATCGTTATATTCGAAAACTTAAATTCGCGCGGGCAGCGGTCGGTGAACAGACCGCACGGGTATATGTTGTCGACATAACCGAGCGGCCCGCCGTTTTCAGCCATCTTGCGGCGAACCAGATAATCCTCCGTGTCCGCGTCGGCGGGCAGCCTGAAACTCTCCAAATACATAGCAAGCGCTCCGTGAATAATATGTTTACGGGGTTTTCAATTCGTCAGCGCAACACGCTTTTGAGCTTTTCGGCTAGCGCGTCTGAAAGCCTTTCCGCCTCGCCCGCCAGCACAGGCAGGCGCTTATAGAGATACGCCGACTCGAGCGCCGCGTATGCGCCGCGGGCGATGTCGTCACTCGTGGGCAGATAGCCGAGCAGCTGTTCGGCGCAGCCCAGTATGATAGCGTCGGGTCGGGCGAGCTTTGAACGGATGTTTTCGCCTATGCGCGTGAAGCCCTCGTATGGCAGCGCCGCTATCAGCCTGCCGCCCAAGATCGCGTAGGCTGTGGAAACGTCCTCCGAGAACGCCAGCGAATCGTACTTTTCTAGCATTTCGCGCTCCCATATGCGCGAAACCCTCTTTTCCGCCGCCAGATCAGCCGAACGGCTTATGTCGTCGCGCGTAAGGCACTCAAACCTGACGGTGTCAGAAAGCCTGCCCGCGTCAAGCGATATGTCAAGCGGCGCGAGGTTTTGCTCAAACGCCGCCTTTATGGCGCGCGCGAAACCGAGCAGCTTTTCGTTTCGCGGTTCGGAATCGCCGACAACGGGGTCTATATCTCCGCACAGGCCGTTTATATACATCGATTCATAGCCGGACCCGTCGAGCATTCCCATCAGAGCGCCGGGGTAGTCGGCGGATATGCCGTCGTCGCGCCCTCTCGAAACGGCGTGACACGCGTAACTCGCGACCGCTACCGGCCGTGCATCGCGCCTTTTGAAAACGAAGCCGCGCACGTATTTATCAACCGGACCGTCGGGGCAGGCGCGGTTATAGGCGAAGCCGTCCGCGATTTTACCGTAAGCGCCGAACAGCCCGCTGACGTCACGCATGTCGCTTTCGGCAAGCTCGCAAGCGCGCGTAAGGCCGTCGGCGAGCGTCGAGACATATTCGGGATTGGGATAGCCGCAGCCCTCGTGATATATCGCCGCCGGGCCTGTGTGCGTATGTATGCTCACCATCATGCTCTGAAAGCCCTTCGCGGAGAGACGCGATTTAACGTTTTCGCATATGTCGGCGTTCAGACCCAGCAGATCGCAGGACACGAGCATGAACCTTACGTTTTCGTGCTCCAGAGCCAGCGCCCGCGCGAACAGCGGGTCTGTGACCCGCGCGGCGCGCCTGCCGAGATAGTAGCCGTACCCCGCGAGCTCCACGCCCAACGCGGGCGTTATGTCGATTTTTCCGAAACCGGCTTTCATATAATTATCTCCCTTCGTATAAGCGCGCGGTCGAGCGCTTCAGGTTTTGAAGCGCCGCGTCGGTGAGCCTGCCGCGCGCCTTCAAAGCGTGTATCACGGCGCCCGCCTCAGGCGGAAACTCGGGAAAGCCTATTACGAGGCTCGATTCGCGCCTCAAAAGCAGCTCTTTGAAGCGGTTCACGACGTATTCGTTGTGCTGAAAAACGCCGCCGTACAGGCCGACCGTCTTAACGCCAGTGTCCGATATGAGCGCAAGCGCCTGACGCGACAGTTTTTCGACATTGCGGTCTACGATATTTTTTGCGGCCGCGTCCTCGCGGACTAGCGCGAGCACTTCCTTCGCGAAGCCCGCGATAAAGCCCGCGCCGGAGTTTTCGCCGTACACGCGGTCAATAAGCGCGCGCCCGTGCGCGATGCCGAAATGCGCAAGCGCCCTGTCGCATAAAAGCGTCCTCTCGCCCGTGCCCTCCCACGCGTCTATCGCCGCCGTAAGACCCTGCACCGCGATTTCGTATGACGAACACGCGTCGTCGAACACGCGCCCCCAACCGCCCGAAACGCGTTCCAAGCCGCGCCCGTCGGTCAAAAGCAGCATAGAGCCAGTGCCGCAAATAACGATCATGCCCGCGCCGCCCTTAGTCGCGCCGATGAGCGCGACGTGAGCGTCAGACTGCAAATCGAGCCTGCCGACGTCGAACGCGCCGTCCGCGAAGCGAGCCTTCGCGGCGAAATCGGCTGCGGAATCGAGCGCGGACAGCCCGACGACGAGGTTTTCATAGTCGTCTGCGCCCGCCGCCGCCATCGCGCCGTCCACGATATTTCGCAGGTTTTCGCGCGCCGCGTCGATTCCGATGTTGTTGTAATTGAGACTGCCGCCGTCGAATACGGCGCGGGCTTCCCCGAATAGATCGGTCAGCAAAGCGCGGGAGTGCGTGCCCCCGCCGTCCACGCCTATTATGAAAGCGTCGCCCATTGTCTTATCCTCCGCTGTGACGGCGTAAACGCCTATATGCGTGCTCCGCCCGCCCTGAGCAGCGACTTGATTTTATCGATGTCGGCGGTTTTAGGCTCGGTTTTGTCTGAAAACGCGACCGCCGCGGCAGTGCCGGCGGCTTCGCCTATGCAGCACACGATGGGCATTATGCGTATGGAAGCCTGAGCCTCGTGCGAAACCGATATGCACCGCCCCGCGACGATGAGGTTTCTTGCGTCCTTGGGAAGCAGGCAGCGGTAAGGTATTTCGTACCACTCGCCCGGCTTGAAGAAATAGTGGCTCGTGCCGCCGCCCTCGGGGTTGTGTATGTCTATGTCGTAATTGCCGACGGCTATTGCGTCGGGAAAGCGCCTGAGCGATTTAAGGTCGTCTTCGGTGAGCGTGTACTCGCCCTCTATCATGCGGCTCTCGCGGGTGCCTATGCGCATAGCGGTCGAGAGCACGCGGCTGTTCTGAAAGCCGTCGACCTCGTTTTTGAGCAGATTGTGCAGTTCGAACGCCTGCTCGCGCGCCTCGATTTCGGCCGCCGTCACGTCGAAAGCGTCGGTCGGGTCGCGCTTTACAACGCGCGTCGAGTTTACGTGCACAACGCCCTCGTTAAGCGTGTCGAACAGCATGACGTCCTCGCGCGGGTTCTTTATTCGCCCTTGAGCCTGCGCGGCCTTATACTTTTCGTTTACTGTTTTATAGCTTACGCGGTATTTGGATATGTCCACGTTGCCTATGCGGAAACACAGCGTCATGGGCTGGCACAGACCGTCGGGTCTGCCCAAGCGGAAACGGCAGCCGGAGAGCATCGAAAGCTCGCCGTCGCCCGTCGCGTCGATGAATACGTCGGCTAAGAATGTCAGGTTGCCGCCGACAGTCATGACGGTCACGCTGTTTATGCGCCCGTCGGCGACATCGGCCGAATGCAGAGTCGCGTTGTAGAGAAGCGTCACGCCCGCGTCAAGCGTCATGCGGTTCAGTATGAGCTTTAATATTTCCTCGTCGAAGCCGTTCTCGTTTTTATCGAGAGCGCCCGCGCGCTTCAATTCGTCCAAGATTTCTTTGAATATGCCGTTGCATATGGGGTCGCGGGCGCCGTCGGGCGTTCTCGTCCAGTACGCCATGAACGGATTGACCAGCCCGTTCGCCGCCGCGCCGCCCAAGCAGTTCGTTTTGTCGAACAAAAGCACCTTAGCACCGCCGCGCGCCGCCGCTATCGCCGCCGCCACGCCCGCGAAACCGCCGCCCGCGACGATTATGTCGTAACTATTCATTTCATTTCCTCCATTCGCCGTAAAAACTCGTCTCCGCCGCGCCCGTCATGTATATGCGGTTCGTGCCAGCGTCCCATTCTATATAAAGTTCGCCGCCCGGCAGTTTCACATAGGCCGTGCGCTCGCACGCCCCCGCGCGCACGGCGGCCGCGAGCGCAGCGCAAGCGCCGCTGCCGCAAGCCATCGTAGCCCCGCTGCCGCGCTCCCACACGCGCGCGGTGAGAGTTCGTCTGTCGTCCGCGCGCAGAAAACACGCGTTCACACGCTCCGGAAACAGCGGGTGATTCTCAACGAACGCGCCGTCGCACGGAAAAGCGTCCGCGTCGGGGAACAGGTCGAGCGTCACGGCGTGCGGGTTTCCCATGCTGAGACACGTGAAGCGCGCGCTTCGCCCGTCGGGGAACGCTATGTCCACATCGCAGCTCTTTGAATTTACGGGCACGCTCTCGCAGTCGAACGACGGTTCGCCCATGTCGACACGCGCGCCCGTCGCGATTTCGCCCTCGACTATCATATCGAGCGAACGCACGCCGCCCGCGACCGCTATGCGCAGGCTCTTTTTACGAACCAGCCCCGAATCGTACAGATATTTGCCCGCGCAGCGTATGCCGTTTCCGCACATAAGGCCGACGCTTCCGTCTTTGTTGTACATGAGCATTCGCGCGTCGGCGTTTACGTCCGGCGCGAGTATTATAAGCCCGTCCGCGCCTATGCCCGTATGCGAGCGCGACATTTCGACCGCCAGACCCGCCGGGTCACGGGGCATCGGATTAGTAAACGAATCCATAAACACATAGTCGTTGCCTATGCCGTGCATTTTAACGAATTTCAAGCGCCAGCACGCTCCTTCAATCGCATTTTCTGAAGTATATGCCGCAATGTCCGCGCATAAGGTTATTGTTTATCATTCTACTCAAAAACACGGTCAGTGTCAATGTTTACGTAAAATGCGCGCTGTGAACGCAACGAAATGCGAGCGCGGGTTGCATGAGCGCGACACCTTTTGTCGCGCGTTTCGGACGTATGTAACCATCGGACAAGGTTATTCGGCGCGCTATGCGGCTGACAAGCGCTTTGGACAGCGCATTTTATGGGCTTTTTTGCGATTTGCTATTGACGGAAGTCTGGGAAAATGTTACAATGCGCATATGCAAGTGATGTATCCATGTCATGTGAAATGCGCGGCGCCGATAAATTGCCGCCGCTTACATAGACCCGGCGAACACAGCGGGCGCGCTGTAACCGTTTGCGCGCTGCTCATGCTGCTTGTGTTGCTGAACACCGTGCTCGCGGCTGTGAACGCGCGGTTCGCGGAGACGCCGGGCGACAAGCTGTTCAAAAACGGCGACGTAACCGTAGACTACACGAACGCGTCTTTGGGATATGTGTGCGTAAAGCACGCTTCAACCGACCGCAGGGTGAAGGTCAGAATATCGCGCAGCGGCGAGACGGATACATATGATCTGGCTTCCGACGGCGAGTACGACGTGTTCCCGCTCAAGCACGGAAGCGGCACATACACGATTTCGGTATACATAAACGTGTCCGGCGTCAACTACGCGCAGGAGTTTGGCAAGAGCATAAAGGTCAAGATGGACGACGATATGACTTGCTGGCTGTACCCGAACCAGTATATATGGTTCACGGAGGACACGAAAGCCATCGCGCTCGCAGACGAACTGTGCGAAGGGCTCACAGAAGACATGGACAAGATAAAAACGCTGTACGCATATGTGAAAGACAACATACTCTACGACTACGCGAAAGCGTTCACCGTGAAGAGCGATTATCTGCCGGATGTTGACAGTACGCTTGATACGAAAACAGGCATATGCTTCGATTACGCGTCGCTGTTGGCTTGTATGCTGAGGTCGCAGGGCATACCCGCGCAGCTTGTGAAGGGCTATCTCAAAAACGACTTATATCACGCGTGGAACAGAGTGTACGTAAACGGCGAATGGAGAATGCTGGACGCGACCTTCGCCGGAAAGTACAAGGCCGCCGACTATAAAACTGACAACTCATATTGATATGGGGGCAAATTAAATGCGCAAACGCAAGGACGACAAACTGCTGACGCCCGACGAGCTTTCGTTTTTCTGCGGGCAGGTAGCGCTCATGCTCGAAAGCGGCGTGCCGCTGTATGAAAGCATGGAGGTGCTCTCGGAAAACTACGCGAACACGAAATACTCGGGCGCGTTCGAAACGCTCTCGCGGCGAGTGCGCGACGGCGAATCGTTCAGGGACGCGCTCTGCGAGTGCGGCGTGTTCCCGCCCTACGCCGTCAAAATGACGGGCGTGGGCGAAAGCACGGGCAAGCTCGATTCGGTGATGCGCGGGCTGTCTACATATTACGAGCGCGAAGCCAACCTGCGCGCGGCGATACTGAACGCGATAAGGTATCCGCTGGCGCTGTTGCTCATAATGGCGGCGGTGGTCGTTATATTGAACGCGCGAGTGCTGCCGCTGTTCGAGCAGGTGTACAGGGGCTTGGGCGCGGACGCTACGGAGACGGCGAAGGTCACAATGAACATAGGCTCGGTTATAGGCGTGGTCGTCATGGCGCTTGTGGGGCTGATGCTTGCGGCGGCGGTCGCGTGCGCGATATGGTGGCGCGGCGGGAACAGGCGCGGGCTGATTCGCCTGTCGCAAAGAATCGCGCCCGCGCTCGGAAAAATCGACCACGCCATAACGGCGGGGCGGTTTTGCTCGGTTTTGTCGATAGCGCTGTCGGCGGGCTATCCGACGCTCGACGCTGTTAAGCTGTGCGCGGACATGGTTTCGGACGCCCGCGAAAGCGCGCGCGTAAACAAGATATTCGAGCAGGCGAATCAGGACGGCGGCATTTCAAAGGCAATATCCGAATCGGGGCTGTTGGACGCGCTCAAGGCGCGCATGATACAGGTGGGCTTCATGACGGGTCGCGCCGACGCGGCTACTAAGCACGTGGCGGAGCTTTATGAGCGCGAAATTGACGAGCGCATAGACAAGGTGCTGTCGCTGGTCGAACCCACGCTCGTGAGCGTGCTCGCGGTGATAATAGGCTGCATACTGCTTACGGTCATGCTGCCGCTGGCGGGCGTAATGAGCTCGCTTTTATAAGGAGACCGCATAATGGAAACGAGACGGCATTCGCGCGTTAAGGACAACAGGGGCTGGCTTATCACGGTGGCGGCGTTTTTGCTGGTCGCGATTCTCGCGTGGGTCGGCATATCGTCGGCTCAGAAACGCGTGACCGACGCGCAGGCCGACGTTCTCAGAGACGCGCTGTACTCGGCCGCCGTGAACGGATACGCTATAGAGGGCAGATACCCGACTCTCGACGAAATAAAGCGCGACTACCTTGTGGCGGTAGACGAAGAAGACTTTATCGTCAAATACGAGCAGTTCGCGTCGAACATTATGCCGTACATATCGGTCGAAATACGAAAGGCGGTTGACGAATGAGCGCGCGCAGACCGTTTCTGAACCTGCTCAGCTTCCTGCTGTTCGCCGTGTACGTTATTTCGTGTATGCTGCTCTTGATAATAGGCATACGCTCGTACAGGAGCACGCGGGAGAACGGCGAGTATGCGAACGACTTAAGGCTGTCTCTGGGCTACGTCGCAAACAAGATACGCGCGGAGGACAAGCCCGGCGCGGTGTTCATAGACGAGCGCTCGGGCGTTGAAACGCTTGTGATAGCTCACGATTACGATATACCGTGCGAAACGCGCATATATTTCTACGACGGCGCGCTGTTTGAGAATTTCGTGGTGGCAGGCACTGACGTAGAGCCCGACTACGGCACGCGCCTCGCGCTTGTCAAGTCGTTTACGGCAGACGTTTCGGGCGACAGAGTGACAATAAACGTGTTAGATACATCGGGAACAGCGCGCGAGCTGAACATAAAGCTGCGCGCGGGCGGGGAGGCGGGACTGTGAGCACAAGAACGGCGCGTCAGAACCCCATGCTCGCCGAAATGCTGATCGTTCTTCTGTTTTTCGCGCTGTCGGCGTGCGTGCTGGCGGGCGTGTTCGCCACGGCGTACAAAAGCGGCGAGAGGGCGCGTTCAGAGAGCGAGGCGCTTTTGTGGGCGGAGGACTTGGCGGAAGGATTCGCGCTTTCAAACGACGGCGCGGGCGAATACCTTTCCGCAGAGGGCTGGACATACGAAGACGGCGCATACAGATATTCGCAGAAATTCTCAAAAACCGAGTATTCGTTTTCGGCGGTATCGTTTGAACGCGCGTATAAATCCGGGAAGGTGCTCGGCTTCGAGCTTACCGCGCTCGCAGGCGGCGAACCCGCGTTTGAGATGCCCGCGTCGAACTTTGTAGCCGAGAAAGGCGTCTGATAACTATGAAAGACAAAATTCTCCAACCCACGCACATGGGCGTGGGCGCGGCGTCGGTCATAATGATATTCGTCGTACTGTGCCTGACTGCCTTGAGCGTTTTGTCGCTCACGGGCGCACGAACGGCAGAAAAAGCGGCGGCGCGCCGCTCCGAAGCGGTTTGCGCATATTACGCGGCGGCGCTCGACGCGCAGGTGTTCTTGGCGGAAACGAGCGACATGGCGCTGAATGGCGAAATCGCGCCCGGCGAAACGCGCGAAAAAAGCATAGCGTTCGGAACGTCGCAGGCGCTTAATGTAGCGGTCGAGGCTTCGGACGGAGGCGCGAGAATAGTCGCGCATTCGGTAGGCGCGTCCGATTCGGCGCTGTACGGCGAAAACACGTATAATCTGCCCACGGACATACAGACGGGCGGCGAAACGGAAGATACGCTGTTTGTAGAATAAAACACAAGCAAAGCGGGTGGACATGATGGTTATTCGCGAAATACTGGAGCTTGCCATGAAGACGAAAGCGTCGGACGTGTTCATCGTGCCCGGCTATTACGTGTCGTGCAAGATAGGCGGTTCAGTCGTGCCGGTGACGGATTCGCGCATACAGCCGAACGAGATACTCGAAATGCTCGAGGGCATATATTCCGAGTATTCGGCGCGCGGCATGGACGCGCTCAAAAAATTCGGCGACGACGATTTTTCGTTCTCGGTGGCGGGCTTGGGTCGCTTCCGCATAAACGCCTATAAACAGCGCGGTTCATACGCGGCGGTGCTCAGGTGCATGTCGTATGACATGCCCGACCCTGTGGCGCTCAACATACCCGAGCAAATATTGAAGCTGAGCGAAAAGCGCCGTGGCATAATACTCGTGACGGGTTCGGCGGGCAGCGGCAAATCGACCACGCTTGCGTGCCTCGTTGACAAGATAAACCGCGAGCGCAGCGGGCACATCATAACGCTTGAAGACCCAATAGAGTTTTTGCACGGTCACAAGAAGTGCGTCGTGAGCCAGCGCGAAATAAAGCAGGACACGGTCAGCTATTCGACGGCTCTGCGCGCGGCGCTCAGGCAAGCGCCCGACGTTATACTGCTAGGCGAAATGCACGATTTGGAGACGATCCGAACGGCGCTCACCGCCGTCGAAACGGGGCAGCTTTTATTAAGCTCTCTACACACAATAGGCGCTTCAAAGACGATAGACCGCATTATAGACGTGTTCCCCGCCGAGCAGCAGCAGCAGGTGCGTATGCAGTTTTCGCTGGTGTTGCAGGCGATAATATCGCAGCAGCTCATACCCGCCGTCGGCGGTGGGGTCGTACCCGCTTTCGAGGTCATGATTTCGAACAACGCCATACAAAACATGATTCGCGAGTCAAAGGTTTATCAGATGGACAACGTGATACACTCAGGTGCGTCCGAAGGCATGATCTCAATGGACGCCGACATACTCAGGCTGTACAGGCAGGGCAAAATAACGTCGGAAAACGCGGTTTTGTACGCCATGAATCCCGACCAGATGCGCAGAAAGCTCGACGAGAAGAGAGGTATATGACATGATCGAGGTTACGTTGTTGGGGAAATTTGAGTTCATTGTAAACGGCAAAAACGCCGAGGGCGTGCTTTCGTCGTCGCGCAAGGGCAGCCAGATGCTTTCGTATCTGATATTGAACTGCGGAAAGCCGGTTTCGTCCACGACGCTCTACGAGGTGTTGTGGCCGAACGAGTCTTCCGCGAACCCCGAAAGCGCCCTCAAAACTCTCGTGAGCCGTCTGCGCTCGTCGCTCGCCGCGTTCGACAACGAGCTTCGCAAATGCATAGCCACGGATCACGGCGCGTACAGGTGGAACAACGAGCTTGAGACGAGCGTCGACATTGTGAAATTCGAGGAAGTGTGCAACAGGCTGCTCGAAACCGAAAGCATAACCGAGGATCTGGACGACGTGACGAACGCCATGCTGTCACTGTACGGCGGCGACCTGAGCGTGGGCAGCGAGGACGACAGCTGGTTCATATCGCGCCGCACGTTCTATCACAGCCTGTACCTTAAAACGATACAGCATGTCGTGAATTTGTATAAGGGCATCGAGGATTACGACCACATTGTGCAGATATGCCGCTCGGCTCTCGACGTGGACGCGTTCGAGGAGCATTTACATATCGAGCTAATGGACGCGCTTGTAAAGACAAACCGCAACAGCGAGGCACTGGCGCAGTACAGGCACGTTACAAACCTGCACTACAGCTATCTGGGTATGCCGCCGAGCGAAAACCTGCAGAATTTCTATAAGCAAATAACGAAAGCCGACCAGTCGCTGGGCATGGACATAGACTCTATACGCCGAACGCTGGAGGAAAGCGAGTACCGTTCGGGCGCGTTCGTGTGCGAGTACGCGATATTCAAAGACGTCTATCAGCTGCAAATGCGCAATTTACAGCGCTTGGGCACGACTATGTACATAGCGATCATAATGCTGTCGCCCGCGTCGCAGAGGCAGGTCGAGCCGTTCGCGCTCGATAAGTCGATGCATCAGCTGCTGACGACGATGATCGCCTGCCTGCGCAAGGGCGACACGATAACGCGCTACAGCCCGTCGCAGTTCGCGCTGCTGCTGCCGTCGGTGAACGCGTCGACAGGGCGCATGGTCATAAAGCGCATACGCACAGCGTATTACGCCGACCACGTGAACCCCGCGCTCGTGTTCTCGTATAAGCTCGCGCCCGTCGCTCCCTACGGAAAGTAGCGGCGGGCGCTTCCGAAACAAACAACCGATCAGGCGAGCAGTTCGTCGATTATGGCGTTCATCTCGTCTGATTTGCTCTCTATGTCGCGAAGCAGCCTCATCTGCGCGCGGGCGCGGACGAGATTGTGATAGGGCGAGCGCACCTTGAAGTACAGGTCGCCGTCTATGTAGTCGGTAAGGAAGCGCATCGCCAGCTCGCACGTTATGACCTTCACGCCCAGCGGCAGCAGGCGAATTTCGTGGTCGGGCAGGAAGCCCTTTACTTCGGACAAAAATCCCTTAGTGAACATGCGGAACAGCGTCATGTTGAGAGAGATTTTGTCGAGGTCTTCTTCGTCCTCCTCGGCAGTGGACGCGCCGAAGCGTATCGCGTCGCCGAAATCGTACAGGGACGAACCGGGCATGACGGTGTCTAAGTCTATGACGCAAATCGCCTTGTCGGTCGCGTCGTCAATCAGCACGTTGTTTATCTTTGTGTCGTTGTGCGTGACGCGCTTCACAAGCTCGCCCGTTTTGAGCTTCTTGACAATCTCGCCCATCATTTTACGGCGCTCGAAAAAAAACTCGATTTCGTCCTCAAGCTCGCACACCCTGCCCGCTTTGTCGTTGGCGACGGCGGCGACGAACGTGTAGAAGCGGCGCGTCGTGTTGTGGAAGTCGGGTATGGTCTCGTGCAGCTTATCGACCGGGAAATCGCACAACAGCTTTTGAAACTCGCCGAATATGCGCCCCGCTTCGTAGAAGTGCTCGGGCTTTTCGACGATGTCATAGGGCGTCGCCTTGTCGATGAAATAGTATGCGCGCCAATAGTCGCCCGACTCGTCTATGTACATCATGCCGTCGGTCTTTGTGCGTATGGGCGTGAGCACGCGCCTGCGCGAGTCTACGCCTTCGCTCTCGATGGCGTTTTTCAGGTATTCGGTCACGCGGGTTATGTTCTCCATGACCTCGACCGGCTCGCGGAACACATATTTGTTTATGTGCTGCAGCGTATAGTGAATGTCTTCGCCCTTCAGGCGGTATACGAGGTGGTATGTGTTGTTGATGTTCCCGGAGGTCATCTCGTCAACAGACTGAAAGCGTCCCTGAAACGGAAAGTTGGGCAGTATGCCCTTGATGGCATTGTAAAGCAAGCGCGCGTCCTCCTTTAATTAAACATACGGAACTTCGTATATCGTTTCGAAACCCTTTTTGCGGATTTTAGCCATGTTGTCGTTCGCCCGCGACGGGTGAACGCGGTTTGCGAGAAGCACCACGTAAAGCCCCGTCTTGGAATCGAGCCACATGCTCGTGCCCGTGAAACCCGTGTGCCCGACGATGTTGCCGTCGTCGCGCTCGTGATACGGTATCCAGCCCAGACCGCGCTCCGAACCGAGCGCGCGGACTTGATTCTGGAACGACCGACGCACCCACTCAGGGTCGAACAGGTCGCTCGGCTCGGGCGGCAGAAGCGCCGCGCAGAAGCGGGACAGGTCGCGCGCGGTAGAGAACACGCCCGCGTGACCCGCAACTCCGCCCAGCTGACACGCGCGTTCGTCGTGCACGCTGCCGCGAACGGGCAGCTTTTCGCCCTTGCGAATCTCGGTCGCCGCGCAATACGCGCCCTTGGGCGGGTTGAAACAGGTGTCGTTCATGCCGAGCGCCCGCCAAATGTCGCTTGCCGCTTCGTTGAGCGGCTTCCCGGTTTGATGCGCGAGTATCTCGCCCAAGAATATGAAGCTCAGGTCGGAATATACGACCTTTTTTCCGGCGGCCTCGGCGGGCGGCGTGTTAAGAAGCCCGTCTATGCGCGCTTCGCGCGTGTCGCCGAAACTGTCGGTGTCCATAAACGGCACAAGCCCCGCCGTGTGCGTCAGCAGCTGAAAGACAGTTATGTCTTTGAGGAGCGGGTGCACGCTTTTGTCAAGCGCCGCGGGCAAAGTCGTATCAAGGGTGATTTTCTTTGACATCAGCAGGCGAATTATGCCCGCCCACACGCCCGTCAGCTTAGAAAGCGAAGCTATGTCGAACAGCGTGTCTACCGTCATCGGCTCGACCGTGGGCGTTATTATGGCGCTTCCGTAGGCTTCAATCGCGTATATGTCGCTGCCCCTGCCTATTGATACGACGCAGCCCGGTATCAGTTTGTCCGAAACCGCGAGTTTGAGTTGGTTAAGAAACTCGTTAATCCTGTCCTTCACGCGTAAATCTCTCCTTTCGAGCTCCGGAAGCCTCTCCGCGCGCCCAGTGGCGACGGCACAGAGCCACGTAGCTCTCGTTGCCGCCGAGCAGTATCTGTTCGCCCGTTTTTATCACTTTGCCGTTCGATATGCGCGCGTTGTATGTCGCCTTCCTGCCGCACCAGCAAACGGTCTTTATTTCCTCTATCGTGTCCGCCCACGCCATAAGCCACATGCTGCCCTCAAACAGATTGCCCTGAAAATCGGCGCGCAGGCCATAGGCTATAACGGGCACGTTCAAGTCGTCGACTATGTGGACGAGCTGTTCGACCTGATGTTTCGTTAAAAACTGAGCCTCGTCGACTATCAGGCAGTCGTAGTCGGATATGATTATGTCGTCGAGCTCCTCGACGAACGCGCACTCGGCGGACAGGCCGGAGCGCGAACCGACGACGCGATCCCCGTCGCGAGTGTCAAGGCGCGGTTTCAGTATGAGCGCGCGCTGACCGCGCTCGGCGTAGTTGTGCCAGACCATTATGGCGTTCGCCGTCTTTGACGAGCCCATAGCGCCGTATCTGTAGTATAGCTTCGCCATATTCCCTCCGAAAAACGTTTCGTACATTGTTCGACGGACGCGTTCGCAAATCCTTCAAAAATTCTGCGTTTACTTATTCGGAAAAGTAATGTACAATGCATTTGGTGATTGAATGACTGTCGCGGGCATCATTTCAGAATATAATCCGTTCCACGCGGGACACGCGCGCCATATAGAGAAGACGCGCTGTGCGTGCGACTTTGTCGTGTGCGCGATGGCGGGAGCGTTCACGCAGCGCGGCGAACCGGCAGCGTTCGATAAGTTCGCGCGCGCGAGAATGGCTCTCGAGGGGGGCGCGGACGCGGTATTTGAGCTGCCCGCAGTGTACGTTGTCCGCGCCGCCGCGGATTTCGCGCTGGGCGGAGTGGTTACGCTGGGCTCTCTCGGCGTGGATCTGCTGTCGTTCGGCTGCGAGACTGACGATATAGGGTTCATATCGCGAATCGCAGACATATCAGACGATGAGCCTTCCGAAGTCAGGGACGGCATTAGAGCGCGGCTTAAAGAAGGCAAGAGCTTCGCGCGGGCGCGCGGCGAGGCGATCTCCGAATACTTGGGCATAGACAACGATTCGCTCGACAGGCCGAATCTGTCGCTCGCGGTCGAATATGTGAAGTGCCTGAAACGCCTGTTTCCGCGCGTTTCGCCGTTTGCCGTCAAGCGCGGGACGGAGCACCGCGACAAGGTGCTGCGCGAGTTTTCGTCTGCGGCGGCAATTCGCCTAGCGCTTCTTGACGGGCGCGCGGACGCGGCGCTTGCGGCGCTGCCGGAGAGCGTTCAGGGCATGGCGGCTTCGGAAGCGCGGGAGGGCATGTCGAACCCTAGCGCGCTTGACGATATAGCGCTTTACAAACTGCGCGGCATGTCGGTCGACGAAGCGCGGACGCTGCCCGACGCGGGCGAGGGGCTTATAGAGCGCGTCCTAAAGCTGTCGCGCGAATGCGCGAGCATCGAGGAATTGACCGTTCGCGCGAAGTGCAAGCGCTACACGAGGGCGCGCATATCGCGGCTTATAACGCAGGCGCTGCTCGATATGCCCCAAAAAGCGCCCGCAGAGCCGCCGTATCTGCGCCTTCTGGGCTTTCGCGAGTCAGCGCGCCCGCTCATTACGGAGCTTAACAGGCGCTCAAACGGCTCAATATGCGCGGACGCGAGCCGTATCGCAATGAATCCGTGCTTCATGTTGGAAACGCGCGCGACCGACCTGTGGGGGCTGACGACTCAAAACCCGAAATACCGCGTATCGGGGCGCGACAGAACCGAAAAGTTTATAACCGTATAGATAAAACCGAATGAACGCCGTGTTTTGCGGCGTTCATTCGGTTTTCAGGCGGGTTTACTCGTTCTCGTCGGGGGCTTCGTCGTCGTCGTCATCGTCTTCGTTCGCGCCCTCGTCCATCGGGACATTTATCAGCCCTCCGGCGAACTCGTCGCGGATAGTCTTGTCGAGCAAGTCGTATATCTCTTTGTTTTCTTTCAGATATTTGATAGTGTTCTCGCGGCCCTGACCTATGCGAGTGCCGTTGTAGGAATACCACGCACCCGCTTTCTTGATGAGGTCGCGCTCGACGGCTAGCTCCAGCAGGCTGCTCGCCTGCGAAATGCCCTCGCCGAATATCATGTCGACGACGCAGCTTCTGAACGGCGGCGCGACTTTGTTCTTGACGACCTTTATCTTCGTGCGGTTGCCGATCACGGTAGAGCCGTCCTTGAGCGCCTCGCTCTTGCGAATGTCGAGCCTGACAGACGCGTAGAACTTAAGCGCCTTGCCGCCCGTCGTGACCTCGGGGTTTCCGTAGACGACGCCCACTTTTTCGCGGAGCTGGTTTATGAATATCGCCATGGCGTTCGTCTTGGCTATCACGCCCGCCAGTTTGCGCAGGGCTTGGCTCATAAGGCGAGCCTGCAGACCGACGTGGCTGTCGCCCATGTCGCCCTCGATTTCCTGCTTGGGCACGAGCGCCGCGACGGAGTCGATTATGACGACGTCTATAGCGCCCGAGCGCACCAGCGCTTCGCAAATGTCGAGAGCCTGCTCGCCGTTGTCGGGCTGAGAGACGTAAAGCTCGTCGATGTCCACGCCCAGCGCTTTGGCGTATACGGGGTCGAGCGCGTGTTCCGCGTCTATGAACGCGCAAGTGCCGCCCGCCTTTTGAGCCTCGGCGACGACGTGCAGCGCGACGGTGGTTTTGCCCGACGATTCAGGCCCGTATACCTCGATTATTCTGCCGCGCGGCAGACCGCCCACTCCGAGCGCCATGTCAAGCTGCAAACAACCCGTTGACACGACTTCAACCTGCATTTTCGTGGCGGCGTCGCCCAGCTTCATTACAGAGCCCTTGCCGAAATCCTTCTCTATCTTGGTGAGCGCCATGTCGAGCGCCTTCTTGCGGTCGTCTCCGAACTTTTGCTGCGCCTGCGCTTTTTCCGCTTTCTTATCAGATGCCATATGCAATATCCCTCCGCCGTCTTAATGGTGTCATTATAGCACATATGTTCGATTATGAAAATCGAACATACTGTAATTTTACACGGTTTGCCAGATGCGCTTCGCGTTTTGCAAGCTCACGCCCGTAGCGTACCGCGCGTCCTCGAGCCCTTCGAACTCTATAACGACGTCGCCGTCGTATCCGGAAGCCTTTATGCGCGAGAGTATATCGTATATGTCCAAATCGCCCTGCGCCAGTATCGCTCCGCGCAGAAACAGCCCCGCGCGGGAGCGGAACCAATGCCCGCCGCAGTCGAACAGCGTGGAGTCACCGGGGTCGCGCCTGCGTATGTAGAAGTCTTTCAGGTGAATCATTTTTGTAAGCGGCGCAAGCGCGCTTGCGGCGGCGCTCGCGTCTTCGTCAACGCACACAATGTTTCCGGTGTCTAAAAGAAGCGCGTAGTTTTCGTCGTTCACGCATCGTATTATGCGCTCGGTGCGGTCCGCTCCGTTCGCAAAGAAGCCATGGTTTTCGATAAGCGTCATAACGCCCAGCGTTTTTGCGTGCTCGCACACCAGACGCGCGCCTTCCGCCATAACGGGCAGCCATCTTTCAAAGTCGGCGAGCGTATTTTGGTTTTGCGGACGGCGGAACGCCGCCACGTCGTGGCGCATACGCGGAACGCCTAGCTCGGCGGCTATGTTCACATGCGTCTTGACCCTCTCGACCTCCGAAGAAAACTCCGCGCCCGTCTTGCAAAAGTCGGCGAGCACCGAATAGTTGCAGAGCGCCACGCCCGCGTCGCGCGCCTGCGCGACGGTTTTCTTAATCGCCGATGAATCTATGCGCCCGTTCTCTTCGAATTTGAACGCGAACGGCACAAGCTCCATGCACTCCGCCATGTTTCGCGCCGCCCATTCAATCGCGCCCGAAAGCGTCATCGCGCCGCTTTCAATCTCCCTGTCGAGGCAATAGGAGCTTATGCCGATCCTCATATCAAAAACCTCCGTAATTTAGGGTCAGAATTGCTTCCGCTCAAAGAGCAGCGCGCCGAACGAGCTCATGCACACAAGCGCGCCGAACACCACCGTCACGCGCGTTATGAGCGCCGTGAAGGGCAGCCAATGCCCTATGAACAATGTGTGCCAGCCGATATAGCCCGTGAATACCGACTGCGAGAAACCGTATATCATGCCGCAAATAAGCGCCGCGATATACAGAGCGATCGAAAGCAGCATCGAAAACGACGGGCTGCCCACGAGCATGTTTATGAGAGCCGAGAACGTTATCAGGCAGAACAGCGGCAGCATGTCAATCAGCAGATACGCTATCTGCCAGTAAGAACCCTTGGGCGCAATGCCCGCGCAGAGCGAAAACAGTATGTCGGCAATCGCGGGGGCGCACGCGCTTATGAAGCACACAATGAGCACTGAAACGCATTTCGCGAAGTATAGGCTTGCGCGCGTCACCGGGCGCGTAAGGCAGGCGCGCACGCTCTTTTGACGAAACTCAGACGAAAACAGGTCGCATACGCCCATGAACGCCAACAGCGGCAAATGGAAATAGAGCATGTACGAACCGAACGTTATGCCGTTTCCGCCCGTCTGCAAGAGCGCGCCGAACACGTTAGAAACATTGTCGTCAGCGCCCGACAGGCTCAGCGAAAGCGCCGCGCGCAGTATATACACGGCGGGCACGAGTATCAGAAACACGATATATTTCTTCCTGCGCCACAGTTTATAACTCTCGGCGCGTAAGCACCTCAGAAACACGCTCATGCCTGCGCCCCCTTCCCCACGCGGGACAGATAGTAGTCCTCAAGCGTTCCGCACTCCGAGAGTATGTTTTGCATACTGTCGGAAGCGATTATCCTGCCCCCGCGCATCAAAGCGGCGCTGTCGCACACGCGCTCAAGCTCGCTCGAAAGGTGGCTCGACACGACCGCCGCCGCGCCCGTCTGCATACACGCGTTCTTTATCGCGTTTCGAACCTCGACCGCGCCCTCTATGTCCAAGCCGTTCGTGGGCTCGTCCAGCAAAAGCAGCTTAATGTCTCCGAGAAACGCGAGCGCAAGCCCCACGCGCTGCTTCATGCCGAGCGACAGCCGCTTGCAGCGCTCGGACGCGTACTTCGACATGCCGACCCATTCGAGCGCCGTGTCGATTTGGGCTTCGGTGACGTCGGTCATGTATTTCGCGGCGACGCGCAGATTAGCCTTTACGGTCATGTTGTCGTAAAGCGCGGGAGACTCGATGAGCGCGCCCAAGTGCGAAAGCGCCCTGACGGGGTCAGACACCACGTCGTAACCCGATACGAACACGCGCCCCGAATCGGGTCGGCACAGTCCGCACGCCAGCTTCAACAGCGTGGTCTTGCCACTGCCGTTAGGGCCGAGCAAGCCCAGCACCGAGCCGGGTTTGAGCGCTAAGTCAATATCGAGCGCGCCGCGGTCGCCCTTATAGCGCCGCGTCGCCTTTTCCATCAGCAGTATGTGTTCGCCTATCACTCGACCGCCTCCGTTACGGTAATATCGTATGTCGCGCCGTCGAACCTGACGGAATATGTTTTTTCCTCAAATTTGAGCGAGGCTTTCTCGATTGTACCGCGGTCGACATAGTCGCTTAAATCGGGCAGGGCGACGACGGTGGAGGCGTAGTTAGTCAAATCGCAATTGAACGAGACTTCGGCAGCGTGCGTTTTATCGGCGTAATCGAATATATCGACCGAAACGACGGCGCTCACGCTCGCGAGCCTGCCCTCCGAATCGATCTTCGCGTCGGCTTTCGCGCCCGTTATGTTAAAGCCCTTTATTGTCAAATCGACGCCGTCTATAATCAGGTCTCCGCTCTTGTTGCCGGACAGGCAGAACGCGGCGTAGTCGGCGTAAAACTCGGGCTCGCCCGATACGGGCACGTAGAGTATTACGCTTTCGGGGTCGGAAGCGAGCATATTTTCGTAGTGATTGAGCATCTCCGTCGTCAGCGCGCGGTACGCCTCCGAAAGCTCGTTATTCTTATAACTATATTCAAACGCAATCTCGTCGGGCTCTTCGCCCGTCTTCTGTTTATAGTAATTCCTAAGCGATTTATCGTAGTTTTCGTATTCGACGCCGTAGTTGTATTCGTTCCCGGCTTCGGCTTTTATAATGCTGTCCGCCAAGTTCAGTACGGATTCGGCAACCTCCGGGAACTGCGATTCGGTAATGTTGATAGAATACGTGGTCACGCCGTCCTTAACGCCCGCGTTGACAATCAGGTTCTTAGCGCTGCCGGCGGCGAAGTTCACGAACAGCTCAGCCAAATCGAAAAGCTGCCTGTTGATGTCGCTGTCTTCGGAGAAAGCAGCGTCCGTCGAGTAATAGTTGTTTCGCTTCGAATATTCTTTCGCTTCCTCGTCGAAGTTGTAATAGAAAACGTTTCCGACGTTATAATTCTCGACGACTTCACCGACGTCGGAATCGAGCGTTTTTTTATAGAAGTCAGCGCCCGATTTTAAGTATGTAACGTCTAAATCGTAGACGTCCACGCCGTCAACCACGAACTTGGCGCGCGTGAGAACGGTCACGTTCTCCGTTTCGAAGATATGCTTGAACAGAGCCTTTTTCAAAGCCTCATAACCGTTGCCGCCGCCGCTGAGCAGAACGCCCACCAGCACTACGGCGACCAGCGCTATCGCCGCGACCGTTGCCAGAACCCTGTTTCTGACGGAATGTTTCATGTAATAATCCTCCTGCATAATATTGTTTATTAGACGCGCAGACCGCGTTCATTGTTGCGATTTGGCGCTTTCTATAACAATGTCCGAATATTCGCCCGCCTGCTTGGCGCGCGCCCTACCCGTTTTCAAAAGCTCCAACAGCGCCAGAAACACGGATATAACTTCGTCCCTGAGCGCGCGCGCGTCGAACAGGTCGTAAAACGACACAGGGCCGCGCCTGAGCATTTTGAGTATCCTTACGGCGCACTGGGCGACGGTGTAGGCGTCGTTCCTAACCTCTCTGTGAGAGAACTTCTCGACCATCTCGTTTTCAGAGAGCGCCTCAAGGCGCTTCAAAACGCGCGAAAACGCCTTAGCAAGCCCCGAAAGCGTAAGCCCGGTCAGCTCGATAGTGGGCGGGGGCAGCGGGTATTCCTCCGGCAATTTTGTAATAAGCGCGCGCGCGTCGTCCTCCAGCTTTTTAAGCTCCGCCGACAGCTCTTTGAACTGCTTGTATTCGGTGAGCTGCCGTATGAGCGCGTCCTCCGGCGTTTCCTCGCCCTCCTCCGGCTCTTTCGGGGGCTTGGGCAGGAGCGCGCGCGACTTTATTTCGAGCAGCGTCGCCGCCATCTGCAAAAACTCGCTCGCGCTTTCCATGTCGAGCTCGTCGATCTGCGCCATGCTCGCAAGGTACTGTTCGGTGATCTCGGACACGAATATTTCGCGAATGTCAATTTTGGCGTGCGAAATCATGTCGAGCAGCATGTCGAGAGGCCCTGAATATTGATATTGCTTTAACGAAACGACATACGACATACGACTATATTAACCCAAGAAAACCACAGACGGCATATGACGCGCCCGACAAAGCGCCCAACACGTTATCCAAAACGAAACTGACGGCGATCGATATGAAGTCGTATTTAGAATCGACATTGCCGAGCAGCGTGAGAATGACGATTATGCCGATGCCTATCTGCGCGGCCTTTTGAGCCGCGTACAGCGGGCGCTTGAGCACGAGGTCGTTGAGCACGTGATAACCGTCGAGCGGCGGTATCGGTATTAGGTTGAAAACGGCGAGGGCTATGTTTATTGTGACGAAGCTGCGCAGCATACTGTATATGATCTCCCACCCGCGCCCGAGAGTATTGGTTATTAGCATATATGCGTCTAAATATACGCCGTAATTGCCGAACTCCCAGCTCAACGTGCCGGGCAGCGTCTTAAAAACATCGCCCATACTCAATTGAAAATAATTCAGTTTATTCAGAATTATAAGATTGCTTTCGCCATTCGTATTGAGTATCAGCATGTCCGCATTTGACCGAAAAGCCTCAAATTCATTCGTATAGACGGGCAGTTTTGAAAGCGCCAACAGAAATACGGCTGTCAGCAGCACAAACCCGATCAGGCACATTATGATATTCGCGGTTATGCCCGCGATTGAAATGAAGAAATCGTCCCTGCGCCCCCTGCGCAGGTTATAGGGGTTTACGGGCACGGGCTTAGCCCAGCCAAAGCCTACGAATATCATGAACAGAAAACCGACGGGGTCTATGTGCTTTAACGGGTTCAGCGAAATTCTGCCCATCAGGCGGGCGGTGGGGTCGCCGCATTTGTTGGATATATAGGCGTGAGCCGCCTCATGCCCGCTGAGCGCCAGCAATATGCCGGGCAGAGTGACCAGAAGCAACTCTAAAAATGCCAGAGGGTCTGAGAACAGTTGCTCAATTCGCATCTAACTTCCTCCCGTCGCGAAAGGATTTTAAGGCGCTTTCGCAGAATATGCATACCAGAGGTGACGCGCGTGAACGCTTATGATTTCGACAACACAATATTTCGCGGAGACTCCACGTTCCGTTTCTACACATATTGCCTTTTGCGAACGCCGCGAATGCTTATGCGGCTTCCGTCGGTCGCGTTTGACGCGCTGTTCGTTTTGAAGCGCGATAAACAGCTTTTCAAACGGCGCATGTTTCGGTTCTTACTGGACATTCGCGACGTCGATACTATGATAGCGCGTTTCTGGCAAAAAAACAAGGGGCGCGTAAAGCAGTTTTACATGCTTCAAAAGCGCCCCGACGACGTTATCGCGTCCGCGTCGCCCGAATTTCTGCTGCGCCCGATAGCCTCGGTTTTAGGAGTCGCTAATCTGATAGCGTCTCCCGTGGACAAACGCACGGGCGAGTATTCGGGCGGCAACTGCCACGGCGCGGAGAAGGTTCGCCGTTTCCGCGAGATGTTCCCAAACGGCGAAATAGACGATTTTTATTCGGATTCGCACTCCGACGACCCTATGGCGGCGATCAGCCGCCGCGCCTTCATGGTGAAGGGCGACGTTATAGCCGACTGGAACGCGAAAATCTAGCCTCACGGCTTTTTGCGCTTGACCTCGCCCTTGCCGCCCGCGCGGTGAGAGTCGTATGCGTCGAACTTGGGTTTCGGCGCGAATCTGTCGGACTTCCATTTGGGGCGCGGCGCTTTTTCGTTGTCCTTCTGATACGCCATGCGCGGGCGCACGCCCTGCGAATCGGCTCTGCCGCCGAAGTGCCTGTCGTCCGTTCTGCGGGCGGGCGGCGTCGGGTATTTGCCGAAGGGTTTTACGGCGGTCTGAACGGGTTTGGGCGGTTCGGGCACCCGAATGTCGAGCGCGGGATCGATTTTATCGCCGGAGGTCTCGTTCAGCATGTTGAGAAGCGCCGCGACGACGCGCTCGGCGGGCGCGTTTTCGAGCAATTTCTGCGCGCTGTCGAGAACCGCCCGGTCAAGCTCGCCCGCCGCCGACTCAGTCGCGCGTTCGAGCAGGCGCTCCTGCTGAGCGCCGTGAATGTCTTCGCCCGACGGCGGCTGTTCGCACAGTATAGCCGCCTTAGTGACGCGCCTGTACTCCCACATGCGCGCGGTCTCGCGCCCCACGACGAACGTGTACGCCCTGCCCTCGCGCCCCGCCCTGCCGGTTCTGCCGACGCGGTGCACGTAGTATTCGACGTCCAGAGGCAAATCGTAGTTGAAAACTGCCTCAACGTTGTCGATATCCAAACCCCTCGCGGCGACGTCCGTCGCGACGAGTATGTTGACCATGCCGTTTTTGAAGCGTTCCATAATGGCGTCGCGCTCTATCTGGCGCATGTCGCCGTGCAGCCCCGCCGCCGAAAAACCGCGCGACTGCAATTTCGTGACCACTTCCTCAACGCCGAGCTTCGTGTTTATGAACACCAAAGCGCGGGTGATGCCGTCGCGCACAAGTATGCGCGAAAGCAGCTCGGGCTTGTGGAACGAGCGCACGGGAATATAGCTCTGCTTGACGGCCTCGACCATCATCGCCTTGTTTTCGACTCTCAGGTATTCCGGCTCGCGCAGATATTTCTTCGAGAGCGACATAATCGGAAGCGGCATCGTCGCCGAGAACAGCGCGGTCTGCCTGTCAGGGTTCACCTGCGTAAGTATGCTCTCTATGTCGTCGCGAAAACCCATGTCGAGCATTTCGTCGGCCTCGTCGAGCACCAGAAATCTCACGTTTTCGAGCTTCAGCGTGCCCCTGTTCATGTGATCCATTACGCGGCCGGGCGTGCCCACGACGATTTGAACGCCCGCTTTGAGCGCCCTGAGCTGCCTTTCGATCGGCTGCCCGCCGTAAACGGCAAGGGTCGACACGCGCGGCTTGTACTTCGCGAGCTTCGTAAGCTCGCCCGCCGTCTGCACGGCCAACTCGCGCGTGGGACACAGCACAAGCGCCTGCACCGCCGGGGAGGTTTCGTCTACCAAGTCTATCATCGGTATGCCGAACGCGGCGGTCTTGCCCGTGCCCGTCTGCGCCTGACCTATAACGTCCCTGCCCTTGAGCAGCGGCGGTATAGTGAGCTCCTGTATGGGCGTGGGCTGGGAATATCCCATATCGACCACGGCCTGTTTTGTGCCGCGCGAGATTTCAAAATCAAAGTTTTCCAAGCGTTGTCTCCTATATTATAATAATCGGTTGAGCTTAGCATATTCTCCGCGTCCGCGCATCATTTGTTTATGAATATTGCGTTAATATCAGTCGTAAATGCCCGTAGACACGTATCTGTCGCCGCTGTCGGGTAAAAGCGCGACTATGTTTCCGCCGTTATAGTCGCTTCGCTTTGATATTTGCGCGGCGGCGAAGAGCGCCGCGCCCGACGTTATGCCGCACAGTATGCCCTCCGTGCGGGCGAGCAGTTTCGCGGTCTCGAACGCGGATATGTCGGGCACGTCAATAATGTCGTCCACGAGCGATAAGTCGAGGTTGCGCGGCACGAAGTTCGCGCCTATTCCCTGCAGACCATGCGCTCCCGAACGCCCCTCGGTGAGCAGCGGAGAACCGCTCGGTTCGACCGCGATAATTTTGATCGCGGGGTTTTTGCGTTTGAGGTATCTGCCCGTGCCCGAAAGCGTGCCGCCCGTGCCCACACCGGCTATGAACGCGAATATATCGCCGTCCATGTCGGAGTATATCTCTTCTCCCGTCGAGCACGCGTGAGCCGCGGGGTTCGCGGGGTTATCGAACTGCGACGGTATGTACGCGCCCTCGATTGTATTCGCCAACTCTTCAGCCTTTTCAATCGCGCCCGCCATGCCGCCCGCGCCGGCGGTCAGCACGACTTCCGCGCCGTAAGCCTTCAACAGCCCCACGCGCTCTTTGGACATCGTGTCGGGCATCGTGAGTATCACCCTGTATCCGAACGCCGCGCCCAGCGCCGCGAGCGCTATGCCGGTGTTGCCGCTGGTAGGCTCGATTATTGTGCCGCCCGGTTTGAGCATACCTTCCCTCTCGGCTGCGCGTATCATGTTAAGGGCGGGTCTGTCCTTCGCGCTGCCAGTAGGGTTCAGATATTCGAGTTTCCCGAAAATCGAACCGCGCGCGTTGAGCGCT
The DNA here is from genome assembly GCA_964453505.1 of uncultured Oscillospiraceae bacterium. GTDB lineage: Bacteria > Bacillota > Clostridia > Christensenellales > Aristaeellaceae > CAYVPJ01. The sequence goes on along the minus strand of CAYVPJ010000018.1, from coordinate 23,228 downwards.
TTCGACAGGCGCGTAAGCTTCACAATGGGCGTGTTTCCGACTATATCGGCTATCGACGAATATGCGCGCATGAATATATACCTCCGCAAACCGCGTATAACGCAATATGGGAACGCGGCACAGCCAACGTTCCCTAACAAATTTCGTTTGAAGCCGGGGTTTACGCTTCCTTCGCCAAGCGCTTCGCTAAGCGAGCCTTTTTGCGATTTGCAGCGTTCTTATGAATAACGCCTTTAGAGGCAGCCCTGTCCACCGCGCCCTGCGTGGTGCTGAGCAGTTTGTCGTCGGCGGTACCGGCGGCGGCGGCGGTTTCAAACTTTTTAACGCTTGTCCTCATGGCGGACTTTATCATGCGGTTGCGCAGGTTCTTTTTTTCGCTGACCTTTACGCGTTTGATAGCGGACTTGATGTTCGGCAAAATTTTCACCTCCTGTTTCAAAATCAGCGAAGGTTATTATACACCCGTCACCATAGTTTTGCAATGCCAAACCCGTCCATGCGCGGGTTAAGTTATTTTTACTTTTTAATGTATAAACGCGGTCACGCCGACTCCGATTCGGTATCGTATGAGAAAAACACGCTTGAAAGTATGTCGGATACGTCGTCTTCGCCCGCCTTCGTGAACACGAAAGCGAACGCGTGACCCGCGTATGACATCATATATTCGCTCACATAAACGCCGTTTACAGCATACGTGATTTCGTTGTACACGCGCCCGCCGTAACTCGCGTAGCCCATTTTGCGTATTTCATAGCCGTAGCTCTTATACAGTTCGACAAGTTCCTCGGTCATAGGCTCAATATCCGCGCGCTCGGCGCGGGTTTCCGAAATGAACACGGTCAAAGACGTATCGCTTAAAAGGCCGCGCGAAAACACGCTATCAATATCGTAGCCGTATTCCGAAAACGCTTCGCCGTTCGCGCCGTCCGGCGAAACCTTGAGCCAGTCGCGCGGATAGTCGAAGCCGAAGCCGTTGCCCGACTGATAGCGGCGCGTTGTCACAGTGTCGCCATCCGGCACGAACGCCATTATAAGCGATATGAGCAATATCATGACGATGCCCACCGCTGTGACGCTCAAAAACATACGCCTCAATCCAACGTCGCCTCCAATGCTTGACAAATAATAAGGGACATGTCTATAATAAACTATGTAAGCGCTTTATGTCAATATTATGTCGGAGGTAGGGTTATATGATACTCGATACGTTCAGCTTAAAGGGCAAGGTCGCGTGGATAACGGGCGCGAGCTACGGCATAGGCTTCGCGATAGCCACGGGTTTCTATCAGGCGGGCGCGAAAATTGTGTTCAACGACATAAACGCCGAGTTGGTCGAAAAGGGATTGAAGGCATACGCCGAGCGAGGCATAGACGCGAAGGGCTATGTGTGCGACGTGACGGACGAACAGGCCGTCGCCGAATTGGCGCACCGCATAAAGGCCGAAGTCGGCACTATAGACATACTGGTCAACAACGCGGGCATCATAAAGCGCATACCCATGTGCGAAATGTCGGCCGCCGATTTCCGAAAGGTCATAGACGTAGACTTGAACGCGCCCTTCATTTGCGCGAAAGCAGTGATACCGCAGATGATCGAAAAGGGTCACGGAAAAATAATTAACATTTGCTCGATGATGAGCGAACTGGGGCGCGAAACCGTGTCCGCATACGCAAGCGCCAAGGGCGGCCTTAAAATGCTCACCCGCAACATATGCGCCGAGTACGGCGAGAAAAACATACAGTGCAACGGCATAGGCCCGGGCTACATAGAAACGCCGCAGACCGCGCCGCTCAGGGTGGAGGGACACCCGTTCAACAACTTCATAATCGGAAAGACCCCCGCCGCCCGCTGGGGCACGGTCGACGACCTTATGGGTCCCGCCGTGTTCTTGGCGTCCGACGCTTCGAACTTCGTAAACGGACACATACTCTACGTAGACGGCGGCATACTCGCGTCGATAGGCAAGCAGCCGTAAACGGGTTTTCACAAAAAAACCGGCGTTTCGTTTGAGAAGCGCCGGTTTTATATTGACTATTCGCTTATTTTTTCGGCGAAATACCTGCCCGTGCGGGCGATGAGCTTGAGCGCGTCGGGGATAAGCTCTTTCGGGTATTTGTTCGTCGTGTTGAACGTCTCGAAGCACATCGCGCGGTCGTATTTGATAGCCTTTACGCCCTCTATGAAGCGCTGCCAGTCGAGCCTGCCCGTATAGGGCGACACATGCTGGTCGTTTATGCCGTCGTTATCGTGCACGTGGAACGCTTCGACGCGGTCGCCTATCGCCATGAGCGCCGATTTTATGTCCTTGCCCACGAGCAGCGCGTGACCCGTGTCGAAGCAGAACGCGAATCTCTTTTCATGCGCGATCTCGTTGAGCTCGTCAATATAAGCCGCCGCCTCGTTCATGTCGGAGCATATCGCCTCATAGATCTTGCCGTCGCGGGAGGTGAACATGTTTTCAAGGCACGCTATCACGTTATACTTTTTGAGCGCGGGTATAAGGCGCGAATAGCGCTCTATGTTTATGTTCCACTCGTCGTCGTAATCGAGCTTGTCTTTATACGGGCAGAACGACGGGTGTATAATCAGATAGCGGCAGCCGACCTGCGAGCACGCGAACGCGGATTTCTCCATGACCGTGTACAGATATTCGTTCATGTCGGGGTAATCCTTCACATAGAACGGGAACGGAGCGTGCGCCTGATAAAACGATATGCCGTATTTCGCGGCGGCTTCCTTACACGGGCGCAGCGATTCGGCGATCTCGTCATACGACTTGTCAAAATCGCTTTCGCACACGCCGTTCACGATGGACTTATACGCCATGCCGTGGTCGATGTTGAAGTCGACGCAGTCGAAGCCCGCTTCCTTTATTATGCGGAAACCCTCGTCCAAGCCGAATCTGTCGAGTATGCCGCCCGTTTGAACTCCGATCTTCATATGCGGTAGCCCTCCGTCACTTTTCAGCGTTTTTCAGATATTCGATGCATATTTTGGCTTCCGTCATGCCGTCGGGCGAAAGCGTTTCGCTCTCGACGACCATGGGCACGCCCATTTCGACGGCCTTTTTGTATACTTCCATAACAGGTGCTTCTCCCATGCCGAGGGGTACGCCCTTGCCGCCGCGCAAACCGTCCTTTATGTGAATGAAGTGCAGGCGGTCTTTGAGCCGCTCCATAATTTCGACGGCGGAATAGCCGGTCGCGTTGAAATACCAGAAAGTGTCTATCTCGAGCAGCAGGTTCGTGCGGTATACGAGCTGGTCGTGTATCATGCTGCCGTCGGTGTTCGGCTGAAACTCATGCGAGTGGTTGTGATAGCCGAGCGTTATACCGTTGTCGGAGAGTATCTGAGACACGCGGCCGACGCGCGATACGAAGTCGTCGATTTTTTCCTGACTCGACAGGTCGTGACCCGGTATGATTATGTTCTTATTGCCTATCGTCTTATGATATTTGACGGTTGCGTCTATGTCGGCTTCAATATCGCGCAGTCCGGTGTGCGTGCCCGACACGTATACGCCGCAGTCGTCCATAGTCGCCTTGACGCTCTCCGCCGAGTTTCCGAAGAAGCCCGCAAATTCGACGAACTTATAGCCCAGATCGGCGACCTTCCGAATCGCGCCTAAAAGATCGTCCTGAGTTATGTCCCTGACCGAGTACATCTGAAGACCGTATTCCATTTGTCACACCTCCGAAGATATTTTGTATACAGAGTCGATAAAATCGTCCATAACGCATATGGCGTACATCGACGCGAAGCTGTCGCGGCGCTCGATGCGTATGTCGTTTGTCGAAAAGTCCGTGGTCTCGCCCGACTTGCGCCTGACGCGGAAACCGTAAGCGTCGCGCACGTGCAGAGCGGCGACGATTTCAGAGCCGTTCGCGCTGTTTTTGCGGAACGAGAAGCACTTCACGCCCTTGCCCGCGCGCGACTGAAGGTCGAAGTCTATGAGCAGGCAGCGCTTCATATAGCCCCTGTCGCTCACGAGCAGTATTTCGCCCTCGTCGTCGTCGGCAACGGCCGTCAGCAATTCGTCGCCCGTAGACAGCGCCATGCCCTTCACGCCCGCGGCGGTGCGGCCAATCAGCGATATTTCGGAAATGTTGAAGTGTATCGCCATGCCGTCCTTAGAAATCATGAGCAGGTTCGCTTCCCCGCCAAGCCTGCGGACGAGCCTCAGCGAGTCGCCCGCCTTTAAGCCCGTGGCGGCGAATTTGGCGCGGTTTATGTTGTATTCCGAGAACGCGGTGCGCTTAACAAGCCCGCCCGCCGACGCGAACAGCAATTCGCCCGAAAAGTCGTTCTTTGAAACGAGCAGCACTGAAACGATTTTTTCTTCCTTCGCAAGCCCCGCGAGCAGCCCGCCCGGCGGCAGACCCCTGTCCTTCACGCGGCATTCGGGCACTTGCGAAGCCGGCACGGGATAGCAGTTGCCCGCGTCAGTGAAGAAAAGCAGCTTATCGCACGTTTCCAATCTGAATATATCGGTAGGCGAATCGACAAACTCGCCCGCCGCGACCGACTTTTCAAACAGCTTTGGCTGAACGCGCTTTATAAAGCCCGCCGACGAAATATATACGATCGCTTCCTCGGCTGCCTGCGCTTCCGGCTCGATCTCTTTTTCCTCGAAAGCATTGACGAGCGCAGTGCGGCGCGGGTTCGAGTATTTGTTCTTGACTTCGGTAAGCTCGGTTTTTATAACGTTTATCAGCTTTTTTTCGCTCGCGAGTATGCCCTCGAGATATGTTATACGCTTTACGATTTCGGCGTGCTCGTTTCTGAGCGACAGTATCTCCAGATTCGTGAGCCTTTGCAGGCGCATGTCGAGTATGGCCTGAGCCTGAATTTCAGTGAGCTTGAACCGCGCGACCAGCCTGTCCCGCGCTTCTTTCGGGTTTTTGCTTTGGCGGATTAGGCGTATGACTTCATCGAGATTGTCGACGGCGACTATAAGCCCTTCGAGTATGTGAGCGCGCGCCCGCGCCTGTTCGAGATCGAATTTGGTGCGGCGCGTGACAACGTCCTTCTGGTGATTTATATAGTATGACAGTATGGCTTTCAGGCCGAGCTGCATAGGCTTTCCGTCGGCTATACACACCATGTTGACGCCGACAGTGTCCTGAAGCTCGCTGTATTTATAAAGAGCTGCGAGCGTGCGCTCCGCGTCCGCGTCCTTGCGCAGCTCGATAACAGCGCGCATACCCGTGCGGTCGGACTCGTCGCGAATGTCGTATATGCCCGAAAACAGCGCTTTCTTTTCCTCGCTCAGTCGCAGTATGCGCTCAAGCACAGCCGCCTTGTTTTTGCCGTATGTCATCTCGGTTATGACGAGCAGCTTGCGCCCCGAAGACCCGGTTTCGACATGCACCTTCGCGCGAAGTTGGATTTTGCCGCGCCCGGTTTCGTATGCCTGCAAAAGCTCGTTTCCGCAAGCAAGCACGCCGCCCGTCGGAAAATCGGGCGCGGGTATGTGCTTCATAAGCTCGGCGGTCGTGATTTTCGGGTTCTCCATCTGCGCGATTACGCCGTCTATGGTTTCGGCGATATTATGCGGCGGAATGTTCGTAGCCAAGCCCACGGCGATGCCGTCCGCGCCGTTCACGAGCAGGTTCGGAAACCTGCCGGGCAGCAGGTCGGGTTCTTTCTGGGTGTCGTCGAAATTCAGGTGAAAGCCGACGGTGTCCTTTTCTATGTCGCGCAGCATCTCCATGGCGAGCGGGGTCATGCGGGCTTCGGTGTATCTCATCGCGGCGGGGCTGTCGCCGTCGATAGAACCGAAATTGCCGTGACCGTCGACGAGCGGCTCGCGCAGAGCGAACGGCTGAGCCATGCGCGCCAGAGCGCCGTACACGCTCGAATCGCCGTGCGGGTGATATTTGCCGAGGCAGTCGCCGACGATGCGCGCGCATTTGCGGTGCGGCTTGTCGGGCGAAAGCGAAAGCTCCTGCATGGTGAAGAGTATGCGCCTCTGCACGGGCTTTAGGCCGTCCTCGACTCTCGGCAGCGCGCGTTCGAGTATTACGTGCTCGGAATACGGCATCATCGACTGATGCATAACATATTCCATCGTGCGCGATATTATAGTTTCGCTCTTTGGGCGCTCGGGCGGCGTATTCGGTTTTTTAGGCATTCGCTTTCACGCCTCCTTCCGCCGTAACGGGCTGGAAATCGTCGGTTTTATTGAAGTCGGCATATTGGAAAATGTACTCCTTGCGCGGTTCGACCTTATCGCCCATCAAGACCGTGACCATGCGCTCGGCCTCGGTGTTGTCCTCGATGGACACCTGCATAAGTTTTCTGCCGCCTGGGTTCATGGTCGTCTCCCAGAGCTGCTCCGGGTTCATCTCGCCCAAGCCCTTATACCTTTGCAGCGTGTAGTTTTTGCCCGTCTTTTTGAGCGCCAGCGCGAGCTCCTTATCGTCGTAACAATATGAAATCTCCGCGCCCTTCGCGACTTTGTACAAAGGCGGCATACCAATGTATACGTGCCCTTCGGTTATAAGGTTGCGCATATAGCGGTAGAAGAACGTGAGCAGTATGGCGCGGATATGCGCGCCGTCCTGATCCGCGTCCGACAGTATTATCACTTTATCGTATTTCAAATGCGTGAGGTCGAAGTCCTCGCCTATGCCCGTGCCAAGCGCGGTTATCATCGAGCGAATTTCTTCGTTTGCGAGCACCTGATCGAGCCGCTTTTTCTCGGCGTTAAGCGGCTTTCCGCGCAGAGGGAGTATAGCCTGAAAGCGCCTGTCGCGCCCCTGCTTCGCGCTGCCTCCGGCCGAATCGCCCTCGACTATGAAAAGCTCGTTTTTGCTTGGGTCGCGGCCGGTGCACGACGACAGTTTGCCCACGAGCGGCGCGGCTTCAAGCTCGTTTTTCTGGCGCGCCACGTCGCGCGCCTTGCGCGCCGCCTCGCGCACCTTAGCCGCCTTTATGGCCTTATCGAGTATGAGCTGCGCGGCGTCCTGATGCTTCAAATCCTCTAAGAAAATAGAGAGCTTTTCGGACATGAAAGTTTCGACGGCGGGGCGCACCTCAGTGTTTCCGAGCCGTCCCTTCGTCTGACCCTCGAACTGCGGGTTTTTGACGTATACGGCGAGCACCGCCGTCATGCCCTCGCGGAAATCGTCGCCCGCCAGATTGTTGTCTTTCTCTTTGAGCGCGCCTATCTTGCGAGCGTAGTCGTTGAAAACCTTCGTGAGCGCCGCCTTGAAGCCCGTTTCGTGAGTGCCGCCCTCGGCGGTGGGTATGTTGTTTACGAACGAAAACAGGTTGTCGGTGTACGAATCGGTGTACTGTATAGCCGCGCGCACCCTTACGCCTGACTGGTCGCCCTCGAACAGCATTGGCTCGGTGAGCGCGTTTTTGTCGACGTTCAGATATTTCACGAAGTCGCACAGGCCGCCTTCGTATAAATATTCAACGCGCCTGCGTGACTCGTCCTTCACGCGCTCGTCGGTGAAAACGAACCTTACGCCCTTGTTCAGATACGCAAGCTCGCGCAGCCTGCGGCGCACGGTGTCGGACGAAAACTCGGTCTCCTCGAACACGCGCGGGTCGGGCTTGAATGAAACGACAGTGCCGCGCTTGCGCGTGTTGCCGAGCTTTTCGAGCGGCGCGAGCGGTTTTCCGGCCGATATTTTGCCTGTCTTTTCGTCTAAAACAGAGGCGAAGCGCTGCCTGTAGTGGGTGAAATCGAGGTACACGTCGACAGTGCACCACTCCGAAAGCGCGTTCACGACCGACGCGCCCACGCCGTGCAGGCCGCCGGAATACGCGTAGTTTTTATCGTCGAACTTGCCGCCCGCGTGAAGCTGCGTGTACACGACCTCGACCGCCGACACGCCGAGCACGGGGTGAATGTCGACGGGTATGCCGCGCCCGTTGTCTGAAACTTCGCACGAATCGTCTTTTTTGAGCGTCACGCATATTTCGTCGGCATAGCCGTTTGAAGCCTCGTCTATAGCGTTGTCTACGATTTCCCACACCAAGTGGTGCAGCCCTCGCGAGCCGGTCGAGCCTATATACATGCCGGGGCGCATACGCACTGCCTCAAGCCCCTCGAGCACGGTTATGTCTTTCGCTTTATATTCCCTTGCCATCTAATCCTCCGATGAGCGTCTGAAAGCATATATCCGTCGACGATTATATCATCGATTCGGAAATTTGGCAACTTTTACGTTGCCCAAAGCGTCAAAACGAAATACGGGTCTTATTTGACAAATACTGAGAGTCTGTATATACTTAAATATGGAATAATGCGCTTTGCGAGGATTGATATGAGAAAAAGCGTTTTCATGCCGCTGTTGGCGGTCGCCATACTGTGCGCGTGCATGTCGGCGAACGCCGACATAATGGCGATTCCCGACGGCATTATAACTATAGAGGATTCAGCGTTCGAAAGCATTGCGGACATAGACGCGGTTTACATACCCGGAAGCGTTACGAACATAGACGCGGACGCGTTTTCGGATTCGACGCTTGCGGTTTACGGGCACGCGGGTTCGGCGGCGGAACAGTTCGCCGCTGTGACGAACCGCAGGTTCGTGCAGGTCGACATAACCGACATACAGCTCACATCGCCCGGCTGGGTCGCTCCCGAAACGCCGACAGTATTCACGGCGCGGGCGGTGAGCGCTCTTTTCAGCCTTAAATTCACATTCACGGCGGAGCGAAACGGCGTCACGGTCGTAAAGCCCGATTCAAACGGCGCATTGACATTCACAGAGGGCGGCGTATACGATATTCGCGTGAACGCGTCGAACGGCTTGGCTCACGAAAGCAAACTGTTCGAAAGCGCCGTGACTGTCGGAGAGCCTGTCAGATTCGCGTCGGACGAGCTGCTTCTGGGCGCGGGGCGCACGCTTGATATACTCTCTGCCGACGAAACGCGCTCGGTGGCGCTGACAGTCGACAAAACCGGCGTAGTTTCCATATGGGGCAGAACCGCAACGGGCTTAAAGGCGGGCGCGTGCGTCGTAAAGGCAGTCGCGACGCAGCCGGAGGGCAGCGTGACGACATACGCTGTGTTGCGAGTGTATACTCCCGTAACGTCGGTGTCGCTCATAAACGCGCCCGCGCGCGTGTTCATAGGCGAGCAGGTTCAGCTTTCGGCGAACGTGCTGCCCTTCAACGCGGAATTTAAGGCGGTCGAGTGGAAATCGTCAAACGAGCAAATCGCTACGGTGTCGGAAACGGGTCTGCTGACGGCTCTCACGCAGGGCGAATGCGTTATAACGGCGACCGCCGACGGCGTGACATACTCGCATAGCCTGAAATCTGCCGTGCCCGTAAGCTCGATAGACGTGCTCGCGCCGTTTTCGCCGCTGTACACGAGCGGCCGCATAGCGCTCACAGCGCGCGTAATGCCCGAAAACGCCGACGACAAGAGCGTCGTGTGGTCGTCTTTGAACCCCTCAACGGCGCGGGTGGACGCAAACGGCGTCGTTACCGGCGTAAGCGTAGGCACGGCGCAGATACTCTGCACGGCGGCTGACGGAAGCGGCGTTTACGGCGTTGTAAACGTTTCGGTGTATCAGGGCGTTTCAGACATATCGCTTTCGCTCGACAAAACGCACGCGTACCCGAACGAAAAAATACAGGTCGAGGCGATAACGTCCCCGCAGAACGCGCTCGACAAAACGCTCTCGTGGTCGTCGGACAACGAAAGCGTAGCGACGGTTGACCAAAACGGGCTTATAACGACGCGCGCGAAGGGCACTGTCATAATATCCGCGACCGCCGTGAACGGCGTGCGCTCCGGCGTGACGCTTGTCGTAATGTCGACCGACACGCCAACGTCATTTACGCTGAACGCGACAAACATATATCTGAACCCGGGCGAAAAATACAAACTCGTCGCCACGCCTTTCCCCGCGGGCACCGAAGAATCGGGCAGGTGGCTCTCGCTCAACGAGAAAGTGGCGAAGATAGACCAGAACGGCGTGGTCACGGCCGTATCGAGCGGCACTGTGCGCGTGGGAATCGTTTCGAACACCGATTCGGGCGCAGTGGGCGTGTGCAACGTGACGGTTCTCAACCCGACGCGCACGCTCGTCATGCCGCTTCGAAAAACCGCGATAAGCGGCATCGCCGCCAACAGGACGCGCATAAGCAACGTCAAGAAAGCGGCGCACAACGAATTGAGCGATCTCGTGAAGCGCGGTGTCATAACGTCGTCGGAGGCGAGCAAGCGCAAGAGCGTAATAGACGCGGCGTTCGCCATGTACGATTTCCCGTGGATGACGCTCAACAGGCAACCCTATTGGAAGGCGGCGAACTCAGAGGGCGGCGTTAAAGACTTCCAGCCCGGAATCGTATACTACGGTATGCCTTACATATCGAACACATACTACAACCAGCGCATGTACACGCCCTCGAAGGCGGTCTCAGAAAACAGATACTACCTGTCGGGCGCGGGCACGTATTACATATTGAATCAAAACAACCTGCTGAAGGGGCAGTATTGCGGCAACGACTGTTCGTCTATGGTTGCGATGTGCTATAAGAGCTATCTGCCGACGAACGTGGCGCTCACCGACTGGAACACGACGCGCTTCTACGAGACGACCGCGTTCAAGACGATAAGCAAGTCGTCCGAATTGCACCCCGGAGACATAATGGTCAAGATGTACGGGCACGTGGTCATATTCCTGTACTACGCGAACGCCGAGCGCACGCAGTTTGTTATAATAGAGCAGGGCGGCACAGAGCCGGGCACGAACACTACGTCGACGAGCGTCAAGAGCGCGTCGGAGTACGCGTCAAACTACATATACCGCCGCCTGCAGTCGTGGCACTAAAACAGCCATTTCGCCCACGCGCGCTCCCACGCGTTCGGAAAGCCCCGTCGGTTCGCGCCCTCCAGCGCGGCTACGGGTATTGACGATATAGCGCGCCCGTTCAATATAACGTCTACGCTGCCTATACGCTGTCCCGCGCGTATAGGCGCGCGCACGCTTTCGGGCAGGTTGGGCGAAAGGTTCACATCGGCGTTATCGGCTTTGCTCATCAGCAAGTTCAGATCGCCGTCGAGCACGAGCGGTATCGAATCGCGGTCGCCGCCGGTTACGCTCATTTCGCCGCGAACGCGCGCGCCCCTTTCGGCGACCGGATACAGCCTGTAATTTGCAAAACCGTAATCGAGCATTTTTTCAGCCGCGCCGAAGCGCTCCGTCCCGGACGGAGAACCGAGCACGACGGATATAAGGCGCATACCGCCGCGCTTAGCCGTTGCGGTTATGCAATAGCCCGCCTCGTTGGTAGAGCCGGTCTTGCCGCCGTCGCAGCCATCGTAGAACCGTATGAGCCTGTTCGTGTTTGTGAGCTGAGTGACGCGCCCGTCGCCGTGGTCGACGGAGTCCATCCATATGGTCGAATAGTCGAAATACAGGTCGTGCGAAAACATTTCAAGAGACATGCGCGCTATGTCCATAGCCGTCGTATACTGCCCCTGCGCGGGCAGACCCGTGCAGTTCACGAAATGAGTGTCCGCCATGCCCAGCGCGGCGGCTCTTTTATTCATCTCGTTTACGAACAGTTCGGAAGAGCCGTATATGTGCTCGGCTATGGCGACGGACGCGTCGTTCGCGCTGCCGACGATAGCGCTTTTCAAAAGCACGCCGAGCGTCTGCGTCTCGCCCGTATCCAAAAGCACCTGCGACCCGCCCATGCCCGACGCGTTTTTTGACACCGAGACCATGTCGTCAACAGACACGCGCCCGCTGTCTATAGCCTCGAGGCACATTAAGATCGTCATTACCTTCACAATCGACGCGGCGGCGCGCTTTTCGTCCGCGTTCACGCCGAATATGACCTGCCCGCTCGACATTTCGAGCAGGACAGCGCTTTTGCAATTTAAGCTGATTGGCGCGCCCTCCAAGAGCACACCCGACGAAATCTGGGCGCTCGCGGGCGAACAGCCCGCAATCAACGCCGCTAACAGTAAGATTACGGTTATTTTCAAGCGCATACGCACACCTCCAGACGACTTAGTGCATAATACGCTCAAACCGCCCGCGAAATAACCGTCGCGGCGGTTTACTTTATTCTGCTCATGCAATACACCGCAAGCCCCAGCACGCGCACGGTCTCGTCCTGTGAGAACACCATCGGCGCGTATTTCGGGTTTTCGGCAACGAGCGTCACGCGGTCGCGGGCGTGATACAGACGCTTCAGCGTGGCGCTGTCGTCTATGAGCACGGCGGCTATCTGACCGTCGTCAACGTCGTCCTGTTGGCGCACGAACACTATGTCGCCGTCGTGTATCTCCGCTCCGTCCATGCTGTCGCCCTGCACGCGCAACGCGAAATCGACGCGCAGATCCTCGTCGGCGAGCACGTAGCTTTCGTGCTCCTCGTCGGCGTATATCGGTTGACCCGCGGCTATCACGCCCAGCATGGGCACCCGCTTTTTGCTGACGGGCTTCATGTTCGCTTCACGCGCTGCGCCGCCCTCGTATTTCGTGAACACGCTCTCGTTCAGCATAAGTATTGCGGCGAGCTTGCCGATTTTGTCGCGCCGCATGTTTTTGATCATCCCCTGCTCCCATTTGCGCACGGTCGAGCGCCCCACGCCGACCGCGTCGCCCACCTGCTGGAGCGTAAGTCCCAGTTGCAAGCGCCTTTCGCGCAACAGCGCACCCAAGTCCACACGCGTCACCTCCCGCGCATATATCAACACATATATCATACCATATTTGTGTCCATAAAGCAACATTTCAATGTAAACATCACAAAAGCAAACGAAAACCGCCCCGTTTATAGGAGCGGTTTTCATTTGCGTGTGTCTTATGTTACCTTTCGTACACGTCGCAGATGAGCTTGTTGTTGTCGACGTACACGTTGATGGTCAGCGTGTTGTAGCCCGTATATCTGAAGCGGAAGTCGACGTTGTTCGCGTAATCGGTGAGCACGGCGTCGTCGGCCGAGTATACGTATGACTGGTTGTATTTTTCTTCATAAGTGCGCAAGTCGGTTATGCGAATGTAGTTGAGGTCTTTTATAGCCATATATATGACGCTCGCGACCTGCGCCACGCCGCCGCCCATGACCTTCACGCCGCGCCCGTTGATGGCGTAGCCATAGCCGCTGCGCTCGTTGCGCGGGCCGACCAACTGGTTGAACGAAAACTCGTCGTAGTATGAAAGCTGATAACCGTCGATCGAGCCGGCGGCTCTGCTTATGTTGTTCTTGAGCGTGTTCGTGCCCGAGAGATAGATGTAGGCGGTGCTGTCAGCGCCGGTCGGCGTCGTGCTTACGGGGGTGACGGTTATGCGGCACATTATGTTGGTCGTAGTCACCCACACCTCGACGAGCATATCGGCCGTCGGGTGCTCGAAAGAGAAGTCGTTCTTGTTTTTGTAGTCGACCACGATGGCTTCTTCGCCCGACGAAACATACGAGCCTGTGAAATCGTCTCCGTAGTTGTCGACGCTGATGAAGCGAATGCCCGATATCTGCCTTGCCGCCAGATATATGGCGCTCGCGACCTGACCCGTGCCGCCGCCGCGCACGTATACGCCGCGCCCGTTGACCGCGCTCTTGTAGCCGTAGTCGGCGGTGCGCGGTCCGACAATGTCGTTGAACGAGAACAGCGTCGAACAGGGCACTCTGACGCTCGCCAGTTTTCTGGCGGCGAGATTGATATTATAAAGCTGAGAGTTGGAAGCCTTGCGCAGATCGGTCGAGCCGGTGTACGCGTTCGCGCTGCCCCAGCCGCCCCAGCCGCCCCAATCCGCCAAGCCCGTCGGCACTATTGCGAGAACCATCGTGAAAACGAGCAGTAACGCCAATGTTTTTTTCATAAATTCCACCCCCATGGATTTGTTTTCGGATATTTGACGGGTGTCAACAGGGTTTAGTTCCAATATAATCCATGATTTAGAAATATTTGAGGCGAAAAACGTATGAAACGCGCGCGTTTGAAAAATGGACTTGATACGGTTGATTTTCAAAAGGAATTATGTTATGCTTAACAACACAAAAATGGAGGTATGACACAATGAAAAAGTTGTTTTCACTCGTTCTGGCGCTCATATTTTTGTCCTGCGCGGCTCTTTCAGAGGGTGTCGCGACGCCGGGCGACGCGACCGCCGGCGAGGCTGAGCCCGAAGGCATCAAAATGCACGGCTATATGAGCACATTCGGCGGCTATTTCGTGCGAGTGCCCGTTGAATGGGCGCCGCTGGGCGCCGAATCGCCGAACGAATATATTGAACAGGCCGAGGAATATATCGATTACGCGACTATAACCGAATACAAAAAAAGCGTGAGCGCCGAAAACGACGTGCTTTCGGCGGTCTCCGCCGACGGCGCGAGCATGGTGCTCACATACGGTTCGGCCGAGGGCGCGGACGTTTCGTCGCTCGTGAAAGAGTTGGACGCGTTCAAACGCGTGCTCGCAAGCGAGTGCGCGGGCATGACGTTTACGGAAGACAGCGGCGAATACGAGCTTAACGAAGACGTATACGCGGGCGACCGCACGCTGACGGTCGGCGACAAGGAGCACTACGTCGTGCTGCCCACGTCGGTCATGTATATAGGCGGCGAATATATGGGGCATACGGTTCGCCAGTATATGCTGCCCGTAGGCGAAAAACTTTTCGTGTTCACGTTTTCAGACGTGTCTGAGGAAATCTGCGCGGCGGTTTTGAACACCTTCGCCGTCAGTAAATAAAAGTCTTTGGAGGATACGCGCATGAAAAAAGCATGGATATTCGAGGGCGGCTGGGACGGACACGAGCCTAAGCTCACGAGCAAGCGTTTTCGCGACATGCTCGAAAAACACGGCTATGAAGCGACGATTTTCGACACTCTCGACCCCATGGGCGACTTAGAGGCGCTTAAAAAGCTCGATTTGATCGTCGCGTGCTGGACGATGGGCGAGATAAAGCGCGAATACTCGAAGAATGTTTCAATAGCGGTCGGCTCGGGCGTGGGCTTGGCGGGCTGCCACGGCGGCATGTGCGACAGCTTCAGGCAGGACACCGAATGGCAGTTCATAACGGGCGGTCAGTGGGTGAGCCACCCGGGCGGAGACGGCATACACTACACGGTGAACATAAACAAAGGCTCAAGCCCGATAGTCGAAGGGCTCGACGACTTCCCCGTCGAGAGCGAGCACTACTATTTGCATATCGACCCCTCGATTGAAGTCCTCGCGACGACGCGCTTTCCTATCGTGCCTTACTACCACATAAGCAACAAGCCGGTCGACATGCCCGTCGCGTGGACGAAATTCTGGGGCAACGGGCGCGTGTTCTATACGTCGCTCGGGCATCACGACGACGTGTTCACAAAGTCGCCCAACGCCGCGGTGCTTATGGAGCGCGGTATGCTATGGGCGGGAGACGGCAAACAGTACGCGCTCGACAACGGCCTGACTACCGATAAATTCGAAAACACGGCGAAGATGTATTAAGCGGGGGCGGCAGTTATGAAACAGTTGAACGTCGCCATGATAGGCGTAGGCAACATAAGCGGAATCTATTTGGAAAACCTGACGAACACGTTCAAAGACGCGCGATTGCTCGGCGTGTGCGACTTGGTCAGGGAGCGCGCGGCGGCGGCGAAAGAGAAATACGGCGTGCCTAAGATATACGAAACTATGTACGACGCGTTTTCAGACCCCGAGGTCGACATAGTGCTCAACCTGACGCGCCCCTACGAGCACTTCGGCGTGAGCGTCGAGGCGCTGAAAGCGGGCAAGCACGTTTACAGCGAAAAACCGCTGGCGGCGAGCCTTAACGAGGGCAAGACGCTCGTGAAGCTCGCGAAAGAAAAGGGGCTTATGCTGGGCGGCGCGCCCGACACATTTCTGGGCGCGGGCATACAGACCTGCCGAAGGCTGATCGACGACGGCTACATAGGAGAGCCGGTGGGCAGCGCCGCGTTCATGATATGCCGGGGACACGAGAGCTGGCACCCCGACCCCGATTTCTACTATCAGTACGGCGGCGGCCCGATGATGGACATGGGACCCTATTATCTTACGGCGATGATAAACCTGCTCGGCGGCATCGATTCCGTTATGAGCGCGAGCAAGGCGACGTTTAAGCAGCGCATGATAACGAGCAAGCCTTTGAGCGGCACTCAAATAGACGTGAACGTGAACACGTATATAGCGGGCACTGTAAAGTATGTCAGCGGCGCGATAGGCACGCTGTTCACGACGTTCGACGCGTACTATCCGCATCAGGCGCGCTTCGAGATATACGGAAGCGAGGGCACGCTGTTCGTGCCCGACCCGAACACATTTTCCGGCCCTGTGACGCTGTACCGCCCCGAAGACAAGGAAGCGAAAGAAATTCCGCTGATGTATGACTATTCGCGCAACAGCAGAGGCTTAGGCCTTGACGACATGGCGGCGGCGATCATAAACGACCGACCCGCCCGCGCCGACTACAGGCAGACATTCCACGTGCTCGACGCTATCACGGGCTTCGACAGGAGCGCCGAAAGCGGCGAGTGGGTCAAGCTGGAAGCCGATTTCACGCGCAGAGCGCCTATGAAAAAGTCGGTCGTGCCCGGCGTGCTGGATTAACGTTAGTCATAAATAATAAGCAAGCCCCCCGATGCTTTCGGAGGGCTTGTTTGATTTTGGCGATTTAACGCGGTCAGTTTTCGCCGTAGACAAATTCGGCGAATATCTTGGCGCCTTCCGCGAGCGACGGAGCGGGGCGCGACAGTTCGTCGTTTTGGAAGTTGACGACCTTCTTGTTTTTAACGGCGCTAATGTCGCGCCACGCTTCGCGCGAGAGTATCTCCTCGACGGGCGTCGCGCCTTCGCCCGAATACATGGTGAGCGTGACGATCACGTCGGGATTGCGCAGAAGCACCTGTTCCTCTGATATTTCAGCCCAGCCGTTTACGTCCGCAAAACAGTTTTTCATGCCGAGTATGCCCGCGATTTCGTCCATGAACGTGCCCGCGCCCGCCGTCCACAGCCCGTATTCGAGCGGCGACACCTCGAAATATACGCTGAGCGCCTCGTCTCCCTTTCGCAGGGCGGCGGCGGACTCAAACGCGCTTAACATACTCGCGACGCAGTTCTCGGCTTCCTCCGTTTTATTGGTGAGCGCGCCCAACATGCGGATCGACTCGTATATGCCGTCGATGCTCTGCGCGTCGGACGTTATTACGGGTATGCCGACGCTTTCGAGCGTGTTCACCTGCTCTATGGTTTGACCCATTATGCTCGTTACCACTGCGTCGGGCATCAGCGCGATTATCTGCTCGATGTTCGTCTCGTAGCCGGACTGCACCGACGGGACGGATTTGACCTGCTCGGGGTAATCGCAGAACTCGCCGCGACCGACCAGCAAATCGCCCGCGCCGAGCGCGTAGAGTATTTCGCAGTCGGCCGCCGAAAGCGCGACGATGCGCGAGGGCGCGGAATCGAGCGTTATATTGCGACCCTTCATGTCTGTGAGCGAAACGCTTTCGTCGGCGAGCGCGAAAGGCGCTGCGATCATGAGTACGGCTAACAAAAACGCCATGGGCTTCATGTGTTTCATAATGTGTTACCTCCGCTTCCGTTTGCGCGATTATATACCGCGCGAAGTATTTTTGTCAATCAAAACACAGCCAACGGCTATTTGAAATAGTCTGCGGCGGCTCGGAACATGCCTATGTCGTAATCGCCAGGCACGTTTATATACAGCGGCTTTGACTGTCCCACGCGCTCGGAGTGCGCCATCTTGCCGAACACCCTGCCGTCGGCGGACGTTACGCCCTCGATCGCCAGAATCGAGCCGTTCGGGTTGTCGGGCGCTGAAACGGCGGGTCGCGAATCCAAGCCGACATACTGCGTGGCTATCATGCCGCCGTCGAGCATCATTTTAATTACGCTGTCGGGCGCGATGAAGCGCCCCTCGCCGTGTGACACGGGCGCCGAATACACGCTGCCGATTTCAGAATAGCGCAGCCACGGCGACAGCTTCGACGCGACGCGCGTCCGCACTATGCGCGACTGATGCCTGCCTATAATGTTGTATGTGAGCGTCGCGGGGCATTCGACGCTTGAAAGTATCTTTCCGAACGGCAAAAGACCGAGCTTTACAAGCGCCTGAAAGCCGTTGCATATGCCGCCCATAAGCCCGTCGCGCGCGTTCAGAAGCTCGTGAACGCGGTCGCGTATGCGCGGGTTTCTGAAAAACGCGGTTATGAATTTGCCCGAACCGTCGGGCTCGTCGCCGCCCGAAAAACCGCCCGGAATGAATATGATTTGGGAGCGCGATATTTCGTCTGCGAACGCCTCGGCGGAAGCCTCGACGTCGGAAGTGGTTCTGTTGCGAACAACGAACGTGCTGACGTTCGCGCCCGCGCGTGAAAACGCCCTTTCGGTGTCGTACTCGCAGTTCGTGCCCGGAAACACGGGTATCAGAACGCGGGCGCTCGCGAATTTTTCGCTGCCCGTATATACTTTCGCGCGTTTGTCGCTCACGATTTCAGGCGCTGACTCAGCGCTATTGTTATAGGCGGTCGGGAACACGCTTTCGAGCGTCGAATTGTATATGCGCTCCAGCTCGTCCATCGAAACCGATTCGTTTTCAAGCGCGAAAACGCGCTCGGAGGTCACATAGCCAACGACAGAATCCGTTTGAACGCCTTCCGCGCACTCGACCAAAAATCCGCCCAAAGCGTAGCGCGAAAGCGCCGCGTCGTTCACGCTCTTAAAGCCAAAGCCGTTGCCGAGCGCCATGTTGAACGCGCACTCAGCCGCGCCGAAGCGCCCGACGGCGCTCGCGGAGACGGCCTCGCCGCTTTTGAGCAGCTTTGAAACTCTGTCAAAAACGCGCTTCTGGCTGTCCGGGACGGGCACGCCGTTCTCCATATATTCGGGGCATATCAGAACGACGGGCGCGCCCGCGCGTTTGAAAGCGTTATCGCGTATGCGATCGGCGTCGCACACGCTCAGCGCGAACGACACGAGCGTGGGCGGCACGTGAATATCCTCGAAAGTGCCGCTCATGGAGTCCTTCCCGCCTATCGCGGCGACGCCGAAATCCAACTGCGCGTCGAGCGCGCCCAGCAGCGCCGAGAGCGGTTCGCCCCACGTTTCGGGCGCTTCGGTCATGCGACGGAAGTATTCCTGAAAGCTCAGATGCGCGTTCTGAATGTCTGAACCGCACGCGACGAGCTTCGCAAGCGACGTCACGACCGCCAGATACGCGCCCGCGTATGGGTTTCTCTCGCTTATATACGGGTCGAAGCCGTAGCTCATGCACGTAGCGGTGTCGCTTTCGGCGTTTTTGGCGCTTATGCGGGAAGCCATGACCTGCGCCTTTGTGAGCTGCCTGCGCCCGCCGAATGGCATTAACAGGCAGTGAGCGCCGTTTGTGGAATCGAATCTCTCGCACAGGCCGCGCCGCGAGCACGCGTTGAGGTCGCCGACAAGCGCTTTGAGCGATTCGGCGTTAAGCGGCTTGCAATCCGAAATAACGCTCTCAAGCGCGCCAATTTTGGCGTTTGCCGACTTGGGCGCGCCGTTTTTGTCTATGAAATCGCGTGATATGGACACGACGGTCTTGCCGTTTCTGAAAATCGTAAGGCGGCGGTCGTCGGTAACTTCGGCGACGACGGTCGATTCTATGTTTTCGCCGTCGGCATAGCGCGTAAACTCGTCCAAATCGGAGGGCGACAAAACGACCGCCATGCGTTCCTGCGATTCGGAAATGGCGATCTCGGTCGCGTTAAGCCCCTCGTATTTGCGGGGCACGAGGTCTAGGTTAATTTTAAGCCCGTCCGAAAGCTCGCCTATCGCGACGGACACGCCGCCCGCGCCGAAATCGTTGCAGCGCTTTATGAGGCGCGCCGCCTTCGGATTTCGGAACAGCCGCTGCAATTTGCGCTCCTCCGGCGCGTTGCCCTTCTGAACCTCGGCGGAGCAGGTGGCAAGCGACTTTTGAGTGTGCTTTTTTGAAGAACCCGTCGCGCCGCCGCAGCCGTCGCGCCCCGTGCGCCCGCCCAGCAGCACCACGATATCCCCGGGCGCGGGTTCTTCGCGCCGCACGGCGCTTGCGGGCGCCGCGCCCACCACCGCGCCGATTTCCATGCGCTTTGCGGCGTAGCCGTCGTTGTACAGCTCGTCCACAATGCCCGTGGCAAGGCCGATTTGGTTGCCGTAGGCGCTGTACCCGGCAGCGGCAGTCTGCACCAGCTTGCGCTGGGGGAGCTTGCCCGGGATGGTCTGATCGATCGGCTTGCGCGGGTCGGCCGCGCCCGTGACGCGCATCGCCTGATACACATACGCGCGCCCCGACAGCGGGTCGCGAATCGCGCCGCCGATGCAGGTCGCCGCGCCGCCGAAGGGTTCGATTTCGGTGGGATGGTTGTGCGTTTCGTTCTTGAACAAAAGCAGCCAGTCCTCGCCGTTTACGGTGATTTTCACCGTGCAGGCGTTGATTTCGTCGCTCTCGTCAAGGTCGCGCAGCAAGCCGCGCTTTTGCAGCGCCTTTGCGCCGATGGTGGCCAGATTCATCAGCGTGACGGGCTTTGTCACGTTCAGCTCCTTGCGAAGGCTCAAATACCGCTCGTAGGCCGCCTGCACGGCGGCATCCTCAAACACCGCGTCCTCCAGATGCGTCAAAAACGTGGTGTGGCGGCAGTGGTCGCTCCAGTAGGTATCAATCATGCGGATTTCGGTCAGCGTGGGGTCGCGCCGCTCGCTTTGGAAGTATTTCTGGCAAAACAGCATGTCCGCCGCGTCCATGGCAAGCCCCAAGGATGCGCGCAGCTTCTCCAGCGAGGGCGCGTCCATCACGATAAAGCCGTCAAGCGCCATAACGCGCTCGGGCACGGCATACGACAGCTTCAGCGTTTCCGCTTTTTCCAGCGACGCCTCGCGGCACTCCACGGGGTTGATGATGTACTTTTTCACCTTGGCGATATCTTCGTTTGTCAGCGCGCCCTCCAGCACATACAGCTTTGCGGTGCGCACCAGCGGACGCTCGCAGCAGTACGCCAGCTGCACGCACTGGGCGGCGGAATCCGCGCGCTGGTCGAACTGACCGGGCAGGTATTCCGACGCAAACAGCGCGCCGCTGTACGCGGGCAGCGCGGTATACACGTCGTCCAGCTGCTTTTCGGAAAAGATGGTATCCACCGCGCCCGACAGATGCTCGGGCGCGATGTTCTCGATGTCATAGCGGTTGATGACGCGCACGCCGGTCAGCTTGTCCAGCCGCAGGAACGAGCGCAGATCGCGCAGCAGTGCGTTTGCCTCGTGCGCGAACGCAGGCCGCTTTTCCACATAAATGCGATTGACCATTTACTTGCTTCCTCCCGCGCGAAGGGCTTTTTGCCCGATATCGCGGCGATGATACGCGTTTTCGAACTGCACTTCATCAACCGCGCGATACGCGTTGTCAATGGCGTTTTTGAGCGTGTCGCCCTGCGCGCACACGCCCAGCACGCGCCCGCCGGATGTAATCAGCGCGCCGCTGCCGTCAAGCGCCGTGCCGCTGTGGTACACCGTCGAAAGCTTCTCCGCATTGCCAAGCGAAATAGCCTTGCCCTTTTCGTAATGCGCGGGATACCCGCCCGACGCAATCATCACGCAGCAGGACGCGCCGGGCTTGACGGTGAAATCAACCGCGTCCAGCGTGCCGTCATGACAGGCGCGCATCACATCAAGCAAATCGCCCTGCATGAGCGGCAGCATGGCCTGCGCCTCGGGGTCGCCAAAGCGGCAGTTGTATTCGATAACCTTGGGGCCGTCCTCCGTCAGCATCAGCCCGAAATACAGGCAGCCCTTGAACGGGCAGCCCTCCCTGCGCATGGCGTCCAGCGTGGGCAGGAAGATGTCGCGCATGCAGATGCGCGCGATATCCTCCGTATAATACGGGTTGGGCGCAATCACGCCCATGCCGCCCGTGTTGTCGCCAAGGTCGTTATCCAGCGCGCGCTTGTGATCCATGCCCGAGGGCAGGCAGCGCAGCGTTTTGCCGTCTGTCAGCGCCAGCACCGACACCTCGGGGCCTTCCAGGTATTCTTCGATGACCACCTGATGCCCGCTTGCCCCGAAGCGCCCGTTCAGCATATCCTCTTTGAGCGCTTCGGCGGCTTGCGAGAAATCCTTTGCGATGGTCACGCCCTTGCCCAGCGCCAGCCCGTCCGCCTTGACGACCAGCGGGTACGAAGCGCGCTCGCAGTACGCAAGCGCCTTGTCATACTCGCAGAACACCTCGCAGCGCGCGGTGGGGATGTGAAACTTTTCCATCAGGCGCTTGGCGAACACCTTGCTGCCCTCGATGCGCGAAGCGAGCTTGGACGGCCCGAAGCACGGCACGCCCATATCCTCCAGCATATCCGCCATGCCCAGCGCCAGCGGGTCCTCGGGCGCGACGATGCAGAAATCGACCGTGTGCGCGCGCACAAACGCCGCAACGCCCTGCATGTCGCACGCCGCAATCGGCACGCATTGCGCATCCTTTGCGATGCCGCCGTTGCCGGGCAGCGCGTAGATATGCGTTACCTGCTTGCTCTCCCGCAGCTTTTTGATGATGGCGTGCTCGCGCCCGCCGCCGCCGATGACCAGTATATTCATGCTTTCATTGCTCCTGTGCATCAATGGTGGAACAGCCGAATGCCCGTGAACGCCATGACCATGCCGTACTTATTGCAGGTGTCAATCACCTGCCGGTCGCGGATGCTCCCGCCCGGCTGCGCCACATAACAAACGCCGCTTTTGCGCGCGCGCTCGATGTTGTCGCCAAAGGGGAAGAACGCGTCGCTGCCCACGCACACGCCGGAAACCGCGTCCAGCCACGCGCGCTTTTCGGCGTCCGTCAGGCGCTCGGGGCGCACGGCGAAAAAGTTCCGCCATACGTCGTCGGACAGCACGTCCATATCCTCATTGGAGATGTACACATCAATGGCGTTGTCGCGGTCGGGGCGACCCATGCCCTCGCGGAACTGCAAGGAAAGCACCTTGGGATGCTGCCGCAAAAACCAGTTGTCGGCCTTGTTGCCCGCAAGGCGCGTGCAGTGAATGCGCGACTGCTGCCCCGCGCCAACGCCCACGGTCTGTCCGTCATAGCAGTAGCACACGGAGTTGGACTGGGTGTATTTGAGCGTGATGAGCGACAGTATCAGGTCGCGCATTTTTTCCTCGGGCAGGTCTTTGTTGTCGGTCACGATGTTTTGCAGCATGGTATCGTCAATGCGCAGGTCGTTGTGCCCCTGCTCGAAGGTCACGCCAAAGCACATCTTGCGCTCCAGCT
>CAYVPJ010000017.1:0-59079 GCA_964453505.1 uncultured Oscillospiraceae bacterium | reverse complement strand
TGTCGGGCGCGTCATGGTATTTTTGGCTGGGAAAACGAATGTCGGAGGATAAATGCATGAAACAGTTTATGGATGAAGATTTTCTGCTCTCGTCGGACACGGCTCGCAAGCTCTATCACGAATACGCCGAGGGACTGCCCATTATAGACTATCACTGCCATCTCATACCAAAAGAGATAGCCGAAAACAAAAAGTTCAGAAACATAACTGAACTGTTCTTGGGCGGCGACCACTACAAATGGCGCGCGATGGCGGCGATAGGCGTTGACGACAGCCTTATTCGCGGTTCGGGCGACGACTACGAGAAATTTCTTGCTTACGCCCGCACGATCCAATTCGCGATAGGCAACCCGCTCTATCACTGGACGCACTTGGAGTTAAAGCGCGTGTTCGGCATAACGGAAGCGCTCAACGAAAAGAGCGCGCCCGCGATATGGGAGCGCGCGAACGAAATGCTTCGCGGCGATGATTTCCGCGCGAAGGCGCTCATAAAGAAATTCAACGTAAAAGCGCTGTGCACGACGGACGACCCCGCCGATTCGCTCGAATACCACAGAATGATAGCCCAAGATAAGGATTTTGACGTGAAGGTGCTGCCCGCGTTCAGACCCGACAAAGCCATAAAGGTCGATTTGGCGGGATTTTCCGACTATATCAAAAAACTAGCGGGCGTATGTGACATTGAAATCGGCTGCGCGGACGACGTTTTGAAAGCTCTTTCAATGCGCGCAAAATTCTTCGACGAACACGGCTGCCGCGCTTCCGACCACGCGCTGGACACCGTGCCCTACGAGGATGTCGACATGGCGAAAGTTGAGCGCGCGTTCAAAACCGCGATGGCAAACGGAAAACCGTCGCGCGAGGACGCCGACAACTACAGAACGTATTTGCTCGTGAACCTTGGCGGCATATACCGTTCGCTCGGCTGGGCGCAGCAATACCATATGAACGCGCAGCGCAACAACAATTCGAATATGTTCGCAAAGCACGGCGTGGATACGGGCTTCGATTCTATAAGCGACGAACTGATTTCCGCGAAGCTGAACAAACTGCTCAACGCTCAGGAAACGAAGGGCGCGCTTCCTAAGACTATACTCTACTCGCTTAACCCCGCCGCCAACTATATACTCGCGTCCGCCGCGGGCAACTTCCAGACCGAGAGCGGCATATCGGGCAAGGTGCAATTCGGCAGCGCGTGGTGGTTCTGCGATCAGAAGGAAGGCATGTTCGAACAGATGCGTGCGCTTGCGGGCTTGGGAATGCTCTCGACGTTCGTCGGAATGCTCACCGACTCGCGCTCGTTCGTCAGCTATCCGCGCCACGAGTATTTCAGGCGCATACTGTGCGAGCTGCTCGGCGGCTTGGTCGAAAACGGCGAATACCCCGCCGATTGGGAGACTCTCAAAACAATCGTAGAGGGAATATGCTACTATAACGCGAAAGCGTACTTCGGCTTCTAATTTCTGGCTATCCGGGCTTTACCTGACCCGCGTTTATGTAGAACGCGAGTATGTCGCTTATTTTAGCGTTTCTGCCGCCGCCAGCGACGATCAGATGCGCGTAGTCTATGTAGTTGCGGATATACTTCTCATACATGGGCTTCACGGTGTTCAGGTATTGCTCGGATATGCCGTTTATCTCCCTGCCGCGCTCGACTATGTCGCGGCGCACGCGGCGCAAAAGGCATATGTCGGGGTCTACGCGTATGAATATGCGGAAGTCCATGATCTCGCGCAGGCGCGGGTCGTAGAACGCGTGTATGCCCTCGATTATGACCGTGTCGGCGGGCATTATGATGTCTCCGTTCACGTCTGCGCGGCGGTGCTGCGCATAGTCGTAGGCCTTGCGGGTTATGGGCTCTCCGTTTATGAGGCGGCGCATGTCGTATAAAAGTTCGTCGTGCTCGAACACCGTCGGCTCGTCATAGTTGATCTTTGCGCGCTCCTCGAAGGGCAGATACGCGTGATCGCGGTAGTACGCGTCCTGATTTATGAGTATCGTGCGCCCCTTTATTTTCTTTGCGAGTTCCTCCGCCAGCGTCGATTTGCCGCTGCCGCTCGCGCCGCAGATGCCTATCATGAGCATGAAACGTCAACCCCCTCTGTTTGTTTTAAGAAACCGCGTTTATATATCCGTCAGTCGCCTTTCTTCCGCGCGCGCCTGATTAAGCCCGACAGCGGCGTGTCGTATGAAAGCGCGTTTTTCGGGCACTTCTTTACGCAGTCGCCGCACCTTATGCATTCTCCCGAATTTGGCGTTTTTACGGGGTCTATGCTCATTTTACACGCGCGTGCGCATAAACCGCACTTCACGCAAGCGCTTTCGTCGAGCTTGAGCCGCACGCACGAAACTTTGGCAAACAGGCTGTAGACCGCTCCGAGCGGGCATATGTATTTGCAGAACGGGCGATATATGGCGAGCGATGTAAGCGCGAAGAACGCGAGCAGACCGATTTTCAGATAGAACAGCGTGCCGAGCTGCGACCGCGCGGCGGGCTTTGGAGCGACCGTCTGCATAAGACCGCCGCCCGACAGACTCTTCAGGCCGTTTACGGGCGTAAGAGCGGGGGCGTGGGAGTCGGGTGTTTTGAAATCGTCGTTGAACGGCACGATTGAAAGCGCGCCCATAAGCGTGCCCGACGGGCACACATATTTGCAAAACGCGGGCACTCCGGTGTCGTAAACGGCGAGTGACGCGGGCAGTATGCATATGAAAACAATGAATACCGCGTATTTTGCGTATTTCAGATATTTATGCGCGGGCAGGCTCTTGCGCTTTATAAAGAAAGGTATTTTATACAGCAAATCCTGAAACAGACCGAATGGGCACAGAAAACCGCATACGGCGCGCCCGAGCAGAGCGCCTATGAATATGAGCGCGCCGACCACATAGAACGAAAAACTGTATTTATGGTCGCATATGACCGCCTGCAGCGCGCCTATTGGGCACGAGCCGACCGCGCCGGGGCATGAATAGCAATTCAGCCCCGGCAGACACACGCTTTTTGAAGCGCCTTTGAATATGTCGCGCTTTATGAAACCGTAAGCGAAGCCGTTAGTAAGCGCCGTCCACAGTATCTGTATAAGCGTTCTCGGCAACCGTTTTCCGTCAGCCAATGCCTATGCACTCCAAACACACATGCGTCGCTTTTTCGAGTACGCACGCGATTTCTCCTCTGTATGCGCCGATGGCGATCAGGCACGCGGCGGCCGCCATCAGCAATATCGCGATTCGAAAGCGCTTCATTGCGCGAGTATTCCTTCTATTATTGAAGCCCAGTCGGCTTTTTCGTATGAGCCTACGTATCTCGCGATCTCAACGCCCGACGAGTTTAGGAAAACCGTCGTCGGCAGATAGCTTACGCTCGTCATTACAGAACCCATGAAGCCGTCGTTGTTGAGCACGTGCGTATAGTCCGCGCCTGTTTCCGATATGAGCCGCCTCGCGTATTCTGTGTTGCCCTGTTCGTAAACGTCGCTCACCAAGCCCACGATGCGCAGCCCTCTGTCGGCGTATTCGCGCGAAAGCTCGCCCAGATATGGCAGCTCCTGTATGCACGGCGGGCAGTAAGTGCCCCAAACGTTGAGCATTGTCACATTGCCAGTCAAAAGTTCATCGGCGTTAAGCGTTTCGCCGTCGGGCGTAAGGCATGTAAACTGCCATATTTGATCCGGGGGCGTGAAACTGATGAACTGTTCGGGATTTGTCAGCGAGTCGAGCACAACGTCGTATGCTGAACCGTTCTTTTCGGCAAGTATGTACATATCTATTGTCCAGTCGCCTTTCGCGTCTGTCCATGCGGGCGCGTAGCCTTCGTAGGGCGCGTAGACGATGTCGGATAAGCGCAGCACGACGCTGAATAGCGGCGTCGCGGGGTTGCTTTGCATGTAATAGAATGTGAGTCGGGCGCTATCCTCGTGTTCGTCCGTGTCGTATGCGATTGTTTGACCGTCGACCGCCAGCTCTTCCCACGCGGGGGATACGAACACGCGCAGCATATGTGACTTCATAGTAGCGTATACGGCGTAGGCTTCGCTTTCTTCAGACATCGCCGCGGGCGAGAGCGCCAACGACAGCGCGAGCAGCATTAGTAAAATTTTCTTCAATTTATTGTCCTCCGCTTTATTTCGGAGACATCATAACACATGCGCTTGGGCGTTACAAGAGCAAAACGCGCTCGGAATTCTTAGGTATTCTGAACCAGAACGCCCGTCGTATTCAGAAACGCTTCATAAATCGCGTCTGCCAGATACTCGACTGAATTAAGCGCCTGTTCAAGGCTGTTGCGGTTGTGACCGACCTCCACGAGCAGGCAGTTATCAGAGACGTGCTGATTGTACCTGCCGTCCTTCACGAGCACGGGTCGGCACAGCCCTTCGAGCGAATCGTTCAATATGCGCGTTATGCGCGAGGCTATCATATAGTTTTCTGCGTAGAGCGGCTTTTCCGAAAAACCCTCGCCGTTTCCGACGACGAACATCAGCTGCGCCAACTCCTTGTCGCCGTCTGTCACGCAAAGCTGACTCGCGCTGCTTTCGACGTAAGCGTCGCGGTGCACGTCTATGAATATGTCGGCTTTGCCGGCATAGCCTTTCAGAGTGTCGAGCGAACGCGTATACGAGTTCGGGTGATCGTCAAGCTCGTGGTCGGTCGTGTCGTGAACGACCGTGAATCCGCGCTCGTACAGCAGTTTGGCAAGCTCGTCGCCCACGCGCACTATGTTGTGCCTGTTGTCGAGCGTGCGCCACGCGGAGGCTTCCACATATTCTGACTCATATTGCATTTCATAAGCCTCGTGAGTGTGCGTGTGATATATGAGCACCGTCGGCTGGACGCGCGCGACCGGTTCGAGCTCGCCCGCGAATACGACGCTTGAGCGTATGCCGCCGTTAGGAAGCCCGAAAACAGCGGAAGCGGAGGCCTGTGAAGCCTCCGTTTCCGCGACCGATTGCACATATCCCGCTCCGCTTGCGGGGACTGTCTCCGATTCGCCGCCGAACAGCGCGCCTATCAGTATGCAGACGAGCACGACAGCCAGCGCGATAAGCGCAATCCCCAGCGCTAAGCGCGACGCCTTGACGACGTGTATTCGCACCACCCACCATCACCCCGATTCGCACTTGATGCTCTATCTATATTCGGGCGGGCGATGCAAAATGCGCGCGCAGCGGCCTATTCGAACCGCTTCTTTTTGAGCGCGGCGGCGGACGCAAGCATGTTGCGCGCGTGTGAAACGCCGCTCTCGCCGCCGTCTGCGCCGCCTATGAGCCGTGCAAGCTCTCTCACTCTGCCGTCGTCGTCGAGCTTTACGACGCTCGAACGGGTGGTTTCGCCGTCCACCGTCTTTTCGACCAAAAAACTCGCGTCGCCCAGCGCGGCGATCTGCGCCAAGTGGGTCACGCATATTACCTGCCGGTTTTTGCCGAGCATACACATTTTTTCGCCGACGGTCTGCGCCATGCGGCCTGACACGCCCGTGTCTATTTCGTCGAATATCATCGTGTCCACGCCGTCGTTTTCGGCGGCGATAGCCTTTATCGCGAGCATGAGCCTCGATATTTCGCCGCCCGACGCAATCGACGCCAGCGGCTTCATGGGTTCGCCGGGGTTAGGCGATATAATGAACTCAACCGCATCGCGGCCGTCGGCCTGCGCGTTTTGGCGGCGCTCGAACTTAGCGCCGAAGCGCGTGCGCGCCATTCCCAAATCGGCAAGCTGGCAGACGACCGATTCGCACAGCCTGTCGGCGCTCTTTTTTCTGACCTCGGTCAGCTTGTCGCACGCTTCGTTAAGGCGCTCCAAGCCGGCGCGGGCGAGCTGTTCCAGCTCCGTTTTGCGCTCCTCGCTCGATTCCATAACCGCTATTTCGCGCCCCGCGCTCTCGGCGTACTCGAGCACGTCGTCAAGCTCAGGGCCGTATTTCCGCTCCAGCCGCTTTATCAAATCGAGCCTGTCGGCTACCCTCTCCGCCTCGCTCGGGTCGAAAGTTATCTCCTCCAACGCCGCCTGAAGCTCGTAGCCCACGTCGGACACCGAATAGTATATTTCCTCCAGGCGCGCCGCCAGCGACTCGTATTTTACGTCAATGTCCGAAATGGATTTCAGGCAGTCCAGCGCCCGCTTGACGCTTTCCTGCGCGCTCGGGTTTTTGCCGCCCGAATACACGCGTTCGTAAGCCGTCCTAACGCGGTCGGATATGCGCTCGGCGTTTTCGTAAAGGCGCGCTTTCGACGAAAGCCCGTCCTCCTCGCCCCGTTTGAGTTTCGCTTTCGCAATTTCGTCGTATTGGAATTTGAGCGTGTCGAGCCTGCGTGCGCGCTCGGATTCGTTCACGTTCACTTCGCTCAGCTTCGCGCGTATATCAGCGTATTCGCGGTATTTCTGCGCGACGTCGGCTTTCAACGGCGAGATTTCGCCCGCCGCGTAGCCGTCCAAAAACAATATGTGCCTGTCCGCGTCCATAAGCGCCTGATGCTCGTGCTGACCGTGCACGTCTACCAGCATTCCAGTGAACGCGCGAAGCTGCGAAAGCAGCACCATGCAGCCGTTGACGCGGCATATGTTTTTGCCCCCGCGCGTTATTTCGCGCGAAACCTCGGCGTACCCGTCGGGCGCTTCGATGCCCAAGCCTTCGAGAAGCTCTGAAGCGGCGGGCGCGTTCGATATGTCGAACAGCGCGCGCACGCTCGCGCGCTCCTCTCCCGTGCGTATGAGGTCGCGGTCGGCGCGTCCGCCGAGCGCGAGGTTCACGCAGTCGACCACAATCGACTTGCCCGCGCCCGTTTCGCCCGTAAGCACGTTAAGCCCCCGCTCGAACTCGATGCGGAGGCGGCTTATCAGCGCGATATTTGTGATATTAAGTTCCAGCAGCATTTTGCACTTCCGGATTACGTATATTTATGCAGTTCAGAACCTGTTTCCCGAGAGCGCGCGGAAGCGCGCGATAACGTCGTCCACGTCCTCGACGTTTTTGACGATGACCAATATCGTGTTATCTCCCGCAATCGTGCCGATTATCTCGCTCCATTTCAGGCCGTCAATCGCCTCGGCGGCCGATGGCGCGGAAGCCGACAGCGTTTTGAGCACGATGAGATTGCCCGCGCCCGCAATCGACATTACGGATTCGGAAAATATGCGTATGAACCTGTCGTTAATGCCCTTCTCGGCGCGCTCGGCGGTCGCGTAGCGGTATCCGCCGTCGTCCGAGAGCACTTTCAGCAGCCGCAGCTCTTTAATATCGCGCGAAACCGTCGCCTGAGTCACGTTGACTCCGCGCACTCTGAGTTCTTCGGCGAGTTCTTCTTGCGTCTCTATATGCTTGGATTCTATTATTTCAAGGATCATGGCGTGTCGCGTCGTTTTCATCGAGAGCCGCCTCCATATATATGCATGAATATAAGTGTGCCGCCGGTTACAAAACCGACCAAAGCCTTTTTATATATTGTATACCATAAGTCAGCGCACAAACAAGAAATCACGTTATGATTTAATGAATTTGTCATATGCGTCGTTAATCACGTCATCAATCGTATTAAAATCGAAAGAAGCTGCTTCGACGGGTTTGTTTCGCAGTAAAAGCAGGAACTCTATGTTGCCTTCCGCGCCCGTTATGGGCGAAAAATCCAGCCCTTCGACGCCCCAACCTTCGGCGAGCGCGAATTTTACAATGTCTGTTACGACTGATATATGCGTGCTCTTTTCGCGCACAACGCCCTTTTCGCCCACAAGCTCGCGCGCCGCCTCGAACTGAGGCTTTATTAACGCGACGAAGCGCGCGCCCAGCAGGAGCACCCGCGCGGCGGAGGGGAGTATGGCTTTCAGAGAAATGAACGAAACGTCCGTCGCGCCGAAATCGGGCGGGAACGGGAACATGCCGGATTCCAGAAAGCGCGCGTTTATCCGTTCCATGCACACGACGCGCGGGTTTGAGCGCAAGCGCCAGTCGAGCAGATTGTAACCCACGTCCACAGCGTACACGCGCTCCGCGCCCGCGCGCAGCATAACGTCCGTGAACCCGCCCGTTGACGAGCCTATGTCTATGCAGCTGAGCCCTTCAACGTTCAGCCCGAACGCGTCGAACGCGCGTTTAAGCTTGTGAGCACCGCGGCTCACATACGCGTTTTCGCGGCCTTTGACAGTCAAAACAGCGTCGTTTTCTACCGTTTCCGAGGGCTTGTTCACGCGGTTCGTGCCGTTCAACACGCGCCCTTCCATTATAAGCGCGCGCGCCAGCTCAACGTTCGCCGCCAAGCCCAAATCGAGCAGCCGCTTATCGGCGCGAACCATTAAAACCGCCTCCCGATAAACTCAAGCGCGCGCTCGCACACGCTTTCCGAGTCCATTCGGCACATCGAAAGCTGCTCCGAAACCGTGGCGTGCTCTATAAACCTATCCGGCACGCCTATTATCAGCGTTTTGCCTACGTAATTCAGCTCCGCCAATCGCGCGCACACGCCTTCGCCGAAACCGCCGTAAACAACACCGTCCTCAAGCGTTATTATGCGCCCAAAATCCCGCGCCGCTTTTTCAAGCGCGCGGTCGTCCATGGGCTTTATGAAGCGCGCGTTCACGACCCGCGCTTCTACTCCTTTGTCTTTCAGCGCGTTCGCTGAATCGAGCGCTATCTTTACCATGCGCCCGCACGCGAGTATGCATATGTCCGCGCCTTCGCGCAGCGTCTGCCATTCGCCTATATCAAAATCCGCCTTTTCGCCGTTTGCAATAGTTTTGGGATAGCGTATAGCCATCGGCGACTCGTTTTCAAAGCTCAACTCGATCATACGCCTGAGCTCGCCCGCGTCGCATGGCGCGCCGAGCACGAGCCCCGGCATCTGCCGCAGGAAGCCTATGTCGAACACGCCCTGATGTGTCTCGCCGTCCGAACCGTTAAGCCCCGCGCGGTCTATCAAAAACGTGACGTTCGCGCGGTTAAGACACGCGCTCATCATTATCTGGTCGTAGGCGCGCTGCAAAAACGTCGAGTATATCGCGACATACGGTTTCTTGCCGCCCAGCGCCATGCCCGCCGCCATGGTAACGGCGTGCGCCTCGGCTATGCCCACGTCGAAGCACCTGTCTGGGAATCTGCTTCCGAAAGCGTCCAACCCCGTGCCCGAAAGCATCGCGGCCGAGACGCATGTTATCCTCCCGTCGCTTTCTGCGCGCTTTATAAGCTCCCGCGCGATTATCGCGCCGCTCGAATCTCTCGCGTTTTCGAACGTTTCGCCGGTTTCCTTGTTGAACGGACCAACGCCGTGATATTTTTGCGGCTGTCTCTCGGCGAACCCGTAGCCGCGCCCCTTTTGCGTGACCACGTGTATAACGACCGGCGCGTCGTAGCTCTTGGCGCGCTCGAAAACGTTCGTCATGCTTTCGATATTGTGCCCGTCGATAGGCCCCAAATACTCTATGTCGAGAGAGCCGAAAAACATATCGCTCACAAACAGCGCCTTTATCGAGTCGCGCAGTCGGGTCAGCACCCGCGTGAGCGTTTCGCCGACCCTCGGCACTCGCTTGAGCGCGCGGCGAACGGTCTGCTTAAAAGAGCGGTAGAAATTGCTCTGCCGCATTTTGACAAGATAATCCGACATCGCGCCCACGTTCGGCGAAATGCTCATTTCGTTGTCGTTCAGTATGATAATCAGCCGCGTGCGGCTCTGACCCGCGTCGTTCAGCGCTTCGTAACACAGCCCGCCCGTGAGCGCGCCGTCGCCCACCACGGCAACGACGTGGTTTTTATCGCCCGAAAGGTCGCGGGCGCGCGCCATGCCGAGCGCCGTGGATATGGCGTCGGACGCGTGTCCCGCGTTCGTAACGTCGTAGACGCTCTCTTTTATGCGCGGGAAGCCGCTTATGCCGCCCAGCTTGCGCAGCGTGCGCATACGCGAAGCTCTGCCGGTCAGCATTTTATGAGCGTAAGCCTGATGCCCGACGTCGAACACGAGCTTGTCCTTGGGCGCGTCGAAAGCTAAGTGCAGAGCTATCGTCATTTCGACAGAGCCCAAGTTGCTCGAAAGGTGTCCTCCGTTTTCGGAAACCGCGTCCGTCAGCTCGCGCCTTATTTCAGCCGCCAAGCGCGAAAGCTCGTCGTAAGACAGCTTTTTCACATCGGCGGGCGAGTGTATATCGTTAAGCATTGAACCTATCAATCTCCGTATGCTTCAGTAATTCCTCAAGGCCATGTCCCGCGCGAGCGTTCGGAAGAAATCCGCCTTTTCGTCAAATTCGGACAGCGCGTCGTATGCGTCCGTCAGCAATTTGCCAACGCGCTTTTTCGCGCCCTCCAGCGAGAACTGCCTGACCGCTGTCAGCTTTTCGGTTTTCTCGTCCTTGCCCTTGCTCTTGCCGAACAGGCTCGCGTCGGCCGTCACGTCAAGTATGTCGTCCGTAATCTGGAACAACATGCCGAACGCCTCGGCGAAGCGCGTAAGAGACGCGAGCTGACCCTGCGACGCGCCCGCGAGCGAACCGCCCGCGCACACGGCGGCGGAGAACAGCGAAACGGTTTTTCCGTGATGAATGTATGAAAGCATGTCGCCCGCAGCGTCCGGGCGACCTTCGAAATACAGGTCGGCGCACTGACCCGCCACCATGCCCGTCACGCCCGCGCCGCGCGCTATTTCGCTCATGGCGCGCACGTGGTGCATGAGCGCGTCGGGGTGTCTCTGCGCGTTTTTGAGCATGACCTCATACGCCATGTTCAAAAGTCCGTCGCCCGCGAGTATCGCCTGACCCACGCCGTAGACCTTGTGGTTTGTCGGGCGACCCCTGCGCAGGTCGTCGTCGTCCATGCCCGGAAGATCGTCGTGAATAAGCGAATACGTGTGTATCATTTCGAGAGCGCAGGCGTAGTCGAGCGCTTCCTCGCCCTCGCCGCCCAGCATTTCGAAAGCGGCCAACAGCATCGCCGGGCGCAGTCTCTTGCCGCCCGCGAGCAGGCTGTACCTCATCGTTTCCGAGAGCAGCGACGGCACTCTGTCGGGCGCGAACACGCCCCGCGCCTGCTCTGGTATAAGCTGAACAAGCCGTTTCTCGACGATTGCCGCGTATTCGGCGCGCGTCTTCATTCGGAAAGCACCTCCTTCGCAATGTCGGTACATTCGGTCGACGACAGTTCGAGTATGCGTTTATCGCCCGCGTCCAGCATACCGCTCAACGCCTTTATAAGCTCCATGCCGCGGCTGTAGGCCGCTATCGACTGATCGAGCGGCATCTCGCCGCGTTCCATTTGCGACACGAGCTTTTCAAGCTCCTCCATGCCGGATTCGAACGTCACGCCGCTCATATCAATCATTCCTTTCGAATATCTCCGCCACGCTCGCTGAAAACGCAGCGTCACGCATGTCTATACGCACCAAATCGCTCGGTGTTAATTCCCGAGCGTCCATGACCGCCCTGTCGCGAACGCTCACTCGCGCGTAACCGCGCCTGAGCACGGAATCGGGGTTCAGCGCGTTCAGCGCGTTCTCGGCGATCTGAAGAATGTGTCTACGCTTTTCGGAACTCAGCGCGTAAGCCGCCGACAGCCGCGCGCTCAAGTCCGACAGCGCGTTTCGCTTGCCAGCCGTGAGCATTCGCGCGGGGGACTGTATTATAGGCGAGCGCGTCAGCCCCGCGAGCCGGTCGCGCCTGCGCCTTTGCGACGACGCGGCGGCGCTTGCAAGGCGCGCGCGCATATTGTAAAGAGAGGCGCGCGCTTCGAAAACGTCGCACACCGCCAGTTCCGCCGCGTTCGACGGAGTGGCGGCGCGAACGTCCGCCACGAAATCGGCTATCGTGAAATCCGTCTCGTGCCCGACGCACGATATGACGGGCGTCTTGCACGCGTATATCGCGCGCGCGACGATCTCCTCGTTGAAAGCCCACAGGTCTTCGATAGAACCCCCGCCGCGCCCGCAGAGTATAACGTCCGCCCGCCCCGATTTATCGAGCTTTTCGACGGCCGCCGCGATTTCCTTGGCGGCGGTCGCGCCCTGCACGGAGCACGGCGATAGTATTATGTCTATCTTGGGGCTTCGCGCGCGGGCTACGCGTATTATATCGCGAAACGCCGCGCCCGTCTTTGACGTTACGACGCCTATCGCGCGCTGCGCGATCGGCAGCGGCTTTTTGAGCGACGCGTCGAACAGCCCCTCCGCCGCGAGTTCGCGCTTCAGCCGTTCGAAGCGCGTGAACAAATCGCCCGCGCCCTCGCGCCTGAGCGACTCGACGTACAGCTGATACGAGCCGCTCGCTGCGTACAGCCCCGCCGAACCCGACGCGACGACCGAGAATCCGTCCTCGGGTCGGAAGTCGAGCGTCGACGCGGCGGAGCGGAACATGCAGCAGTTCACTCGCGCGGAATCGTCCTTCAGCGTAAAATATAGATGCCCGCTCACGTGCCTTTTGAAGCCTGATATTTCGCCGCGCACCGACACCCGCCTGAGCATCGGGTCGCCCGCCAGCCTCAGCCGCACGTATTCGTTAAGCTCGCTTACCGAAAGCGCCCACTCAGGCATGAAGGCGCTCCGCGGCTATGACCGTGTTTTTAAGCAGCATGGCTATCGTCATTGGCCCTACTCCGCCCGGCACGGGCGTTATATAGCCCGCGACCTTTTCGGCGCTCTGAAAATCGACGTCTCCGCGAATCGAGCCGTCCTCCATGCGCGATATGCCCACGTCTATGACAATAGCCCCGGGCTTTATCATGTCGCCCGTTACAAAGCCCGCGCGGCCGATCGCGCTTATGAGTATGTCCGCGTTTTTTGTGTGCGCCTGTATGTCTTTCGTGCGCGAATGGCACATGGTGACTGTGCAGTTTTCCCTCAATAGCATCATGGCGACGGGCTTTCCTACGACGTTCGACCTGCCGAGCACCACCGCGTTAAGCGATCGCATATCGACGCCCGTCGATTTTATTAAGCGTATGCAGCCCGACGGCGTGCACGGCTCCAATACCGCGCCCGAACGCGTCAGCTCGCCCGCGTTAAGCGGGTGAAAGCCGTCCACGTCCTTATCGGGCGAAACCGCGCGCAGCACGCGTTCTTCGCTTATGTGCTTAGGCAGCGGAAGCTGCACGAGTATGCCGTCAACATTAGGGTCTGCGTTAAGCTCCGCTATCGCTTTGAGCGCCGCGTCCTCCGCCGTATCGGCGGGCAGGCGAACGACCACGGAACGCAAACCCACCCATTTGCACGCTTTTTCTTTTGAGGCGACGTAAACGAGGCTCGCGGGGTGTTCGCCTATCAAAACGACCGCGAGGGTCGGCTTAAAACCGTGTTTTTGCCCGAAAGCGGCGACGCGCTCCTTAACCTCCGCGCGAACCTCGCGCGCCACGGCCTTGCCGTCAATTACATATGCCATTCGCTCTACCACCTTCGTACATTTGATAGCCCAGCAGCGCGACCCCACACGCGTTGTCGCCCGCAAGCTCGGGCTTCGCCCAGTGCACCTCGCACTCGCAGCCCAAGCGCTTGAGCCGCGCGGGGAGCAGCGAGCGCAAAAGTTTCGACGACGCCACGCCGCCCGCGAGCAGCGCCTTCGACGCGCCGCACGATTTTTGCGAATCGTATATAAGCCGCGCGACTGCCCGCGCGAGATACGAATACGTCTCCGCCGCCGCGTCCTCGGCCGTTAGTTCGCCGCTCTCTATCATGCGCATAGCCTGCGCTTCCGCTCCCGAAAACGAGCATGTGCCGTCTCTGTGGGACAGAGGAAACAGCCCCTTCGCCTCTCCGTTCAAAGCTAAGGCTTCCAGAGACGGGCCGCACGGAAAACCCAGACCGAGCTTCACGCCGACGCGATCCACGAACTGACCCGCGTGCAGGTCGCTCGAACCGCCCAGCAGGCGTATGTTCAGGCTCCCGTCCACGTACAGCGCCTCCGTAGTGCCGCCCGACAGGTGCAGCGCCATGAACGCGCCCGACCCGATGCCCGAATCGACCAGCGCGGCGCGCACATGTCCCTTCTGATGGGACGTTTCGTAATATTCGACTCTCAAAGCCGCCGCGATCTGTTTTGCCGCGCCCGCGCCCACCGTGAACACGGGCATATACGAGCCTTCCGCGTCCCTCGGCCGGGCGCTCGCGCAGACCGCCGCGATTTGATAATCGGGTGCGCTCTCGAACAGGCGGCGCATGAGCTCCGGCAGCGCCGTAACATGCTGAAAAACGCCGTCCGACTGGCGCAGGCCGCGTTCGCCCGCGCCCACTTCGAGCAGCTTTCTTTCGGAAGCGACGACACGTCCGCCGCTGGCAAGCGCGACGGACGTGGTATAGCAGCTCGTGTCTATGCCAAGCGCTGCGGGTATCATAGATATTCGTTCCGGCCTATATTGCCGAGCACGCCGCTTATGAAAGAGGCGGCCTTTTCGGTTGAATACTGTTTCGCAAGCTCGATAGCCTCCGACAGTATGACGGGGTGGGGCACGTCGCGCGCTTTCAGCTCGTAGCAGCCTACGCGCAGTATCGACAAATCGACGCGCAGTATGCGCTCTATTCGCCAGCCCACCGCGTATTTTGCGATCAGACCGTCAATTTCTTTGACGTTCTCTATAACGCCGTTTACAAGCTCGTTTATATAGCCGTATTGATTGTCGTCGGGCGTCAGCTCAAGCATACCCAAGCGCGTGTCGTCGCCGCCGTCGCCGCCCATTTCCCATTCGTATAGAAGCTTCATCGCGCAAGCGCGAGCATTTGCCCTGTCCATTATGAGGATTACTCCGTTTCAAACGTATAATGCGGTTATTCCTTATCGGCGCCGTCCTGTTTGTCTTCGTCGTCTCCGTATTTCGTTTCGTCCGCGTCGAAATCGACTTCGGGCGCGGGCGAGAAGAACGATTTGCGCTCGTTTTCAGGCTCTGACTGTTCTTCTTCTTTCACGTCTTCGGGCGCTTCGTCCGCCGTTTCGTCGGCTGTTTCTTCTGAAATTTCCTCGGAATCGGCCTCCAAGCGCGGCGTGGGCAGCTCGACCTGCGGCGGAACTTCGATTACGGGCGCTTTTTTTACGGTATATTCGTCGTCTGCTTTCTCTTCCGCGGCGGCTGTCTCCTCGGCCTTGGGTTCGGCGGGAGCGGGCTTCAAAGCGTCGGCGGGCAGCGCGCTTTCGCCGTCCTCAGGCACTTTGATTGTCGATATTGTGACGTTCACGCGATTCACGCAGATGCCGCTCAGGTCGGCAACCTGATGCCTGACCCGCTCCTGCAAGTCGCGCGTGGTTTTCGGAATATTGATGTTCGAGTTGACGGCTATGTCCACCATCGCCTCGACCCTGCCGTCCTGATAGCCTGTTTCGACCTTTATGTCGGATACGCCCAGCGGTTCGCCTATAGCCTTGTGAACGAGCGAGTCGAGCGTGTCCTGCGAAAGCAGTATGCAGTCGCCGTTATTGTCCTCAAGCGTTATGAGCCGCGCCTTTTTCACGCGCCCCGAATTGAAGGCAATCATGAAAACGCTCACGCACAGCGTTATAAGGAAGCCGCACGCCACTATGAAAATGTATAGATTCAGGGCGTTGTATTTGCCCTCGCCCGTCGAAACGAAGTCGCGCAAAGACTCGGAAAAACCGCAGCCAAGCGCTTCGAGCAGCGTCGATATGACCGTCAGCACGCCGAGCACCGCAAGCGCCATCACGGTCACGCGCTTCCACAATTTCATCTTCATATGTTACACCTCTTTCTCCTCGTCCGCTATAATTTTTGTTTCTTCAGGCGCGGGTTTGTCCGCTTCCGGCTCCGCGTCCTCGTCCTCGCCGAGATCCAGCTCGAAATCGTCGTCAGCCTCGTCTGCGGCGCTCTCCGGCTCCGCAACGCTTTCGGGCGCTTCGACGGGGGCGGCGACCGGCGCGGGCGCGGGTTGATTTTCAAGCAATTTGCGCTGGCGCATCTCAAGCTCGGCGACGGCGCGGTTTTCGCGCTCGAAGCTCACGCCCACAACGTGCACGTCTATGTTTTTGACCGCCATGCCGGTCATGGTCTCTATAGCTTTTTTAACGTTTTCCTGTATTCCTGACGCGACCTCGGGCACGGGAGAGCCGTATTCGACGACTATAGTAACGTCGACGGACACCTCGTTGTTTACGACCTCAACCTTTATGCCGCGCGTGAGATTGCGCGTATTCGTCTGACCTCTGCGCGTAAAAATGTCGGCGAAGCCGCCCGACGCGCCGACGGTGTTCGCCACGCCCTCGACCTCCGTGACGGCTAAGCCGGCTATCGTGGCGACGACGTCCGTCGCGAAGTATACCATGCCGTTTGAGTTTGCGTCCAGCCTTACGTCGGAAGCGCCGCTCTCTGCCATAAACAATCCTCCTAAAAAGCGGGATTCGCCAATACGGTTAAGTCGCCCGTACAAACCCGATTATAGCAGATTATCTGTCAAAACGCAAATGGTTTATACGAAGCGCCATAGCAGCAGCATATGAAATACACAGAAATATCATGTAAAACTTCGGGAGGTAGCCTCCATGTTCAACCAATTTTGGCGGTATGTGCATCAAAAATGGGTTTATTTAGAGAAACCGCTTGTGGCGACGACGATAAACCATTATTGACAGCTCGTATACGCCTGAAAACTTCAGCATGTATTTTTGTATACGGGTTCTCCGTTCTCAATGTGGCAGTAGTTGGCGAAGCCAAATGCTGCCGCCCTGCAAACGCTTAATTATGTACGATAGCGCTATAACTTACGGAAACCCCGCAGATTTTCCGCAAGAAATTGACAAGAAAAAATCCACAAGGTAGACAAAGGAGGCGTCGCGCACGACGCCTCCCGGAATGTAATGCCCTTACGCGGCTTCTTTGATGGGAATCAGCGCGAACGTGCCTACTACGTTCGTCTCGAACACCATCACACCGTCGATGATCTCAAATGAAATATCGGTGAATGTGCCATTCGGTAAGATTAACACAAGCTTCATGCCAACGACGGCTTGCTCGTCTTCGCACGGTATACCCAGCTTCATAGATTCCTGAAGCTCGAAGGCTTCGCCATCTACTACTATGCCCACCGTGAACAGCTTCACCGACGCTGTGTCGTCCTTGAGCACAAGCGTCTGCTCGTGTACGCTCAAAGAGGCGTTTTCGGGTAGCGCGCTGTTCTCGCCTGCGTCAATCGTCACGTTCTCAAGCACTGCGGTGACGACTTCCACAACCTCCAGATCGTCAAGCGGCGAAGGCTCTTCTTTCACGGGCTGATCCTCCGGCTGCGTAATGGGCTTGCTTTCCGTATATCCGCACACCGGGCAGGTGCTCACGCTCAGGTTGCCGATGACCGTCTCACTGAGTACGCAATTCTTCACGAGGTTCGCCTCGCATCCGGTGCATGCGGCGATGTGCGTCCTGTCGTCCTGAGACTTGAATGTGCCGTAGTTGTGCGCAAGCATCGGAATTTCAACTGTTTCCGCCGCCTCGCAGTTTGCGCAGGCGGTCACAAACGCACCCGCTTGCTCGCACGTAGCCGTGATTTCCTCCGTTGGCAGCCAACTGTGACCAGTTGCTTCCAGCGTTTTCACGTCCGTCGCGCCGCATAACGAGCAGGCATATGTATCGGTTCCTGCGCTCTCGCAGCCGGGCGCAACACTTTCGGAAAGCTGCCAATCGTGGCTGAGCGCGGTTATGTCAGATGTATATGAGGCGTTGCAGCGTGTGCAGGTATACGTCTTTTTGCCCATGATACCGCACTCGGGCGCGATCTCATTCGACAGCGCATAGCTGTGACCCTTTGCTTTCACTTTCTCCTGAGCGACGATTATTTCGCCGCATAACGAGCAGTGACTTCCCTTCGTGAGTCCTTCCTTCTTGCACTTTGCGGCGACGGCGGCGTCAACCACAACGTTATGTACGCACGCGGTTATTGGTTGGCTGCAAACTTTACAGATCGCGGCATTGTCCGAATCGGGTATATGTTCTTCCACATCGAAGTTCTCATAGCAATTCGGGCATTCCCGCCAGTGATTTAAATCGTCGTAACGGAGGGCGGCATCATATTCCTCCAAGGAAGTAAAATGCATGATAGCCCCTTCCGAATAATCAGCTTTGTAGCCGCAAAAACTACACTTGGTTCTATCTCGACAGTCTGCCATATGTTTGCTGTAATAAACATTTGTTTCGCAGTCCTCGCAGTAGTACCAGTGCCCGTCCTTGTCATACTCAGGTGCTTCCGATACAATTCCTGAGTGATTCACATATTCACTCTTATTACATGCCTGACCGCAGATGCAGCAATGCGTCGGATCTTTACAGGT
The DNA here is from genome assembly GCA_964453505.1 of uncultured Oscillospiraceae bacterium. Lineage (GTDB taxonomy): Bacteria > Bacillota > Clostridia > Christensenellales > Aristaeellaceae > CAYVPJ01. Next base: position 40,860 of record CAYVPJ010000017.1, on the reverse strand, counting down.
TGGGTTATGCTCCTCTTTATCTTCCGTAGCACCGCATTCCGTGCATACATACCAGTGCTCGTCTTCGTCATACGCATACTCGTCGTAATTCATATGATGATAAATCAAGTCGCCTGAGTACGGCACGCCGCACCCGCCGCATATGGTCAGATTGTTGCACATCGCAAAATGTTCACCGCCCCAGATACGGGACTCACAGTCGTAACAGTAATACCAGTGTTCATGCTCGTCGTGGAATATTTCTTCGGATACATTATAATGGTCTACATAATCGGCCGAATAGTCGCAGCCGCATTCGTAGCAATGCGTCAGATCGGCGCATATTACAAAGTGCTCTGCGAAATCTACTTTATTGCCGCATTCTGTGCATTCATACCAGTGCCCGTCCTCGTTGTATGCATACTCATCGTAATTTATCTGATGAGAAACCTGGTTACCCGAGTACGGTATGCCACACCAGCCGCATATGGTCAGATCATTGCAATTAGCATAGTGTTCCGCGCCCCAAACATGGGACTCGCAGCTGGAACAGTAATACCAGTGTTCATATTCGTCGTAGAAAAGTTCATCGGATAAATTCAAATGGCGTATATTATCGCCCGAATAATCACAGCCGCAGTCGCAGCAATGCGTCGGGTCGGTGCATGTTGCATTGTGCGCTGAGACATTGACTTTAAGATCGCAGTTTTTGCATAAGTACCAATGATTATTTTCGTCATACCCTCCTATAACGCTATAATCAATATCATGGTCGTAGTCGCTGATCGATACTTCTGCTTCACATTCCACACAATAACCTGGATTAGAGCAGTTCACATAATGCTCCCCAATAAGGCACTGAGCTACGCACTGAGGACAAACCTTCCAGTGTTTATTCGTATCATGCTGCCAAGGCACGGAGGATACATTATCATGACGCAGTAAATCGCCCGTATATTCACCGCCGCAATGCGCGCAAATATTCGGTGACGTACACCAAGCGGCATGCAGATAGTGTCCATACTCTTTTGCGCACACAGAACATTTCTGCCAGCATGTGTTTTCGTGGTTTAGGTATTCGCCTGTAGGTGTATGAGCTGTCCTTGTGGTTTCGTCCGTCACGCCGTGAGGACAAGCCGCCACGTGGGTTTCTTCGTTGGAGAGATAGGTCGTCAGTTGCGCATCTCCGCCGCAGTCTTCACATTGGGGGGTAGTGCCGGGTTCCGCCAACGCCGGCATGAGCGCCAGCATTAAGAGGGTAACGAGTATACCTAGACATCTTTTCATTTGGCTCTCCTCCTGTCGTATTCGTCCGCTAAAGTGGATAAATAAATTATATAACGTTTTCATTTTACTTGCAATACATAAAAAATATTATTTCAGGGTGGCAGCATTAAAATTCTCTCAACATATGTGCGATATACCTCTTTTAGCGTCTCTGTTCTCAACGCCACCATTACTATTCGATATACGACGGGCTTCGGTATCCCGCGTAGTAGTTCTGGAAATCCTTGCAGCAATTTTTCTTTACTTAATTCTATGTTCATAATATTTCATCCAATCCATCGCATCCGCATATGATCGTTAATATCATTATTACTGATGCATATATCAAATTATACTTGAAGTTCTCGCTATTCCTTTATTGATCCAGTAACCCATTACAGCAGACTTTCAAGCGCTCGATTGTCAATTTTACGTCTTTTCTCGTTATCTTTCACCTCGTATTATCTTTTCAAACACCTTCCTATAAATCAAATTTGGTGATTATTATCATATTTACAATCATAAATTTGTCGAGTACTAATGGCTGCCGCCCTGTATGAAGCGCCTCGGACTATCTGTCGCCTACTGTCATAATCTTCACGCTTCCGCCCGTCAGGCCCGTTTCGCGCATCACCAGTTCCAGTATTATCGCGCTTTCGCTCTGCGTCAGATCGTCGGAGCGCACGACCACGTTTACTGAATCGGAGTGCACGGTCACTACCGCGTCCGTAAAGCCGCGCATACGCAGAACGCCCTCGAGCGTTGTCTCCTTCTCCATATAGTCCGTGAGCTTTAAGAGCCGCGAAAGCGCCTGCGCGCGCACGGACGGGTCGGCGTCCTCGTCCGCCGCGACGGCGTTTAGCTGCAATATTTCAAGCTCGCGCACGCTCTTGCGCTCGGTTATGAAATCGCTTATGGCGTCAACCGCGCTTATTTGTGCGGCGGGCTTCGAATAGTCCCTGGCGCTCGCCGAGCGGTTTTTCAGATATTGCGGAAGACAGCACGCAAGCGCTATTACGACGACGGCCGCGCTTACGGCGGTCAGCAGTTTTGCAAATGAGAAGTTTTTGTTCATTGCTCGCCCTCCATAGGCACGACGTTTATTTTCTGGTTATCTATGTTAAGCAGTGTGTGCACGGCGTTTTGCACGGTGAGCCTGACGCTCAGATCGCGCGCGCCTTCGCAAACGACCAGCACGCCCGAGTAGCCGCCGTCGGTTTCCGTCACCATGACGCGCACTTCGCCCGCCCCGTCGATTTTTTGAAGCACGCGTTCCATGCGCGCTTCGGTGTCCGTCGCGCCGCCGCCGCCCGATTCGGGCGCGAACAAAAGCAAAAGGCACGCTGCCGCGAGCGCCAGCAGCAGCCAGTCGCGGGGGCGTATGTCTTTGAATATGTTGAACCCTCGTCTGACGGACATATCCACCCCCGACTACGCGAAAAAATCGAGCACGTTGAATATCAGGCGGCATATAATGCGCACTGCCATCAGCCCGCATATGACGCGCACGCCGGAGCGCCACTTGCCGTCGGGCAGCAGAGCCTCTATAAGCCCCGAAAGCACTGTTAAGCATATCAATTCCGTCACGAGAACACCCTCGCTCCCAAGCCTATCGTCGCGCCTATGAGTATGAGCGACAGCGCCGCCGCGCACGCCGTAATGGCTGTCAGCATTCTGAAAGCGCCCGAAAGCGAATCGAGCATCGAGAGCATACCGCCGTCGCCCACCGGCTCTGTAACGGCCGATATGAATCGGCACAAAACGGCGCACGCGAACGCGCCGAGCATGGGCTTTAAGCACGCCGCCAGCATGACCGCGCTCGCCGTCAGCCCGACGGCCGAGCGCATCAGAGACGCGCCCGCCCACAGCGACTCCATAGTGCCCGATATATCGCTTCCGACGATCGGTATCAAATTGCCCGACAGATATTTCGCGGTCTTCACGGAAACCCCGTCATACGCGCCGCTTATAAGCCCGCCCGTAGACATGAGCGCCAGATACGCGCCGAGCATAGCGCACAAAAGCCACTTCGCGAACGATCTCAACAACTCCGCCAGCCGTTTTAGCTTCACGCCGCCCATGCCGTCGGCTATTGACAGCGCCGCGCCCGCCGAGCACAGTGCGAGCGTAGCGTCGCCCGCCAGTATGCGCAAAAACCGCGACGCGAGCGCGCCCATGGGCGTTATCAGCGACGCGCTCTTTACGCCGCCCGTGAGCGCCAATAGCGATACGAGCACCGGCGTGAAAGCGTCCGTCAGCTTTGAAAGCGACGTGACGGCGGTCTTGCACGTTTCCAAGCAGCCGACGAACAGCCTGACCGGCGGCAGGGCGCACGCCAAGAAACACGCGTAAGCCGCGATTTTCGCGCCGCCGCCCGATTCCGACGGCATGAGCCGCGACGCGAACGCCCATATCAGTATAGGAAACAGCGACGCGGATATGCCGGGCAGCACGTCCGACACCGCCGCGCGAACCGCGTTCACTATGTATGTAAGCGCGTTCTCGGCGTCCATTTCAAATTCGCCCGATATGAAGCGCTCGACCGTCTGTTTAACGTCTATTTCTACGTTCGCCGAATCGGCGGCTGTCTGCGCCCCGCTCACGTCCACGTTTTCAAACAGCCCTTCGGCGGTCTCCGCCAGAGACTGACACGCAAGCGCCGACAATATGGCGAATAAACACGCGAGCAGCTTCACGGCGCAAGCTCCGTTATCATTTTCAGAACGTCCGACGCAAGCGGCGCGCACAGCGCCAGCAGGGATATGCGCATACCCATTTCGACGCGCTGCGCGAGCGCGCCCTCGCCCGCGTCGCGGCACAGCTGAGCCGCGTATTCGCCTATCAGAGACAAACCACATGCGCGCAATATCAGATACGAGTCCGAATCGCCCATGCCCGACGAATCCAGCATCGTTTTCAGAAGCTCGACTATCGCGCCCAGTTCGCCCGCCGCCAGCAGACACGCTATCGTGCCCGCCGCGAGCGCGGCGGCGAGCGCGATTTCGGGGCGGTTCACGCGTATAGCCAGACACACGACCGCCGCCGAAACGCATATCGCCGCTATTTTCAATGCCATCGGTCACGCCCTCCCAGCGGCTAATACAGCGAGAACAGCGTTTTCACGCTCGTAAAGAAATCCGAAAGCAGCCCGACCACGGCGAGCATGACAATCACAAGTCCCGCGAGCGTCGCGAGAGTCGCTATGTCCTCGCGCCCCGCCTGTTTCAGAAGTTGGCTCATTACGGATATTATCACGCCGAACGCGGCAATGCGAAACACCAAATCTATGTCCAATGGCGCACCTCCGTTTGAGTTATATGAGCATCACGCTCACCGCCAAGCCCGCGAGCGCGCCCAACGACGCGTAGAGGCGCAGCTTTTCGCGCCCTCTTTGGCGGGCGGCTTCCTCGCATTTGCCGAGCCGTGACAGCGCCTGACTGTATTGCGCCTCGTGGTCGCGCCGACCGAGCGAGTTGAGCGCCCGAAACAGCTTGGACACCTCAGTAACGTCGTCGTCGGACATGTATTCCAGAGAACCGCCCCGCCCGCGTTCGGATTCGCACACTAACGCCCACGCGTCGAATGCCGACACGCCGCTTTTCTGCATGTGCTCGCCCGTCAAGCGCAGCGGCTTGAAGCGCGTCTCCGCCAAAGCGCCGTGCATGGGCAGCAGCCGCTCTAGCGTCGACGAGCGCAAAAGCTGCAAATCGTCCATCAGCATTCTGATAGCGTCCGCCGCGCGCATATGCGACGAAGCGAACGCGCGTCCCGCGAACGCCGCGCAGAACGTGAGCAGCGCCGCTGCCAACAGTTTTATCGCCATGATGAGTCCTCCCCGCGCCATTCATATATTCCGGTTACATTGCCGGGTGACTCGCCCAGCACGAATATCAGACCGAACGCGCCCGAGAACAGCGTTTCTCTGAGCGCCGGACGCGCGCACGCGTCGTTAAGCGATGAAGCGTGCGCCGACGCGAGCACTGTTACGCCCATGCGCGCGGCTTCCGACACGGCGAGCGCGTCCTGCAAAGCGCCGAGCTCGTCCGTCACGATAACGTCGGGCGACATAGAGCGCAGCATTCTGTGCATCGCCTCTGACTTCGAAAGCCCCTCCGCCACGTCCGTGCGCTCGCCCAAGTCGAGCGTTGGCACGCCCGAACGGCAGGCGGCAAGCTCTCCGCGTTCGTCGGCGACGCACACGTTATAGCCCGCGTTTGAGAGCAGTCGGGCCGAATCGCGCAGCATAGTCGTTTTGCCCATGCCGGGAGGCGATATGAACATGGCGCTTCTCGCGCGCCCTCCCGAAACTATGCGCTCGACGGCGGGCAGAGCGCAGTTTTTGACCTCCCGCGCGACGCGCAGGCATAAGGACGTGGCGCAGGCGAGCTTCGCCCGACCCGACGCAAGCGAATACCTGCCGCTCACACCTACGCGCGAACCCTTGGGCAGCGTGAAAAAGCCCTGTCCCAGCTCGTCCTCCCACGCGTAGAGCGAGTGCTCGAGCATCGAATCCATGTATGCGTTCATTTCGTCGCGCGATACTGTGCGCCCGAAGGCCGCGTCGCCACCCACGAAGCTGACGCGCGGACGGCGCGACAGCCGCAGCCGCACGTCGGTAACTGTTTTCCCGTCCGCAAGCTCATACAGTTCGTCGCTCATATCGCGCGGAAAGTATCCGCATATCTCGTTCAACGCGTCCATATAACCTCCGTCGCCCGCACAGGTATATATGCCGAAGCACGCGGGTTGATACTATGAGATGCCCGCGCCGCGCAGGTTACGTTACACAATAACCTTAACATGTAATATTTACGTGAAACCATTGACGCGGCGCAAAAGAGCTGTTATAATCCAAATCACATAGAACATACGGCGTTTCATTGGTTACACGTTTCGGAAAACACCCGCGTAAGCGCGAGACAAGGCCTTAGAAGGCGGAGCGAACCGAAAACGAATGCAACGCGAAAAATTGATAAGTCTTCATGAGTGATCTTCCTCCTTTACCCCCTTTCCTCCGCGCGAAGCGCCATGCCGCGGCCGACGGCACGGCGCTTTTGCGTACAAAGACAAACCGCGCTTATTATCTTCATTTATTGTTGCAATCCGTTCATGAATAATGTATAATACTTCCATAATATTCGCTGACCGCAACGCGGGAAAACGCGATAATTCGGAGGAATGAATATGTTAAAGCGGTTCATCGCGTTATTTTTAGCCATGCTTCTGTCATCTTCAGTTTTCGCGTCCGCGGAAGATATTCAATCGTCAGAAAAGCGGTTTGCAGGCACTGTAATGCAATTCGAAGAGTATTTGCGATTATCAGTCGAAGACCAAATCCAGCTTCAAAACTGCATGGACAATTTCTACGACATAGGCGGCTTTAACGGTATGCTGATGGGCAGATACTGCGAGGTAATGCTCAACATCGCGAAAGAGCAATACACAACCGCCATATTCGACGCGCAAATCATTTCGGAGAACGAGGACTATTGCAACTATATTGACGGACAGATAGAAAGCCAGTATATACAAAGCATACAATACCTGCTCGCATACGCCAAGGCGCGCGAGGCGGAAGCGCAGGGGCGCGACATCGAAGCGCTCGAGTTGTATCAAAACTGCTTCGCGTTTTTCGACGCATTCTCGCGCGAAGCAAAGCTGAGAGAGGATATATGTTCTATCAAATACGAGCAGGGCAACGCCGCCCTGAACCGCAAAGATTTCGCTAAAGCAAAGGAATGCTTCACTTTCACCGCCAGATATAACTATAAGGCGAGCAATGAAAAGCTCAAACTAATTGAAAAAGAATTAAACGCCACTCCCAAGCCCACCGTAAAGCCCACTGTAAAACCGACCGTAAAACCTACCGTCAGACCCACCGCCACGCCCTGTGCTCATGTAAATGTATATTGGTCTACTGTGAAATATGCGACCTGTTTAAGCGCGGGCAGCCAAAAGCAGCTTTGTCGCTCATGCGGTATCGTTTTGAAAAATGCGGTAATACCGAAAACAGATCACAAATACACTCAATCGTCCGTAATCAAGCCGACGTGCAACTCGCAGGGATATACTTTATATAAGTGTAGTAATTGCGGAACCACAAAAAAGGACAACTACGTTTCGACGACAAACCATATGTACGGCGCATGGAATATCTATTCCGACACTAAAGACAGGCGCAAGTGCTCTACGTGCTCGGCATATGAAGAACGCTCGATAAAATACGGCGCGTGGAGCGCGTGGTCTCTTGACGCAGTCAGCGCACAAAAGGGCAGGCGGCAAGTCGAGACCAAGAGCGAATCCAAAACCGTATATAGATATATGAGGTATCAATGGTACAGCAAAACGCTGAAAGGCTGGGTAAACAGCCCTTATGACACTTCACATTTGAAGAACTCTTCAAACGGTAGGTGGCTTTATAAGGAAATCGATGAGCCTCTCGCATATGAAGGCGAAGTGTCCACAGACGTCGGAGTTTGGCGTATGTATGAAGGCTTCTGGTACGCCTACACCGCGCAGGGCACGCCCGCTGTGACGCTCAAGACCACATACTACCGCTATCGCAACAGGACGAACTGACATATTTCGCGGGAGGGTAAGCGCTCATGAAAAAACTCGCATTGATGCTCGCCATTGCTTTGATTGTAATCTCGTTAGCCCCCGCGACCGCCGAAGGCACGGTGACTGTCGCCGCCCGGTTTCGGAGCGCCCTTGTGGACTTCGAAAACTACCTCGCCAACGGTGTGGAGGACGAGCTGAAGCTGGAGGAGCTTACAGACACGTTCTATCGCGTCGGCGGCAAGAACGGCAAGTTTCTGGGCGCGTACTGCGACGTTTTGTACTATCTCTCTCAGGGCATGTACGAGTTCGCCGTAAAATGCGCGGTGCTGATATGCGAAAACGAGTCCTTCGCCGAATTTCTGTCAAGCGAGCTTGAAAGCAACTACATCGAGAGCGGCGAGATATTGCTGACATACGCGCAGGCGCGCCGCGCCGAAGACGCGCTGGACGCCGATACGGCTTTCAAACTGTACGGCGACTGTTTCACGTTCTTCGACGCGAACGCGCGCAAAGATTCGCTTTTATTGAACATACTCGACGTGAAATACAATCTGGGCATCGAAGCCAGCGTCGCGGGCGACTATAAGGCGGCGTATGAATATTTCGTATACACGAGCGGTTATGATTATAAAGACAGCGCGTCGCTTTTGAAACTCGCCGAGCTTGAAATGAACGCCGAGCCGGAGCCGTGCGCGCACCCCGACACATATTGGACGACGGTCAAAGCCGCGACCTGTGAAAACGCAGGCTTGCAAAGCGAAATCTGCCGCATATGCGGTTCGACCCTCGCCACAGCCGAAATAGCGCGAACCGGGCACGATTACGGTTCGTGGTCGATATATTCCGATTCTTATGACAGACGCGAATGTGCACTGTGCGGGGCATACGAGGAACGCGCAATCAGCTACGGCGCGTGGAGCGAGTGGACTTTATACGAAGTCGAACCTTCGCTCGGCAGACGGCAGGTCTCGACTATGTTCGAATCGGAAACAGTTTATAAATATAGAAAATACCACTGGTACAGCGAAACCACGAAGGGCTGGCACAACAGCCCCTACGACACGTCCTATATGAGCAGCTCCAAACACGGAAAATGGCGCTACATGGAAAGCGAAACGCCGCTTGACTTCGCGGGCGAAGTGTCCACCGAACAAGGCGTTTGGAGAATGTACGAGGGCTATTGGTACGCCTACGCCGCCCAAAGCTCGCCCGCCGTCACGACCACCACCGTATACTACCGCTACCGCGACAGGCTGAACTAGCGCCGGGGGCATTGATGAAATGGGCGAAATAATTTTTGTAGAGGGCGTTTCGGGGGTAGGCAAATCAACGCTGGTTTCCGCGCTGACAGGCGCGCTCGCGGCTTCGGGGTATGCGGTTGATGGTTACGTCGAGTTCGACTTTCGAAACCCTATAGACTTCTATTGCGCCGCGTATTTCAAGCGCCGCGAGTATGACGAACTGTGCGCGGAGTACGCGTCAGACGCCGACGCGATTCGCTTGCGCTCCATAGACGCGGGCGAAGCCGTGCTCGTCCGCTATTACGACTGCGACACGCCGCTGTTCTCGGAGCCGCTTTTATCGCGCCTGTCCGAGCGCGAGTTTTGCTATCACCCCGCGCGGACTGTGTCGTTTAACGATTATGCTTCCGCGTGCGTCCGCGTGTTCGAAAACTTCGCGAAGACCGCCGATAAGTTTGATTTCGCGATATTCGACGGTTCTCTCATGCATCACCCGATAAACGATATGCTCAGAAACTACGGCGTTTCCGTTCATCAGGCGGTCGCGCAGGTAAACGCTCTTCTAGGCGCGCTGGGCGGAGTGAAGCGGCGAATCTGCTATTTACGAACCGACGATATTGCGAAACAGCTTTCAGCGGCGCACGCCGACCGTCGGCAAGACGCTCCTTCGGACGACGAGATACTTTTCTGGCGCAAGCGCGAATCATACGACATGAGCGCGCTTGCCGACATAAACGAGCGCTGCGATATATTCGACGTGACAGGCGGCGGCTGGGACGCCGTGCGCGACCGTATGCTTCATTTTTTGAGACACTGAGCGCTCAGGTTTTTCTTGGCGGGGTCGTTTATGACCTCGCCTTCTTCTGTGAAGCGCGAGCCGTGGCACGGGCAGTCCCACGTATGTTCGCTTGCGTTCCACTTGAGCGCGCAGCCTAAGTGCGTGCAGCGCGGAGCGGTCGGCGTTAGCAGGTTTACGACGCTTTCGGTGCAGTTTATGGCGAGCGTCGGGCGCAGCATTGTGCGCGAAGGGTCGAATACGCTTTCGTATCGGTTTTCGATTCCGAGCGCCATATCGCATAGAAGCGTCGCCGCGACCATCGACGACGTCATGCCCCATTTGTTGAAGCCCGTCGCTACGAACACGTTTTTGTCGCCCTTCGAATACCTGCCTATATACGGTATGCCGTCCAGCGTTATGCAATCCTGCGTCGCCCATGCGCATATTTCGCGCGCTTCGGGGTAATTAGCCGACGCGAATTTTCGCAATTCGGCGTAGCTGCCGCCACGCTTGCCCGTTCTGTGCCCTCCGCCGCCCAGCAAAAGCAGATTGCCGTAATTGCGAAACGACAGTCCCGTCTGAGACTCGTCCACATACATGCCGTCAACGTCCTGCGCGTTTTCGAGCGCGATGACATACGAGCGATGTTGATACATCTTCATAAAGTACAGGCCGCGCGCGTTTATGAACGGGAAATGCGTCGCCACGATTATTTTCTTCGCGCGTATGCGCCCCGAGTCCGTATACGCCTCCAAGCCCTTCACGCTTCTGACTTTTGTATGCTCGTATATGCGCAGCCCCTTTTGTATGCCTTCCGCGAATTTGACGGGATTGAACCGCGCCTGATTTTTGAACTTCACGCCGCCTGAAACGCGAAATCTAAGCGCGGAGCAGTCGCTCTTTTCGGCTGGAAAGCCAATCGCCTTAAGCGCCGCGAGCTCGTCGTCAATGACTTTTTCGTCTGTCAGAGAGTAAACATAATTGTCCGAATCCTCGAAATCGCAGTCGATTTCCGCGCAAATATCGCGGTATCGGCCCAACGCCTCCTCGTTTGCGCGCAGATACAGTCCCGCCGTTTCCGATCCGAACTCGTCCGTTATTTTCGAGTATATAAGCCCGTGCTGCGACGTTATCTTCGCGGTCGTGTTTTTGGTAACGCCGCTCAGCACCGTTTCGGCTTCCACAAGCGCGTAGTCAACGCCGCGCCTGTCAAGCGCGTACGCGCACAGTAAACCCGCCAATCCGCCGCCTATAATCAGCACTTCCGTGTTAATATCGCCCTTGAGAGCCTCGAAACCGTCCGCGCTTTTCGAATTTTCCCACACTGAGCCCATGTTCTGCCCCTCCCGATGAACAACTTTCGTATATTATCCGCTCCTGCGCGAACCGTATTCACGCGCCTTGACTTATCACAGCCCGCATAACCGCAAAATGTTATACATTGCGAGCGAAACCAGATATGCCGAAACGGTCTGCGCCGCGAGCATCGTCAAAAGTAGTTTTCGCGACCTCAATTCACGGCGTATGGCGGCTATCGCCGAACAGCACGGCGGATACAGCAGTATGAACGCCAGATACGAATACCCGCCCGCCGCGCCCGACAAATCCGAGGCTATGGAGCTTGTCAGCGCGGCGGCGTTCGGCGCTCTGTACAGAACCTGTAGTGTCGAGAGCACGCCCTCTTTCGCCACCAGCCCCGAAAACAGTCCCGCCACGGCTTGCCAGCTTCCGAAGCCGAGCGGTCTGAACAGCGGCGCGAGCCACATGCCCGCCCTCGCGATCATCGATTCGTCCATTGACGCGGCGGGGGAGAGGCTCGGATCGAAATATCTGAAAAACCACATGACGGCGCTCAAAAGAACTATCACGCCGCCCGCCCGCTTTATGAAATCTAGCGTTCTGATTTTCAGTCGGCGCGCCACGGCTTTCAGAACAGGCAGCCTGTACGCGGGCAATTCCATCAGAAACTGCGTTTCGCCCGCCTTGAAAGCGGTTTTTTTGTATATAAGCCCAAGCGCCGCCATGACGAGCACGCCGAGCGCATACAGGCTCAATATCGCCGTCCACGCGAAGTTGGGAAAACACGCTACCGTGACGGCGGCGTACACGGGCAGCTTCGCCGCGCACGACATGCACGGCGTGAGCATCACCGTCAAACGCCTGTCGCGTTCGCTCTCAACGCTGCGCGCCAGCGCCGCGGCGGTCGTCGTGCAGCCGAGTCCCATAAGCATAGGTATCGTGCTGCGCCCCGAAAGCCCAATTTTTTTGAGCAGCCTGTCCGTCACGAACGCGGCGCGCGCCATATAGCCCGTGTCCTCTATCACCGCCATGAACGCGAACAATATCAGTATTTGCGGCAGAAAACACATAACGCCGCCCGCGCCCGCGAACACGCCGTCCATTATGAACGACCGCGTCCATTCGGGCAGACCTGCGACCGCGCCCGAAAGCAGCGTCCCCGCGCCGTTAATCAGCATCTCCGTGAAGTCCGTGAGCAGCCGCCCGACCGACCCGAACGCCAGCATGAACATCAGCGACAGCGTCAAAAGCAATATCGGGAACGCCGTGTACTTCCCCGTGAACACCCTGTCGAGCTTTTCCGTTATGTCGCCCCGCCCCGCCGCGCGTTTCGAGTAATCCGCGCGTTTCAACGCCGTCGCAATCCATTTATGCGCTTCCGTGTCGCCCTCCTTAAAATCAGGCGGCGGCGGGGGATTTGGGTCTGTGAACGCGTTGTACAGATTCGAAAACAGCTCGTCGAAGCCCGTCCTTTTGCGCGCCGACAGCATGACCACCGGACAGCCCAAGAAATCGGACAACGCATCTGTGTCGAGCCTGCCGCCCTCGTTTTCAAGCTCGTCCGACATGTTGACGCACAGTATGACGGGCTTTTTGAGGTGCAGTAACTGCGACGTCATATACAGTCCGCGTTCCAGATTCATGGCGTCCACGATGTTCACGACGACCTCGCACTCGTCCGAGAGCAGATAGTCGCGCGTCACCGTCTCCTCGATTGAATATGGTTCGAGCGAATACGCGCCCGGCAGATCCGTAAGGACGGCGCTCAGACCGTTTATGTCGAAAGCCGCGTCGCGCTTTTCGACCGTCACTCCCGGCCAGTTGCCCACGCGCAGATCCGAGCCTGTGAGCGCGTTGAACAGCGTTGTCTTGCCGCAGTTGGGATTGCCCGCGAGCGCCGCCTTGCGCGTCATGTTCATTCCCCCTTAACGTATATTTCGTCGGCCGCATCTGCCCGCATAGCCACTCGAAAGCCGCTCACCTCTATCGCCACGGGGTCGCCCAGCGGCGCGCGGCACAGAAAGCGCACCTTCGCGCCCTCGTATACGCCGAGCTCGCCCAAGCGCCGCCGCAGCTTGCTCTCCACGTTCACGCGCCCTATATACGCGCTCTCGCCCGCGCTGAGTCCGTTAAGCGTCCGCATAGGCATGACCTCCCGAACCGTTTTTCAATGATATGCGCGCGCCGCCCGGCTGTTGCGAAATGAATTTCGCGCGCCTGTTACATGCAAATTAACAAATATTACACATAAACGGGGATTGACACGCCGCCGCCGACGCGCTATAATTTCGCCATTCAAACGCTATGACCGGGAAGAAGTAGGCTTGCGTTCACTCCTTTCAGAGAGCCGTCGGGCGGTGCGAGACGGCGGAGGGGCGCAATCGCGAATACATCCCGCGAGCGGCGCACAGAAACGGTTTTGAAAACTCAAAATCGGAGTAGGCTGCGACGGGCGCGCCCGTTATTGCGATAGGGTATACGCGTAAAAGCCGTACCCGACGAGGTCGTTTCGCCGTGAGGCAGCGACAAAATGAGGTGGTACCGCGGAATTTATTTCCGCCCTCTTGTCCATAGGGACGGGAGGGCGTTTTTGTGTCCTCCCACACAAAAAAGGAGGATTCGACAAATGAAAATCGGAAACCGTTGGTTGAGACTGCTGGTCGGTTGCGTGACGCTGTTCATGGCGGGCGTGATATACGCGTGGAGCATATTCCGCGCGCCGCTCATGAAAGAATTCTTGTGGACAAAATCACAGGCGGGGCTGTGCTTCACTCTGACGCTGTGCTTCTTCTGTCTGGGAGGCTTGTTTTCGGGTCTGCTGGCGAAAGTGATTTCAATGAAGGTGCGTATGCTCTCCGCGGCCGCCTTAATCATCGCGGGTTTCACCATAGCTGGCAACGTAAACGGCAGCGTATTCGTCATGTGCCTTTCATACGGCGTTCTGTGCGGAACTGGCATAGGAATCGTATACAATGTCGTCATATCGGCGACGAACGCGTGGTTTCCCGACAAGAAGGGCTTGAGCAGCGGCGCTCTTATGATGAGCTTCGGCTTTTCAACGCTTCTGTTGGGCAAGCTGGCGCAGTGGTTGTTCGACATGCCTTCATTCGGCTGGCGCAACACTTACATGTTGTTCGGCGCGCTGATAGGCGCTGTAACCATAATCGCGGCGTTCATCGTAAGAATGCCGGAAGCTAACTCCAACATCGGCGCAAAAGCCGTGTCCGACGTTCCCGACGTTGAGACGCGCGACATGGTTCGCAGGTCGAGCTATTGGAAACTGTTCGCGTTCTTCACTTTACTTGCGTCTGTCGGATCAACCGCTATCAGCTTCAGTAAAGACTTCTTTACGAGCGTCGGCATGGTTGAGGGCACGGCTGTCACATTCGTCGGATTAGTCTCCGGTGCGTTCTACGACCGTTTCAAATTGCGTAAAACGCAGTTTGTTACAAGCCTTGTGGCAATAGTCGCGCCGTTGTCGGCGCTCGCGGCGGTGCTCGCGCACTCTCCCGTGTTGGGCGCTGTCGGATTGTGCCTGTGCGGTTTCTCATACGGTTTTTCGCCGACCGTGTCCGCCGCGTTCGCAACCGGCTTCTATGGCGTAAAGAACTTCTCGCTCAATTTCGCCGTAATAAACTTGGTTCTCATTCCCGCGTCATTCTCGTCCACAATCGCAGGCGGCATGGATTACACAACTATATTCATAGTGCTCGCCTGTATGTCAGCTATTGGTCTGCTCGTGAACCTGTCAATCAAAAAAGCGTAACTGAAAGGATGAATGCATATGCCTATCACACAGTTTCTTGAAAACAACGCTAAAAATTTCCCGAACGAAACGGCTCTTACCGAACTGAATCCCGAAATCCGCGAATTGCGCCGCACCACTTGGAAGGAATACGAGCTTATCGAGCAGCCGCTCGGCAGGGCGTTCAGGCGCGAGATAACGTGGCACGTGTTTGACGAGAAAGCGAACAGAGCCGCCAACCTGCTTATGAAGCGCGGCATCAAGAAGGGCGACAAGGTGGCCATACTCATGATGAACGGCATAGAGTGGCTGCCCATATACTTCGGCGCCCTGAAAGCGGGCGCGCTCGCCGTGCCGCTGAATTTCAGATACACATCCGACGAGATACGTTACTGCCTGAACCTGTCCGACGCGGACGCGCTCCTGTTCGGCCCCGAGTTCATAGGCAGGGTCGAGGAGATCGTATCGGATATACCGAAAGTCAAGCTGCTGTTCTTCGTGGGCGACGGCTGCCCCGTGTTCGCCGAGAACTTCCTGCATCTGGTCGCTAACGAATCGAGCGGGAAACCAAATGTTGAAATCACCGATTCCGACGATTCCGCCATATACTTCTCGTCCGGCACGACTGGCTTCCCCAAGGCGATACTTCACAATCACGAAAGCCTTATGCACGCCGCCCTGACCGAGCAGAAGCATCACGGGCAGCGCCGCGACGACGTGTTTCTGTGCATACCGCCCTTGTACCACACGGGCGCTAAAATGCACTGGTTCGGGTCGCTTGTGTCCGCGAGCCGCGCGGTGCTCCTGACGGGCGTGAAGCCCGAAACGATCATTCGCGCCGCGTCCGCCGAAAAGTGTTCTATAGTGTGGCTGCTCGTGCCGTGGGCGCAGGATATACTCGACGCGATAGACTCCGGCAAAATCGATTTGAAGGAATACGACCTGTCCGCGTGGCGGCTCATGCATATAGGCGCTCAGCCCGTGCCGCCGAGCCTGATACGCCGCTGGAAGACGGTGTTCCCGAAGCATGAGTACGACACGAATTACGGCTTGTCCGAATCCATTGGCCCGGGCTGCGTGCATCTGGGCGTTGAAAACATCGAGAAAGTGGGCGCGATAGGCGTGCCGGGTTACGGCTGGCAGGTGCGCATCGTGAAAGAGGACGGAAGCGACGCTGAAAAGGGCGAGGTTGGAGAGCTTGCCGTGAAAGGACCGGGCGTCATGACCTGCTACTACCACGACGAGAAGGCAACGAACGAAGTCTTGCGCGACGGCTGGCTGTTCACGGGCGACATGGCTATGACCGACCCCGACGGTTTCATATTCTTGGTCGACCGCAAAAAGGACGTCATAATCACGGGCGGCGAAAACCTGTACCCCGTTCAAATCGAAGACTTCCTGCGCGCCAACCCTTGCATAAAGGACGTGGCAGTCATAGGAATGCCCGACGCGAGACTGGGCGAGATAGCCGCCGCCGTAATCGAGGTGAAGCCCGATTCGTCGCTCACAGAGGATGAAGTATACGAGTTCTGCCGCGATCTGCCGCGCTACAAGCGCCCGCGCAAAATAATTTTCGCGAAAGTGCCGCGCAATCCGACTGGCAAGATAGAGAAACCCAAGCTGCGCAAGATATACTGCGGCGAGAGCCTTGTAAAGGCGCAGGTCACGGGCTGATATTGCAATTCGCGCTAATGCTTGTCGTCAATATTTACAAACGTGTGCTATCATATGTTTTATTCACAATACGCGAGGAGCGGTGTCCGCATGAAAAAACTACTTTTAGGAAACGAAGCCGTGGCGCGGGGGCTGTACGAGGCGGGCTGCGCGTTCGTGTCGTCATACCCCGGCACGCCGTCCACCGAAATCACCGAATGCGCCGCGAAATATGGCGACGTATACGCCGAGTGGGCGCCCAACGAGAAAGTGGCGCTCGAGGCGGCGCTCGGCTCGTCCGTAGCGGGCGTGCGCAGTTTCACCGCCATGAAGCACGTCGGGCTTAACGTGGCGGCCGACCCGCTGTTCACGTCGTCATACACGGGCGTAAACGGCGGACTGGTCGTGTGCGTGGCGGACGACCCCGCCATGCACTCGTCTCAGAACGAGCAGGATTCGCGCCATTACGCGAGAGCCGCGAAGATTCCGATGCTCGAACCGTCCGACAGCGCCGAGTGTCGCGATTTTACGCGCGCCGCGTTCGACATATCCGAGAAATTCGACACGCCCGTGTTCATACGCACGCTTACGCGCGTCGCGCACTCGCAGAGCTTAGTCGAGCTCGGCGAGCGCGTCGCGCGCGAAAACAAGCCGTATCAGAAAAACCCATCTAAATACGTGATGAACCCCGCGTTCGGCTTGAAGCGCCACGCGGTCGTCGAGGAGCGCCTAAGAGAGCTTGCCGAATACTCCGAAACGTGCGAGTTCAACAGGTCAGAGATGCGCGACCAAAATATCGGCTTCGTGTGCTCCGGCGCGTGCTATCAATACGTGCGTTCGGCGTTTCCGAACGCGAGCGTGTTCAAACTGGGCTTCACATACCCGCTTCCCTTCGCGAAGCTGAAAGCGTTCGCGAACGCCGTCAAAAAGCTGTACGTCGTTGAGGAACTCGACCCCGTATTCGAAAACGACATCAGGGCAAACGGCATTCGCGTGGACGGCGGCAAGGACGTTTTCGGATATATCGGCGAGCTTTCGCAGTCCAAAGTCGCGTCCGCCATGGGCGAGAGCGCGAAGGCCAGCACGGGCTTTTCGGAGCAAGTGCCGCCGCGCCCGCCCGTCATGTGCGCGGGCTGTCCGCACAGAGGCGTTTTCTACACGCTGAATAAAATGAAGCTGACCGTATTGGGCGACATTGGCTGCTACACGCTCGGCGCGAACGCGCCGCTTTCGGCGGTCGATACCACTGTGTGCATGGGCGCTGGCGTTTCTATGCTGCACGGCTTCATAAAGGCGCGCCCGGAGGCCGCTAAAAACACCGTCGCCGTAATAGGCGACTCGACTTTCCTGCATTCGGGCATCACGGGGCTTACCGACATCGCGTACAACCAAAGCCCGTGCACCGTCCTGATACTCGATAACTCAATAACCGGCATGACCGGACATCAGCAGAACCCCGCCACCGGGTTCACGCTCAAAATGGAGGAAGTGCCGCCCGTCAGCCTGGAGCGCGTATGCGAAGCCGTCGGCATTCGGCGCGTAAGAAGCGTAGACCCGTCCGACTTAGCGGCGCTCGAGAGCGCCATAAAAGAGGAACTCGCCGCGCCGGAAGCGTCCGTAATAATCTGCCGCAAGCCGTGCATGCTGCTCAAATACGTGAAGCCCAAGCCCGCGCTTAAAATAAACCCCGATAAGTGCCGCGGCTGCCGCGCGTGTATGCGTTTGGGCTGCCCCGCGATACGCTTTTCCGTGAGCAAGGCCGAAATAGACGAAACTCAATGCGTGGGCTGCGGGCTGTGCAAACAGCTCTGCGCCTTCAGGGCGATAGGGGAGGAATGACGCAATGAGCGAGAAATGCATAATGATTGTCGGCGTGGGCGGACAGGGCACATTGCTTGCGTCGCGCATAATAGGCGAAGCGCTTTTAAGCGCGGGGCACGACGTAAAGCTCAGCGAGGTTCACGGCATGTCGCAGCGCGGCGGTTCCGTGGTCACGTATGTAAAATACGGTTCCGACGTGCATTCGCCCATAGTCGATATAGGCGAAGCCGACTATATAATGTCGTTCGAGGCTATCGAGGGCGCGCGTTGGCTCGAAAGGCTTAAAGCGGGTGGCGTTCTGATAACCAACACGCGCGAAACATACCCTATGCCCGTCATAACGGGCGCTGTGAAATACCCGGAGCGCCCGACCGACAAGCTCAGACAGCTCGTGAACACAATAGCCGTCGACGCTCAGAGCATAGCCGAAGCGGCGGGCAGCGTGAAGGCCGTAAACACCGTGCTGCTCGGCGTTCTGTCGCGCTATATGGACGACGTCGGCGAAGAAATATGGCTCAAAGCCATAGAATCGACCGTGAAGCCCGCGTTTCTCGAGCTTAACAAACGCGCGTTTCAGATGGGGAGAAACACGTGAACGACATACGCAAAGAGCGCATATACCTGTTCGCGCCCGCCGCGCACGTGAACTGCGAAGCGCGTTTCGACAGGGTGATCGACAAAAACGAGCTTCAGCGCGCCATAAAGAGCGCGGTCAAAGCGAACTGCATTCTGATGTCGCGCGTTTCGCTGACTAACGAAGGCGAAGCGCGCTTCGAGCCCGCGAACCGCGCGAATTTCCCGACATTGAACGACTCGGACGGCGATTTCGAATCGCTTATTGCAGAGAACGATTCGCTGCCATTCGACATCGAAAACGGCGAAAGCGTCCGCTTCTTCAAAAACGATTCCGACGCTTCGACGCGGCTTTTCATAATCGCGCACCATATATACACAGACGGCAGATCCCTCATGAAGCTCTTAAACGACGTGGTCGCGGCGCTCAACGGTTCTGAAATCGAATACGCGGGCATTCGCCTGCTTTCGCCCGACGACCTGCCCGCGCACCCAAAGCTGACCCCGCCCATGCGCGTCATGATGAAAATGACCGCCGCCCGCTGGAGAAAGCAGGGCCGCGCGTTCACTTTCAAAGACAGAGACGAGCTAATGAAAAGAGCGAACGCCGAGCGCCCGACGGGCGTTATATGCAGAACTCTCGCAAATGCCGTAGAACCGTTGAAGCGGTTCGCGCATGATAACGGCGCTACGCTCAACAGCCTTATCGCCGCCGCCTGCGCGGAAGCGGAGGGGGATTGCCTGAACCTCGGCATCGCCGTTGACGTGCGCCCGGAAGGCGCGCGCGGCATGGCGAATTTCGCGACGGGCGCGAGCGTAAAACTTTCGCACGATAGCGCAAAGCCGTTTTCGGAAAACGTCGCGAACGCGCATAAGAGCATATACGCCGTCATCAACTCGCCCGCCAAAAAATTCTTCCTGCATGAGTTCATGAGCGCCCTGCCGGCTACGCTGATCGACAGCATACAGCCGTGCCTGTACGGCATGACAGACAGCCCCGTCGCCGTCGCTTGCAAGAAAATGTGCGGCTACACCGACCCGCCCGCGGGCACGAGCCTTACGAACATTGGAAACATCGAAATCAGCGCGGAGGCTCAGAAAACCGCGCGCGTCACAGGCGTGGCGTTCGCGCCGCCGTACATGAGCAACGTGCGCCGCGTTCTCGGAGTTTCGGGCTACAACGGAGATTTGACGCTCGCGTCGCGCTTCGCAAAACGCGACTTTGAATCCGAAGCCGAATATCTGAACCGCGTCATTCACAGGCTCGAAGCCCTCGCTCGCGAATAGAACACACACGGGAGTGTCGCCTTATGGTTATTCGCAAGATCACGCGCAACAAAAAAGCGTATATCGACCTTTTGCTGCTGGCGGACGAGCAGGAAAGCATGATAGACAAATATCTCGACCGCGGCGATATGTTCGCGCTCTTCGCAGACGGCGTGAAGGCCGAATGCGTGGTCACGAAAGAATCCGAAAATGTGTATGAGATAAAGAACATAGCCGTACTTCCCGCGTTTCAAAGAATGGGGTACGGCAGAGCGCTCATAGAGTTCGCGTTCAATCACTATGCCGACTGCCGCGAGATGCTCGTGGGGACGGGCGACGTGCCATCGTCGCTCGCCTTTTATCATAAATGCGGTTTCGTAGAGTCGCACCGCGTCAAAAACTTCTTTACGGACAATTACGACCACCCGATGTTCGAAGACGGCAAGCAGCTTGTCGACATGGTATATCTGAAGCGCGAACGGACTGGCGTCTAAAGCATCTAATAGGGGGATACGCGCGTATGCAGGCAACCGATTTCGCGATATTTCAAAGGGACGAAAACAACCGCGCCTCAGTGCCATTCGCGGGCGCGCTCTCGTCGGCGCTTCCGCAAAACGCCGCCGTATTCGCCCGCGCGCTGCGCGAGGACGACAGACTGCCGCTGATTGACTGGACGAGAGCGGATATATCTGAAAACCGCATGGAATGGCGCATCGAGCTTTCGTTGCCCGCGGGCGGGCTGTACATACTCGAGGCGTGTTCGTGCGAAGAAGGAACGCTGTCGGAATGGTCGCACCGCGTTAAAATCGTCCGCCATGTCGGCGTGGGCGAGCTGTGGCTACTAGCGGGGCAGTCGAACATGTCGGGGTACGGGCGCGGCTCTGTTTACGACCCGCCCAAACTCGGAGTGCACCTGTTCGCGAACGACGGAAAATGGCGTATAGCGACTCACCCTCTGAACGACTCGATAGCCACGATATACCCGGAGAACGCCGAATACGGCAACGGCACATCGCCCGCTCTCGCGTTCGCGCGCGCCCTGAGCGACAGGCTGCATATGCCCGTGGGCATCGTGCAGGCGTCTCTGGGCGGTTCGGCGTTATCTGAGTGGAACCCCGACGAGAACGGCAGGCTCACGCGCGCCATGCTCAGGCGAATAGAGCGGACGGGGCGCGTTGGCGGCATACTTTGGCATCAGGGCTGCTCCGACGCAAATTCGACCGATAAAGCGCCGACATATCTTGCGCGCTTTAAGTGCACGGTCGGGTTCTGGCGCTCCGCGCTCGGCGATATTCCGATAGCCACGGTTCAGATAAACAGATATATCGTCGGAACTGACGACGTAGGCTGGGGAATGCTGCGCGAGTCTCAGCGCGTTGCCGAGCGCGAAATCGACAAGCTGATAACGGTGTCTTCAATCGACCTTGCGCTGAGCGACGGCATACACAACAGCTCCGCCGCGAACGTCGCGCTCGGCGAACGCTTGGCGAGCGCCGTTCTGAAGTCGTTCTACGGCCTGCCCGGACAGACGTCGCCAAACCCGCTCAGATGCGAATATGTAAGCGAACGCTCCGTGCGCGTCGTGTTCGAAAACAGCCGCGTCATAATGCCATACGACAATCTCGGCGACGGCCTGAACGTCGAGGACGCAAGCGGGCTTATAGACTGCGAAAGCTGCGTATCCGCCGATAATTCGCTTATCGTGACGACTGTCCGCCCGTATGCGCTGCCCGCCCGCTTTCACGCGTACTGGACGTGCGCGCCCACTAGCGAAGTGCCGCGCGACGTGGACGGTATGCCCATGCTCTCGTGCTACGATATGCCCATAGAGCAAAACTGATCACACGGCGTAAACGCCATAATGGAGGATATATGAAGACAATCAAAGACAAGCAGATACTCGTGGCGGCGGATTTCGCCGGCTATCCGCTCAAAGAGGCTGTCGCCGGCCATTTAAGGGCGAAGGGCTGGACAGTCACCGACGTGGGCGTGACCGACCCCGACACGGAAGACACCGAAAACATGTTCCACCGCGTCGGACTGCGCGCGGGCGCGCTCATATCCGAGGGTGTGTTCGAACGCGCGCTGTTGTTCTGCGGCACGGGCATGGGCATACACATTGCGGCGAGCAAATGCCCGCACGTACACGCGGGCGTGGTGGAATCCGTGCCCGCCGCGCTGCGCGCCATAACCGGCAACGGCGTAAACGTGCTCGCGATGGGCGCGTTCTACGTAGCTCCCGCGATGGGCTGCGACATAGCCGACGCGTATCTGTCGGCGTCGCTCGGCTCGGGCTATGAGTGGTGGCACAATTTCTACGAGTTCCATAAGCTCGCGATCGACGAGCTTGAAGCGTTCGACTATGACGAATACAAAAAGAACGGCTTCAAGCTGAATCACATAGGCGATTACGACCTGAAGCTCGAAACGAAACCCGAATAAACGCTAAAAAACAAGCGGCGGAGCGCTCGCCCCGCCGCTTGTTTTATTGTATGTTCGCTTCCACCGCGCGCCCCTCTTTAACGGACGCTTTGGCGTCTATCAGGCGTTGGTTTTTCGAGCCGCGCCATATAAGATCTAGCGTGCGCTTCGCGAGCACGAACCTTCCGTCGGCGAGCACGTCGGTCTCTGAAAGCAAATCCGCGACCGCCGGTTTTTGTTTGGCTATGTCCAGCAATTCTTCGATCGTCCAGCCGCTGTACGCCCACACGTTCAGCCCCGCCGCGCGCGCCGCTTTGGCTATCTCGAGGCACGCTTCCGGCTGACAGAAAGGCTCGCCGCCCGTGAGCGTCACGCCGTCCAGCAACGGGTTATCGAGCATTTTCGCGATTATGTCGGCCGTATCCGCTTCCCTGCCGCCGTTGAAATCGTGCGTCGCCGGATTATGGCAGCCCTCGCACCCGTGCGGACAGCCCTGAGTGAACACCGAAAGCCTGAACCCCGGGCCGTCCACAATCGAATCGTCGTATATTCCCGCTATACGTATAAGCATATCAATCCAACCCGTGCTTTACCCTGTCGCGCTCCTCGGCGCGCTTGGCGTTGTTCCACTTGTCCATGTTGCCTACCAGATAGCCCGTTATGCGGCGTATGCGCTCGAATTTCACATCGCCCTCGACCCTGCCGCAGTTCGGGCACTCGTCGCCTATTATGCCGTTATAGCCGCAAACCGGGTCGCGGTCGACCGGGTGGTTTATAGAGCCGTAGCCAATGCCCGTTTCTTTCATAAGCCGCACCAGCTTTTCGAACGCGTCGAGATTGCGGCTCGTGTCGCCGTCCAGCTCGACATAGGATATATGACCCGCGTTCGTAAGCTCGTGGTACGGGGCTTCCAGGCGTATTTTCTTTGCCGCGCCGATATTGAAGTATACCGGAATATGGAACGAGTTCGTGTAGTATTCTCTGTCCGTCACGCCCTCTATAACGCCGTACTTTTCGCGGTCGAGCCTGACGAACCTGCCCGACAGTCCTTCGGCGGGGGTCGCCAGCAGCGTTATGTTGAGCTTCAACTTCTGCGAGTATTCGTCCATGCGTCTGCGCATATGTGTGACGATCTCCAAGCCCAGATTCTGCGCTTTCTGGCTTTCGCCGTGGTGCTCGCCTATCAGGCACTTCAGCGTCTCGGCCAAGCCGATGAAGCCCACCGACAGCGTGCCGTGCTTCAGAACCTCGCGCACCTCGTCCTCCCAGTTCAAATCCCACGAGTCTATCCACACGCCCTGACCCATCAGGAACGGGAAATTGCGAACGCGCTTTTTGCATTGAATCTCAAAGCGTTCGAGCAGCTGATCGACCGCTAAGTCGAGCATACGGTTCAATTCGGCGAAGAACATGTCCACGTTGTGGTTCGCCTTTATGGCGATGCGCGGCAGGTTGATCGACGTGAATGACAGATTGCCCCTGCCGTTGCTTATTTCCCTGTTCGGGTCATAAACGTTGCCTATCACTCGCGTGCGGCAGCCCATGTACGCGATTTCGGTCTCCGGGCGGCCGGGCTTGTAGTATTTAAGGTTATACGGCGCGTCCTGGAACGAAAAGTTCGGGAACAGCCGCTTCGCGCTCACGCGAATCGCCAGTTTGAACAGGTCGTAGTTCGGTTCGCCCGGATTGTAGTTTATGCCGTCCTTGACCCTGAATATCTGGATCGGGAATATGGGGGTCTCGCCGCCGCCCAAGCCCGCCTCCGTCGCCAGCAGCACGTTCTTGACCGCCATGCGCCCTTCGGGAGATACGTCCATGCCGTAGTTTATAGACGAAAACGGCACTTGCGCGCCCGCGCGCGAATTCATGGTGTTAAGGTTGTGTACCAGCGCTTCCATTGCTTGATAAGTGGCGCGGTCGGTCTCCGTCGTCGCCTTTTTGTGGGCGAACGCCTGAGCTTCTTTTTTAACGGTTTCGTCCTTCACAAACGCGTTAAGCTCGTCAAACTCGGCGCTCAGATATTCGTCTGAAATATCGAGCGCGGGCGAGAGCCCCTTTTCGGCGAGCTTGTTTACGTATTCCTTGACTGCCGGCGCAGCGTCGTCAAGACCGAGTTTCAGTTCGAGCGCGCGCGCCATGTTAAGTATATATCTCTTGCGGAAAGTCTTTCTGACGCCCTCCGCCATCGAGTAGTCGAAATTGACGACCGACTGTCCGCCGTGCTGGTCGTTCTGGTTCGCCTGTATAGCTATGCACGCAAGCGCCGAATAGCTGGCTATGTCGTTAGGTTCTCTGAGCACGCCGTGACCCGTCGAGAAGCCGTCCTTGAACAGCGAAAGCAGGTCGATCTGCGTGCAGGTTGTTGTGAGCGTATAAAAATCCATGTCGTGAATGTGTATGTCGCCGTCGGTGTGCGCGGCGGCGTGTTCGGGCTTCAAAACGAACATGCTGTTGAACTGTTTCGCGCCCTCCGAGCCGTATTTGAGCATCGCGCCCATAGCGGTGTCGCCGTTTATATTAGCGTTTTCGCGCTTTATGTCGCTGTCGCGCGCCGCCTTGAACGTTATATCGTCGTATATGCGCATCAGCCGCGTGTTCATCTGGCGCACTTTTGAGCGCTCCGCGCGGTATAGTATATAGCTTTTCGCGGTTCTGACATAACCGTTGTCGATAAGCACGCGCTCGACGACGTCCTGAACCTCTTCGACCGTCGGCACGCCTATCGACTCGTCGGCGCACAGCCTCTGTATCACCTGACGCGAAAGCTCTTCCGCCACGGCGCGGGTTTTTGAGCTGCCCGAAGCCGCGAAAGCCTTTATAATCGCGTCCGTTATTTTTGTCTGGTCGAAATCGACCTTTCTGCCGTCTCGCTTTATAATCGTGTCTATCATGGAACGCTCTCTTTTCTTATAATGTGCTCGGTCGTTCATCAATGTCGGCGCTGTAACAATATGCGTATAATTATACATGTTTCGCGCGCAATCTTCGCGCACTTTCCATTATATTGTCGCAAGCGCGCGTTGTCAATACGCCTGCCGCAAAGCGGCAGGGCAATCGCTTACGAAAACTCTGCGGAGTTTCCATAAGCGATTGCGTAGGTAACGGGGACGGCGTCTGAAATTTTGTGAAATTTCCGGGCGACGCCGGGACACGGGTTGTTTTCCTTCGTAAACTTCGAAAAACCGCCCGCCCCGGCGTACACGCCGCCGGTACGATTGAAGTCGAAGGGGGTGCGCCCCCTTCGAGCATCCCCGTGGTTTTTCGTAAGCGATAGCTCTGCTCCAAGCAGAAACAGTTTTCATTATAGACAGTCGACCCGACTAAATCAACGTCGCCCCCTTCAATATTATATGAAAAATAGGTCGAGAAAAGTTGAAGCATAATTAATACAAACACTTTATTTTCAGTAACCCCGCATATCAAATATTACATTCGACGGATTGCGCTTGACAAACCGCGAATCGTTTGGCACAATGATGTGTGCTAAAAAATCGGTGGAGGACGCGTCGATGGCTTTCGGGCGGGCGACAATAATTTCTCACTCCGGGGACGGCGTGCGCGCTTGCGCTGCGGCGGCGCGGCTCTCGACGTCGGGCGGCGACTCGCTCTCGGCGTTTTCGCAGGGCGACGGCGGCGAGCGCGACAAGAAGCTCATACGCAAGGTGCTGTCGAGCGGACATCAGACCATAATCGAGCATCAGCATGTAACGATAGCGTTCGACGGCGTCAGCGTGCTGATGGAGCAGCTCTTAATAGAGTTCAGGCTCGCGTCGTACACCGTAAAATCGCGCCGTTACGTCGA
Organism: uncultured Oscillospiraceae bacterium; assembly: GCA_964453505.1. GTDB lineage: Bacteria > Bacillota > Clostridia > Christensenellales > Aristaeellaceae > CAYVPJ01. Next base: position 14,455 of record CAYVPJ010000017.1, on the reverse strand, counting down.
TTTTTCGGGCGCGGGCTTCGTGACGCCCGATTTTCCGTCTGATGAGTGCGAAAAGCTGTTCCGCGAGAGCATGTCGTCGCGCTTCGGCGCATACGAAAAGCTGCTGTCTTTGAACATACCTCGCGAGGACGCGAGGTTCGTGCTGCCGTACTGCTTCAAGAGCAATTTCTATATGTCCGTAAACGCGCGCGAGCTTGCGCTCATGTTAAACGCGCTGCGCTTCGGCAGGCTGTCTCGCTACCCCGAGGCTAAGGCGCTGGGCGATTCTCTTTCAGAGCAGGTCGAGGTCATATTCCCGAACATAGCGGACATAAAGCGCAAAACCGAACCGCCATACGCGCGGATTGAGCCGAAACCTGTCATAAACGCTCCCGAAGTCGCGAAACCGCGCGTGGAGCTCATGTCATATACGGATAACGCCGAACGGGCGCTAGACGCGGTTCTGTCTTTTTCAAACCGCTTTTCCGATGAGAAAGACCCGTACCGCGCGCTCACGCGCGACCCGCGCCCGCGCGAGCTTGAAATGCTCAACTACGTTTTCCGCATAAGCGACGTATCCCTTGCGTGCCTGACGCATTTCTCGCGCCACCGCATACAGTCGCAAATCGCGCCCGCGCCCGAAACCGCGCTCTTTACAGGCAGATACGTGCTCCCCAAAACGGTGTCTCAAAACCCCGAGGCGGAAGAGATATTCGTTCGCCAGTTCGCGGATAACCGCGCGGCCGCGCTTAAAGCCCTCGATATGGGAATGCCCGTGTGCGACATCGCGTATTTCGCGCTCGCCGGAAACACGGTCGACATACTGACGGGCATGAACGCGCGCGAGCTTTTGCACTTTCTCAAATTGCGCACGTGCACGCGCGCCCAATGGGAGATTCGCGAGTCGGCGCAGGATATGCTGATACTATTGACCGAAAGCTGCCCCAAGCTGTTCCGCAACTACGGCGCGAGCTGTCTGGTGGACGGCGCTTGTCCCGAGGGCAGACTGAGCTGTGGCAGACTCAAAAAGACGGAGGAATAACCCATGTCAAAGCTCCTGATAGGCATAACGCCCGATTGTAAACCATCTGAGCCTACGGGCGTGCGCTTATCCGACGGCATAAAACGCGCCGTCGAAACGCTCGGCGGCGAACCGTATATGATAGACTACACGCGCCTCAAACTGTACGAGCTGATTGGGCTGGTATCGGCGCTCGACGGCGTGGTGTTCGCGGGCGGCAGGGACATACACCCGTCCAACTACGGAGAGACCGACCCGAATAATCTGTGCAGCCTGCACGTCGAGCGCGACGAGATCGAGCTTAACATGTTCCCGCTGCTGCTTACACGCAAACTGCCCATACTCGGCATCTGCCGTGGCTGTCAGGTAATAAACGTCGCGCTCGGCGGCACTCTCGAAATGGATATTCCGACCGCCTACGGCGTGAGCCACAGGCAGGAGAAGGGCGCGACCGGCTATCTGCACGACATAGACATCGTGCGCGGTACGCTGCTCCACAGATTGCTCAACGCAGACCGCATAGGCGTGAACAGCCTCCACCACCAGTGCGTCAAAAAGCTCGCCGACGGCCTTATCGCCGACGCCTACGCCCCCGAGGGCTTCCCCGAGGGTTTCGAGAGCGCCGACGACAGCCAGTTCATACTCGGTCTGGAATGGCACCCCGAGCTGACTCTCGATTACGACGAATATTCGTTCAAGCTCTTTGCGGCGTTCATGGACGCCGTTAAGGCGCGTAAAAACGCGGGCTGCTGATTCATCTTAGCAGGTCAATTCGCCCCGACTGTATCGCCTCGATATTTTCGCGTATGCGTTCGCGCTCCCAATCCCACCACTTAATGCTTTCGAGCGCGGCGACGGTGTCTTCCGAAAATCTACGCCTTATGAATTTAGCCGGCGTGCCGCCCACGATTGCGTAGGGCGGCACGTCCTTTGTGACGAGCGAGCGCGCGCCTATTATAGCGCCGTCTCCGATTGTCACTCCGGCGAGCACGACCGCCTCGAAGCCTATCCACACGTCGTTGCCTACGACTATATCGCCCTTGTTGTCCCACGCGTCGGTCACGTTGCGGACTTCCAAGCCCCATTCCTCGTAGAATATCGGGAACGGATATGTCGAGAGCGACGACAGCTTATGGTTCGCGCTGTTGAACAAAAACTTCGCGCCGCTCGCTATAGAGCAGAATTTTCCTATTATAAGCCTGTCCCTGTTTATAGGATAATGATATAGAACATTCCGTTTCTCGAAAAACTCAGGTTCTCCCGAATTGTCGCTGTACATAGTGTAATCGCCGACCGATATGAACGGGCTTGTTATAACGCTGTTCAGATAAACCGTGTTTCTGTCGCCCGCGCGCGGATATATAGCCATAATATCACCTCCGCGCCATAATATCATTTATTCAGATAATTGACAACATGTTTCGCGCGGTGTTATCATATCCGTATGCCATGAAATTCTGATGGAGGATAAACAAATGACTATAATCAAAAACGGCACAGTGTTCGATTCTGTCAACGCCCCGCGCGTGTGCGACGTTCGGTTCGACGCGGGCAAAATTATTGAGCTCGGCGAAAACCTGCCCGTAAACGGCGCGGAGATCGTAGACGCTTCGGGAATGCGCGTGTTCGCGGGCTTCGTCGAGGCGCACGGTCACATAGGCTTAGACGGGTGGGGGATAGGCTACGAGGGTCAGGACTATAACGAATACAACGACATACTGTCGCCTCAGCTTCGCGCGATAGACGCCATACAGCCGCGCGACTACGCGCTCACCGAAGCCCGCGAGGCTGGCATTACTTGCCTAAACGTAGGTCCGGGCAGCGCCAACGTGCTGGGCGGCACTTTCGCGGCTATAAAGCCCGTGGGCATACGCGTTGACGACATGTGCGTCAAGAGCGAAACGGCTATGAAGTGCGCGTTCGGCGAGAACCCGAAAAGATGCTATCGCGACAAGTGCGACTCAACGCGCATGAGCACCGCCGCCAAACTGCGCGAGACGCTGTTCAGAGCGCGCGAATACATGGAAAAACTGGAGCTTGCGAAGGACGACCCGTCCAAAAAGCCGGCGTTTGACATGAAGCTTCAGTCGCTTTTGCCCGTAATGCGCGGCGAAATGCCCCTAAAGGCTCACGCGCATCAGGCTGACGATATGTTCACCGCCATACGCATAGCCAAGGAGTTCGGCGTGAAGCTGACTCTCGAACACGTGACAGAGGGGCATCTGATAGCCTCGGAGCTTGCCAAAGAGGACGTTATGCTCGCCGTAGGCCCGACGCTCGGTCACGCCTCAAAGTTTGAGTTGAAGGACAAGAGCTGGACGACGCCCGACGTGCTCTCCCGCGCGGGCTGCCACGTCTCAATAATCACCGACTCGCCAGTCATACCCGAAAAATACCTGCCCATATGCGCGGGGCTGGCGGTCAAGGCCGGCATGGACGAATTTGAGGCTCTTAAAGCCATAACCATAAACCCCGCCCGCCACATAGGCATAGCCGACCGAGTGGGCTCGCTCGAAGCCGGCAAAGACGCGGACATACTCATAGCGGACGGCTGCCCGTTCGAGATAGCCACTCGTATGCGCCGCGTTTACATAAACGGCGTGAACGTGCTTAAATAAACGAAACGGGCGGGCGCGTTCTCTCGCGTTCGCCCGTTTTTTGCCTTATTTTTTATCGCGCCGCTTGCCTGTCACGCTCTCTATGTCGAGCCGCATAACCGTCACCGCCCGCAAGTGCCTTTCGTCGAACTTGTGCTCGCGTTCGGGGTCGTACTTCCTCATTATAGATTTGAGCGCCCGCGCGCCCTCGTCGCCGTCTATGAATGCAAGTCTGCCGCGCCCGCACACGCTCTCATATTTCCACGTGCTCGCGCACGCCGCCTTGCCCAATTCGAGAGAGTGATTCCGGCTCATCGAAAAACAGCATCTGTCGTCACGCCTTATCAAATCCAGCTTTTTACCGTCTTTCGCGCCGTGCAGATATATGACGGGCTTGCCGTTTTCAACCTCGAAACCGAAATTCATTATAATCGAATACGGATACCCGTCGCCGTCGTTCAGCGAAAGGTTCAAATATTCGCACCTGTTCATTATTTGATATATGTCGTTTATGTCGGTGACTTCCCTGTCCGAGCGCCTCACGCCTGCCGCCTCCCGCCGTTTCTTCTCGTTATGCCCGTGTACGCATACACTGCGAGCATTATCAAAAGACTGACCGCGACCACGCAAGCGCCCGTCGGCAGTATTACGCTTTCCACAATATAGCTTATGCTCATGCCCAATATGAAGCTCAGAAACGCCACTATCATAGACCATATTATCATGCCCTTGAACGAGCACGCCAGCCTGCGCGACGTCATTGCGGGGAATATGATGAAGCTTGAAATCATCATTGCGCCCATAACTCGCATTCCCAGCACCACCGAGACTGATGTGAGCAGCGATATTATGAACTGATATAGGTCGGCGTTCACGTCCGTCGCCCGCGCGAACGATTCGTCGTATGTCACCGAGAACAGCCTGTTATACAACAGCACGAACGTAAGTATCACGACCACGCCCAGCGAAACAGACAGCCACACGTCCGAATCCTTCAAGCCCCATAAGCTCCCGAACATATTGTTGTATACGCCCTTATAGCCCGTCGTGAACACCGACGCCATAACGCCCACTGCGAGCGCGCCCGTTGAAAATATGCCTATAAGCACGTCGCCGCCCACGCGCGAGCGCCTATCTATGCGCATTATAAGTATGGAAGATATGCACACAAGCGGTATCGCCACAAGCAGCGGATAATCGCCCATGCCTATGAGCGACGCAATAGACGTAGCCGCGAAGCCCACCTCGCCCAAGCCGTGCCCTATAAGCGCATAGCGCTTCAAAACCAGTATCACGCCCAGCATCGCCGCGCACAAAGACACTATCGCGCCCACCGCAAGCGCATTGAGTATGGCGGGGTTTGACAGCGCCAGAATTATTTCGGAGGAGGTTATGCTGAGTAGATTCATCAGTGGTGGCATGTATGCTTTTCCTCCATTCCGTTCCAGCCCGATATGTCTCCGAAGTATTCGACATGCCTGTCAAGCACGAGCACCCTGTCGGCGCTCTCCCGAACAAAATCCCAGTCGTGCGTGGCGACGACGAGCGACACGCCCTTTTCGTCGCGCAGCCTGCGGAACAGCTCGTACAAATCGCGCGTTATCGCGGGATCGAGCGCCGAACACGGTTCGTCGAGCAGCAACAGTTCAGGCTCGCCCGCCACGCATCTTGCCAATAGCGCCCGCTGCATCTGCCCGCCTGACAGCGCGCCTATTTGCGTCTTCTGCAAATCGAGTATGCCGAGCATTTCCATAGCCTCGCGCGCCTTTTTCTTCTGCGCGCTCGAATACAGCGGCGAAAACCCGCGCTTGAGCGTGCCCGACAAAACAATTTCGCCGACCGTCGCCGGAAAATCGCGCTCCGACAGGTGAATCTGCGCCAAATATGAAACCTTCAGCCCGCTTTGGCGCTCTATCTCGCCCGCCGTCAGCGGCATCAGGCGCAGTATGCCCTTCATAAGCGTTGACTTGCCGGAGCCGTTCGAGCCGACAAGCGCCAGTATTTCCGCGCGCCTTACGTCCATCGAAACATGCTCAATAGCGTCCTGCCGCCCCGAGCCGTAGTTTATGGACACGTCCCTCACGCACACCAATATGCCATCGTTCATTTGTTCAGTGCCTCCCGCGGGCGTCATTCGAGCGCCGCCTTTATGTTTTCCAGGTTTCCGCGCATAATGTCCAAGAACGTAAGCCCGCTCTCACGGTCCTCTTTCGATACATTGTGCGCCGTGTGGAACACGAGCACCCGCGCGCCCGTCTGTTCGGCGATAGCCGACGCCACGTCGCCCGACGACATTTCGTCTGTGAATATGATGTTCGCGCCGTGCTTGGTCATTTCTTTCGCGATGTTTATAACGGCTCTCGCGCCCGGCTCGCCCTCGTCGGAGCAGCCGTCGTAGGCGGTCAGATATTTCACGTTATAGTGCCTCAGAAAATGGCTGTACGCGAATTTGCCGCCGAAATACAGTTCCGCGTCCGCGTGTTCCGAAAACAGCCGCATAAAATCCGCGTCGAGTTCGTTTAGCTGAGCCACGTAATCCGCGCAGTTTTTGGCGTATACTTCCGAACCCTCGGGGTCTATCTGTGTCAGCGCGTCGCATATGTTTTCGCACATCACAACGGCGAGCGTCGGGTCGAGCCATATATGCGCGTCGTATGAATGCCCGTGTTCGTCGTGCTCTTCCGCGTGGTCGGCGGACAGCGCCTCCAAGTCTATGCCCTCCGCGCAGCGGACTGTCTTTACGTGCGAAAACCCGCCCGAAAACGTCTCGACCCACGCTTCAAGTTCGGGGTCTGTGTATATGAACAGATCCGCCGCGTCGGTGTTCAGCATATTGCGCACCGAAGGCTCGTATTCGTGGCTGTCTATGCCGTCGGGCAATAGCTTTGATACGGTTGCCCGCTCCCCGGCTATCGCCTTGGCAAAATCGTATTGCGGAAACAGCGAGCACACAACGTTCACTTCGGCTTCCGCGCAGCCCGCCGCGAACACGGCGACCAACAGCAATAACGCAATCTTTTTCACTTTTTCCATTCTCCTCATCGCGCTTTTATGAGCACCGCGCTCAGCGCGTTTATAATTGCAGCGGTTACGACAGGCCCCAGTATGCTCGTTATGTCGAACCCGCCCAGCACAAACTCAGCCAGATATATGAGCAGCACGTCTATCGCGAAATATGCAAGGCCCAGCGTCGCGCAGCCCAGCGGTTTCGATATGAACTTGAGCAGCGGCGCCAGAAACAGCCGCATAGCTCCGAGCGCCGCGCCCGCGCACACAGCCGACGCAAAGCTGTCAACGGAAAACCAGCCCGTCGCATACGCCATAACGGGCACGACTACAAGGCACAGTATGACCAACAGGCCTGACGACCTAAGCCTTTTCATTCAACTCCTCCGCATGTTTCGATAATGTCATAGAAAACTCTCCACGCGCCCTCGCGCGGCGGAAGGCTTGTAAACTGCAAGCGCGTTTTTAGCGTCGGGTGCTCGATCGCGAGCGAACGCGCCCACAGCGCTATCTGCATACCGGGCTTGCCGCGCCCGTACCTCGCGTCGCCCCACAGCGGCAGCCCCGCGTTCGCGTGGGACGCGCGAATCTGATGTTTTCGCCCGGTCAGAAGTCGCACTTCCGCAAGCGTTAGCCCGTCCCGCTCGCATAACGGCCTGCTTATTAAGCGCGCTTCCTTCGCGCCATCAACGCCCTCCGCGACGACGCGCGTCTTTCCCGCGCGCTCGTCCCACACGACATGGTCCGCAAACTCTGTTTCCGACTTAAGCGAGCCTTCCAGCACCGCCAAATACCTTTTATCGACCGTATGCCCGGCAAACTGCGCGCTCAACCGCGCGGCGGCTTTCGACGTGCGCGCGAACACCATCGCGCCGCCCACGGGTCTGTCGAGCCTGTGCACCAGCCCCAGATACGCGTCTCCCGGCTTCTTGTATTCAACTGCAATATACTTCTTTAGAATCGACAGAAAATCCGCGTCATGTGACGAATCCGCCTGCACGGGCAGATTCGGGGGCTTCACCGCCGCAAGCAGGTGATTGTCCTCATACAATATTTCTATGTCAAAGCCTCCGACGGACGCGCGTTTCTGCATAACCCCTCCGCGTTTAGCATATGATACTTCATCATATACAATACATTCGGAGAGAAAAAATGTCAACGTCAAACGCTGTTCGGAGGGTTAAGAATTGAGCGGATACTGCGCCTTTTGTAAGAGCCGACCGTCAAACCGGCTTTTGTGTTCTTTTTGGCTGTGCGACGAGTGCGAACGCCTGTTGCTGAGCGTCCGCCCTGCGAATCGGGAATATATGTGGTTCATAAGCGCCCTCAGGCGCGGGCTGTTCGGCCGCGCCGCCTAGACTCCCGGCTCGCCGCCGGTGAGCAGCCTGTGCGCGAAAAACCATTTCATAATCAGGCGCGGGTCGTCGAACACAAACCGGAACGCGCCGTTAAGCGCGTATATGTGCAAAAAGTCAACGTCGTTCATTATGAAATATTGGAAGCTCGAAAAATTCCACGCGTGAGCCGCGTTCGCGCCCCTGAACTTCAGGCGTTCGCGATCGAGCGTCAATTCGCCCGCGTCCGTCTCTGAATACCCGCTTTTACCCGAAGGCCTCAGCAACCTGACTCGCGCCCGCAGCTCGAAGTTTTCGCTCTGTATTTCGCGCTTTAACTCGGCCGTTTCAGTATCGACCCACTCGTCCAGCCGACGCGGGCATTCGCCCGAAACCGCCTTAAAAAAGCCGTGTCCGTCGCGCTCGTATTCGCTCAAACAGCTATCGCACCTAATGGATGTTTTCGTTTCCGACATATTCTCCGCGCCGCACGCAGGACAGCGGTACAACACGCGCGTCACGTGGTCGGGCTTGCGAATATTTCGAAAGCTGACGCGCGCCCGCTCCTGAAAATCCCAGTCGTTGAACCACAATTCGCGCTCGATAGCTCTCTGTATATCGTCCGCGCTCGCTATTTGCGCTTCCTCAGCCGTGAACAGCCGCTTTATATGCGTTTCAACGCGCCCCTTATACGCCTTGCGCGCATATCGCGGGCGGCTTATGAAGCCCGCGTATGTCACCGCCGCGTACACGCTAACTCCCGTCAGCTTCGCCAGCTTGCCCGTGCCTTCTAGCACCCGCCACGCGGGTCTGCCGTCGGGCGATGTCATGCCGGACGGATACAGAGCCACTATGTCGCCAGCCCGACACGCCCTCAGCATGTTGCGCACGCACGCCGCGTCGTGCGCGCCCTGCTTTTTCTTTATAACGCCCAGCGCGTTCAGCATCCACGCGTAAGCCCTGTTCTTCTCAAACTCGATGCTCGTCGCCACGAACCTTACGCGGCGGGGTTTCAGCGCGTTTATAAGATACGCGAAATCCCATACGGAAGTGTGATTGCACATGAACACCGCGCGCTCGTCGATTCCGCGTTCGTCTATAACGGCCGTGGCGTTGAATTTCAAACGCGCTATCAGCGACAGAACCCATACGGCGAACGCCCTGAAAGCCCGCCTGAACACGTTCGAGAACGACTCCCGCATACGTCAGCACCCCATAAAGCGTGATTGACATATATTACCACACACATAGCGCGAACGCAAACGTTTACGGCGATTTTTCACATACAGTTGCTTTCGCGTTTCCGAGCGCGGATTTATAATGAAGAAAATCAAATCGGAGATATGATAAATGGACGTTTACTTCATACGCCACGGACAGAGCACCGCAAACGTTGATATGACGCATTCGGGCTGGTCGCCGATACCGCTCACCGAAAAAGGGCGCGAGCAGGCTGCCCGCACCCGCGACATGATAAAGGGCATACGCTTCGACAAGCTGTTCGTAAGCGACGTGCTGCGCGCTCAGCAGACCGCCGACATAGTGTTTCCCGGTATGCCGCGCACTATGACCGCGCTCGCGAGGGAGCTTAACAACACGACCATGCGCGGCAAAAGCAAAGACGAAATGTACGCTCGCTTCGGCGAGCTATACATAAAGTGCCGTTACGATTTCAGCTACGCGCCGCTGGGCATCGACTGCGAGAGCATAGAGCACCTGCTAGGACGCGCCGCCGAGTTTCTAAAATACCTCGAGGGGTATTCAAATCTATCGCGCATAGCCGTCGTGTCGCACGCCGGATTCATAATGTCCGTCGCCGCGCATATTTTGGGCATAAAAAAGCACCCGCGTCAGCTCATGTGCGAAAACGCGAGCGTAAGCGTGTTCCGCTTAAACGAGTGGGGCTGGCGCGTGCGCGCGTGGAGCGTGACCAACGACGTTCTGAACCCGTCAGAATAAATCGTAGAACATTAACATCACTACGGCGTTCGCGATCATTCCCGCGAGCGTCAGCATGTGCCCCGTATACAGCTTGCGGACGGGTTTTGAGCGAAACAGCGCCGTAACGCACACAAGCGACAGCGCGATGCTCGCGTACAGAGCGTATTTAACGTCAGTCACCGCGCACATGGCGAGCGCCAGCCAGCCGCATGTTATGACGGGCACAGCTATGTCGGGCAGGCACGGAGCGCGATACGCGCAGTCGACCGCGCAGCCGATAAGCGTTGACAGCGCGAACATTATAGAATCGCACAGCCAGAAATCGTCGGACACGTCTAAAAGCGCTATCGCCGCCGCGCGAATTATGAGCGCGATAGCCAGCGGCGCTTTTTCCCACTCTCTCGCGCGCTTTCCGCGCACCGGCAGAAGCCCCCACAGCGCGGCTGACGCGCAGAGCGCGATTTTAGCGTAATCCAAATCCGCCGCGTTTATCTTCTTGGCACTCGAAACGTCCACGCCCGCCGACATGCCGAGCCATATGGGTATCGTTATCAGTATAAGCCCGACGGCGAGAACGGTTTTTCGGTTCGACGACGCGAACATTATGCATAAAAAGCCCGCGACGCACGCCGCGAGCATCAAATAATCCCACGCGTGCTGTTCAAAAGACGCCGACGACTCAAATATCAGCTTGAAGAACTCGAACGCGTACAGATAGCCCAAAAACGCGGGTATGAGCAACAGCCGCCACAATACGTTTATATCGCCGCCCGAACGTTTCACGAATATTCCGCCCCCTCAGCGCGTCATACATATATAGACGCGCCCGCGCCCGCGTTTGTTACCGCAAAAACCCTTCGTTACCAAAAATAAACGCTCGAAAATAGAACAAAAATATAACTTTACAAAAGCGATTCGCGCGGCTATACTATAAAGGCTGTTGCGGGAGGAGTCTCTATAATGTTTAACGTTTCACAGGCTCTCAAGCATCCGGGAGACGCGTATCCTCTGGATATGCTCTTCAATATCGAGCCTGCCGAAATAATGGGAGACGCCGTTACATTCACGCAAGCGGCGCTGAAGGGCGAATATATGGCGGCGGGCGACTGCGTGAGCGTTAAGGGCGAAATAACCCTGAGCGCCGCGTCAAAATGCGCCGACTGCCTTAAGCCGACGACCGTAAAGGTTACGGCAAGCATCGACGAAATGTTCGCGCCCGACGGAGACGGCGAGGAGGCATACCCGATGATCGCGGACGAAATCGATCTCGATTCTGTCGTTCGCGAGGCGGTGCTGCTTGAACTGCCAATGCGTTTCCTGTGCCGCGCGGACTGCGCCGGTCTGTGCCCCGTGTGCGGCGCGGATCGCAATTATGTAAAATGCCTGTGCGATAGCGGTTTTAATAAGCAAAATCCGTTTTCCGCGCTTGGCAGCCTGTTGAACGACGACAATAATGAGGAGGTGTGACCATGGCGACACCGAAAGGTAAAATATCAAAGGCGAGAAAACATTCGCGCCGTTCCGCCCACTGGAAACTGTCTTTGCCCGGCATAGTGAAATGCCCCCGTTGCGGCAAAATGAAGCTTTCGCACCGCGTCTGCAAGGCCTGCGGCTATTATGATGGAGAGCAGGTCATCAAGGTCGAGGAAGAAGCCAAATAACGAACGGGCTTAACAGCGCCTGTCCACGCCGGACGGGCGCTTTTTGTCGCGGAAAATTTTGTCGGCTATGAATCACATGCGATGTTAATTGTTATTTGCACGTTGCCAATAATACTGTTGTTGACTTTGCGGCGAACGAGTTTTATAATGTGTAACATGTAAAGTAATGCTCGAAAGCTGCTTTATTCTACACCAATACAAGGAGGTTCTTTACTTTGAGCATCAGAAAGACCGTAGACGGCAACACCGCCGTAAGCCACGTCGCATACGCGTTCTCAGACGTTGCGGCGATCTATCCCATCACGCCCTCGTCTCCGATGGCGGAGGTCGCGGACGAATGGGCGGCGGCGGGTCGCAAAAACCTATTCGGTCAAGAAGTCAAAATCGCCGAGATGCAGTCCGAAGCGGGCGCGGCGGGCGCGGTGCACGGTTCGCTGGTCGCGGGCGCGCTCACGACGACGTTTACCGCGTCGCAGGGTCTGCTTTTGATGATACCGAACATGTACAAAATCGCGGGCGAACAGCTTCCCGCCGTTTTCCACGTGTCGGCGCGCGCCTTGGCGTATCACGCGCTGTCGATATTCGGCGATCATTCCGACGTCATGGCGTGCCGCCAGACAGGCTTCGCCATGCTGGCCTCCAACTCTGTGCAGGAAGCGCAGGATCTCGCGCTGGTCGCGCACCTGTCCACGCTCAAATCAAGCGTGCCGTTTTTGCATTTCTTCGACGGCTTCCGCACCAGCCACGAAATACAGAAGATCGAAGACATCGCGTATGAAGACATCGAAAAGCTCGTCGATTGGAAAGCCATCGACGCTTTCCGCGCCCGCGCGCTGAACCCGGAGCACCCTCATCAGAAGGGTACAGCCCAGAACCCCGACATATACTTCCAGGGCAGAGAGGCCGCGAACAAGAACTATATCGCCACCCCCGCCATAGTCGAGGAAGTCATGAAGGCCGTCGAGGGCATAACCGGCAGGGCGTACCGCCTGTTCGACTATGTCGGCTGTAAGGACGCCGAGCGCGTTATAATCGCGATGGGCTCCGGCTGCGACGCGATAGAAGAAACCGTCAACTACCTTGTGAACAAGGGCGAAAAGGTCGGTCTGATAAAGGTTCGCCTGTACCGTCCTTTCTCGATGGAGCACTTCATAAACGCGATACCCGCGACCGTGAAGGCTATAGCCGTGCTCGACCGCACGAAGGAAGCCGGCTCTCTGGGCGAGCCTCTGTACGAGGACGTGTGCACGGCGCTGCGCGAAGCTGGCAGGCACGACGTCACAGTCGTCGGCGGCCGCTACGGTCTGGGCTCTAAGGAGTTCAACCCGACGATGGTCAAAGCGGTGTTCGACAACATCGCCGCCAACCCCGCCAAGAACCACTTCACCGTGGGCATAACCGACGATGTGACAAACACCTCGCTCAAGCTCGGCGAAACGCTCGACGTCGCGCCCAAGGGCACGGTCGCGTGCATGTTCTACGGTTTGGGCTCTGACGGCACCGTCGGCGCGAATAAAAACTCCATCAAAATCATAGGCGACCACACCGAGAAGTACGCGCAGGCGTATTTCAGCTACGACTCGAAAAAGTCGGGCGGCATAACGGTGAGCCACCTTCGCTTCGGCGACACGCCCATCAAATCGACCTACCTCATCGACAGCGCCGATTTCATAGCGTGCCATAACCCCGCTTACGTCACCAAGTACGACATGGTGAGCGCCCTCAAGACCGGCGGCGTGTTCCTGCTGAACTGCCCGTGGACGGAAGCCCAGCTCGAGACCGAGCTGCCCGCGTCCATGAAGCGCAAGCTCGCCGAGAAGAAAGCGCGCCTGTACACTATCGACGCCATCTCGCTCGCCGCGTCTGTCGGCATGGGCAACCGCATCAACACCACGATGCAGGCCGCGTTCTTCAAGCTCGCCGACATAATCCCCTACGAGGATGCCGACGGCTATATGAAGGCATATGCGAAGAAGTCCTACGGCAAGAAGGGCGACGCCGTCGTCAAGATGAACTGCGACGCCATCGACATCGCCATCAGCGGCCTCAAGGAAGTCAAAGTGCCCGAAGCGTGGAAGACCGCGACCGAAGGCGCGACGCCCGTTAAGGTCGAAGCGACCGAATACTTCGACGCCGTTATTTCGCCGATACTCTCTCAGGAAGGCGACAAACTGCCCGTGTCCGCGTTCTCGGTGGACGGCAGCGTGCCCACAGGCACCACCAAATACGAAAAGCGCGGCATCGCCGTGAAAGTTCCCGAATGGGACATCACCAAGTGCATACAGTGCGGCAACTGCTCGCTCGTTTGCCCGCACGCCGCGATCCGCCCGTACCTCGCGACCGACGAACAGCTCGCGTCCGCGCCCGAGGCGTTTGAGACCAAGCCCGCGCTCGGCCCGAAGTTTAAGGGTCTCAACTACCGTATGCAGCTCTCCCCGCTGGATTGCACGGGCTGCGAAAACTGCGTAAACGTGTGCCCCGCCAAGGAAAAGGCGCTCGTCATGAAGCCGCTCGGCACTCAGGAAGCGCAGGAAGCGAACTGGAACTTCGCTCAGACTCTGCCCGAATACAAGGGCGAGCTGAACCTGAAAGCCGTCAAGGACAGCCAGTTCAAAAAGCCTCTGTTCGAGTTCTCGGGCGCTTGCGCGGGCTGCGGCGAAACGCCTTATGTCAAGCTCGTGACACAGCTCTTCGGCGACCGCATGATAATCGCGAACGCCACCGGCTGCTCGTCGATATACGGCGGCAGCGCGCCCACCTGCCCCTACACCGTCAACGAAAACGGCTACGGCCCCGCGTGGGCGAACAGCCTGTTCGAGGACAACGCCGAGTTCGGTTTCGGCATGAACCTCGGCACGCAGCAGCGCCGCGATAAACTCAAGTCGACCGTCGAGAAGCTCATAGCCGTCGACTACG
>CAYVPJ010000016.1:0-66074 GCA_964453505.1 uncultured Oscillospiraceae bacterium | reverse complement strand
CGACAGAGTGCTCTCGACGCGCTTCGGCGTACACGCGGCGGAGCTTATACGCGATCAGTTGAGACCTCTCGGAATAGTCGCGAACGTTTCGACAAAATCTAAAGCGGACGTGCAAAAGAGCATACGCAAGGACGAATTTGACATGATACTGTGCGGCGTGAACCTGTCGCTCGTGCCGGACTTGGCTTTTCTGCTCGCCTCGAACGGAAGCCTGAACTATTCGGGCTATTCTGACGCGGGAATGCAGAACCTGTTGCAGGCGATATACGAAACGACTGACGAAACGCAGTTTAAGTTTCTGTACAGTCAGGTGCAGTTGAAATTCGTCGATGAGCTGCCTTTTCTGGGGCTGTTCTACCGAAAGGGTACGCTCATGACGACTGCCGCCATATCGGGCTTGGGCGCTATACGCGAAAACGACGCGCTTAGGGGCATAGAGTTTATCACGTTCAACTAAAATCGCGACGCATACGCGCGCAAATCGTTGAGCATCTTATATTCATAAACGGCGGGAGATTATATATGAAAACGATCGCGAAATTTCTGACGGGTCTGACCATAGCCATTGTGCTGTTTTTGGCGTACTACATCATATCGTCGCGGCTGTCCGTAGACGTGACCGTCACCGTAACGCCCGCGAGCCAAGTGGAAGCGCGGTTCAATGAAATCGCCTACGATATAAGCACCGGGCGCATTGAAGGCGCGGAAGCGCTCGGCTCTGTAAACGAGTATTCGTTTGTAGAAATATACGTCGACGCGCGCAACTACTCAATTTTTATGGCCGAATGGGCGCAGTTCAGCGCGAAGGCTTTGGACGGGGACGCGTACACGGTCGAGTCCGACATAGGACCAAAGGACATAAAGTCGTTTTCAAACGGCAAGTTCTCTGTGACGCTTTTAACGAAATCAGGCGACGCCGACAGAAGCGGCTGGCTGGAATACTATATATTCGGGCGGGCGCATACGCTTCAGTTGGCGCCCGACGCGAATCAAACGATATAGGGGAGCATTTCCGAACGTATGCGCTCGCACGCCGCGCGCAAAAGCGGCTCGCGTCCGTTGATTAACTCGTATACGCGCTCGGCCGCGCGCATAACCCGCGAGCGCTCGGCGGGAGTAATCCTGCCTTCCTTATATGCCTCCGCGAGTTCGTCCGCGTCGAGCAATACGATTTCGCCGTCCGCGCTCATCACATAATCGAGTATTCCGTCTATGAACCACGCGCGCCCGTCGGGCAGCGCGTGGGTTTCTATGGTTATGTCGATATAATATTGAAATATGCTGCCTGAACCGTCGAACATCACAGTGAACCAAAAATTCTCGCCTGCGGGCGCGAGCTGCAGCCATTCGTAGCCATTGCCCGTTATGTATATGTCTCCGCCCTCCGATCCGACAGAAAGCGGAGCGTCCACGCGCGTCATGTGCATAAGCCCCGCTTCGCCGCGCAGGCCGAACGCTTCGAACGGCGCGTAGGCATACGCGCGTTCCTCTATTCCGTGCCATTCGGTGCGGGCTATTGTTTTTACCTTCAAAAAATCACTCCGCATCAGACGGTATGAGCAGCTTCATGCCGGGGTAGACGTTTCCCCACACGCTGTTGAGCGCCCTTATTCGCAAAGCCGTCTCCGTGTCGGGCGCTATAGACGCAAGCGTTTCTTCGGGCTTCACCGTGCGCGTTCGCGAATCGGGCGCGGGCACGGGCAGACACACCGTTCGCCCCGCGCAGTTTTCGAATCTCGCAAGCCCCGCGTTCGCGAGCACGCACCTTTCGGGCAGACCCGTCGCGCGGCATACGTCTTCAAGCGTTTCGCCGTCGGCGATTATGTATACGCGCCTGCGGGTCGGCGGCGCGTTCATAACGCGCGTCGGGCAGGCGTTTGAGCTTTTCGCGCAGTAGTCCGCGTCCGGCACGTTGATTTCCGTGCCCGGATACAACCACGCCGAGGAAAACACGCCGTTCGCGCGCAATATCATGCATAAAGGACGGCTCAACCTCAAACTCAGCGCCTGAGGCGTTTCTCCGTCCGCCACAACAGTTCTGAACATATGACCGCCCCTTCGGCACATTGTATGCGCTTTCGGGGGCGGTTCATGCTATTTACTTATACGCCTGTTCTCCTACGCCCTTGCTCATCACGGCGATGTTATCGGAATAGCTCGTCATCATGCTGTTATAGTCCGCGTCGCTCATGCCTACGGGGCGCGTGTTCAGATAGTCGGATATGAGCAGCACCTTGTAGTTGAACCCCGATTCCTCCGTGCCCGTGCGCCACACCCATGTGGGCAGGTACGACGGAGACACTATATCGAATTTTCCGTCGGCGCGCTCCTGTATAGTGAAGTCGAATATAATGCCGCCGTCCCTCAGCTTTGTGCGCTGATCGCTCAGGAAGTTTCCCATCGAGTACAGGCACAGCGTCTCGTGCGGCTGGTTGTTTGCGTCCTTGCCGCTCAGCCACTTCGCGTATTGCACGACGTGCGGGTGTCCGCCGATTATGACGTCCACTCCGATGGCGGCAAGCCCGTTCGCCATCTTTGTTTGGTTTGTATTGGGCGTTGATTCGTATTCGGCGCCCCAGTGCATATAGCACACAATGACTTCCGCGCCCGCCTTTCTGAGCGCGGCCGCGTCCTCGACGGGGTTTGAGTTGCTCACGGCGTTCACGCCGAACAGCATCGCGTTTTTGTCGAGCGACGGTTCTTTGTCCATTTCGTTCAGGTATTGCGTGTAGTTCATGAAGCCTATCTTAATGCCGTTCACTTCGAATATGCGCGGTTTGTCGCGCTCCTCCTGAGTGCGGCTCGCGCCTATATGCTTAAGACCTATAGCGTCGATGTTGTCCATCGTCGCCTTCAGACCGTCATACCAGCCGTCCAGCATATGGTTGTTCGCGAGGGTCAGCATGTCCGCTCCCGCGTCGCGCAGCGCTATAAGCAAATATTCGGGCGTGTTGAACTGCGGATAGCCGCTGTAGCCGAATCTGTAATATTTCTTGCCGCCGAGAGAGCCGTCTACGTTCACCACCGTAAAGTCGGCGTTGCCCATCACTTCGGCGATCGGCTCGATCATGGGCATGAAATCATAAGCGTAGTTTACGCCCGTCGTCTTCGCGAGACTCGCGGCGTTATCGATGAGCACCTTGTGTATGACGAAATCGCCTATGTTGCGTATGCGCGCTGAGCGCAGGCCGTCGCTTTGGACGGGCGCTTGCGTGTTTGCGTTATTGATATTGACCACAGGGACCGTTATGGGCGCTTCCGGCGTTTGCGTGGCTTCCGGCTGAGGAGTGGGAGTTGCGGTGTTCTCGGAATATATGCGCGCGTTTGACGACGCCGACGCTTTCACCGTTTTGTCGCCGCCTGATACGAGACTGTTTATGCCTATGCCTATCAGCGCCAGCACGCCTATTATGATAACGGCTATCACCGAAAGCGCCAGCACCATCGACCAATTTATGTTTTTCTGACCTCTGCGCTTGTTTGCGCGCCGCATCGTCGCCGCTCCCGAGGTTATCGCCGCGTTTCCGGCGGCGGGGCGCGCGGGACGAGCGCCCGGACGCGCGGCAGTCGCGCGCGTTGGGGTTTTGCTTGTTTTTGCGTGTCGCGGGGAATCCGTCATCGGGTTATCCTCCTGTGTGGGTGATAATCACATGCCGCCCGCATAAGCGGGCTTAAAAATTATATCATATTAGACGCGACTTTTCTATCATCGGTTGCGGCATACTTGCAGTAAATATACTGTAAATATTTCAGAATTAAGAAAAGTTAAGCCTCTAAATATTTCAAAATTATCTTTTTTCCGCGTCAAAATTATTGACTAAGCGACACAGATGGTGTATGATTATAGCGGTGAGCATATACATATCATGAGCGACAGCTATATATATGAGGGAGATAAATATGGCAGGCTTCAAGTTCGGAGATATTAAGGGAAAATTCTCGAAATCGGGCGGGGACGACCCGAACAACGCGGAAAACGAGAATTTGGGCGCGTGGGATTTTGACGACGACGAAAATCAGGACGGCTTTGCCGACGCCTACGGCGCGGGCGACGCGGAGGACGCGGACGACGCGTATGCCGACGACGACGGATACGTTGACGACTACGGCCGCGACGGCGACGACGTTGACGAAGGCGAGTATCAGGACGACGACGCGGGCTACGGCGACGGCGAGTACGAAGACGACGCCGAATACGGCGACGACGGCTATGCCGACGACGGCGGTCAGGCGCGCTATGACGACGACGAGGACGCCGAGAATCTGGGCTACAACCCGGATATATTCAAGAACCTCGACGACGACGCGCCCGAGGAAGAGGGTTACGCAGACGACGGCGAGTACGATCAGAATCAACAGCCTTACGGCTATGACGATGACGACGACGGCTACGCCGGACAGCAGCAGGAATATGAGCCTGCCGAGTATGACGACGAACCCGAAAAGCAAAGCGGCGGCTCGAGCGATTGGCTGATATACGCGCTGCTCGTGCTTTTACCGCCCGTGGGCGTGTGGCTTCTGTGGCGCGGCAACAAGTTCGATATAACGCTGCGCACGACGCTTTCGGCGGCGAGCATCATATGGTTCATAATACTGCTCATATTGCTCATACCGCTGTTCTCGTCCGGCAACGACGATATACAGAACACCAACGACACTCCGTTTTTGAACCCGTCGTCTCAGGTTCAAAGCGCCGCGCCTTCGGTTTCCCCGACGGTCGCGCCCTCGTCCACGACCTCTGCGCCTACTTCGACTGCAGGCGTGGGAATTGTGTCTCCGGGCAACACGAACGCCTCCGAGGAGACTACATACGTGTACATGGCGAACGCGGGCATTGAATACCACCTTATAGAGGACTGCGGCGGTCTGACCGGCGCCAATAAAGTCACGCTCGACTTCGCGAAACAGCGCGGACTCAATGCCTGTCCGAACTGCGCGGGCGGCACGAACACCGTGGGCGGCACTGCGACTACGGCGAAGGTTTACTACGCCACCACAAACGGCACGTGGTATCACCTCGACGCCAACTGTCAGGACATGAAGGGCGCGACCGTCGTCACCGAGGCGAACGCCATAGCCGCCAAGAAGACCGCCTGCCCCAAGTGCATCGGATACTACGGCACGCTCGGCGGTAAGGCTTATCACTCCGTGAGCAACTGTCAGAGTATGCAGAACGCCATAACCAAGACGAAAGCCGAATGGGAAGCGCTGGGCAAGCCCGCGTGTTCGATTTGTATAAAGGGCGGCACGTCCTCGACGGCGGGCGGTTCTGGCAGCGCGACCCCGACGCAGACAATGGTTTACGCGACGGCGGGCGGCACATATTACCACACCAAATCCGACTGCACCGGCATGAAGAACGCGGGTTACGGTTCGCTCGCGCTCGCCGTGAACAGCTATAATAAGAAGCCCTGCCCCAAGTGCGTGAGCGCCGACACTATATACGTGTACGCCACGCCGACCGGCGAATACTTCCACATCAAAAACAACTGTTCAGGCATGAAGAACGCGGTATACAACAAAATGTCCGTGGCGCTTGCCTTGAACAAACCCGCGTGCCCGAAATGCGCGAGCATGCTGAGCACTTCGTCGTCAACGACCACCCTCGGCAACGGCGCTGCCGTTACGGGAAAGACGAGCACTTATGTGTACGCCACGACGAACGGCGCGAACTTCCACACCGACCCGACTTGCAAGGGCATGGCGAACGCGAAGCTCGTGACATTCGCGCAGGCTGTTTCGGCGGGCAAGCCGCCGTGCACGAAGTGCGTGACCGCCGACAAGCTGATGGTTTTCGCGACGTCGGACGGCAAATACTATCACACTAAATCCGACTGCACAGGCATGAAGAACGCGGTTCAGGTGAAGGCGAGCGTCGCCATCGCCAACAACAAAAAGGCGTGCCCCACATGCGCGAAGGTCATAGCCAACGCGACAAGCTCCGGCACAACGGGCGGCACGGCGGGCACGGCTACGGGAACATCGCAGTCCGCGTCCGGCAGCAGCACGGTTTACATCAAGACAGGTTCGAACGCCTCGGATTACTATCACATCGGCGCTCGCTGTACGGCGTTGGGGCTGTCGGGAATGAGCAACGTGACTCTCGAATACGCTATCGAGCACTCATACAAAGCCTGCCCCTCGTGCAAGCCCCCGTCGCGCATATCCACCTGATAAAACAACCCAAAACTCAAATACGCCGCGGAGCTTACAAGCCCCGCGGCATTTTTTATTCATCAGAACAGCCCCGTTATCTCGCCTTCCCCGTTTACGTCTATCGATTCCGCGGCGGGCGCTTTCGGAAGTCCGGGCATTGTCATTATGTCGCCCGTCAGCGCCACGATGAAGCCCGCTCCGGCGCTCGGCTTCAACGAGCGCACGTTGACCTCGAAGCCCGTCGGCGCGCCTGTGAGCGTCGGCTTGTCCGAAAAGCTGTACTGCGTTTTCGCGACGCATACGGGCAGGTTCGCGAGGTTCATCTCGGCTATCTTCTTCGCCTGTTTTTTAGCTTCAGACGACAGAACCGCTTTGTCGCCGCGATATATCTTCTGAACGATAGCGTCGAGCTTTTTCTGTATTGTGTCGTTTTCGTCGTACGCGAATCTCATTTCGCTTTCGGTTTCGCACAGCCTCACGACTTCCAGCGCCAGTTCGCGCCCGCCCTCCGCGCCGCGCGCCCAGACTTCGCTAGAGACTGCGTTCACGCCTTCTTTTGAAAGCTCGTCCTTAACTAGCGCCGTTTCGGCGTCGGTGTCGTCGGGGAATCGGTTTATGGCGACCACGCAGGGCAGCCCGAACACGTCCTTCATGTTCCGAACGTGCCTGCGCAGGTTTTCAAGCCCCTTTATGAGCGCCGCGCCGTTTTCGGCTTTGAGCATGTCTTTCTTTACGCCGCCGTGCATTTTGAGCGCCCTGAGAGTCGCTACTATGACGACCGCGTTCGGGCGAAGCCCCGTCATGCGGCACTTTATGTCGATAAATTTTTCCGCGCCCAAGTCCGCGCCGAAGCCCGCTTCCGTGACCGCGTAATCCGACAACTTTACTGCCATTTGAGTCGCCAGCACGCTGTTGCAGCCGTGCGCGATGTTCGCGAACGGCCCGCCGTGTATGAACGCTGGCGTGCCGTACAAAGTCTGCGCCAGATTCGGGCGCAGCGCGTCCTTTAACAACGCCGCCATAGCGCCCTGCGCTTTTAGCTGTCCCGCCGTCACGGCTTCGTCGGAATACGTATACCCGACGATTATTTTCGAAAGCCTTTCCTTCAAGTCTGTCATGTCCCGAGACAGGCAGAGTATCGCCATGACCTCGCTCGCGACCGTTATGTCGAAGCCGTCCTCGCGCGGAGTGCCGTTCACACGCCCGCCCAAGCCGTCAACAACGTTTCGGAGCTGGCGGTCGTTCATGTCAACGCACCTGCGCCATGTGATCCTGCGCGGGTCTATCTGAAGCGAATTGCCCTGATATATATGGTTGTCTATCATCGCCGCCAGCAGGTTGTTTGCCGCGCCCACCGCGTGGAAGTCGCCCGTGAAGTGCAGGTTTATATCTTCCATGGGCGCGACCTGCGCGTAGCCGCCGCCAGCCGCGCCGCCCTTCACGCCGAAAACCGGCCCCAACGACGGCTCGCGCAGCGCGACCGCCGAATTTTTGCCTATCAGCCTGAGCGCGTCCGCCAGTCCGACCGTCGTGGTCGTCTTGCCCTCTCCGGCGGGAGTCGGCGTTATCGCCGTAACCAGTATGAGCCGCCCGCTTCGTTCGCCCGCTTTATCGAGAGCGCCTTGCGCGATCTTCGCCTTATACTTTCCGTATGGCTCTACGTATTTTTCGTCAATGCCCAGTTTTTTCGCTATGTCGTAGATGTTTTCAAGCTCGACAGAGCGCGCTATTTCAATATCGGTCATCATTATGTACACACCCCCCGCAACATAATAACATACGCGTGCGAAAGGTCAAGCAATTTTTTTCAGCGCGCCTTTGACAGCGAGACTATGACGTTTATATGCGTTTCGCTTTCCTCGACCCTGTAATCGGCGTTCACGCCCGCGCCCGTCAGGCGCTTTACAGTGTCCGCGATGGCGTTTACGAACATGCGCTTATCGCGCACGACCGTGCGCACGCGTTTTTTTGGTTTTTCCTCCGTAAGCGCGCGCTCGACCAACGATTCCAGTTTTTTGACAGTGTATCCGCGCTCGGCGGCGGCTTTCGCGAGCGCCGCCTGACACTCCGGGCGCTCCTCCAGCCTTAAGAGACAGCGGGCGTGGCGCTCCGACAGCTTCGACGCGAGTATTATGTCGCGCACATCGTCGGGCAGGCGCAATAGCCGGAGCCTGTTCGCGATCGTCGACGGGTTTCTGCCGAGCTTTTTGCTGAGCTGCTGCTGAGACTCGCCCGTAGCCATCAAAAGCTCCCGCAGCGCGCGGGCTTCCTCGAAGAAATTTAGCTCCTCGCGCTGTATGTTTTCTATCAGTGAAAGCGCGCGGCTCTGTATTTCGTCAGCCTCGATTATTATTGCGTCGGCGAAACTCCGACCGAGCAATCTCAGCGCGCGCAGCCTGCGTTCGCCCGCTATCAGCACGAACCCGCCTGTCTTCGCCCTGCGCACCGCTATGGGCGATATGAGGCCGCATTCGCGTATAGACTGCGCCAAGCCCGCGACGCTCTTGTCCTCGAACGCGGCGCGCGGCTGATACGGGTTGTCTGAAATATCTGAAATGCGCACTCTCGCGAGCGCTCCCCTCGGTTTTCTATAGTCAAAAACGCTTTCGGCCATCTGTCAATCGCCCCCCGAAAGTATATATACTGTGTTGTGCTGATATAAAAA
Organism: uncultured Oscillospiraceae bacterium; assembly: GCA_964453505.1. Taxonomy (GTDB): domain Bacteria; phylum Bacillota; class Clostridia; order Christensenellales; family Aristaeellaceae; genus CAYVPJ01. The sequence goes on along the minus strand of CAYVPJ010000016.1, from coordinate 57,253 downwards.
ACCAATCGACGAAGTTATCGCTTCGCGCGATTGGTTATGCTTATTTATGCGGTTCTGTTACAGCGGCCGTTTTTCAGCCATGCCCGCCCTACGCGGGAATTTTTCGGGCGTCGGCGCGAGTTTTTGTATCTTCACAATCTTGTGATTCCAGTCGCGGTTCGGTATGCGCGCGTCGTATATGCCCGTAAGGCGCGCGTTCAGTTGATCCATAGCCGCGCCTGCCGCCCGCGCTTCATCCTCGGCGAGCGGGCCTTTCAGCGCCAGCATAAAGCCGTCGGGCTTAACGAACGGCAGCAGCAATTCGCACAACACGCGCGTCTCCGCGACGGCTCGGGCGACCGCAAAGTCGAACGAATCTCTGTATTCTCTGTTTCGCGCCATATCCTCGCTTCTGCCGTTTACGGCTACGGCATTCAAGCCGAGCGCGAGTATCACACTTTTCAAAAACTCCGCGCGCTTCTTCTGCGCGTCCAGCAGCACGAATTTCACGCTCGGAAGCGCTATCGAGAGCGGCACTCCGGGCAGACCAGCGCCCGAGCCCACGTCGATTATGCGTTCGGCGTTTACTACATGCGGAAGCGCCGCGAGACTGTCGATGTAGTTTCTGTCGGCAGCTTCCGCGTCGTCCTCGTCAACGCGCGTCAAATTCATTTCGCGGTTGGCTTCTTTGAGTATATTGTGATACGCGCGCAGCTTTTCCGCCTGTTCGCGCGTGATTTCAACGCCCATCGCCAGTGCTGCGTTAATGATTCTTTCCGTCATTTTTCCGTTCTCCCCGCTCTGCGCCGCTTTTCGAGCAGTATCATCAAAACCGTTATGTCGCCCGGCGACACGCCCGGTATGCGCGAAGCCTGTCCCAGCGAGCGCGGACGCGCGCGCGTCAACTTTTGCCGCGCCTCTATCCTGAGCGAGTCTATCGCCATATAGTCAATGTCAGGCGGCAGTTCCAGCGCTTCGTCGCGCAGAAAGCGGTTCGCGTCCGCCGTCTGGCGCGCTATGTAGCCCTCGTATTTAAGCTCAATCTCCGCCTGCTCCGAAGCGGTGGGCGACGCTTCGGGAACTGCCGGGTCGATTTTCTGAACGTCGGAAAACGTCACGTTCGGGCGCTTCAATATGTCGGACAGCCGCGCCGCCGCGGCGAGCGGCGTTTCGCCTTTTTCCGAAAGCATATCGTTCACTTTTTCGGAAACGGGCACGAACTTCCGACGCATATATCCGCACAGCTTTTCAGTCTGCTCGCGCTTGGCGTCTGTAAGCCTTTTGCGGTTTTCTCCCGCCAAGCCGCACGCATAGCCCATGTCAGTGAGCCTGAGATCGGCGTTGTCCTGCCTAAGCAGCAGCCTGTACTCGGCGCGGGACGTCATCATTCTGTAAGGCTCGTCCGTGCCCTTCGTAGTCAGGTCGTCTATCAGAACGCCTATATAGCTGTTGGCGCGGTTCAGATCGAGCGGAGGCTTTCCGTCGAGAGCCAGCGCCGCGTTTATGCCCGCCGCGACGCCCTGCGCCGCCGCTTCCTCGTAGCCCGACGTGCCGTTTATCTGACCCGCGCAGTACAGCCCGCTCACGTGTTTAGCGCCCAGATCGCTTTTCAGAATCGTGGGGTCTATGCAGTCGTATTCGATGGCATACGCGAGCCGCGTCAGAACCGCGTTTTCAAGCCCCGGTACGGTTTTATACATTGCCCGCTGCACGCTTTCGGGCAGTGAGGACGACATGCCCTGCACATACCATTCAATTGTGTCGAGCCCTTCCGGCTCTAAAAATATCTGGTGGCGCTCCTTGTCGGCGAAGCGCACGACCTTGTCCTCTATCGACGGGCAGTAGCGCGCGCCTGTTCCGTGTATCTTTCCCGAATACATGGGCGACAGGTGAAGATTCTCGCGTATTATGCGGTGGGTGTCGGCATTTGTGTATGTCAGATAGCACATCGCCCTGTTTTCGAGCGGCGCGGGGTCGGTCAGGAAAGAGAACGGCACGATAGGCCGGTCGCCCTGCTGCGGTTCTGTTTTCGAAAAATCGATCGTGCGCGCGTCCACGCGCGCCGGAGTGCCAGTTTTGAAGCGGCGTATGTCGAAGCCCTCGTCCGCGAGCGACTGAGTGAGCCATGTCGCGGCGACCAGCCCCTGCGGGCCGCCCTCCCACGAGCAGTCGCCGATTATGATGCGGCTTTTCAGATACACGCCCGTGCACAGTATCGCAGCTCCGCACGAAAGCCGCGCGCCTGTCGTCGTCTCCACGCCGCAAACCGCGCCGTTTTCGATTATGAGCCGCTTAGCCTCGCCCTGTCTGAGCGTGAGATTCTGCTGGTTTTCGCACGCTGCCCGCATACGGCGCTTATAGAGCCGCTTATCCGCCTGCGCCCTGAGCGAATAGACGGCGGGGCCTTTGCCGGTGTTCAACATGCGCGACTGTATGAAAGTATCGTCTATCGCAAGCCCCATTTCGCCGCCCAGAGCGTCGACCTCGCGCACCAGATGCCCCTTCGCCGTGCCGCCTATGGCGGGGTTGCAGGGCATCATGGCGACCGAGTCGAGGTTTAATGTCAGAAGCAGCGTGTTTTTTCCGAGCCGCGCGCACGCAAGCGCCGCCTCGCAGCCCGCGTGACCCGCTCCGACCACTATCACATCGTACTTTTCCGAATACATTTGGTTCACTTGCCCTTTTTCACTTGTATTGGCTCAGATACAGTTCCGCGTAGAAGCCGTTTTTGCGCATCAGTTCCGCGTGACTGCCCATCTCGACTATCCGCCCGTCGCGCATCGCGAGAATTATGTCGGCCGAGAGTATCGTAGACAGCCTGTGCGCGACTATAAACGCCGTCCTGCCCTTCATCAAATTCAAAAACGCTCTTTGTATAACAAGCTCCGTGCGCGTGTCGATTGAGCTTGTCGCCTCGTCGAGTATCAGTATGGCGGGGTTCGTGAGCATCACGCGCGCGATGCACAAAAGCTGCTTCTGCCCCTGCGAAAGCCCGCCGCCGTCTTCTGAAAGGCGCGTGTCGTAACCGTCCTTCAGGCGCGTTATGAAACCGTGCGCGTTCGCGGCTTTCGCGGCTAAAACGACCTGCTCGTCCGTGGCGTCCGGGTTTCCGAAGCGTATGTTCTCCTTAACTGTGTCCGCGCGCAGCCACGTGTCCTGCAAAACCATGCCGTACATGGCGCGCAAATCCGAAATCGCGTAGTCCTTCGCGTTTACGCCGTTTATGAAAATGCTTCCCGAATCCGGCTCGTAAAACCTCATCAGCAGGTTGATGATGGTCGTCTTTCCGCAGCCCGTCGGACCCACAATGGCGGCTCTCATGCCGCTTTTGACGTGCAGATTCAGGTTTTCTATGAGCTTTCGCGATTTATCGTATGAAAAGCACACGTTTTCGAATCTCACGTCGCCCGCGCTGCCGTCGGCTTGCGCGGGGGTTTCCGGATCGGGCGGCAATTCGTCAAGTTCTATAAAGCTGAACACGCGCGCGGCGCTCGCGAGCGCGTTTTGAAATTCGGCGACGACCCCGCTTATCTCATTGAACGGCTTCGCGTACTGCCCCGCGTATGTCAGCATACACGTAAGCCCGCCCACCGTGAGCGCGTGCTCGCCCTCCGCGACCATCAACGCTCCGAGCACGGCGACCAGCGCGTATACTGTCGAGTTGACAAACCGCGTTGAGGGGTTTGTGATCGACGAGAAGAACACCGCGCGCAGCGCGCGATCTTTATGCCTGACGTTTGCCTCCGCGAACCGCTTTATCATTTTATCTTCCAGCGAAAACGCAGCGATCGTCGGCTTGCCGCTCACGCACTCGTCGGCTATCTCGTAGAGCTCGCCCCTCGATTCCGCCGTTTTCGCGTACATCGAGTACGTTTTTTTCGCTATGAACGCCGACACCACGAGCGACAGCGGCGTTACCGCGACCACCGCCAGCGCTATCAGGCGGTTCGTTATGAGCATGAACAACAGCGTTCCGAGAATCGTCAGAACGCCCGTGAACAGGTGCGTAAATCCCAGCAGCACGCCGTCCGAGAGCGCGTCGACGTCCGCCATGACGCGCGAAACAATGTCGCCCGCCGCGTTTTCGTCGAGCGTCTTTATTTCGAGCCTGCCTATCTTTTCAAACGCTTTCACGCGCAGGCTTTCGGCGGCGTTGAACGCGAGGCGGTTGTTTATAATCGACATGAGCCACTGTACCGCCGCCATAACGACCGCGCTCGCGCCTATCAGTAAAAGTATGCGCGTTATGCCGTTTATGTCTATGTCGCCATAACCGCGCGCCGCGTCAACCGCCGCGCCCGTGAGCGCGGGTATGGCGAGCGTGAGCGCGACCGTAACGGCGGCCGTCAGGAGCGACAGCGCCATATACAGCCTTCCGCCCGACGGAAAACGCAATATTCGCGCGAGCAGTTTGAGTTTATACCGCATGTTCGTCTCCCTCCGGGAACTGGCTTCTGTATATCTCCGCGTAAAGCCCGCACGTTGACATCAATTCGGCGTGCGTGCCGGAGGCTACGATTTTGCCTTCGTCCATAACGAGTATGATGTTTGCGTTCCTGACGCCCGACGCGCGTTGAGACACAATGAACACAGTCATATCGCGCCTTTCGGCTATCGCGGCGCGCAGTCGCGCGTCGGTCGCGAAGTCGAGCGCGGAGGAGCTGTCGTCCAATATGAGTATGTCCGCGCGCTTTATGAGCGCGCGGGCTATCGATACGCGTTGCCTCTGACCGCCCGACAGCGCGCGCCCGAACGCGCCCACGTCCGACGCCGTACCGCCGCCGCGCGAGCTAATTATGTCCGCGCCCTGCGCGTCAGTCAGCGCCTTTATTACGTCGTTATCGGACGCATCCTCGCGCCCGAACCTTATGTTTTCGGCTATCGAACCTCTAAACAGCATAGCCTTTTGGGGCACGATTGCGATTTTTCGCCTTAGGTCTGAAACCGAAACGCTCTTTACGTCTTTTCCGAAAACATACACGCCGCCCTCGGTCGCGTCGTAAAAGCGGGGAATAAGGTTCACAAGCGAGCTTTTGCCGGACCCTGTCGGGCCGACGATGCCGACCGTCTGACCCGCCCGCGCCGTAAACGTGATGCCGTTAAGCGCGGGCGCGCCCGCGTTTTCGTATGTGAGGCTCACGTTGTCGAACCTGACGGCGACATCTCCGTCCGCGTTCGCCGTGCCGAGAGCTTCTGAAATATCAGCGCCTTCGGGCATTTCGGCGACGGCCTGCGCGCGTTTGAAGCACGATACGGCGCGAGATACCGACATTGTGAGGTTCGCGAGTTTTATAAGCTCTATGAGTATCTGCGACATATAGTTGACCAGCGCGACCAATTCGCCCTGCGTGATCCCGCCGATCTCGACGCGCAGCGCGCCCGTATATATCAACGCAATCAAAGCCGCGTTCACTATGACGCTCGTAAGCGGGTTCGTGAGCGCCGTCGCGCGTCCCGCCCGCGCCCTGCGCGATTTTAGCTCCAGTGAAACTTCGCCGAAGCGCGCGTTCTCGTCGCTCTCGCGCCCGAACGCGCGTATGACCCTCGCGCCCGTTATGTTTTCGCGTGCGAGAGACGTCAATCCGTCGGCGCTCTCCCTCGCGCGGGTGACAAGCGGCGCTGAGAGCGCCATAACGCCGAACACGCATACGCCGAGAACGGGAATCGCCACCGCGAACGCCCACGCGCTGCGAACGTCCACCGTGAACGCCATTATCATAGCGCCGAACACTACGAAGGGCGAGCGCAGCATGAGCCTCAGCGCCAAGTTAAGCCCGTTTTGCACGCTGTCTATGTCTGATGTGAGCCGTGCGATGAGCGTCGACTCGCCCAGAGACGCGGTCTGCGCCTGCGTCATGCCCATAACGCGCGAAAACACCTTTTCGCGCAGTCGGCAGGCGAAGCCGACCGACGACACCGCCGCGAAATACTGCGCCGTTATTGAGAACGCCAGCCCTACAGCGCCCAGCGCCAGCAGCGCCGCGCCCATTTGCCATATGTGAGCGGTGTTTCCCGTTTTTATGCCGTTGTCGATTATGCTCGCTACGACCAGCGGCACGAACAGCTCGAAAACCGCTTCCGCGAGCTTCAGAGCGGGACCAAGCAGCATCTTGAGCGCGTCGCCCTTGAAATACGCCGACATCTTCCGAATCATATTTCGAACAATATACCTTTCACAGCCGAGTTTTGAGCGGTATGCCGAGCAGGTCGTTAGCTATAGGCGTATAAAACAACCCGCGCGTTTTATTTGTGTCCCGCGTCTGCGCCAGTATCCACATGAGCTTGACGACGGCCGTTTCGGGGGTCATCGTGTACGCTTCCAACACGCCCTCGACTCCCGACAGCGCCCGCCGCCCGACCTCGTACAGCGCCATGTCGCTGCCTTCGTAGGGCACTTGCGTCGTTATGACGACCGTCTTTCCGTCCTCGCGCCAGCGCCTGAGTTCGTCTATCAATTCGCCGCCGTCCGACGACGGCACGCCGCCCACGCCGTAGCCCTCGATAACGAGCGCTTCCAGACAGCCCCTGAGCGCCCGAAACGCGTCCGCGTTCAGACCGGGCGTGAGCTTCACGGCGGCGACGCGCGTTTCGAGCGCCGAATGAAACTCGCAATTATGCCGCGCTCGCTCGTTTATATAGCGTATAACGTTTCCGTCGCGCACCGTCGCCAAATACGGATAATCCACGCTCTCGAACGCGTTACGGCTCTTCGTGCGCACCTTGCGGGCGCGTGCGCCGGTTATGACGCGCCCGTCGAACACGATAGACACGCCGTGAGAGCGTTCGTCTGAAACGTAAGCGAACGCGTCGTACAAATTCGTGCGCGCGTCTGTGTCTTCCGTCAGTATCGATTTTTGAGCGCCGGTCAGCGCAATAGGCTTAGGCGAATGCCTGCACAGATATGTCAGCGCTGCCGAAGTGTATGCCATAGTGTCCGTTCCGTGGGTGATAACAAAACCGTCGCAGCGCTCGTAGTTTGAGCGTATGCACTCGGCGATTTTGAGCCAGTCCGCCGGGCGCATGTTCGTGGAATCGAGGTTCACCGGCTGGAGCGCGTCCACCTCGTACATGCTTTCGATTTTAGGCGCGCACGACAAAAGCGCCCGCGCGCTTATAGCGGGCGCGAAACCATCGCTTCCGCATTCGGAAGCGATGGTTCCGCCGGTCGCAATCAGCAGTATGCGCTTCATGCGTTACGCTTTCTCGGAGCGCATCTTGCGCCTGAACACCAACACCGCGATTGCCGTAAACACTATAGAATATCCCGCCACCCACGCGATCTCCGTCCAGATCTGCGTAAAGTCGCCTTGCGCCGCCATCTGCGCCGCGTTTACCGCGTGTATGAACGGAAGCGCGTTGGCGGTCGCCTCGAACGCGCCGCCTATAGCGCTCACATCGAACCAAATGCCCGAAAGCCACGCCGACAGGTTCGTGAGCAGCGCTCCGCACACGCCGCCTATCTGCTTATCGGTGAGCGCGCTTCCGCACAACATACCTATCGATATGTTGAGCAGAGCCGTGGGTATCAGCGTCAACAGCGATAACAGCGCGTTTATGTTTATTTGGAAGCCCAGACACGCGCCCACGATGAAGCACACGACGGACTGACATATTGCTATCGGCAGCGCGGGCGCTATGTATCCGAGTATGAAGTCGGACGGGCGCATCGGCGCGTTGTACAAGCGCATCAAAAACGATTCGGAGCGGTCTTTGGCTATTAGCACGCCCGAAAACAGCGCGACGAATGACAGACCGAACACCGCCATGCCGGGCGTGAGTTTAGTTATCGGGAACAGTTCTGCCGCGCCTTCCTCCGCGGGAATGCTGTTCTGTATCATCGTCAACAACAGTAAAAGCGCCACGGGGAAGCCTATTCCGAAACACAAATTCAAAGGGTCGCGCACCATTTCAAGCATATTGCGCTTTGCGAAAACCATCATGCGCTTCATATCAGGCAACCCCCTTACCCGTCGCTATGGCGACGAACGCGTTTTCGAAATCCTTTGCGCCCGTTTGCTCAATCAATTCGCGAGCCGTGCCCACGGTCAAAAGTCTGCCGTTCGCCATGACGCCCACGCGGTCTGAAAGCGACTCGGCTTCTTCCATGTAGTGCGTCGTCAGTATCACTGTGACATGCCCCTTCAAAGCCTCTATCGTTGCCCACAGTTCGCGGCGCGCGAGCACGTCCAGCCCCAGCGTCGGCTCGTCCAGAAACAGTATCTTGGGCTCTGAAATGAGCGCCATGGCGATGCTCAGCCGCCTTTGCCAGCCGCCCGACAGCGTCTTCGCGCGCTTCCTTTCAAACTGCGAAAGCGAGAATCTGCCAATTATGTCGGTTGTTTTCCGCTTCGCCTCGGCTCTGTCAAAACCGTATATGCCCGCCATCATTTCAAGGTTTTCGCGCACGGTCAGGTTGCGCGCGACGGCCGTCTCCTGAGGCGACACGTTCGTTACCAATTTTACCTTCTGCTCGTCTGTGCTCAGCGAAAAGCCGTCCATCTTGACGTCGCCCGCGTCGGGCTTCAAAAGACCGCACAGCATTCTTATCGTCGTCGTCTTGCCCGCTCCGTTGACTCCCAGCAGCGCGAACAGCTCGCCCTCATGTATGTCGAGCGACAAGTTATCGACGGCCGTCAGGTCTTTGAACTTCTTCGTCAGTCCGCGAATCTCTATCGCGTTCATATTTTTCTCCTCTCGGTTTTGTTCGACGTTCTCATTATACATATTTGACATAAAGATTAAAGGCATTTCCGATAAAAAGTCGAGTTTGGCGCCTGAATTGTCAAAAATGGCGGCGCATCAAAACGTTTACATTTCATGTGAGATAAATTGACATATTTGTGCTACAATACGTAAGGTAAATTATCCGACTAAGAGGGTGCTTGAATTGACTAAGGTTACTATCATATCCGGTTTCTTGGGCGCTGGCAAGACCACGCTTATCAAAAAACTGTTGAAAGAAGCGTTCGCGGGCGAAAAATGCGTGCTGCTCGAGAACGAGTACGGCGAAATTGGCATCGACTCCGGCTTTATGAAGGACAGCGGCATACAGATCACCGAGCTTAACTCCGGCTGCATATGCTGCACTCTCGCGGGAGACTTCGAAAAGGCTATAGACGAAATCATCGAGCGCTTCGCGCCCGACAGGCTCATAATCGAGCCCAGCGGCGTGGGCAAGCTCTCGGACATTCGCAGAGCCGTTATAGATCACGCTGCTGAGCACGCCGACATAGAGCTGGCGGGCTGCGCGACGGTCGTAGACTGCCTCAAATGCCGCATGTATATGCGCAACTTCGGCGAGTTCTTCGAGGATCAGGTAAAGTGCGCCGAGACCGTCGTGCTGAGCCGCACACAGTCGGCGTCGCCTGAAAAGCTCGAAAGCGCGACGCAGCTGATACGCGGGCAGAACCCGTCGGCTCGCATAATAACTACGCCGTGGGACGATATAACGGGCGAGACCATAATAAACGCCGTAGAGAACCCCGCGTCGCTCATCGACGTGGACGAGCTGTTCCCGCGCCACGAGCACCATCACCACCACCACGAGCATGAGCACGAGCATGAACACGAGCACGAGCATGAACACGAACATGAGCACGAACATGAGCACGAACATGAGCATGAACACGAGCATGAGCACGAGCATGAACATGAACACGAGCATGAACATGAACACGAGCACGGACATCACTGCCACGACTGCGGCTGCGACCATGACCACGATCACGACGCGGACGAGGTTTTCGACAACATCGGCATAGAGACTGTGCGCAAGTTCGACGCTTCCGCGCTGGAAGACGCGCTTTCGCGCCTCGGAGACGAAGATAAATACGGCATAGTGCTGCGCGCGAAGGGCATCGTCGAAAGCTCGAACGGCGGCTGGCTGCACTTCGACTACGTGCCGGGCGAGTTCAATGTGCGTTCGGGCGCGGCCGACTACACCGGACGGTTGTGCGTGATAGGCACATACCTCAACAAACCCGAGATTTCCGCCCTGTTGGGCGTGTGAGGGCGCGCATATGGCAAAAGGCGATAAGGTCGAAAGAGTGCCCATATACCTTATAACGGGCTTTCTGGAGAGCGGCAAAACGAGCCTCATAAAGAGTATGCTCGAGGACGAAGACTTTTCGTCGGGCGAGCGCACGCTCATACTGGTGTGCGAGGAGGGCATAGAGGAGTACGAAAAAGCGCTGTTGCGCAAATCGAACTCCGTGTGCGAGCTTGTGGACGACATATCCGACTTGACCGAGAGCCGCTTAAGCTCGCTCGACTCATTGTATATGCCCGAGCGCGTCATAATCGAATACAACAGCGTGTGGGGCGTTGAAAACCTGTTCGGCGTGAAAAAACCCAAACAGTGGGAGCTTGCTCAGATGGTGGCTCTAATTGACGCGGGCACGTTCGACAGCTACATGCTCAACATGCGCAACCTTATGACCGAAGCCCCGAAGCTCGCCGATCTGGTCATATTCAACCGCTGTTCCGAAGCGACGCCCAAGAGCCGTATGCGCCGCATCATAAAGGGCATGAACAATTCGTGCAACATCATATTCGAAAACACCGACGGCACGAGCGACGACGGAGTGGGCGAGGAAGACCTGCCTTACGACCTGAAAGCCGACGTGATCGAAATATCCGACACGCAGTTCGGCATATGGTACATCGACTGCATGGAGCACCCCAAGCGCTACGACGGCAAAACCGTGCGTGTGAAGGGCATGGCGTTTAACATGAGTAACCTGCCCAAGCGAAATTACGTGTTCGGCAGGCAGGCGATGACCTGCTGCGCCAACGACATCGCTGGCATAGGCTTTCTGTGCGAATACGCCGTTAAGCGCCCCAAGCCCGACCAATGGATATATTTGACGGCGAAGGTGTCCGCCGCGTTCAGCGCCATACACCGCCGCGACTGCGTGGTGCTCTCCGAGATAAGCGTTGAACCGGCCGAAAAGCCCGAGGAAGAGCTGGTTTATTTCGGGCAGTAACCGGCGGTTGACAAATTGTGCGGGTCCCGTTGATTCACCGCAACCGCGAAATCGCGTATTATACCGTCAACGGCGAAGCATAGCGCCGAATCGTTTGGGAGGATTGACGGCATGATAATGGCTGACAAAATCGTTCAACTTCGCAAAAAGCTGGGCTGGTCGCAGGAGGAGTTCGCCGAGCGCATGGAGGTTTCGCGTCAGGCGGTCTCCAAATGGGAGGGCGCGCTCTCCACGCCCGATTTGGACAGAGTGCTGCGCATGGCGGCGCTGTTCGGCGTGAGCACCGACTACCTTCTCAAGGACGAAATCGAGTCGCCCGAATACTCTCAGGACGATGAAGCGCCCGAAGTACGGCGCATATCAATGGAAGAAGCCAACGAGTTTCTGGAAATAAAAACCGCCGCCGCTAAAAAGATAGCGCTCGCGGTCGTGCTGTGCGCGCTTGCGCCGCTGTGTCTGATACTGTTCGGCGCGGCTTCCGAAGTTCCCGAATACGCCGTTTCCGAAAATTTTGCCGGCGGCGTGGGGTTGATAACGCTTGTAGTGATCGCTTCCGCCGCCGCGTGCGTGTTCATAAGCTGCGGAATGCGTTCGAGCCGATATGAGTTTCTTGTAAAAGAGCGCTTCGAAACGCAGTACGGCGTCATTGGCATGGTTCGCGAGCGCCAGACGCGCTTCAAGCCCTTATACGCTCGTTCGATGCTATCGGCGACCTGCGTATGCGCGCTGTCCGCCATACCGCTTTTCTCATGCGCTTTCTTCGACGGCGACATATTGCTGCAGGCGGGTATGCTGTGCCTCATGATACTGCTGCTGGGCATAGGCTCCGCGATATTCATATACGCGGGCGTCATAAACGGAAGCATACAAAAGCTGCTGCAAGAGGGCGACTATGCGCGCGAGAAGAAAGCCGCCTACGCCAAATGGGGCGGCTTAACTACGGCGTTCTGGCTGCTCGCGACCGCGCTGTATCTGTTCATCAGCTTCACGACCGGGCGCTGGGACATGAGCTGGCTTGTGTGGCCTGCCGCCGCCGCGATATACGCCGCGCTGTGCGCCCTTCTTGAATCGTTTACTAAAAAATAAGCGCTTGGCAACGATTCATTATCAAACTGTGTCGGTTTTACATTTTTATTGACAAATTCCCGTTTCCGATTGTATACTATATTTGTGCAATACAAGAGGGCGGGAATTTTGTATGCGGATTATGTCGTTCATATCAAAGTATCGCGCTTTCACGCTATTTTGCGCTTGCGCGATAGCTATAGTGTTGCTCTCTTCAGTTTTCTTATCAGACAATAACAGAATTTTTACTTCATACGACGTCGAATCCATTGAGATTCGCGATTTCGTAATGATTTCCTCAAACGGCGAATCCCAAAGCGTGACGCTGCCCGCGACTATACCGTTCGGAATCGACGGCGAATATACGCTCGTGTCCGAAATCCCCGAATATGACGCGTCGAAGGACATGTCCGTTCGGCTGTATTCAAACTACGTCGATATATCGGCGTATATTGACGGCGAACCGGCGCTCGAATACTCGCTTGACGAAAACGCGCGCTTTGGCGGCACGGGCAACACATATCATTCGTTCGGCTTGGGCGCTGATTCGGCGCACAAAACGCTGACAATAAAAATCCGCTGCCAGCTCGGCGACTCGATTACATACTATCTGAAGCCCGCGCTTGTAAACACCGATTCGGCGTTTCTGTACGCGGACATTCGCTCGAGCTTCGTGCCTATCATGTTCGCGGCGTGCCTGTTCGCGCTCTCTGTGTGCGTGCTGCTGGCGCAAAGGCTGCTGAAGCCGCTCGTCAGAAATGAATCCGATTTGACGAGCTTCGGTCTGTTCATAATCATATTCGCCGTTTATGTGTGTTCCGAAACGGAGCTTGTGCTGGCGCTCACGAAGAGTGGGCGGCTGGTGTATATGACCGCGTTCTTCTCGCTGTTGCTGCTGCCCATTCCCATATTCAAGGTCTATATTCGCCAGATAAAGCCGAATCTCAGAAAATTCGGCAAATGGGTCGAATATATGTGCGCGCTCAACTTCGTCGCGCAAACCGCGCTGCACTTTTCGGGGCTGCGAGACTTTCGCGCCATGATGCCGTACACACACGCGTGCATGATAATAGGTATGCTTGTCGTCATAACGCTTTCGCTTATGTCGGGAAAGCGCGCCGTGGGGCGCACTCTGTGCGCGCTGCCCCTCGCGTTCGGCGGTATACTTGACATATTGCTTTTGAGCGTAAACCGTCCGTCTTTTCACAACAATTTCTACTTCGTGCTCGGCGTGGCGGTGTTCATGTTCACGCAGATATATCTGTTCGCGCGCGGCTACATTCGCATGTATCACGCGTCGGTGCAGAGCGAGGTTTTAAGGTCAATGGCGTTTTCGGACACCCTTACGGGGCTAAAAAACCGAAACGCGTATGAGAATCGGCTTATGGAGTTGGGAGCGAACCCGCCCGAAAAGCTGTACGCCATAGTCGCCGACATAAACGGGCTTAAACAGATAAACGACAGGTTCGGTCATTCCGAGGGCGACGCGGCGCTCGTGCAGATGGGGGAGGCGCTCACAAAGCTCGTGCCGGAGGGCGGCGAATGTTTCCGCACCGGCGGCGACGAGTTTGTCGTGCTTATAGAAAATATTGATGACGACTCTTTCGACAGGCTCGGACGTGATATATACGCCGAAGTTATGCGCCGCGGTTCGTTATTGTCCCTGCCAATCGTGCCCGCGATAGGGCAGGGTAAGTATTCCGCGACCGACGGCACTATCCCGGATTTCATACGCCGCGTGGACACGCTAATGTATTTGAACAAAATGACTTTCAAAAACGGCGGCTCTAAAGCGTGACCTCGCAAGCGCTTTCGGGCGCTTTATTTTTGCCTGTTATAGCTCTGATTCGGCGTTACGCCCGCTATTTGCTTGAATACGCGCGTCATATAGTTCACCGACTGAAAGCCTGAGTTGAGCGCCGCTTCCTGTATGGTCTGACCGTTCTCCAAACACTTGCGCACGTTCTCTACGCGCTGCGCGTTCAGCAGCTTTATAAACGTGCTGTTGAAGCCCTTCTGTATGGTGTGGCTCAGATGCGAACGGCTGACGTTGAAGAACGAGCACGCCGAATCTATGTTAATAGGGTTCATGTATTGCATCTGTATATACTTTTCGACCCGCTCCGTGAGCGGCGTGGAATAGTCGCCTATGAAGCCGTTAAGATACGCGTAGTTCGCCATGCTCGCAAGCATTCTGCCAGCGGACAGCATGTTTTCATCCTCTATAACGGGCAGCTTTTCGTATAACTGCTGCATATATCCGGGGTTCATGCCGTTTTCTGAATACAGCGTTTCGCGCAGTGCTTTGCCCTTCACGTCGACGTCGTGGTTGCGCACCTGACCGTACATAAAATAGCCGAGCAGCGTGTTGTGATAAAAAACCGGGTAAACAAATTCTTTCATGCCCGCCGAGCAGCGGAACTGATAGAGCCTGTGCTCGTATCTGTGCGCGTTCGCGAGCGCCTCTTTGTCGCAGGCGCGGCAGCGATCGTCTATTCGCGGCGCTTTGCGCAACTCGCGGCAGAAAAGCGAATCCCCCGTAGACGGAGCCATAATCATCTTTTCTCCGGCGCTGTTCCAATATGAAATTCGAATGTTCGTAAGCCTGTTAAAGTCGTCCATCATTTCCTGAAGGTGGGCGTATTCCAAGTTTTCCGTTCTCATAAACGCGCGCGTCGCCTCTCTTTTGAACTGTAACCCATAGTATTCGCCATAAATTCGTTAATTCCTGCAATAATGCAGAAATCAGTTAGATTTAGTGTTTTTTATAATGTTAATTTCTGACTGGATCGCATTGGAAAAAGTCAAGTATACACTGACAAAAACGTGATTATTCGGCGATTATCCGTACCAAACGGAACCGTTCGATTCTGTTAATGTGCACAATTGTGCTATATGTGTGCACAGTAGTATATTGACAAACAATACGGCACATTGCATAATTAAGACGCTGATTATTACACACATATATGCAATATATGTTAAGGTGAATGGAGGGGCTTGCCTGTGAAACGCACCCGCAGATCTCTGAACGGAGCATGGCAATACAGCGTATGCGGTAAGAACATGGGTCTCATTCAGGTTCCGTATTCGGCTCTGTGCGTCGGGGATTCTACCTGCCGCCTCGTTTTCGACGCCGACGTTTCTCAGGGTCGCGCGTTTTTGTGCTTCGAGGGAATTACATACAAAGCGAAAGTGACTCTCAACGGTAAACAGCTCGGCGATATGTTCCCCTACAGCTTCTATTCTTTCGAAGTCACCGACATTCTAAAGTCAAAAGGCAACGACCTTCAGGTCGACATACAAGACATGAACCTGCCGTTCGGCCCGTCGGAGGGCTGGGAGAACTACGGCGGAATAATCCGCGACGTGTATCTGCTGAACACGCCGAACACTAAAATCGAAGACATAGTGTGGCGCACAAGCGTTGCGGACGGCTATGAAAGCGCGAAATGCGAAGTCGCGGTCGAGTTAAACGGCGGCGACGCGCCTGTAATCGTCAGGCTTTGCGACCGTAACGGCTTCACTGTGAGCGAGCGCGAATGCGCAAGCGTTTCCGGCAAAGCTGTCGTGACGCTCGACGTTTCCCGCCCGAACATGTGGAGCACCGACATGCCGTATCTGTACGCGCTGACGGTCTCGGCGGGCGACGACGAAATCACGCAAAACGTGGGCATTAAAGATTTCCGCATAGAGGGTCAGCGCTTCGTTCTGAACGGCAAGCCCCTATATTTGAAGGGCGTTTGCCGCCATGACATGTGGGGCGATCAGGGACACACGCTCACCGACGCGCAGATGGAAAAAGACATGCGCATGATAAAAGCGTCGGGCTGCAATTTTGTGCGCCTTGTTCACTACCCGCACAACCGCCGCATAGTCGAACTCGCCGACGAAATAGGCTTGCTCGTGAGCGAAGAGCCGGGTCTGTGGTGGAGCGACATGCACAACCCCGACACGACCGCCGGCGCTCTCGCCGTTATGGAAAAGGTCGTCGTTCGCGACCGCAACCGCGTGTCCGTGGCGTTCTGGCTGTGCTTCAACGAGTGCATATTCACGCCTGAATTTTTGCGCGATTCCTCCGCTATTTGCAAATTGCTCGACCCCACCCGCCCCGTTTCGGGCGCGAACTGCATGAACATAGAAATGACCAAAGATATGTTCATCAAAAACGGCTTCGACTTCTACACCATGCACCCCTACGGCTTAGAGCTGAACAACGTGGGCGGCGGCGTGAACGGCAGCATATCGCTTGATAAGATACTCGACACTCTCAACGACAAGCCGCTCGTGTTCACCGAGTGGGGCGGGCTGTACGTGTTCGAGAACCCGAAGCTGTTCGCCCGTTTCCAGAGTTATATGCTCAACGCGTGGAAGAACCCCGACGGCGGCAGAGTGCTCGCGGGCAGCTGCTACTGGGTGTGGGCGGACATGTACGAGTTCGGCAGGGGAGAGCACGCTTGTTTCGACGGCATACTCAACGAAGGCTTGGTAGACATATACAGAAACGCCCGCGTCAATCTCGACGTATTCGCGAAGCTGCTAAACGGCATGGACTTTGAGCGCGACGAGCAGAAAGCGCAGACCGTTTCGCCATTCACCGTTAAAAACGCCTGTGAATTGCGCCCGCTCGATTTGTGGAAGGGACAGGATAAAGCCGCGCAGGCGCAGGCTTATCAGAAACTGCTTACTGACAGCACGCCTCAGCAGGGTTACTACCACAAGAAGGCGCGCAGGTTCACGCACGGCCCGGCTCTGCCGCAGGATTACGCGCTCTTGGGCAACCTGCCCGTAGACCTGAAAGCGGGTCAGCCGATAGTCGTGACCGACGGGCTTGAGATCCCGGTTTGCATGAAAGTTTCAAACGTATACTTCATAGGCAACGTGTCGCTGCCCTACGGCTTCCCCGCTTACGGAGAGCGCGGCGAGCTCGCGGCGGAGTACGTTTTCGAATACGCCGACGGCACGAGCGAGAAAGTCGAGCTTCGCAACGGCTTCGAGCTTACGACCGCGCTTGGCTCGGTCGGCCCGTCGCGCATAAAGCCCATAGCCGAAAACGTCGAAACGGCGATACGGTTCAGCTACGACCTCAATTGGGAGCACTACGTCGTCAACTTGTTTGAAGCCCGTTGCAAGGCGTCCGAAACGCTTGTAAATATCCGCGTTCGCGTATTAGACGCGAGATACGCGCCGCTGATATACGGCGTGACGGTTCGCCCCGCAACGGCTGAAGAATAATCCCCAACTAACGAAAGGAGAAACATACCATGAAGAGACTCGTAACACTCGTCCTCGCTCTGATGATGCTCGCATCGTGCGTCGCTCTGGCGGAGGATACCCCCAAGTGGCTGCAGCCCTACGACGAGACCGTTGAAATCACGTTCGGCCGCTCGGGCACTACCACCAACCCGCGCTTCATCGACGGCGAAAGCATCGACAACAACTACTACGTCAAGTGGATCAAAGACCAATTCAACATCGAAATGAAGAGCATGTGGCTCGCCGAGGGCGACGCGTACACCACGCGCATCAACCTCGCCATGACCACCGGCGAATTCCCGGACGTGTTCTCCATCGGCGGCTCTTCCGCTAAAATCGTTATCCGTCAGATGATCGAAGCCGGCTATCTCGCCGACCTGACGAGCGCTTTGGAAGAGTATTCCAGCGATTTGGTCAAAGATATAATCGCTTCCTACGGCGGACTCGACATCGTTTGCGACCAGTCCACCCGCGACGCCGACGGCAAAATCTACGCCTTCCCTTGGACCTCCAACGGCGGCGAGTACGATTTCGTGTGGATTCGCGTCGACTGGCTTGAGAAGCTGAACCTCGAAAAGCCCACCAACTTTGAAGAGCTGATCGAAGTCGCCCGCGCCTTCATCGAGAACAACATGGGCGGCGAGAAGACCGTCGGCATCGAAATCGACCCCAACACCCGCAGCGCCTACAACGGAACCGACAGGCTCGCTCACCTCTATCACAACTTCGAAGCGTATCCCGCTTTCTGGTATGCTAACGAGGACGGCGACTATGTGTACGGTTCGGTTCAGCCCGAAGCCAAGGAAGCTCTCGCTTACTTAGCCGAGCTGTATGCCGAAGGCATCATCGACAAAGAGTTCAAAACCAAGGACAACAAAGCCTCGCTTGCCGCCGGCAACTCTGGCATAATGTTTGGACCTTGGTGGATGGGTGCTTGGCCGCTCAACGACTGCAAAGCGAACGATCCCAACTCCTACTGGGAGCCGATCTGGGTTAAGCACGACGACGGCATGTACCACACCATTTCTCCCGACGTAGCTAACGAGACCACCTACTGGCTCGCCAGCGCCACCTGCGAGAAGCCCGAAGTTCTGATTCAGATGCTCAACATCAACGCCGAGCAGCAGAACCTGTACAACATCGAGAAGTACGACACGTTCTCGAAGAACATTCCTCAGGACGTCGACACCCACTACAACGACACCGACTACACGTTTGACTGGGGTTCCTGGCCGGTCAACATGAAGATCCGCTACTTCAACCAGCTCGAGCGTCTGTCGGCCGTGTGGAACGACCTCGTCGCCGAAGTTGAGATGGGCAACGAGATCCCCGTGTTCAACACCGAATCGTTCGACGGTAAAGCCATCGTCGCCTATAAGAACGGCGAAGACAACTCCGTCAACGGTCAGCACGTGTACACCAAGACCTTGGCTCTCGAAATGATCGCCGAGCACGCCGACGAAGTCGTCGAGCAGCGCGTCTACAACCCCGCCCCGACAGCGACTATGGAGTATTCATGGTCTAACCTGCTCGACCTTGAAGATCAGGCTTATGCCAAGATCATCATGGGCGAAGAGCCGATCGAATACTTCGACACGTTCGTCGAGCAGTGGATGGCTCAGGGCGGCGCGGACATCACCGCCGAAGTGAACGCCCAGGCGAAAGGCGAATAATCCGTAAAACAATCCGATGTTTCAATGCGAAGCCGCTTCGCCCAAAGGCGGAACGGCTTCGCCCGCTTAACGGGTTATGGCATAAACGCCGTTAGCGCGCCTGTACACGGCGACAAGGCGACCATAAAAGCCGCCGCTACGTTTACTCGATGATTAGAGGGGGTCTGCTCCCATGACGAACGCGGAACTGATAAGGGCGCGGAGACGGAAAAACCGCGACAGATATTCTCTCAAAAACCCGACGCAGCGCAGCTACCACCTGATGCTTCTGCCGGGCGTGGTGCTGCTCGGCATATTCTCATACGCGCCGATGGTCGGCATCATAATGGCTTTCCAGAAATTTCTGCCCGCGAAGGGCATATTCCAATCGGGCTGGGTCGGCCTGCAAAACTTCGAATACATTTTCTCTCTGCCAAACACGTGGTCACTGTTTCGGAACACGATGATACTCGCGTGCTCGAGCATCGCGCTCGACATAGTCGTGCCCATACTGTTCGCAGTGCTTCTCAACGAAGTGAGGCACGTAAAGACTAAGAAAACAATACAGACCGCCATATATCTGCCCAACTTCCTGTCGTGGGTCATGCTCGCCGAAATATTCAGGCAAATGTTCGCGCTTGTAGGCCCTGTGAACAACATGTTCGCGACGCTGGGCATAGAGCCTGTGTACTTTCTGGGCAGCAACTCGACTTTCAGGCCGTTTTTGATATTGAGCAACAGCTGGAAGAGCTTCGGCTATTCCTCCATAATATATACCGCTTCCATACTGAACATCGACCCGAGCCTGTACGAGGCGGCGCACATCGACGGCGCGACGCGTCTGCAGCGCATTATTCACATAACTCTGCCCGGCATGGCGAGCGTGATAGTGCTTAAATCCACGCTGGCGCTGGGTTCTGTGCTGAGCGCCAACTTCGATCAGGTGTTCAACCTGTACAGCGCGATAGTCTACGATTCGGGCGACATAATCGACACGTATGTATACCGAATGGGCATATTGCAGGCTCAGTTCAGCATTTCGACTGCCGTGGGTCTTTTGAAATCGGTGATCAGCTCGTTCCTGATCGTCATCTCCTACGTGCTGGCTAAGAAGTTTGCCGGCTACCGCATCTTTTAAGGGGGATGAGGAATATGAAGACAAAGAAAAGCAAGTGGAGTCTGGAGCGCTTCGGCTTCGGCGACGGCGTCATATACGCTATACTGATAATTACTAGCATCATATGCGTGCTGCCCGTGTGGAACGTCGTCATGGTGTCGTTCAGCCAGTCCGCCGCGGCGAACGCGGGCGAAGTGAGCTTCTGGATAATAAAGCCGACGCTTTCGTCCTATAAAAACATAATGCAGGACATGTCGTTTTTCAGGTCGTTCGGCATATCGGTTCTGCGCGTCATACTCGGCACGTCGATGTCAATGATACTGATGTTCATAATGAGCTATCCGCTCTCAAAGGAAACCGAGGAGTTTCCTATGCGCAACATGTATATGTGGTTCATAGTCGCCACTATGCTGTTCTCGGGCGGCATGATACCGACATATATGGTCGTCATGAAGATGGGGCTCAAAAACACGATATGGTCGCTCACCGTTCCGGGCGCGGTTTCGTCGTACAACACCATATTGATGATTAACTATTTCCGCAACCTGCCCAAGGAGCTCAGCGAGTCGGCCGCGATTGACGGCGCTACGCCTATGAGGACTCTCATAAGGATATACCTGCCCGTGAGCGTGCCCGTCATAGCGACTTTGACGCTGTTCTGCGCGCTGTGGCACTGGAACGACTATTTCCAAGGCATGATCTATATAGACAACGCCAAGGACTACCCGCTCATGACATACATCAAGAGCCTCACGCTCGACACGCGCATGGACAGCCTCACCGCCGAGGAGTTGCGCCGTAGGGCGGAGGTCGGCACTCGCACGTTCAACGCCGCGAAGATCGTCATAGCGATGATTCCCGTTCTGTGCGTATACCCGTTCGTGCAGAAATACTTCGTCAAGGGCATCATGCTCGGTAGCGTGAAGGGATAAACGCATGAAGCGTATTATTGCGGTCGATATTGGCGGCACGAAGATCGCCGCCGTGCGCTACGGTTCAGCGCTCGAAGGGCGCAGGCAGATAAAGGCGCGAACAGGCCGGAGCGCCGTCATATCAGACGTTTCAGGGCTTATCAGAACAGTCGCTGACGAGGGCGGCTTTGACCAAATCGACGCCATAGGCGTGGCGTGCCCCGGGCCGCTTTCGCCGTCTCAAGGCGTCATAGTGCGCGCGCCCACGCTAGACTTAGAGAATTTCCCGATCGTAAAAGAGTTGCAGGCCGTTTTCAACTGCCCCGTAATACTCGAAAACGACGCGAACGCCGCCGCTCTGGCGGAGTACGAGTTCGGAGCGGGCAGGGGCGCGGACAGTCTGGCGTATGTCACCGTTTCGACGGGCGTGGGCTGCGGCATAGTGCTGAACGGAGAGATATGGCAGGGCGCTCACGAAGGCGCGGGCGAGTTGGGTCATCTGCACATGGCGGACGGCGGCGAAAAGTGTCTGTGCGGCAGATGTGGTTGCCTTGAGACATACGCGTCGGGAACGGCGATAGCTAAGTTCGCGAAGCGGTTTTCGAAAGAAAACGGAGTGCCCGAGCATATTTGCGATTCGATAGACGCAAGAATCGCCGCCGAACGCGCCCGTCAGGGCGACAAAGCTTGTTTGAAGGCGTACCGCTTAGCGGGCGAAATGCTGGGTAAGGCTTTCGCCTCGCTGCAAATGATACTCGACATTCGTCGCGTGGTGATGGGCGGAAGCGTCGCTAAACAGATCGACCTGCTCGCTCCCGCGATAGCCGAATACGCGGGCGGGCTCAGCTATTGGGGTAAAGACATTGATTCGTGGCTATATATATCCGCTCTCGGCGGCGACGCTGGGTTGATGGGCGCGGGCGACCGTGCCATGAAATATACAACAATGTAACACACACCACTAAGGAGGACGATAGAGAGCATGACATTCAAAATTGCGTTGGTCGGACTGAGTCAAAAGAGTTTTTTCGGAAATAAGGAAGTCAGATACGCGAAATGTGCCGCGGACCTCAAAGAGTTTCTGAAACCGCTGAATGCGGAATTGTACGTATACCCAGAGCAGGTCATAACCTCTGACGACGCGCATAAGGCGCTAAGCGTAATAGCGCCCGAAAAACCCGATATGCTGCTCGTGCAGTGCGTGAGCTTTTCAGCCGGCTATCTGGCTCAGGTATTTGTGAAGTCGGGCTATCCCGTCGGCTGGTGGGGAATACCCGAGGACGTGCAGGGCAAGGTTTGTGAGTTCAACTCGTTCTGTTCCATAAACATGTATCAGGCAATAAACCGCGCCTATTACAACATTGAGCAGTACCCCGCGAAATGGTTTTTCGGCGAGGTTTCCGATCCGCTGTTCTCAGACAGAATGAAAGTCACCGTGCGTGCGCTTCGAGCGATTAAGAGGCTGCGCACGTCAAAGATCGGGCTTATCGGCGGTATCGCGCCCGGCTTTAACGATTTGTACTTCGACGAGCGCAAACTGCTCCGACTGTTCCCGGGCATCGAATACGACCGCCTGCCGGAGTTTGACGACATAGCCGCGCTCGCGGAGAGCTATCCCGAGAGCGAGATAGCCGACGCGGCGGAAGCTTACGAAAAGGCGTCCACCGGCGTCAACCCGGTCGGCAGAAAGCATAAGATGCTGAACGTTCGCCTGCTCAGGGCGTACAAAGAGTTCGTCGCCAAAAATAAGTACGACGCCATCGCGGTTTCGTGCTGGCCTAAGTTCCAGAGCCGCTACGACTACTCTGTGTGCTCCGTCGTGGGGCAGCTCAACGACGAGGGAATCCCCACGTCGTGCGAGGGCGACCCGCTGAGCGCCGTGTGTATGCTCATGATGTCCGAAATCACCAATCAGCCCACCATGCTCATGGATATGTCGGGCTTCGACGAAAAGGACGACACCGTGCTTCTGTGGCACTGCGGTCCCGCCGCGAACAATTTCGCGTCGAAGGACGGCTATGAGCTGGGGCTCAACTATTCGGGCAAGGCGCACGAAGGCTGCCTTACCGGCACGGGCTGCGCGCGCGATATGGTGTTCGCCAAGAATACCGTCACTGTCGGCCGCCTGAACGCGGACATGGACACAATGTTTGTCGCCGGCGGCGAGCTGCTCGACCCGAGCGAGAAGACAAGCTTCGCGGGCAGCAGGGGCTGGCTGGGCAAGCTGGAATTGGGTGGCGAGCGCATTGGCGCGCTGGACTTCGTGAACACGATACTCTCGCAGGGCGTGTCGCACCACTATCCTGTCGCCATGGGCGACTGTCAGGCGGAGCTTATGGAGATCGCCGCGTGGCTTAAAATATCGACCTGCGAAAAAACGTCTTACAAAACTTGGCTGCAAATGAAGTAACGGTCGCGAAAGGAAGAAATACCGTATGAATCGGAAGCTTAACATAACCGACATGGTGGTAAAACTGCGCGAGGCGCGCAAGAGCGGCGGCTTTTCGACGCTGTTGGGCATAGGGCCTATGTCTCCCATGCTGCTTCAGGCGACGCTGGAGCTTGCCAAGGAGCAGGATTTCCCGATCATGTTCATCGCCAGCCGCAATCAGATTGATAAAACCGAATTCGGCGGCGGGTACGTGTCTCACTGGAATCAAAAGCAGTTCTGCGAAGCCATCGAGAAGATGGCCGAGAAGGTCGGCTTCGACGGGCTCTACTACGTGTGCCGCGATCACGGCGGCCCATGGCAGAGAGACGAAGAGCGCAGAGCCGAACTGCCTGAGGACGAGGCGATGGCGCTGGGTCTTGAATCGTACTTGGCGGACGTTGACGCTGGCTTCGACCTTCTGCATATCGACCCCACCAAAGACCCGCACACGCTGGGCAAGGTCGTCGATATGGAAGTCGTCTTGCGTCGCACCGTCGAATTGATAGGCAGCGTCGAAGCGTACCGCCGCGAAAAGGGTCTGGGCGCGATAGGCTACGAGGTCGGCACAGAGGAAACGAACGGCGGTCTGACCGGCTCTGACGCGTTCGAGAAATTCATACACTGCCTGTCGGCAATGCTCAAAAAGGCGGGTCTGCCCATGCCTCAGTTTATCGTCGGGCAGACGGGCACGCTCACGCGCCTTACCGAGAACGTCGGTCACTATTCATACGAAAACGCGCGTCGCTTAGCCGGCATATGCGCCGAGAATGAACTGGAGCTCAAAGAGCACAACAGCGACTATCTGCCCGACGACGTGCTGCTTATGCATCCCGCGCTCGGTGTCGGCTCGTCGAACGTCGCGCCGGAGTTCGGAGTAGAGGAAACGCGCGCGTACCTGAAGCTGGCGGCTATAGAAAAGCGGCTCTGCGAGCAGGGCGTGCTCTCGTCGCACGGAAACGTGAGCGACATACTGCCCGTCGCTGCGGTAAAGACAGGGCGCTGGCGCAAGTGGATGGTCGGCGAGACCGCGAAGTTCACAGTCGAGCAGGTGCTTGCTGATAAAGAGCTGACCGCTCAGATAACCGATATAAGCGGTCACTACACGTTCGAAGACGATGAAGTCGCGCCCGCTCTCGAAGCGCTCCTCGATAACCTTGAAACGGCGAACGTGCCCGCGCGCCGCTACGTGCTCGACAGCATAAAGCGCAGCATAATCAAATACGTGACCGCCTACAACCTGCGCGGGCTAACGAGTCGCCTCATGAAATAACTCAAATAACCTGATATGATAAAACCGACCTCCGAAATGGAAGGTCGGTTTTTACGTCCATAAATGCTTACGCGTGCACACTTACCGCTACCATACGTTCTCGAAAAAGTCGTTCTTCAAAACGTCCGCGCCGACTCTTGAAAAGTACAGGCCGTAGCAGGTTTTGTCGTATGTCTTTCCGTCCATATCCAGAGAATAGTATTTATTTCCCAGTTCGGATTGGTATTTGTTGAACGCCGCGTATGCCATGTCCATGGGAGAGCGCCCGCCGTAGCATTCCAGAGAAGTGTCAAACGGCAGATACAGCCTGTTCTTTTTGTCGTAGAGATGCGCATACATTTTTGACACGCTCCACGCGCCGTATTCGTCGTATGATTCCTCATACATTTCGGCGTCAGCGGCGCGAATGACCGAATCGTATGTCAGCTTGAACGCGAGTTTATGCGCTGCGTGCCCGAATTCGCCGTCTATATCGTGTGTGAGCATTACTTCGGGTTTATATTGGCGCACGAGCGCCGTAAGTTCTTCGCAAACTGACTCATACCCGCCCCACAGCTCGAGCAGCGGTTCTTCCCTGTCGAGCGATGTGCGTTTATCAAATTTTCGCATCACTATCGGTTGCCATTTCGAGCCGAGCAGCCACATGCATTCGAAAAGTTCTTCCTGCCCGTGGCGCGTGCCGCATTCAGTAAGCACTATAACGCCCGCCTTCTGATCTTTTGAAAAGCACAGCGGCAGCGTGCCGCTGAAGTACAGCGTTTCATCGTCCTTATGCCCTGTGACTAAAAACAGATCCATGTCGTCGGGCAAAGGCTCCCATTTCTGAACGACCACGGGCACGAACCCCTGCTGATAAACGCGCAGTTCGCATATAATCGCGTCATTTTTGGACGTTGACACCGTTACGCGCTTCGCAAGCTCGTCAAGCTCGACATACGTGTTCCACAGCCCGTTCTCGTTTAGGCTTTCGAGGGTCTCAAGCTCTTCCCCGTTTGCGTCGTATTGCTTAACGACAAAATCTTCCGGCGGCTTGAGCCACTTAAGCATAAGCCCTTCGGGCTGTCGATTGTCGGGAATGTCGATGTTAATGAAATCGCCGTCGTGGGATATACTCCAACCGTCGTCCAGATCGTTGTTGAGCACGCTCTCGACTTTCGCTCCGCCAGCGTCGGTGACGGCGCAATATTTCGTCATGCTGAGCGGGTCTTTGCACTTGCCGGTTATGTAAAACTCGATTTCAGCGGCTCTTACAGTGCCGTATTCGCCCGACACGTCGATTCGCAGCCGCATTTCGCCCGACAACAGATTGTCGATAGTCACGGGCATATTTCTAAGCAGCTTGTCGGCGTTGAACGAGAGCACGTTGTCCGAAAGCGCGAAATCCTGATACACGCCGGCTTCTTCGTACATCCAACGGTCGTAATAGTAGTATATCCTTACGCGCGTCATGGGCTGCGACGACGTTACCGTGCCTTTCAGGTTCACGGTTCTGTAAAGCGGCAAATGTGCGGGGATTTCAAAGCCCGTCACGCTGAATTCGGGAATCTCGTCCTTCACCGACAAGAATCCCGACATTTCGCCATTCAGACTCACAAGCTCTTTCTTAACATAGCCCGTGCAGCCGTTAGCCGCGACGAGATACCAGTTTTCGCGCTCGTCGAGCACGTCAATTTCAGCGCTCTTTTTGAGCGTCTTGAATTTGACCTCGTTGAAATAGGGGAAACGGTAGAGCGAAGCGTTGTTTTTAAGAGCCGCGTTCCCGGTTTCCGCCGTGCCTTGCGAACACGCCAGAGCGAAAAGTATAATAGCGAACAGAGTCAGTAGTTTTGCGCGCATTGTAAACATCTCCTTGATTTACGCCCGCTCCCAAGCCTCGCAGGTTTCTTTGTACATTTTGAGTGTCCCTATATCGACGCAATCGCCCTTGTAAATGTACGCGCGAACCTCTCTGCGCTTGTAAAGCCACTCGGGGAAGTGACCCGGCGCGTCGGGGTCGTTGCCGGATTCGAGGTATTCGCGTATGAGCGGCAGCGTGTCGCGGCGGTAGAGGTACAGGGCGTATGCCACTATGTCGGTCTTGGGCTGTTCGGGTTTCTCTGTAAGCCCGGTCACGCGGTTTTCGCCGTCAAGCTCCAGAACCGCGTAACGGCGGCATTCGTTTATGTCGGGCAGCTTGCCCGCCAACAGCAGGTCGCGGCCGTGCGCGCGGAAATCAGCCAAAAAGCCGTCCAGCGGTTCGTCCATAAGGTTATCGGACGCGGCTATCAATATGTCGTCGTCAATATTCGCCGAATCGATCGCGAAATGTATATCGCCTATCGCGCCTAAGCGCGTCGCGTTAGAGCTGGTCATGTCGTCCCATACAAACACGCGTTTCGGGGCGAGCCTTTCGCCCGCGTTGTTCGCCCATTCGGAAAGCGTATCGAAGAAGCGATGATTCGACACGATATGTATCTCGTCGATTTCGGGAATACGCATCAATTTGTCCATCAAATGATCGATGATTGTCTTACCGCCGACGGGCAACAGAGCCTTGGGCATGTTCTCAGTCAAAGGATACAGTCTGGTCGCGTACCCCGCCGCCAAAATAATTGCTTTCATAGCGCATACCTCCATATCTTTACATATGCAATAATACCACATTTCCGGCTTAAGGTCTGTTATTTTTAGGTGACATTCGACATTGCGCCAATCCAAAACCGATAACTGGAATGGAGCGCGCCCGACGCGGTGCGCTGTAAACGATATAAAGCCCGCCGTGATATGTCGGCGGGCTTAACGTTCGCATTGCGCGTTATTCGAGAAAGCCTTCCTCGATCAGCGCCATTGGCGTGTCCGATAGCGGCAGGTTTTGTATAACGCCGTCGCCGCGGGAGTCCAGCCTGTTTACGCCGTCCGGCAATTCGTATAACGCGCCGTCCAGCAGGTTTACGAGCGTAGGTTTTCCGTGAAAATTCGCGCAGTTGAAGCTTACAGTGCCCTCGTATGTCTCCGAGAGCAGCCTGCACGGCTTCCAATAGAGCATAGCGACGCGTTCTCCGCGTCTGAACGCGAGCATCGTTATGGGTTCTCGGCAATCGTCGCCCAACAATAACGGCGACGGTTTGACTGTTTGAAGCATTGGTGCGTCGGCCGGTTTGACGATCGCGTCGCCCAACAGCGCCGCCAGATTTTGCAAGGCGTAAAACGCGGGCTTGGGCGCGTATTCGCCCGTTGAACGCCCGCTATCGTCGAAATCAGCACTAAGCACGCCGAAAAACCCGTAATCCTTATAGCTCTGCGCTTCCGAAACGCGGCCGTTGAGCGCTTCGGCCATGTCCACGCTCGTGAAATGCGACGTGAATCGCAAATGCTCAGAAAGATCAGTTATACGCTGTCTGAGCAAATGTTTAGCCTGTTTCAGCTCGTCCCACGCGCCTCCCGCCATCGCGCCCGCGCCTGAGCGCGACGACTGTCCGCCCGATTCGCCCTGTATGAGCATTAGATTCGGATCGTACAAATCCAGCAGCGCGCGCAGAGCGCGAATTTCTACCCGCGCGCCGTCCTCGTCCGCGCGGTATCTGTGGAATGAAAGCCCGTCTATTGCGCCCGCCATACCGGAATCGAACGCTTGTCTCAAAAATTTCAGGTCAGCGGAGCACACCGCGCCGCCTATCACTTTCGCGTTAGGGTTAGCCTCGCGTATGGCGCGGGACGTCGCGCCTACGAACGAACCGTATTCCGAGGCATTTACGCCCGTTTTCCAGCACCATTGTCCGTCCGGCTCGTTCCAGACCTCATATAGTTCAACGCGCTTTCCCATGTGTTCCGCGAGCGCCATCACATAATTCCGCCAGCCCGTTTTTTCGCGCTCTGTGCTTATGGGCGGAACTCCGACCGCGCCGAACACTTCCGCCGCCATGGGAGTATAAACGGGATTGCCGTAACAGACGCATATCCACGGAACGAGACCGCGCGAGCGCAGCGAGTCGACAATATTGTCCAGCCAGTGAAAGTCATAGACGCCCTCCGAACGTTCCGTTAGCGCCCAGCCTGATTGTATGCGCACCCACTTCACGCCAAGTTCCGCTATACGGTCGTAAACTTTCTCGGGGTCGTACAGCTCGCGGTCAAGTTTTTCAAGCCCTATGCCGAGCCTTGAACAATCCACTTCGCTCGCACGGCGCGTTCTGAGCGTTCCGATTCTTTTATAATCGATCATAACAATTCCACCTTAAATCGCCGCGGCGGCAGCGCTCGGTATAGCCAAACGCTGCCGCCAATGTGCATTTATTCGTAGAGTTATCAGCCGTTCTCGCTCGCGTACCACTCGTTATACTGGTTGATGTATTCTTCCTGTATCTTTTCGAGTCCCGCTTCGTTCGCCTTTTCCATGAAGGTCGCCAAACCGGCTTCCACGTCGTCTATCAGACCGTACTGAAGAGGTTTGAGATACTGGTCGCGCACGGCGGTAAGGTTCGCGATTTCATTTTCGACGTTCGCTTTGTTGAACACGAAATTGGAGAACATGCGCTCGCAGCTTCTGTATATTTCGAACACTTCTTCCTTTGCCAGAGCCGCCTTTGTGTTCGCGCCCTCAAGGTTCAAAGCGTCGCTTCTCCAGTTCCACAGGCTCAGTCCGCAAGCGGTGAAGTCGGAGGAAATATTCTTGTAGAATCCGTCCTCGTCTATTTCATAGTGCACGCCTTCAACGCCGTAGCGGAGCAGATGGTGGAGTTTTGCGTCCGTGTATATTGCCTGCAACAGTGTGAGGGATTCCTTCGCGTGTTCAGAGTATACGTAGCTTATGCCGGTGGCGTTCAGGTTTGCGGGGGAGGAAATCTGAACCTTGCCGAAATTGACGTTGAAGGGCACGAAGCTAATCTTCCAGTCGGCCTTTTCGGGGTTCGTTTCAATAGCGCTCTCGAGCGTCTGCACGCGTCCGCCCAGACTGTCGGTGTGGTGGTTCGCCATCATAGCGGCGAAGCCGTTCTCGAACAGGCCCGATTCGCCCAGCGTTTCGTTCTGCAGGTCGCGCGAGAAATAGCCCTTCTCCATCCACTCGCGGCACATTGTAAGCTCTTCGAGGTGCGCGTCGGTTCCCCAATAGGCGCTTATGTTGTCGGGAGTCTCGGTTATTACGATGCCGTAATCATTGTTTCCGCCGGGCAGCAACAGCGTGTCGAAGCGGGTGAACTGCATACACTGGGGAATGGTCGTGGACATCGGGAACATGCCCTCTTCATTCGCCAATATGCCTTCCGCGTATTCGATAATATGCTCTATCGAATCGGGCGCGGGCAGGTCGTATTTCTCGCACAGGTCGGCGCGATAGATAATGCCGTTGTTGGCGGACCAGCTCACTTCGGGAGCGGGCACCGAGTATATGTGACCGTTTATTTTAACGGCCTCCCAGTAGTCTGCGGGAATCGCTTCAACGAGCGCGGGGTAATCGCTTAACATCTCGTCCAGCTCCAGGAAAGCGCCCTTGCGCGCCCAGTCCTGCGAGCCCGGCCAACCGCTGAAGAACACAAGGTCCACGCCGTCGCCGGTGTTCATGATTATCGGATACACCTTGCTCGGATCCCAGTCAAGGAAGCGCACTTCGAGCGACAGCCCGTATTCGGCGGCGAGATACTCGTTTACGGCTGCCATAACGGCGTCATAACCGTTGGGTTTCGAACCCAGTGAAATCGTAACCAGATGCGTCGGTTCCTCCGCGAGAGCGGGGAAGGCGCAGGCGCACAGCGCCATGACCAGAACCAGTACCAGACACAGTATCTTCTTCATGATACTTCCTCCTTATATTACCGGCGGCGAATACGCCGCGTGGTTACGCTTTATCCCTTTATTGCGCCTACAGTTAAACCTTTAACGAAGTAGCGCTGCACAAAGGGGTATACCAATATGACAGGGCCTGTAGCCACCATTGCCATTGCGAGCTTGACTGTCTCTTCAGGCACTTCGAACGCCACGCCCACGCCCGACTGTTCCATGTTTTTGACTGCCGTAGCTTTATTCACGAGCCTGTACAGACAATATTGCAGAGTGTGCTTTTCTTCCGTCTTAATGAACATCATACTCGTGTACCAGTCGTTCCATTTTCCCAGCGCTATAAACAGACCTATAGTCGCCAGCGCGGGGGTCGAGAGCCTGAGCACGATTTTGAACAGTATTCTGAAGTCGCCCGCTCCGTCAATTCGGGCAGACTCGACCAGTTCGCCCGGCACGCACTGTTTTATGAAGTTGCGCATCAGCAGTATGTTATAGCTGCCGAGCAACGACGGTATTATGAGCGCCCAGAGCGAATCCCTTAGGCCGAGCAATTCCGTAACTACTATATACCAAGGAATCATGCCGCCGCCGAAGAGCTGCGTGAAGTAGAAAATGAAGCAAAACGTATTGCGGCTTCTAAAATCCGAGCGCGATAGCGCGTAACCCGTCATCGCGGTGAGCAGCAGACTGCCCAATGTCGTCATTGCCGTCACAAACACCGTGACTTTATACGCGTTAAGTATTGTTTTGGGGTTATCGAATATGTATTTGTACGCGCTTATCGACCATTTGCGCGGCCATATCGCGTAACCCTCGCGTATGACTGTCGAATTATCCGTAAACGAGCCTATCAGCAGCAGCAAAAACGGCGTCAGGCACAGAAGCGTATACAGAAAAACCAGCGTCGTCGCGGCGGCGTTGAAGCGCCGATATCCCTTGTTTGTACGTTTTCGCATTTCCATATCGTTCGCTTCCTTTCTAAAACAGCGCCATTTCGGGCTCCAGCCTTCTCACCAGCCAATTGCTGCCCAGCACGAGGAACAAACCTACGACCGACTGGTACAGTCCGACAGCCGTGCCCCTGTTCACGTCGAACGATTCCGTGACGGCGCGGAATACGAACGTATCGATTATCTCCGTGGTGTTGCGCACAAGAGATACCCGTCCTACGAGCTGATAAAACAAGTCGAACTGACCGTGCATAATTCCGCCCAAGTTCATCAGGAACAGTATGACTATCGTTGGCTTCAGGCAGGGGATCGTAATAAAACGAATCTGCTGCATGAAGCTCGCGCCGTCCAAGTCGGCGGCTTCGTACAGGTCGTCGCTTATTCCCATGATTGCGGACAGATATACAACTGTCCCGTAGCCCGTGCTCTTCCAGAAGTTTACGAGAGGAATAATCAGATACCATGCGTTAGGCGCCGCGTAAAAATCGAAGCGCTGTGCGCCCAGACTTACAAGCCAACCGTTTATGAAGCCGCGCGTATAGTTGAGCATTGCGTAACAGAACGTGCCCACGAGCACCATGGATATAAAGTGGGGCAGGAACATAATCGTTTGGCAAACCTTTTTATACAGCTTTCCGCTTAACTCGGCGAGCATGATTGCGAACGCGATTTTCAGGATTGTGCCGCCGACAATGAAAATAATGTTGTAAAGTATGGTGTTGGCTGTAAAGCGCCACGCGTTTCCCGACGTGAACAGAAAAACGAAATTTTCAAGACCTACAAACGGGCTGCCGAACAGTCCCAGCCGCACGTCGTATTCTGTAAACGCGTAGTATATGCCGCCCATTGGTATATAGCTGAATATTACGAAGAACGCGAGGCTCGGCAGCATCATTACCAGCAACGCAGGATTCTTGCGTATATCGTATATAAGGTTGCCTACAACGTTCGGACCTGTGAGCAGGCGTAGGGCGGCGCTTTTGTTTTTCATGTTTGTCATCTCCGCAGTTTTACTGGCAGACATTAAACGTTTAATGGCATTAAACGGGATAAAGGCAGCGATGTCAATAGGAATTGACAAAAATTTTTGACATTCGTCCAGAATCATGTTAAGAAATACAGAAATGAAGTAATACGTTTAATACAACGGCTTGTAAAACGCCGCGGTATGTGTTATACTGTTTACAGGTTGGTCGGTTTTGTCGCCCGTCCGACGAACAGCCGATATGAAGGGCGCGGAGGTATGTCTGTATGAGCACTATAAAGGACATCGCGAAGCATGTGGGCGTATCCGTGGCAACGGTTTCAAACGCGCTAAACGGCAGAACCAATGTAAGCGATGATATGCGCGCCCGAATCTCGCAGGCCGCCAAGGAACTGAACTACGTGCCGAACATAAACGCGAAGTTAATGAAAGCGCGCGACACGAACAATATCGGCCTGTTTCTGCCATATCTGCGCGCTTCATTCTATATCAGCTTAATACAGGAGATATTCACTCACGTAAACCGCGCCGGTTACTCGCTGCTCATACACGTGAGCCGCGATATTGACAGCAGGCTGCTGCTCGCCAATATGCTGTCGTGCAATATCGACGCCGCGATCGTTTTAAGCGATCGCTTTCCCGATGAGTCCATACCGATGCTGCATTCGCGCGGAGTGCCCGTTGTGTTCTTGGATAGGGAAGTGCAGCTTCCTCTGATTTCGAGCGTCGTCATAAATAATGAAATGGGAGTGCGTCAGGCGCTTGAGTATCTTGCCACCACAGGGCATAAAAGCGTCTCGCATCTGTACGGATTGCCGAATTACGACGGCAGCACGCGTTTGGACGCGTTCTATAAACACGCCAAAGCCCTGAATATGACGGTTGACGAGGAATGGACGATGTGCTGTCATTTTAATCAATACGCCGCTTACAGCGCTATGCGCGCGAAGCTCGCGATGAGCTCGCGTCATATTCCCGACGCGTTTCTGTGCGCGGACAATGAAACCGCGACGGGCTGTATTCGCGCTCTGCGCGACGAGGGCTTTGAAGTCCCGCGCGATGCCAGCGTCGTCGGGTTCGTCCATTCAGAAGGCGCGCCCGCGGAAGCCGGAGGCATCAGCTCTACTCAATATTATATGCGTGATTTCGCCCGCGAGGCTGTGTCGCTTCTGACTAATATGCTTGACGGCGGTTCGGGCGGGGAAGCCCGCAAAGTCGATACGCGGTTCGTCGTAGGCTCTACTGTGAATATGCGAATATAAAGAAATCGCGGAAGATTTTCCGCGATTTCCTATAAGTGCCCAGAATCGGCGTATATTCTACGCGCGAATGTCCATCCAAAGCTCGTCGTACATGGGCATGTCTTCGGCTATGTCGTGGAAGAATTCGCAGCGCGCTATCGTCTCGTCAGACGGGTTCAGACCCTCGTAAGCCAGCTCGTCTTCGTCCATCATATCGAAAACCTCGGCAATGGGCGTGCAATAGTAGATATACTCGAAGTTTCTGTACGCTATGTCGGGGCGGCACATGAAGTCGATGAACTTATGCGCGGCTTCAACGTTTTTGGCGTTCTTGGGTATGCACATCGCGTCGACCCACACGTTCGAGCCTTCCTCAGGCACGACATATTTGAGCGCATCGTTCGACATTATGGCGTACATCGCGTCGCCCGACCACATTACTGCCATCGCCGCTTCCTCGCCAACCATCTTGTCCTTCACTTCGTCCACGAGATAACCGGCGACTATGCCGTTGTTTTTTTGCTCGATCAGAATTTCCTTCACTTCGTTGAGCGCGTCCTCGTCCTTCGTGTTGAGCGAATATCCGAGCATTTTTAGCGTTATGCCTATCGTGTCGCGTATAGAATCGAGCATGAACACGTCGCGGCTGTATTTCTCGTCGAACAGACTGCGCCAGCTCGTAATCTCCTCGTCTACCATGTTCGTGTTATACAGTATGCCGACAGTCCCCCACATATAAGGCACGGAATGCAGTCCGTTGGGGTCGTAGTCGGTGTTCTTCAGCCATTCGAGCATACCGCCCGCGTTCGGCAAAAGCGAATAGTCAAGCTCCAGCAGCATGTCTTCTTTAATCATGCGCTCGATGATATAGTCAGACGGGAACAGCACGTCATACGAGCTTCCGCCCGCCGTGAGCTTTACCATCATTTCCTCGTTGGTGGTGAAGTTGACGTATTTAACGTCGATGCCCGTTTCCTTCTCGAAGTCCTCTATCACGCTGTCGTCGATGTAGTCGTACCAGTTGTACACCACCAACGTGCCCTCCGAGAGCGCTGTGGGAACGAGCGCGAGCATCAGGGCGAGAGCCAGTGCGAAAGCCGTTTTCCTCATTGAACGTATCCTCCTTGTGTTATGACATGGTTTCGAGCGTGGAGCGTCTATTGATAATGATCAAAAGGATCAATATCGTCAGGAACATGATCGTCGAGAGCGCGTATATCGACGGTTCTACGCCGCGTCTTGCCGCCGAATATATCTTCATCGACAGGTTCTGGTCTACGTCCGAAGTAAAGTACGATATGACGAAATCGTCAAGCGACATAGTGAGCGCGAGCAGGCCGCCGGTGATTATGCCCGGACTGATTTCGGGCAGTATGACCTTCGTTATCGCTTTGAACGGCTTGCAGCCCAAGTCGAGCGCCGCTTCGTATGTGTTCGGATTCATCTGCCTGAGCTTAGGCATTACCGCGAACAGCACATAGGGCGTGTCGAACGTTATGTGAGCCATCAGCATCGTCGTAAAACCGCGAGGCATTTTGACGAACACGAACATAAGCATCAGGCTTACGCCTGTCACTATGTCGGGCATCGTCATGGGCAGGTACGACAGGTTTATAAGCGTTTTCGCGTAGCCCTTTTTCGCCGCGTGTATGCCTATCGCGCCCAATGTGCCCAATATCACCGAGAACACCGTGGCGAGCGCCGCGATTTCGAGTGTCAGTATCAGCGCCTGCATTATGTCGGGGTTTTCCGTGAACAGCTCTATATACCACTTGAACGAAAACCCGCCCCAGCTCGCGCGCGAACGCGAACCGTTGAACGACAGCACGATCATAACCGCTATGGGCGCGTAAAGGAGCGCCAATATCAGAGCCAAATACGTGCCCTTGAAAAGCCGCGTCAGTCTCTTCACCAGTTTTCGCTCCTCTCCGCCTTGTTCGGGTCGATTTTATTGAGTAATCCTATCGAAATCACTATGAGCGCCATCATGAACAGCGACATTGCCGAGCCGAACGACCAGTTGTTCGACTCGAGAAACTGCTTCTCGATTACGTCGCCCAACAGCATGAAGTTGCCGCTTCCGAGCAGGCGCGATATGGCGAACGTCGTCACAGCGGGCATGAACACCATCGTTATGCCGCTGACCACGCCCGGAATCGACAGCGGCAACGTGACCTTCAAAAACACTCGAACGGGGTTCGCGCCCAAGTCCTCCGCAGCCTCTATCACGCGCGCGTCCATCTTTTTGAGCGACGTGTGTATGGGCAGTATCATGAACGGCAGGAAGTTGTATATCATGCCGAACAAAACCGCGCCCTCCGTGCCTATCATGTCGAGCTTTTCGAAGCCGAGCGAGACGAGCATGGAGTTTATAACGCCGTTGCGCTCCAGAAGCGACATCGTGGCGTATGTGCGCAACAGGAAGTTCATCCACATCGGCAGAAGTATGAGAACGAACAGCGTTTTATACTTTGAGAAATCTTTGCTCGCCAGTATATACGCGGCGGGGTATCCGAGCAGCAGGCAAAACACCGTGCAATACAGCGCGAGCTTCAGGCTCAGAGCGACGATTTTGATGTATGTCCCGTCGAAACACTTCAGCACGTTTTGCAGACCCGCCCAGTCGCCCGTGACGAAGAACGCGTAGTAGACGACGAACACCATAGGGAATATGGTGAACATAATCATCCACACGGCGTAAGGCGTTGAAAATACGCTACGCTTCATCGCCCGACAAATCCTCCATCTTGCGCATTATGTGTATGTTTGATGGCACAATCGTGAGCCCCACGCGGCTGCCCGCGGGGTACATTGTCGTCGAGTGTACCTTCCAAACGAACTCGCCCGCCGAAACCTTCATTTCGTAGTGAACGCCCTTGAAAAGCGCGCTCTCGACCGTGCCCACCAGCATACCTACGTCCGAACCTACCAGCATCACGTCCTCCGGCCGCACTACCACGTCGACCGGCTGCATGTCTTCGAAGCCCTCGTCGACGCATTCGAAAACATAGTCAGCGCACTTCACCTCGAAGTCTTTTAGCATGACGCCCGGCAGTATGTTGCTGTCGCCTATGAAGTTTGCAACGAACGCGTTCTTCGGTTCGTCGTATATCGACTTTCCGTCGCCTATCTGCTGTATGCGCCCGCCGTTCATGACCGCTATCGTGTCGGACATGGTGAGCGCTTCTTCCTGGTCGTGCGTCACATATATGAACGTTATGCCGAGCTGCTGCTGCATCGACTTTAGCTCGAGCTGCATTTCCTTGCGCAGTTTAAGGTCGAGCGCGCCTAGCGGTTCGTCGAGCAAAAGCACCTCCGGCTCGTTTACAAGCGCCCGCGCTATGGCTATGCGCTGCTGCTGACCGCCCGAGAGCGATTCCACGCCGCGCTTTTCGTAACCCTCCATTTTGACAAGCTTCAGCATCTTTTTTATGCGCCTGTCAATTTCCGCCTTGACCTGCCTGCGATTCGGGTTTTTTACGCCGGGCAGAAGTTCTTCGGGAGATTTGAGTTTCAGACCGAAGGCTATGTTTCCGTATACATCCAAATGCGTGAACAGCGCGTACTTCTGAAAAACGGTGTTCACGCGGCGCTTGTACGGCGGCACGCCCGCAATGTCCTTGCCGTCGAATATAACATGTCCCTCGTCGGCTGACTCAAAGCCGCCTATAATGCGCAGCATCGTCGTCTTACCGCAGCCGGACGGACCGAGCAGCGTTACGAATTCGCGCCTGCGAATATACATATTTATGTTATCGAGTACCCGCGTATCGCCGAACGACTTGCTTACGCCTTTCAGCTCTATCAACTTCGTGTCTTCGTACATGCGCGTTATCTCCCGTTCATCAAAAACTCGGCGGCGTGGAAACCCAAAGTACCCTACAGACGCTCTTGCCGGCGTTTACTATCCTGTGAGGAGCGCTGGGCTTGAAGTAAAAGCTCTCGTCTTTGCGCGCTTTTATTCGGCGCTCGCCCAGCTCGATTGAAATCGTGCCGGATATGATGTAGCCGAACTCTTCGCCCTCGTGCGGGTCTTGCATGTCCGTAGCGCCGCCCGCGCCCATCTCGACCATTATCGGCTCCATGCTGTTCTTCTGCGCGGTGGGCACAAGCCAGCGGATTTTACCCTTCAAGCCCTCCGCGTCGTCTTTCTCGCATATGTCCTCGTCGCCGAACGCTATCTTTTCATAACCGGTTCTCGCGAAGAACGCCGAGAGATCGCTGCCCAGAGAGGCGAGCATGTCTTGAAGCGTCTGTATCGAGGGCGATGTGAGATCGCGCTCGACCAGCGATATGAAGCCCTTAGAAAGCTCGCAGCGGTCGGCGAGCTCTTCCTGCGTAAGCCCGCGCTGAAGCCTGAGCCGCTTTATTTTTTCGCCAATCTGCATGTTCGCGCGCCCCTTCCGCCCGACCGTGTTCGGTTTATAATCACTAAACTTGCACGCGGATTATATTAAACCACGCGCATCTCTTTGTCAATGGGCGCGCGCGTCGCGCAGCGTTAAATTTAGTATCATGCGCTCGAAAGTTTAGTATCATTGAGCCTGGCTTTCCGTAATTGAATGTTTACATTTCATGGTAAATATGTTATGATGTGCGAGTAACGTTACGGCGTTTACTCTGAACTTCGAAGGGAGAGACACGCGTATGGCGCATTATGTGTTTCAGAGAAACAACGGCTGGGGAGATTACGACTATATACGCTCTTTCGACACGATGGAGATTACCGATTATAAGGAAGAAGCGGCGCAGGTAGAGGACAGGTATCTGGCATATATCGATATGGGCTATCTGAACCAACTCGGGTTTTTTGCCGTGGGTTTGCGCCCGCTCGCCCTGCGTATAGAACCGTATTTGCTTTTCCGCCCGCGCGGAATGGGATACCGCCCTGTCGGTGTTCCGCGTCCGCCGCGAGACCATGGGTTCGAGCCGCCGCCTCCTCCGCGCCCGCGCGCACGCCGCCCGAGAGCGCCACATGGCGGCATCATAGGCGACATAGTGCGAGCCATAGCGTCGCCGCCGTCTCCCCGCCGTCAACCGCGTTCTCCGCGCCCGCCGCGTCCGCCGAGGGACGGAGGTCCTCGCGGAGGCAGGGGAGGCAGAATATAGTCCGCCGGAAATCCATCCGTGTCTGACGGGGGGCGCGCGCTCGAGCTTTTGCAGCCGTCGGAGTGCGCGTTGCGCGCGCTGCCGGGCGTATGCGGTCTTCCGCGTTCGCACAGAGCGCGTCAGAACTCGCGAATGTTTTATTCGCAGTGAGGCCGGACATTTCAATAAAAGGCACGCCGAAGGCGTGGTTTCCGCTTCGCCCCCCGCGCCGAAGGCGCGCGTAACCATTTTGTGTTGGAGGTTATCTAATGAAGAAGACTGTGGCTGTGCTCGTTTGTCTGTTGTTCGTGCTCTCAATCTATTCAGCGGCGATCTCAGAGACTTTTTCGGAGGCATTCGCGAGAGGCGCAAAAATATCGCTCGTCGAAGAGAAAATCGACATAAGCGGGTATCCCGTGTTCAGGTCAGAATTGCTGCCTTCCGGGGAGAGCGTTCTTAATCAAATCGGCGTGGGCGCGGATTTCCTGGCGGACGGTACGACGTATTCCGTGTATGACATGTCTCCGAACGGAGACACCGTTATGTTTGTTACGTCGTCCGAGACGCCCGTCTGTCTGAGAGACGGTAAACTGATAGTTCAGGAACCCGTAACATACAGAGGAGTCGAGGACACATATGACGTGTTCGAGTATGCCATATCGCAGTGCTTTAGATATAACGCTGTCGGTCGAACCGTATGGTCGAAGGACGGACGGTACTGTGCGATTATGAACGGGCAAAAGGCGCTAATAATGTCAAGGTTTGAGCTTTCTCCGCTCATTATAATGGACGTTGAGAAAGGCGAGTATTTCCTCGCCGCGACATGGAACACTAGATTTCGGTCAGGCGACGCGGCTTTAGTCGTGAACGCGTGTTTTGACGACACAGGACGCTACTTATACTATAATACATATGGAAATGTTACCGAAAACCGCGTCGCGCTGTATAGTTATGACATCGAAACGGGCGAGAGCGCTCTCGTTCGCAGTCACCCTTTCTCAGTATACGAGCCGTCTATGTATATCGACGCTAACAAAAACATCGTCTGTTTGAACGATACCAATGATGTCGGCGAATACCTTGGCTTGATTATATGTAAGCCTCTACAAAGCCGCTTAGCGGATACTGTATCTGTACGTTTGAAGTCGTTTCCTCTGTCCGCAAAGTACGTAAATCCGTTGAAGTATGAGTATAGCGTTGAAAGCGGCTTGGGCTTGGTTATCGTGCGCTATATCGATGCGAACGGGTCTAATTGCCAGACGTTTTCAATAGTGGATTCGGCGCGTGATTATGAGGGCATGGAAGACGGCATAACTCTTCAGAATACTCGCTATAAATGGGCTGCGCGCGAGGCGTATAAATCTTTGTGCGGGAGCGATCGCATGTTTGAGCTGAATATTTATAACGCAACAATGTCGCCCGATGGTCGCTACGCTTTAATAATGGTAGGTACGACCGGCAAATATTCGCTCCATATAATGAATCTTGAAACGCTTGAACTGTGTACCGTTAACGCGCCTGAAGGCTGGGCAACCAATTATACTGTTTTCAATAGCCTAACATCATTTATTTTTCAAGGTTTCGATTGGTTTAGTGGAGATTTGATCAATATATGGAATAGCTATAACGGTTTGACAACTTATAGGCTGGCTTGGGAGTAATCGGTCGTCATACACATTAGCGCGGCGGGGGCGCGCGCTCGGGATTTCTGCGTATTCTGGCTGTACGTTGCGCGCGCCGTCGGGCTTTCGTTCATTTCCGCGTTCGCACAGAGCGCGCCTTACCACGCATATCACGCGTTCGCACCGAGGTCTGACCTTTCAATAATAAGCACGCCGTTAGGCGTGGTATCCGCTTTGCGCACATGCGCGCCGAAGGCGCGCATGTGCGGGTTTCTTTATTATTTATCAGCCTTTTTCGTTTTCGCCCTTGCCCGACTCTTGCCGAAAACCGATTCCGTCAATTTCTTGAACTCCGCATACGCGTCGTATTTTGACAAAGGCTTGAGCGCTTCCGCAAGCGACGTATAATACCACGCGTGTTCGCTCTTATCTTTCTGGTTGAACCTCTCGAATAATCTGTCACCTATCGCGCAATAATCGCGATATATCGCGCGCGCGTTCGACAGTTTATCGCCCAACGCGACGATTAGCTGTTCCTCGTCCGCGCCTTTCAACTTTTCTATTGTTTTCTCGCGCGATTCTCGCCATGTGGCGCTTGTTTTATCGTTCGTCTCGAACAGCACCAAGTCGCACACGTGCGCGCCGAAAGAACGCTCGATTTCGTCTGCTGTCACTCCTTCGCAGTCCTCTATCGTATCATGCAACACCGCGGCGGCTATCAGCGCCGCGTCGTCGGTCATCGTCGCGACTATAGCCGCGGCTTCCATCGGGTGGACTATATATGGGATATTCCCGCCCTTGCGAACCTGTGATTTATGCTTTTCCGCGGCGAACGATATTGCCCTTGAGAGCATGTCTTCCTGCGTAAGCGGTTTCTCGGCCTGCTCCGACGGCTTCTTTCTGCGCCTGCGCCTGCGCTTTTTAGCGGGCGCTTCGGTTTCCGCCTTGATGAAAGCGAGCACGTCCTCGCCGGGCTTGAAAAACGATAGCCGCAAAACGAAATTTCTTTGACCTATGAACTCTCCGCGCAGTATGAACTCACCGTGAGTTTCGCACTTCGCGGGCTTATACCATCTTTCGAGAGTGCCCGTTTCCTCGCCCGACCACGTAATCGGCTGCATACAGTCGGGGCAGCACATAAGCGAATTACAGGCTTCTTCCCACGCCGCCTGCTTATTCGGGTGTCTGTGTGTCTTACACACGCAGACGGGCTCGGGCAAAGCGCCCGCTGTCTCTGTTTTGCG
The DNA here is from genome assembly GCA_964453505.1 of uncultured Oscillospiraceae bacterium. GTDB lineage: Bacteria > Bacillota > Clostridia > Christensenellales > Aristaeellaceae > CAYVPJ01. The sequence continues at coordinate 15,703 of CAYVPJ010000016.1, read as the reverse complement.
CGGGCGGTCGTAGTTTTCAACGCCTGCGCGCATATCCAGTTTGGACATGCAGAAGGCGGTCAGTATAGCGTCGTTCAGCGCGTCGTGCAATGACAGGTTCACATAAACGCCCAGCGCGTCTGCCACGTTTTTGAGCGAAAGGCTGCCGTGGTCGGGTTTTTGCGCCGAATATATCAGCTGCGCGTCGAACCAAGCGCATTCAGGCGGCTTTATACCGTGGTACGCCAGATTGTTCAGAAAAACTCGCTTATCGTCCGGTCCCCACGAGAATATCGCGTCGACATCTTTGAGCCAATCGCTGAACATAGGCTCTGCCATCAAAAAATCCTCGCCGCCGGCTATGTCGCTTTCGGATATATGCGTGAGCTTTTTTACGTATCTGTCGAGCCTGCGCCCTCCCGAAAGGCGCACATACATTTTGAACGTGTCGACGGGGTTCATGTCGCAGTCGGTCTTAACCGCGCCTATCTGAATTATCTCCTCGCGCATCTTCACGCCCGCTCTCGACGTGGGCATCCACAGCGGATTATGATATTGATTCCATTCTAAATCTATAACTGCATAGTACACGGGTAGACCCCTTTCGATTAAACACAAATCGTATTATAACACTATTCGGACTTGCGTTCAATACGGAAAACGGGAAAAACACAGCATATGTGTTTTTCAACGCGCAAAAATATCCCGTGAGTGCCGTTCGACCCCGCTTTTTCACCCGCCGCTCAGGCAGGGCGGAAACCTGCGGCGGCATACTGCCTTCCCCTAGCAAACGGGGGCCTGACATCCGCTTAACCGACCCGGCTTCCTTTTGTGAAGATGTGGGTAAAAGCGAGGGCGTGGCGAACACCCCAGGATATTCGTTCAACAGGAATTATATCAGAGGGGCCAAGCGTTCGTCAATAGCAAATTTTGAGTTTGTGAAAATCTGTTTCGCCAGACATTACCAAAACTAAACATGCCCTACCGCGCCGCGCGTTATTGACAAAGACAGCGCGAAGTGATATTATACTTCTTGCCGCCGTGAGAGCGGCGCGCAAAATGTCGCGGGGTAGAGCAGTCCGGTAGCTCGTCGGGCTCATAACCCGGAGGTCGAGGGTTCAAATCCCTCCCCCGCAACCATTTTTGCCGGCGTAGCTCAGTTGGCTAGAGCATTCGGTTCATACCCGAAGTGTCATTGGTTCGAATCCGATCGCCGGTATTTACCCGCCGCCGCTAAGCGGCGTTTTTTTATGCAAAAAAGGCGCTCCTACAGGAACGCCTTAACCGCGAGCCATATCAATAGCGCCGCTTCGACGACGAATAACAGCGGCACTGTCAGCGTGAATTTTTTCTTGAGCGTCTTGTGTCTGAGCGCGTACATGCCCGTGAGCGCTCCCGGCGCTCCGAAGGCGAGCGCGAGCAACAAAAGCGTCTTTTCGCTCACGCGATAACCGCCCTTTTGCGCCCGCTTCTTATCGTGCGCGTAAAAACCGAAGGCGACGACGCTCATAATAAGCGTCAGACATGCGCATATATAAAACAGTATATCCATACAATATCACCCTTTCGCAGTGCCGATTCATGCTCATTATAACCGTTTCGCCGCCTGTCGGCAACATTTACTTTATGTCGATCTCCATGCCGTTTACCGTAACGCCCTCGTCGGCGCGTATGAGCAGATATTTCTGTCCGTCGATCACGCGCGTTTCGATCAAATCGCCGCGCTCCCGACTCACGCGCACCACAACGTCCTGCGTGCGAATCTCAAGCTGTTTGCCGTTTATAAGGCTCGCGGCAGGCGGTTCGCTTCCGGGCGCGAATTCCGCTTCATAGGCGTTCTCAAACTCATTCGCGCGCTCCTCGGAAACGCCGCACTCCCTGAGCACACGCCCGATTTCGCGCTTGCCGACATACGCCTGCTCCGAATCGCTGTCGGTTTTAGAATCTTCCAGTTTGTCTGCGAGCCAGTCGTCAACCGCCTTAACGACCTCAAAATCGCATTCGTCCTTCAGCGCGTATTTGAGCGAGTCACGAAACGCCTGCCGCTGTTCGTCGGCCGGCACGAACTCCTTAGCCGCCAGCACGCCCGCTATGAACTCCGCGTGTCCATCCGCCGGGTCGCTCGTATAGAACAGCGCCTTGCTTATGTTCGGGCCGCCGTCCTCAAAGGCGGGGAACATGAAGCCCGTTACCGGCGGCAGCACGACGAAGTCCTGTTCGCGCTCGCGGAAGTCGTTCTCGCTCGCCACATAGCTGAGCGCGGGCTTCGCGGGCTTAACGGGGCATATCGCGCACAGCGTGTACGCGAACACGGCGTCTCCGTCGTCGCCGGACTCGTCGTATATGTCGTGCAGCATGAGTATTATGTAATTGCTGTCCATTTTGACGCTTTCGATGACGCGCGCGTAAAACTCGGACAGCGCGTCCCCGTCGGCGAAGGCCGTTTTATTGATTTTCGTAAGCCGCGCGTGCGCCTCTCCGCCCATGACCTCGCCCATCGGGAACGTGAGCTCTATCAGGTTTTTGCATATATCGCCCGACAGTGTTTTCTTGAAAAGCTGCATATACCTCTCCGCCTCGCCCTGCGGCAGGGCGACCAGCGGTTTTTTGAACTCCGAGACCACGTTTCCCGATGTGTTCACGTAACGCGCGCATATCTCGATTGGGTTGTGGCTTTCGGGGTTCAGCCTTTTGCGAATAAATGAAACGTCCTTTTTGTTCATAAGCTCCTCGCGATAAAAGTATTTCCGCCAAAGCGGCGGAACTAAATCATATTACCAAATGAAGCCGCCGTCAAGCGCAAAATTTCGCTCTCTGAATTGCGGAAGCAGCGCCGCTCCATTTATTGACTATTTGCCTTTTGGCGCGTTTTGTGGTATTGTTTATACATGCTGCATATTGCGGGAGGCGATATATATGGGTGCTTTTGACGCGTGCCGTAACTGGCTTGATTTTGCCGGACTTGACTCCGATCTGAGGTCGGAACTCAACACGGCTATGAACGACCCGAAGGATATTGAGGACAGGTTTTACAGAGATTTGGAATTTGGCACTGGCGGCCTGCGTGGCCTGCTGGGCGCGGGCACGAACCGCATGAACATATACACTGTAAGGCGTGCGGCGCGGGGCTTGGCGCTTCAAATTCTGGAGAACGGGGAAAAGGCGAAATCGGACGGCTGCTGCATAGCTTATGACAGCCGGCATATGTCCCGCGAGTTCGCGCTCGATACGGCTCTCGTGCTTGCGCGCGCCGGAATACGCGTCTACCTGTTTGACGACCTGCGCCCGACTCCCGAGCTCAGCTTTGCCATCAAGCATTTGAAATGTATATCGGGCGTGGTAGTCACTGCGAGCCACAATCCCTCCGCGTACAACGGCTTCAAGGTCTACTGGCGCGACGGCGGTCAAATCACTCCCGACACCGCGAATAAAATTCTCGAAAAAATGCACGACATAGAGCCTTTGACGGTGGAGCTTGAAAGCGAAGCCGCAGCGCGCGAAAACGGGCTTCTGATAAGCGTGGGCGCGGAAGTCGACGACGCGTATATATCGCACGTTCTGTCATTGCGCCCCGACGCGGACTTGCTCTCGCGCACGGGCGTAAAGTTGAAAATCGTTTACACGCCGCTGCACGGTTCGGGCAACAAGCTCGTCAGAGCGGCGCTCAAGAGAGCCGGATATGACAACGTCACCGTTGTTTCCGAGCAGGAAGCGCCCGACGGCGATTTTCCGACCGTCGCGTCGCCTAACCCCGAAAACGCCGAGGCTTTCGACATTGCCGTCGGATACGCCGAGCGCGAGGGCGCGGACATCATAATAGGCACTGATCCCGATTCCGACCGAATGGGCATGATGCTCAAGCGCGGCGGCAAATGGTCGCCCGTCACGGGCAATCAGGCGGGCTGCCTGATGCTCGAATACATTCTGAACGCGCGCCCGAACGTGAAAGACGCGTATTGCGTGACGACTATAGTGTCCACGCGCATGGTCGACGCGATTTGCGAGCGGAACTCCGCGAGCGTGGTGCGAGTGCTTACGGGCTTCAAGTTCATAGGCGAGGCTATAGACGTGCGCGAACGCGCGGGCAACAACGGTTTTCTGCTGGGCTTCGAGGAGAGCTACGGCTACCTGACCGGCGGATATATACGCGATAAGGACGCCGTTATCGCGTCGCTTCTGGCGTGCGAGATGGCGGCTTACTATAAGTCGAAGGGCATGTCCGTGTTCGACGCGCTCGATCAAATGTATAAGAAATACGGCTATTTCGCCGAAAAAACGCTGTCTGTCACAATGACCGGCATTGACGGTTTTCAGAAGCGCGAACGCGCGACAGCGGAATTGCGCCGCAACCCGCCGTCTGAGATCGGCGGACTGCGCGTGCTCGAAGCGCTCGATTTTTCGGCGGGCGGCGTGATGGGTCTGCCAAAAGCGGACGTGCTTCTCTATAAACTCGAACGCTCGGCGTGGCTGTGCGTGCGCCCGAGCGGCACTGAGCCTAAATTGAAGATATACGCGGGCGTAAAGGAACGGTCGGAAGCGCTGGCAAGCGATTCGGTCGACGCGCTTTTAGCGGCAGCGAAAAAATTCGGCGAATGAGCGCACATAATTTTCCTGATTTCACACATGCTGTTAATGGCATCGCCCGTAACAATTCGGGTCGTTCATGCGTCTAAACTTACCATACGGCGCGACGGAGGTTTGATATATGCCTAAGCATACCAAAAAGCGAAAGAGCTCAAAAAACAGAGGCGCGGGCGCGAAGCGCGCGTTCGGGGTCATGGCGGGGCTCGCGCTTGTGATAGCGCTTTTATCGGGAATGGGCGCGGGGTTGTTCGACAGAAGCGACGTGTTTTCGCCGCCCGATTCGGGCATAGAGGACGACGGTCAGATTCGCGTGTTCCTGAAATCGCTCGCGCGCCCCGTAGCCTTGGGGCTGACCGTGGACGGCGAATACACCGTCGACGGCGACGCCGGCTTTCGCTTCGCGAAGGGCAGCGAAATATCGGTCGCCTGCGATTCGGGCACGCTACTTTTAAGCTGCGGCGGGCTTACGATAGACATGGGCGCGGGCTTCAGGCTCACGCGCCACGCTCCCGTTTCGGGCGCTGACGCGGGCGGCTTGTATATACACGAAAGCTCGAAGGACGCCCTGTTCAAAGGCGATTTGTCTCTTTCATACGAAAGCGGCGGAATAGACGCGATACTCGCCATAGACATAGAGGAATACCTCTACGGAGTCGTGGCTTATGAAATGAGCGATTCTTTCCCGCTCGAAGCGCTTAAAGCGCAGGCCGTCGCCGCCCGCACATACGCGATGCGCGCGAAATCGGGCGCGAAGTCAAAGGCATACGACGTGGTTGACACCACAGCCGACCAAGTTTACAAGGGCTACGACCCTAAGTATACAAACGTCATAAGGGCAGTCGACGAAACGCGCGGCATCGTCGGCATGGTTGACGGCGAATACGCGGGCTGTTTCTATACCGCGTCGAACGGCGGGCAGATCGCTTCTGCCAAGCAGATATGGGGCGGCGGCGGCGAGGAACACATTGAAATGAAACTCGACCCGTATGACCTCGAAAACCCGCTCAGCACAGTCAAGCGCGCGAGCATTCCGTTCACGCCCGACCCTGGCTCGCCATTAGCTGACGCTCTCATAAGCGCGATCTCGGAGGAAATGGCGACGATGGGCTATTCCGACGGCGCGGGCGATATTCGAATCGACAGAATAATAAGCGTCACTCCCGCCGAGCCCGACGTGGAGGGCAGCCTTATGTTCAACCGCATGGACTTCGAAATGAGCGTCTCAGCCCGAAAATGGATAAACGCAGAAGAAGCGACATCGGGCACGGCTACGCCCGGCTTCGCGTCCACCGAGGGCGAACCCGTGCTTTCCGACATAACGCCCATAGAGGGCGTGATGATCGCGAAAATGCGGACATACGGCCTTTTAGAGGACATGCTCGGTCTTTCGATAAACTCGTCCTCTATAGAGACGTTCTCCGTAGAGATAACGCCGACGGGCTTCGACATATGCTCGCGCAGGTACGGTCACGGAGTCGGCATGAGCCAGCGCGGCGCGCAGACGATGGCGGGCGATTACGGAAAAACCTGCGAGGAAATACTCGCGTTCTACTATCCGGGTATGCAGGTTTTAAGCATAAACTGGCAGACAAAACAGCTTACGCCCATATCGTCTTTGCCCGAGAGCGTCGGCGCGGCGAGACCCAGACCCACGCCCAAGCCCACTCCCGCGCCCTTGAGGGCGTTGAGCGGCGGCGAATACTACGCGCGCGTGAAGCTCGAAACCGCGTCGTCGACCTTGAACGTGCGCGAACAGGCAACGGTTTCTTCCCGTGCGCTCGGCACGCTCGACAACAACAGCCGCGTCATAGTGCTTTCGGACGCGCCCGACGGGTGGCTGCAAATCGAGACGGCCGAGATTAGCGGCTTTGTGAAGGGCGATTATATCGTAAAGGAATAGATGCGTAAGTGCCGCTGCGCGCGAACATAATATACAAATATATAACCGTATTAGCGCTGCTCCTGTCGTTTTCGGCGGGGGCGGCCGTTTGCGCGCAGGGATATATTCAGTTGCTGCCGAACGAGCGCTTCACAGGCGCTGCCGGAGACGCCGAAATCGGCTTTCAGACCGACCTGACGGGCGACTACATATTCTATTGCACGTCTTCCGACCCGGTCGCGGCGCGCGTCGAACAGGACGGCGAAATAATAGCGGAGGGCGAGCTTCCGCTGCGCGCGTCTCTGCGCGCGAAAGCGCCCGTGACTGTATACATACAGGCGAACGCCGATTACGCGTTCGAGATAATGCGCGACTCGCTCGGCAGAAACCCCTTAAATCCGATCACTCTCGCGGGCGAGGCGCTCAATCGCACTATCACGCGCGCCTACGATGTGCACTGGTACAGATACGTGTCCGAATCGGACGGGCACATAATGTTCAGAACCGAGAGAAGCGTAAAGGGCGGCGTAAAGGCCGAATTGTTCATAACTGACGAGTCGGGCAGATCGCTGTGCAACTCTATACGCTCTGAAAACGCCGAAAGCGCGTTTTTGTCGCTGGATAAAGGTCAGACGTGTCTGATACGCGTGAGCGCCGACGGCGACGCGACCGGCAACTACGCCATATACGCGCAGACCGCCGACGGTTTCGCCGCGCCCGAAAGAATCGTGTTTCCGCAGAGCGGAACGCATATGCAGGCGGGCGAGTGGACGCGGCTTACGCCCGACATATACCCGTCGGACGCCATTAAAACTCTCGCGTGGCGCAGCGACGACGAGAAAGTGGCGACCGTGTCCTCTGACGGCATACTGACCGCGCTCTCGCAGGGCGAGTGCACCGTTACGGCATACGGTTTCGGCGGCATAAGGAGTTCGCTTCGCGTTTCTGTAAGCCCTGCGGTGCTCGACGGCGTCAGTTTCTCGCGCGAAGACATAACGCTTTACGCGGGCGACAGCGTGTATGTCGATTGGCACGCCGTGCCCGAATACGCGGGCGAACCGGAGGTCGAGTTTTCCGTATCGTCCGAAAGCGTCGCGACCATAAGCGCTTCGGGTCTTTTGACGGGTCTGAGCGTGGGCGAAACGGAAGTCACCGTAAGAACTAAGGACGGGCGGTTTTCGGCGACTGCCGTCGCGACAGTGAAAGCGCCCGACCCCGTATACAGGGCGCTCGCGGTCGGAATATCGTCGTATTCGGACGGCAGAAAGCGAATGGGCTGCGTGAACACGACGCAGGGCGTTGCGGACGCGCTGAGCAGGACGGCGTTCGGCAAAACGGGTTATCTTACGAACATGACGCTCGATTTGAGCAAGGCGGAACTCTTTACGGCGATTGCCGAAACATTCGAAAGCGCGGCGGACGCCGACGTATCGCTTATATACATAAACTGCCATGGCGGCATAAAATCAGGCATAGCGTGGCTTGAGATGTTCGACGGCGGCAAGGTGTCCGCCAGAGAGCTTGAAAACGCGCTGAGGCGAGTGAAGGGACATGTCGTCCTGATACTTGACTGCTGCAATTCGGGCGCGTTCATAGGCAAGGACTCGTCCGGCGACGCTTTCGGCGCGGGTCGGACGCGCGATGGCGCGACCGCGTCTCCCGTCACCGCGAACGCGTTCGCGTCGTCGAAATACACTGTCGTCTGCTCGTCGTCGTTCGACCAGAACAGCTATCGCATGGCTTCGGCGTCGCCCGCGTCGGAGGCGAATATGTCGACCGTGTTCGCCCGCGCGCTCACCGAGGCACTGGGATGGGATCTGATTAAAGACAAAAACAGCCCCATGAAGGCGGATTTGAACAAAGACAGACAAATCTCGCTTCATGAGGCGTTCGTTTACACGTACAGGCGCTGTATGTATTATCTGAAAGACTATTCAGCCAAGCAGAGCGTGCAGTCGCACCCGACGGGCAGCGGTCGCACTATAACGCGTTAGACGGAGAGGAAGTCGCTTCGGGCAGGCTCTTCAAAAGCTCTTCCGCCCAGTCGGCTATCTCTGCGCCGAAGAATATCACCGCCACGCAACCCGCTATCAGCAGTATAAGCGTCAGCACCAAAGCCGCCGTCGCGAACGTGCGCTTCGAAGGATTACGGGCTAACATAATCGAAAATATGAAGAATATAAGGTTCACGCCGGGCAGTATGGACACGAACAGCGTGATCAGCCAATTTGCGAATGATACTCTGCGAATGCCCTTGCTTTCCTTGCTCATAGAACGACCCTCCCGAATTATTTGGTGAGCACAGTATACACCAAATGTTACGATGTGTCAAATAGATTTGTCAGAATTTCGTAATATTTTTCATATCGAACAGATTATCCCCGACAGCTTGGATAAAATATGATTATTGAATCATACTTGCAATGTAGTTTGCATCTATATATAATGTGTATTGTTTGCCGGCGGGTCATCGCGGGTCGGAAGGGGTTTATACAGTTGAACATAAAAAGGATAACCGTTATCGACACGGGCGGCGTTACAGCGCGGGCTATAGCGCGCAGGCTGCGCGCGCTCAAATCGTTCGCCGTCATAGAGGACGCGGCGGGGCTTTCGCCCGAGTCGTTCTCGGAGCGCGTTATAGGCGTCGTTATCGCGGGCGACTGTTCGGCTTTGAGCGCGGACAATTCCTCGTTGACGGCCGCGCTCGCGTCGGGTCTGCCCGTGCTGGCGCTGGGTCTTAACGCGGGCGCGCTCTCCGAGGCTATGGGCGGCTCGATAGCGGGTTTGCGCGTCGAAAAGTCCACGTCGCCCGTCAAATTCGCGCCTTGCGCGCTGTTCGACGGCGTGTCGGCGTGCGATCGCTATTTCGAACGCGCGCTCGACATTGTTCTGCCCGAGGGCGCTGACTGCATAGCCGAGGGCGGCGACGGCTTCACGGCGGCATTCGCGGACATGTCGCGCGGCATATACGCCGTGCAGTTCAACGTCGAATCCAATGATCCCGACGGCATGAAAATACTAAAAAATTTCGCGTCGTCCGTCTGCGCCGACGCGGGCGCGTGGACGATGCCTGCGTTCCTGGACGAGTGTATATCGTCGCTGCGCGCTGCGTGCCCGACGGGCGAAGTAGTGGTGGCGGTTTCGGGCGGAGTTATGTCGACTGTCGCCGCCGCGCTTGCGGCGCGCGCGTTCGGCGAACGCGCGAAGTTCGTCATGTGCGATACTGGTCTTTTGAGAAAGGGCGAAACGAAGCGCGTCGCGGACATGTTTTCGACAGAGCTCGGCATCACTATCAAAATAATCGACCTTTCGCGCGAAATATACGATTCTCTCGCGGGCGCGTCGGGCAAAAAGCAAAAGCGCGAAGCCGTTATGCGCGTTATGCTAAAGGCGCTCACAGGCGAGGGCGACTGCATAGTTCGCGGTTCGGGACGGGCGGGCACGTTCGCGCTCGTTCCGCTTGAAACGCTTTTCAAGGAAGAAGCGAAGGAACTGGGCGAGCTGATGGGGCTGAACGCCGCTTTGCTCGCGAGACAGCCATTCCCCGAATCGGGGCTGGCGCTGCGCGTGTCGGGCGAGGTAACGCCCGAAGGCATCAGCTTACTGCGCGAGGTGGACGACATATTCACGGGCGAAATCGAAGCGGCGGGGCTCGACAAAAAGCTGTGGCAGTATTACGCCACGCTCTCCGCGGCAGACGACGGCGAATACTCAATAGCGCTGCACGCGCTCGTGTCGTCGGAATCCCTCGCGGGATACGCCTTCCGTCTGCCATACGACCTCATAGAGCGCACCGTTATGCGCGTAATGCGCGATAACCCAAAAGTCGGCGGAGTCCTGTACGACGTTACGGGGCGCTGACGCGATAACAAAACGCCGCGTTTTCGCCACGCGGCGTTTTTTGCGCGCCGTGTTTCTATAATCGAACATATGTTTAAGTTTTTCGAGCCACTAAAACTGCGGGCATATATGTGATATAATGATTAGCGAACCGCGACGAAATATGCTTAACCGCTTTCAAGGCGAAGGAGGTGCTTTTGTGTTCGATATAAAGAGCAGTTTTGTGCCGAGGGGCGACCAGCCGCAGGCGATCGACGCTCTCACCGAAGGCTTGGAGAAGGGTCTTAAAAATCAGGTTCTGCTGGGCGTGACTGGTTCAGGCAAGACATTCACCATGGCGAACATAATAAAGCGCGTTCAGCGCCCCACGCTCGTAATTGCGCACAATAAAACTCTCGCCGCGCAGTTGGCGGGCGAGTTCAAGGAGTTTTTCCCCGACAGCGCCGTGGGTTATTTCGTGTCGTACTACGACTATTATCAACCTGAGGCCTACATTCCGTCGACCGACACATTCATAGAGAAGGACGCGTCCAAAAACGCCGAAATAGACAGAATGCGCCACAGCGCCACGTCGTGGCTGAGCGAGCGCAGAGACGTCATAATCGTTGCTTCCGTTAGCTGCATATACGGCCTCGGCGACCCTGAGGAATACAGGGGCATGTCGGTGTCGATACGCGAGGGGCAATCCACCGACCGCGACGCGCTTCTGCGCGCGTTGATTGACATACAGTTTTCGCGCAACGACTTCGAGTTCGAGCGCGGCACTTTCCGCGTGCGCGGCGAGACTGTCGAAATCATTCCCGCCGCCGAAAGCGAGCGCGCCCTGCGCGTCGAGTTCTTCGGCGACGAAATCGAGCGCATAAGCGAAGTTGACGTAGTGACTGGCGCGCCCGTGCGCCACCTGACGCACGCCATACTCTATCCCGCGTCGCACTATGTGACCTCGCGCGAAAAGATGGACGCGTGCATAGAAACGATAGAGGGCGACTTGGACGCGCAGGTTCAGGCATTCCGCGATAACGACAGGCTGATAGAGGCGCAGCGCCTCGAACAGCGCACCCATTACGACGTTGAGATGATGCGCGAAATTGGCTACTGCTCCGGCATAGAAAACTATTCGCGCTACTTCGACGGCAGAAACGCGGGCGACGCTCCGTTTACGCTGATGGACTACTTTCCGCGTGATTTCCTCGTGTTCATAGACGAGTCCCATGTGACCGTGCCGCAGATACGCGGCATGTACAACGGCGACTACGCCCGCAAGAGCGCGCTCGTTGACTACGGATTCCGCCTGACCAGCGCGTTCGACAACCGCCCTCTCAAATTTCACGAGTTCGAGGAGCGCATAGGGCAGACCATATACGTCTCCGCCACGCCCGGTCCGTACGAGCTTGCGCGCGCCGACCGCGTCGTCGAGCAGATAATACGTCCCACCGGCCTGCTCGACCCGCAAATCGTCGTGCGCCCCGCCGAGGGACAGGTCGACGACCTGCTCGGCGAGGTCAGAAGCGTCGCCGAAAAGGGCGGGCGCACTCTCGTGACCACGCTCACAAAACGCATGGCGGAGAGCCTGACTTCATATCTGCGCGAGATGAACGTGCGCGTCGAGTATCTGCATTCCGACATAGAAACGCTCGAACGCATAAAGATACTGCGCTCTCTGCGCTTGGGAGAGTTCGACGTGCTGGTGGGCATAAACCTGCTGCGCGAGGGTCTGGATTTGCCCGAAGTGCAGCTCGTCGCCATACTCGACGCCGACAAAGAGGGTTTTCTGCGCAGCGAAACGTCGCTTGTGCAGACGGTCGGTCGCGCCGCGCGCAATGTTGACGGGCGCGTCCTCATGTATGCTGACAACATAACCGACTCAATGTTCCGCGCGATAAGCGAGACGAACCGCCGCCGCGCTATACAGCAGGCGTATAACGAGCAAAACGGCATACACCCCGAGAGTGTGCGCGCCGCCGTAAAAGAGCTGCTCGCCGTCGCCCGCGAGGTCGATTCCGACGGCGGCGCTGCCGCGATGGACGAAGACGAGCGCCGCATGGCTATCGACAAACTCGAGGAGCGTATGCTCGCCGCAGCCGCCGACCTCGATTTCGAGGCCGCGGCAAAGATACGAGATCAAATGCTGAAGCTCAAGGGCGAGCGCGCGATGGCTACGAACGAAAAATCGCGGCGCGGCCGCTGGGGCAGGCGGGGGAGATAGCTCAATGGATTACGGTATGCCCACGCTGCTCTCGCATAAAACGCTCTGCGAGAGCGTCCGCGAATGCGAATCGCTGGGGCTTGACTTTATCGAAATAAACATGAACATGCCCGCTTACGCCGGCGACAACATAACAAAAGAAATGCTGTCGCCGCGCGGAGGCGTGTATTTCACGCTGCATCTGGACGAGTGCTTCAACCCGTGCGACTTCAATTCGACCGTCGCCGAGGCGTATGCGAAAAGCGCACTCAGGGCGATTTCGCTCGCGGCGGACGCGGGCGCGCCCGCCGTGAACATGCACCTGCCGTTGGGCGTGCGTTTTCTTATGCCCGACGGGCATGTGAACCTGTTCGACGAATATTTTAACATTTTCTCCGACGGGCTACGGTCTTTCCGCGACGCTGCCGAAAAAGCCGCGAACGGCATGGCTAAGATATGCGTAGAGAACACATCGTTCACGCGCTTGGAACGCACTCGCGAAGCGTTTGACATATTGCTCGAATCCGACGCGTTCAGTCTGACATACGACGCGGGTCACGACGCGTGCGACGGCTTCGCCGCGAGAGAATATTATGAGAGCCGCGCAAAGCGCATAACGCATATGCATTTACATCAGTCCGACGGCGAAACGTGTCATCTGCCGCTGGGCGCGGGCGTTTCAAATGTCGACGGCTTAACGGAAGCCGTGCAGAGAACGCTCATTGAAATCAAAGACGTTCCGGGGCTTCGCAAAAGCGTAGACTGGCTGAGGGGAGAGGGCAGGCTAAGATGAACAACCAACTCGTATTAAAGGGCGTGCGCGTGCACAACCTCAAAAATATCGACATCACGCTTCCGCGCGACAAGCTCATCGTTATGACGGGTCTGTCTGGCAGCGGCAAGTCGTCCCTCGCGTTCGACACAATATACGCCGAAGGTCAGCGGCGATACGTTGAGTCGCTCTCTTCCTACGCCCGCATGTTTTTGGGGCAGATGGATAAGCCCGATATAGACTCAATCGAGGGCCTTTCGCCCGCCATATCGATAGACCAAAAGACGACCAGCAAAAACCCGCGCTCCACCGTGGGCACCGTAACCGAGATACACGACTATTTGCGCTTGCTATACGCGCGCGCGGGCACGCCGCACTGTCCCGTGTGCGGCAGGGTCATCAAGCAGCAGACGATAGACCAGATTGTCGATTCCGTTCTGTCGCTGCCGGAGCGTTCGCGCATACTCGTGCTCGCGCCCGTCGTGCGCGGGCGCAAGGGCGAATACGTGAAGCTGCTCGAGGACATGGCGCGGCAGGGTTATGTGCGCGCGCGCATAGACGGCGAGATATACGAGCTGTCCGACCCGCCCGCGCTCAATAAAAACCAGAAACACACAGTCGAAATCGTGATAGACAGGCTCGTCGTGCGCGACGATATTCATCAGCGCCTGACCGACTCGCTTGAGACCGCCATGAAGCTCGGCAACTCGCTCGCGGTCGTTAGCGTAATAGGCGGCGAGGACACGCTGTATTCGCAGTCATACGCGTGTCCCGAATGCGGAGTATCAATAGAAGAAATGTCGCCGCGCATGTTTTCGTTCAACAATCCGTTCGGGGCGTGTCCCACGTGCTCGGGCTTGGGCATTTTGATGAAGATAGACCCGAACAACATAATCCCCGACCGCACGAAGTCGTTAAACGACGGCGCTATACGCATTATGGGCTGGGACAGCAACGAGGACAGCACCGCCATGTCGCGCATGTATCTCGAGGCGCTCGCCCGCCATTACGGCTTTTCTATGGACGCGCCGGTCGATTCGCTGGGCGAAGACGTTCTGAATATACTCTTTTACGGCACTAAGAACGAAAAAATCGAGATCCGCTACGAGCGCGACGGCGGCGAACACAAGTACATGTCGCCCTTCGAGGGCATCATAACCAACATGGAGCGGCGCTACCGCGAGACTAACAGCCAGTCCATGAAGGAAATGTACGAAAGCTACATGTCGAACACGCCCTGCCCCGACTGTAAGGGGCGCAGGCTCAAGCGCGAGTCTTTGGCGGTCACTGTGGACGACAAAAACATCGCCGAAGTCGGCGAAATGTCCGTGCGCGACGCGCTTTCATTCTTCGAACGGGTCAGGCTCTCTGAAAAAGAGCGCATCATCGCCCACCAGATACTCAAAGAAGTCAACTCGCGCTTGGGCTTTTTGCGCGACGTGGGGCTGGACTACCTGACGCTCTCGCGCGGCGCGTGCACGCTTTCGGGCGGCGAAGCGCAGCGCATAAGGCTCGCGACGCAGATAGGCTCAAGCCTGATGGGCGTTCTGTATATACTTGACGAACCGTCCATAGGCCTGCATCAGCACGACAACGCGAAGCTGTTAAGCACGCTCAAGCATCTGCGCGACTTGGGCAACACGCTCATTGTGGTCGAGCACGACGAAGAAACGATGCTGAACTCCGATTACATCGTAGACATAGGTCCGGGCGCCGGCGTTGACGGCGGTCGGGTCGTCGCGGCGGGCACGCCCGACGAGATTATGGAAAACCGCGAGTCGCTGACCGGGCAATACCTGTCGGGAAGGCTGCGAGTGCCGATGCCCGCTTCGCGCCGCGCGCCGTCGGGTTGGATAACCGTCAAAAACGCGCGCGCCAACAACCTGCGCGGCATTGACGTGTCGATTCCTCTGGGCGTCATAACGTGCGTCACCGGGCTTTCCGGATCAGGCAAATCGTCGCTCGTGAACGAGATACTTTTCAAATCGCTCTCGCGCACGCTTAACCGCTCGAAAGAGCGTCCCGGTCCGCACGACGCCATAGACGGTGTGCGACAGCTCGACAAGGTCATCGCGATAGACCAGTCGCCCATAGGCAGAACGCCGCGCTCGAACCCCGCCACGTACACGGGTCTGTTCGACATGATACGCGAGGTGTTCGCGTCCACCGTCGACGCGAAGGCGCGCGGCTACAAGCACAACCGCTTCTCGTTCAACGTGAAAGGCGGCAGGTGCGAGGCTTGCACGGGCGACGGCATAATCCGAATCGAAATGCACTTCCTGCCCGACGTGTACGTGCCGTGCGAGGTGTGCAAGGGCAAGCGCTACAACCGCGAAACGCTGGAGGTGCGCTACAAAGGCAAAAACATATTCGAAGTGCTCGACATGACCATATCCGACGCGCTTGAGTTTTTCGCGAACCTTCCGCGCTTGGCGAACAAACTGCAAACGATGGTAGACGTGGG
>CAYVPJ010000015.1:0-70038 GCA_964453505.1 uncultured Oscillospiraceae bacterium | reverse complement strand
AAGCGCAGTTTTCGGTCAGCTCGACGTCTCCGAATATGACGAAACCGGCTATGTACAGTTCGTCGTTGATGGGGCAGACAGGCAGACTGCGCTTCAGACCCGCCACGTTTATTTCGTAATACATGTCCTTCATAATCACACGCTCCGTTACGCATTTTCATTCTCCGTCCATTATAGCACTCATTCGCCGTTTTGAGAAGCGTCCGGGTGCGCGCGTCAATTTGTTTTAACTATTATCGATTGTCAAGCGCATATTTTCGTGCTATAATCTTTTCAATATATATGGCGTTCGGAGGTTTTCACATGAGCGGTTTGATGAACAGTTATTTTTACGGCAAAGCGGGCAAGGGCGACTATACGGTCGAGCAGATGCCCACGACGCGCAAGCAGCTTTTTTTCACGACTCTGCGCGTTCGCTTTTCGGCTATGATGGGGCTTAACCTGCTGCACGTTTTGTTCTGTCTGCCGCTCATACTGTGGGTTTTCGTGGCGGGAATGACGCTCACGTCGTATTCCGACATAGAGACGGCGAAAAACCTAAGCCCCGAATTGCAGGCAATGTATGTAACATACGCCGAAGCCAAGCAGAATTACGAGCAAAACGAGCCTCAGGCGATCGCAAAGCTGAAGGTTGAGATAAACAGGCTCGAAAGCGACATAAGGGGCATACTCGACGGCACGATAACCGAAATCGCAGAAGCCCCGATAGAGGGTTCGCCCGTCGAGAAGCGAGCCGCCACAGCCGACGACGCCGCGAGATACCAAAAAGAGCTCGACGAGAAGCGCGCGGCGCTTGATAAGCACGAGGCGCTTATAGCACAGAACAGCGAGATCGTCGAAGAATACAACACGGCATATTTGAAGGCGAAAGCGGAGTTCGAGGCGCTGGCGCATAGCGCGTCTATGGGCAACCTTTCGATGTCGCTTTTGATAATGATACCGCTGATAGCGCTCGCAGGCATTGGCTCGACCGGGCAGATGTTCGTATTGCGCAACTGGGCGAGGGACGAGCACTCGTTCATGCTGGAAGACTACAAGGCCGCCATAAAGGCAAACTGGAAACAGGGCTTGGCGATGGGCGTTTTAAACGGGCTTTCGGTGTTTTTGTTCTTCTTCGCGTATGTGACATACGGAAATATGGCGAACACGTCGAGCGTGTTCTTCGTCGTGCCTCAAATGCTGATGGTCGTAGTGTTCGTTATATGGTGGATGATGAACGAGATAGTGTTCCCGATGATGGTGACATACGACATGAAGATGCGCCAGCTTTTGAGAAACAGCGCCATAATGGTCATAGCGCGCCTGCCTCTGTCGCTTGCGATACTCATAGGCTCGGTGCTGCCGCCGGTGGTTTTGTTGTTCTTCGTGCCCGCGCAGATCTCCATATTGGTGCTCGCGCTGTTATACGGTCTGTTCGGCTTCTCGCTCACGGGGTTCGTATACGCGTCTTACGCGAACAGCTGCTTCGATAAGTTCCTGAACCCGCGCATAGAGGGCGCGGAGGTGAACAAGGGTCTGAGGACTCCCGACGACGACGAAGAAGACGAGCAGGCGCAAATCGCGACCGAGTCGTCCGCGCCCGACGAACAACAATAAATGGCTTACGCTTCTTTGGCGGATCTGTACGACAAATTCGCGTATGATTTCGATTACGACGCGTGGGCGGATTTCTATATAAAGCTCATACGCTCCGCGTGCCCGAACGCCAGGGAGGCGTGCGACTGCGGCTGCGGCACGGGCTCGATAGCTGTGCGGCTCGCGAAGGCGGGTCTGCGAGTGACGGCGCTCGATTTATCGGAAGACATGCTCAGGGTCGCGTCCGACAAGGCGCGCAAATGGGGCGTGAACATCAATTTCGCGCGGCAGGACATGCGCGAAATGTCGCTTCCGCATAAGACAGACGCCATCATAAGCGCCTGCGACTGCGTGAACTACCTGACCGACGCAAAAAGCGTCGCCCGCTTTCTGGAAAGCGCCCGCCGCGCCCTGAAGCCCGACGGGGCTTTGGCGTTCGATATGTCGAACGCCGAAAAGCTGACCGAAATGGCTGAAACGCGCCTGTACGCCGAGGACATGGAGGACGAGAGCTATATCTGGCAAAACGAGTTTGATAAAGGCTCGCGCATTTTGCGTATGCGGCTCGCCCTTTTTGTGAAAACGCGTTCCGGGCTGTACAGAAAGAGCGAGGAGGAACACGCGCAACGCGCGCACCTAGTGTCTGAAATGAACGCGTGGCTCAACGAAACAGGGTTCAGCGTTATAGAAACATTTGGCGGAGACGCGGGAACGGGGATAGCTCCCGGCGGAAAGCGCGTATACTTCCTGTGTGCGCCCGCCGAAAGGATATGATTCAAAAATGAGCGAACAATTCGAATTGCGCAACGACGGTCTGCTGCGCCTGTCTTTACTGGGCGGACAGGCGCGCGCGTTTTTGATAGACTCCACGCGCACCGTAGAGACGGCGCGCGTGACGCACAGCCTGTCGCGCACGGCGACGGCGGCTCTGGGGCGCACGCTTACGTGCGCGTCCGTGCTGGGTCACATGCTGAAAGGCGCGGACGAGTCGGTGACTTGCCGCGTGGAAGGCTCCGGCCCGCTGGGGCTTATACTGACTGTCGCCAAGAACGACGGAAGCGTGAAAGGCTTCGTGTCGCACCCGTCAGTCGATTTGCCGCGCAGGGGCGAGAAGCTCGACGTGGGCGGCGCCGTCGGACATGAGGGCACGCTCACGGTGATCAAAGACATGCGCCTCAAAGAACCGTATATCGGTCAGGTCGCGCTAAGGTCGGGCGAGATAGGCGAAGACTTCGCGATGTACTTCACGTCGTCGGAGCAAACGCCGTCGCTTGTGTCGGTTGGCGTGCTGGTTTCCGACAGGGTGCTCGCGGCGGGCGGGCTTATAATACAGATGATGCCAAACGCCGAGGACATATCGATAAAATCGATCGAGTATTCGGCGGGCATGTTCATGGACATATCCAAAACGATACTCGAATACGGTCTGGACGGTTCGGTCGGGCAGCTTTTGTGCCATCTTGAACCCGTAATACTTGCGAGAGAGCCTGTCATGTATAAATGCGACTGCTCGCGCGAACGCGTCGAGAGGGCGCTTGTGTCGCTCGGCGAAAAGGAACTGACCGATATGCTGAACGAACAGCACTCCGCGAGCGTGGACTGCCATTTCTGCAACACGCGGCGCAAGTTTTCGGCCGAACAGCTTGAAGAGCTCATTTCCCGCGCGCGGGCGCGAACCTCCGGAGGGCTTTAATGAAGGAATTTGATTCCAAGGTCGTGCCGTTTCGGCGCAACGCGAGCTATCTGCATCAGCGCGCACTCAAAAACAAGCGCGCGGGCAGCCGCTTGGACGCGCTCGAGCTTTTAAGACAGGCACTCAGGCGCGAGCCTGACAACACGTCGTATGCGCTCGACATGGCGCAGCTTTGCTCTGAAATGGGGCTGTTCGAGCAGTCGAACCGCCTGCTCACGCGCGCTATGACGAACGGCGACGCGTCGCCGGAATGCCTGTACGGCATGGCGCTGAATCTATACAGGCAGGGCGATGTATCGCGCGCCGAAAGAGTGCTGCGCGCGTATATAGATGAAGACAAGAAGGCGGGCGAGCACACCGACGAGGCGGCGCGCCTGCTAGACGAAATACAGTACGCGCGTGAAACGGGCAGACCCGCACAGCGGAAACTGTGGCGCGCCATGCGAATCGTGAACAGGGCGTGCGACGCCATGCGCGAGGGCGACTCAGAGACAGGCGAACGCCTTTTCGAAAAGAGCATAGCCATAAACGACTACGCGCCGGAAGTTCACGCGCTGTTCGCGCTGTCGCTTTTCATGCGCGGCAAAAAGGACGAGTCGCGCGCGGAAGCCCGCAAGAGCGTCGAAATGGCGCTAAGCAGAACGCCGGAAGGCGGCGTGAACGCGATCTGCATATCGGCTCAGGTGCTCAACTATTTGGGCGACAGGGAAGAAGCCGTCGGGCTGATAAACTCGGCGCTTGCGCTCGAAGCCGACGAAAACGAACAGCGCCTGCGCGTGAACGCGCTGTGCGAAATGGGGCTGCACGACCTCGCGGGCGAACAGGCGCTGCGTATGCTGCGCGACCACCCGTATGATAAAATGCTGCTTCACTTATCGTCCGTCGCCGCGTACAACCAAAACGCCCCGACAGCGAGCGTTTTGAAGGGCTGGCAGCGCATACAAAGGCTCGACCCCGAAGACCCTGTCTGCGCCTACTTCATATCGCGCGTAACATCGGACTCGCCGCCCGCGCGACCGATGGAATACGCGTACGCGCTTCCGAAAGACGAAGTCTTGTCGCGGATACGCTATCTTTCAGACTGCATGTCGCGCGGCGAGGACGCGCTCACGGAGGCGTGGAAAAACGATCCGCGCTTCAGGAGCATAATCGAATGGGAGCTTTCGCTGAACAACGAGCGGCTCACGTGCACCGCGCTTACGATACTTTCGGGCGTTGACGACCCGTCGGCGCGCATGACTCTGCGCGTATACGCCGAGCGCCCCGACGCGCCCGCGCCGCTGCGCATGTACGCGCTCACAATGATGCGCTTGCTCGACATAACGCAAACGCCGGTTTTGCGCCAGAGCTTTATGGCGGCGGGTCTGCCGAGCGAGGACGAGGCAATGGCGAATCTGCCCGTCGCGCAAAAGCAGATGATACGCTACGCCGCCGACTATATCGAGGACAAATACGGCGAATACCCTGTCGCCGACATCGCGCTTATATGGAGGGCATATTTAGACAGGCGCGACGGACAGGGCGACCCCGTCCGCAGGACGGAAGCCGGCAGCGCCGCGCTCGCATTGTGCTATCTCAGCATACGCGGGCAGAACGACGACATATATACGATTTCGCGCTGGTACGCGTGTCCCGCGAGACAGGCGGCGCACATAGCGCGCGCCATACGCAAAAGCGTGTATGACGATTCGGAAGAATAACCCTCAGGAGGCAGCCGCATGTACGATATACTGGATTTTGACGCGAATTTCGCCGCGTATACAGATAAGTGGATACAAATGAATAAGTCGAAATTCAAAAACATCGAGCAGATGGAAGACGCTATGCCGGAGGTGTACATGCGCTGGCTCAATTCGCCCGCCGCGTTTCTGATGGGCGAGACCCCGGCGATGTACTTCGCGAAATACTCCGACGCGTCAGAGCTTTTGCGCTGGGCTTCCGAATATGAGACAGCGGGCGTGCCCGTGCCCGACCCGCTTACGGAGCGCATATCCGACATAGGCGAAAAAGCCGTGCCCGCGCTGATAAGCGCGGCGGCCGACCGCGACAGCACGCCGAATATGCGGATTATGGCGCTGAATCTGCTCAAAGAAACCGACGAAAAGGGCGCGTGCGTGAACATGTGCCTCGACATAATCGACAGGCGCGAGTCGGACGACGAACTTGCGGACGCGGCGGCGGAGCTTTTGCAGTCGGCGGGCGGCGACTGCGCCGACATAATACTCGACCGCTTCGACGAGGTGGGCGACGAAGCGCGGGAGACGTATCTCGACATACTTTCAAACTATCCGGGGAACGAGCGCGTTTTTTCGCTGATGCTCGAGGCGTTCGAATCCCACCCCGAAAAACCGGCGCTGTACGCGTCGCTGCTGGGCAAGCTCAACGACGACCGCGCAATAGAGCCGCTCACGCGGGCGCTGGAGCGCCCCGAAATAAACTATCTCGACTATTTGGAAATAAAGAACTCAATCGAAATGCTGGGCGGAGTCGTCTCGACAGAGCGCGAGTTCGCGGGCGACCCGTATTACGAAACTCTGAAGGGCGAATGACAGCGCCGCGCGCGGGAGGGAGACTTTAGTGTATTGCGTTAATTGCGGTGAGTCAAACCGATTGGGCGCCCGCTTCTGCGTAAGCTGCGGGCGGCGTTTGACGCAGAAAAACAAAAGCGCCGGAATTGACGGACAAATGCATATAGACGACATACTCGCGGAAGAAAAAAAGCCCAAGCGCCCCAAGGCGGCGGAGGGCACGCGCGTAGCTCCTCAAAAGGAGAACCCGACGCAGCCGCGCCGCGTAAGCGTGTTCGACGACGATGACGACGGACACGAGTTTATAGTGAGCAAAGCGAAAAAGGCGTACACGGGCGGCGCGGACCTTACAGAAAAGCCGAAAATCAAGCTGCCTGAACGCAAGCCCGTAAAATTGCTGTACGACGACGATCTTTTGGAAAAACCTAAAAAGCCGCGCGAGGGCGTTTCGGAACAGAAAATCAAACTGCCTGAGCGCAAGCCCGCAAAATTGCTGTATGACGACGAGCTTTCGGAAAAACCGAAAAAGCCGCGCGAGAGCGTTTCAGACAAGAAAACCAAGCTGTCGGAGCGCAGACCCGCGCCTCAAAAACATGACGACGATTATCTTGTGAAGCCGAGAAAACCGCGCGAGAGCGTTTCAGAACCAAAAATCAAACTGCCTGAACGCAAACCCGCGCCTAAACATCATGACGACGATTATACTGTAAAGCCGAGAAAACCGCGCGAGAGCGTTTCCGAATCAAAGACAAAGTTGACTGAACGCAAACCCGCGCCGAAAAAGCATGACGACGATTATATTGTTAAGCCGAGAAAACCGCGCGAGAGCGTTTCCGAACCGAAAGTAAAGCTGCCGGAGCGCGGAACCGCGCCCAAGAAGCGCGACGACGATTTCTTTGTGAAGCCGAAAAAGCCGACTTCCGACATGAGAACTGCATACGGAGACGATTTTTCCGAAAAACCGAGAAGGCCGCGCGCGGGCGTTTCTGATACGAAAGCGAAGGTTGCGCCGCGCAGACCCGCGCCCGTCGAGGACGATTACATAAGACCCAAGAAGCCCAAGGCCGAATACGCCGAGCCGAAAATAAAGCTGCCGCCGCGCAAGCCCGTGCTCATCTACGACGATTTGGAAATTGAGAAGCCCAAAAAACCGAATCCGACGAAGCGCCCGACGCGCTCGAACGGCGGTTCTTACGATAAAAAACCCAAAAGGTCGGGCGCGGGCGGCGCGTCGAGACGCGCGCCTATCAGGACGGGCAGGGGCGGCGCGCGCATGAGCGACGCCAAGCGCCGCGCCGCAAACGCGAAAAGGCGGGCGGTGTATTCATACGACGACCGCGAGACTTTCGCCGAAAAGCATCTGCGCTCAATAATCGCCATGTGTATGCTCGCAGTGTTCATATGCGTGTTTCTGGCGTGGGGCAACCTCACCGAATCGGGACTGCGCACATTCGCGCAGTTCGGCGTGGGAGGCACGCAGGGTTACATACTGCTGGGCGACGACTGCATGGAGTACGGCAACTATCCGCGAGCGGTGGAGCACTATTACGGCGCTCTCTCGCGGGAGGCGAGCTATGAAGCCGCCATAAAGCTCGCGCGGGCATACGCTAAGACGGGAGACGCAGAGCGCGAGGCGGGCGCTCTATTGTATTGCATGGACAAGTACCCCAAAGAAACCGAAGCCCGCGAACGTCTTATGCAGCTCTACCCGAACCCACAGACGCGCCCGACGCGCGTGAACGAAGCGCTAAACGCCGCCCGCTGACTCAGCGGACGGCGTTTGCGGCGTTTAGGCGCGATACTATCTCGATTTCAGCGCGAGTATGCGCTGCATTTCGTTATAGGCTATCATAAAGCCTTCGTCGACGCCCATGCCCGGCTTCGCGAGTATCTGCACGGGCTTTGTCGCCATCGCCAGATGCGCGCACACCTGCGCCGAACGATCCGTCTCGTTGCACGAGCCGCCCTGATACGCGCCCATGCCGTGAGATTCGCAGTACAAAACCGCCTCTATCGTGTTGTTTATGCCGCCCAGATCGGGCGTTTTTATTTGCGCCATGTGCCCCGCCTTTTGGTCTGCGAACTCGATCACGTCCTCAAGCGTGTTGCACCACTCGTCCGCGACAAGCTCGACATTTATGCCGCGCCTGTCAAGAGTTTTAGTAAGCTCGCGCATGTCGATTATCTGCTGCGCGCGCTCCTCGGCGTCCATAGGCCCTTCTATGCGCAGGCTGAACGGCTTCGCCGCTTTTTCGAGCGCGAGCATATAGTCAGCCATGCCCTCGTAGTTGTCGTGTCCGAACAGAGCGCCGATAGTGCCGTAGACGTCGATATGCAATGTCGGGTTATACTCGCCGTCAACGCGCAGTTTCAGTATGCGGTCGCGCAGCCATTCGACGTATTCGAGCAGCTTTTCGCCGTTTTCGCCGAGCTTCGTCCTTACGTTGTTTATGAGCGCGTGCGGCAGAACCTGCGCGCCTTTCATGATCATTTTGTCGGCGTTGTCGTATCTCGCGTCGCCCGACTGCGTGAATATCGGTATCGGCTTATCGGACAGCGTGAGGCCGTATTCGTCCGCGACGACTTCGCACATAAGGCGATGACCCGCCTTGGCTACCGCGTCGAGTATTGCCTGCGAAACGCCGTAGCGTATGGCGGTGTGCAGCTTTTTGCCGTTTACGCGCACGTTCTCAACGTCCGCGGCGAGCGAGCGGAAGCTGTCCGCCGCGCGTCCGACGAGCACGGGTTTCACATGCTCGTTTATAATCGGAATGAAGTCCTCAGCCAGAAACAGCGGGTCGCGCCCGTCAGTGCCCGAATATTGCACCGCCGCGCAGTCGCCCCACGCAATCTGCCCGTCCTCGAGCAGCAGCATAACGCTTATAGCCTCGCCCGCCTGCCTCACGCTTTTGAAGCCCTCCGTGGCGGTCTCGCCCACATACGCCGCGCCGTCGGCCTTCGCGCCGAGCTTTATTGCCCTCTGGTCATCGAAAAAGAAACCCGTCCGCGCCTTAGCGCACACCAAATCGATTATTTTCATACCGTATATTCAGCCTCTTTCATATTTTATGGACGCCCGACCAAGCGACCCTTTGATATAGCGTATATGTCGTCGATGACGAGCTGGAACGATACGTCGCGCTTTTCGGCCTTGGCGCGCTCCGCGATTTTGTCCTTGTGGAACGCCTTCATGTCGTCCGTGAACGGCACGTTCGCGACTTCAAGCAGGCGCACCGCGCCCTCGTTATCGCGGGCGGGCAGTATTTTGCCCGCGTTGAAGCGGCTCGGCGCGAACGGCACGTCGAGCACGCCCGCCTTGAACGCCCTGACCGCGCCCTCGGCTATGTCGCCCTCGCCGAGCTCGAAGCACTTGTCGAGCACGCAGCGCACTTCCTCGGTTATGACGTCCATTTCGTGCTTCAGCATAAAATCGGGCAGGTACTGGTCGCGCAGCATCGATATGAGCTGCTTTGTGCACCTCAAGCCCTGCGCGTTCGCTTCCATCGTGGGCACGCCGAGCGCCTCGTGCGGCGTTTTCACTATGACCTTCGTCGCGTGGCTCAGCGCGGCGGCGGCGCTGCCCCAGCTTATGACGCCGAAAGCCTTCGCCTCGTCCTGCGGGAAGCCGCCCATCCACTGGTGGAAAACTGTCGTGACCTCGCAGTCGGCGTAGCCGTATCTGTTCAGATATTCGTTCGCGAGCGCTTCGAGCGTGCGCACCGCCGCCACGTCCTGAACCAGATTGCCGAGCTGACCGTAGCCCACCGTTATGCTCTTGACGCCCTGCTCCGCCGCCAGCAGCGCCTCGATTATGGCTATAGCGTGGCTCATGAACGGCGGCACGAGCGTGCCCGTGAGCGGCCCGAACGGCTCGCGGTTTATGCGTATGCCCGCTTCCTCATACGCGCCTATAAGCCTGTCGACGTACATCCAGTCGGCTATCGAGCGCTCCGGCGGCACGTTTTTGGCATACGGTATGTTGTACGATATGCCGCCGCCCTCGAAGCTCGTAAAGCCGCCCGCTATGCTTATCTCCGCCAACAGCCGCGCGTCGGGCGTGCCGTGGCGCACCTGTATGGGCACGTTTACGCTCTCGGTCACTCTGCGGCAGCCCGCAACGCCGTGGTTTACGGCGGGAAAGCCGTTAAGCATCGCCATGTTCTGGCGCGCCGATTCGAGTATGCCGTTCTCGGCTTCGTCGTAGCGGTTGAGGCGCGTGTACGAGTCTATCGTCGTAGGCAGCAGGTCGGCTTCGCCCTCGTTTTGAAGGTATTGCATCAGCTTGATGTGCTGGTCGATAAGCGGCACGCCCGCGCGCGGCTGTATGAGCGTGCGCCGGTCGCGTTTCGCTTCGCTCATTTTGCGCGAAAACCGCTTTTCGCTCGGTATCGCCGCTTGATATTTGATAGCCTCGTCGGGGTTTACGTCCCCTCCCGTGGGCCACTGACCCAGCACGATTTTGCGCTGCCAGTCGAACGCGTCGCGCGTGAGCCTGCGATTACGTATCTCCATATCAGCCGAACTCCTTCCATAATAGAGCCTTCGCCGCTTTCGGGTGGTTCTTTTTGAGCAGACCCGCGGCGGAGAGTATATAGTGTCTGTCCAATAAAACGCGCGCGTTTCTCGGCGTGAGCGAATTTGGGTTTGCGTTATTACGCATTGCCGCCTCCGCCATCTCCGAACCTCTCTTTGAGTGAATGGGCATACCGCCCGTCAAAACCACGCGCTCGACGCGCGTAAGGTCTTTGCCAGTCTGCTGATATGCCGCGCCGAGCGGCGTGTAGACCTTCTCGAGCATTCCCGCGTGTCGGATTAACCCAGTCTCTATAGCGAGCGCCGCCAGCGCGAAGTCGATGTTCGACGTATGCAAGTCGTCGCTCAGTATTTCGGGGTTTTCGCGCGCTTTTCGCACCCAGTCTTCAATCGCGGTTTCGGTTTCGCCCGATAGGCCGACGACCCTGTCAATGCCCGCCGCGTCGATGACCCCGCGCGCCGAATAGCGCATACCTATGTCGCCCTCGACCGTGCGCTTCGCGAAAGGTTCGGGAAGCCCCCTCAGCACAGTGCCCGCGTTGGTGGGCAAACCCTGCGTTATAGAGTATACGTCGGTTGTCGCGCCGCCCAAGTCGACCGCGACCAATTCGCCCAAGTCTTCGGAGAGCAGTTCGAGCGCGTCGAGCACCGCGGCGGGCGTGGGCAGTATTATGTCGTTCAGCAATTCCTGAGCGCGGCTCAGCCCTTTTGCTGACACTATGCGGCGCAAAAACAGGTCGCGTATAGCGCGCCGGCAGGGCTCTATCGACAAAACGCCAAACGAGGGCATTACGTTTTCGCACTTTATGACCTCGCGCCCCGCGTCCTTCAACGCGCGCTCGCACTCGTCGGCGGCGTTCCGGTTGCACGCGACCACCACCGGAAAATCGCCTTCGGTTTTCGCGAGCACATTGGCGTTGTGTATGGCGCAGGCGGAGTTTCCGCCGTCAGTGCCGCCGCACAGAAGCGCTATATCGGGCGATATGCGCCCTATTTCGAGCCTGTCGGCGTCGGTCATTTCGAACGCGAACGTCTTTATGACCTTCGCGCCCGCGCCCAGCGCCGCGCGGGTCGCCGCTTCGGCGGTCAGGTTTTTGACAAGCCCGCACGCTATCATGCGCAGCCCGCCCGCCGCGGACGAGCAAGCGTATGTCTCCGAGAACCCGCTTGCGCCCGTTGTTTTTGTCAGCTCGGCGAGCGCCGCGTTCATGCCCTCGGATATGTCGCTCAAAACCGTGGTGTGGCTCTGAGACGTTCCGAGCAATTCGCCCGTGTCGGCGTCTACCGACGCAAGCTTTGTATACGTGCTTCCGAAATCGCATAAAAGCACGGGCTTCATTCGCTTATCTCCGCCTTTTCGCGCGCTTCGAAGTCGGCCGTCAGCGCCTTTATGGTCGTTTCGGGCGGCGTGCCCGGGCCGAACACCTTGTCGAAGCCCATTTGTTTGAAGCGCTTCTCGACTTCCTCAAACGGCTGCTTGCCCACGACTATGTTGCCGCCGACATACAGCAATATGCCCTTAAGCCCCGCCTCGTCGCACTTGTCGCGCAGGCCGCGGCAGTCGAGCTCGCCGTGACCGTACAGCGACGACACGACTATAGCGCCCGCCGCCGACTCGATCGCCGCCTCGATAAACTCCTCCTGCGACACCATCACGCCCAAGTTTACAACGTCGAACCCCGCCTGCGTGAACGCGTAGTTCAATATCTGGTTTCCGACGGCGTGCACGTCCGCGCCTATCACGCCGAGCACCATAGTCCGCTTCGGCATCGGTAAACCCCCTCATCGTTCAAAATGTGCTGTATCAATATTGTAAATCGTGCTAACACAACTGTCAATCGCAATCACATATTTAATAAAATGAAAACCGGGCATTCAAAACGAACGCCCGGACGAATTTGAAACATTCATATGCGCAACCCGCATATTTATGTTTAACATTGAACCCGAATCGATCTCGATCTGCAGCTCGATAACCTCGCCTCCGCCCGCCTCAAAATCGCGAATCGCCGTCAGGTCGCGTTCGCCCGCGAACGCCGAACGGTCGGGCGCGCATATAAGGCGCGAATATTTGAGCAGCGCTTCCGGCAGGTCGCGCGTTCCCGCCCTGAACCCGTCCGCGTCTGCCGAGCGCGAATACTCGCGCATTTGCTTTAGAAAAACGTCGCTCTGCGCGAACAGCGCCGTCAGTCCGATTTTCGGAAGCGCGTACAGCTTTCGAAGACACGCGTCGGTCGGCGCGCACGAATAGGGCGTTATAACGCCCGCGCGCTTTCCCAAGAGCGCCGCAAGCTCGTTGTATATCGAGCCGTGCGCGATAACCAGCTGAAAACCGCCGAGCGCCTCAATGGCGCTTAAGCGGATCTCGTCCATCACGAACGCCGTCGGCTCTACGTTTTTAAGGCAGCAGATCTGAGGAAACGCCGCCCTCATGCCCTCCGGCGACTCCGCCACGAGCGCTATCGGCCTGTTCGACCTGTCGGCATCCCTCTCGGCAAGCCTCAGCGATATGAACATGCGCGCTTCCGCGTTTGAAAAGCCCAGCTCGCCGAGCTTCAAAAGCGCTTCGTCGATAGTCTCAAGCGCCCTTTGCTTGCGGCTCTTCTCAGAGCCGCGCGGACGCGCGACGAACGTGCCGCGCCCCTGCGTGACCTCCAGAAGCCCGTCGCGCTTCAAAAGCGCGTATGCCTGCCTGACAGTGCCGCCCGAAAGCCCGGTCTGCAGGCACATTTCGCGCACGGTGGGCATACGCTCGCCGTATTTAAGCTCGCCCTTCCCGACGCGCGATTTGATAGTCTCAGCCAAACGCGAGTACAGCGGCTCGCCGCTTTCGCGCTTCATTCGGCGTCACCCGCGTATTCGGTTTTGAATTTTTTCGGTCCGTCAACATATATGTTGTTGCCGAGGCTGTCGATGAGCACAACGGCGGGAAAGTCCTCGACGGTGAAGCGGCGCACCGCCTCGGCTCCCAAGTCTTCATACGCTATTAGCTCGCTTTTGACTATACGCTTTGATATGAGCGCCGCCGCGCCGCCGACCGCGCCAAAGTACACGCAGCCGCATTCGACCATCTTGCGTATGACTTCGTCGGAACGTTTGCCCTTGCCCATCATTGCGGCGAGACCCGCGTCCATAAGTCGGGGCGCGTAGGCGTCCATGCGATAGCTGCTCGTAGGCCCCGCCGAGCCGACCGCGCGGCCTACGGGCGCGGGCGCGGGCCCAACGTAGTATATAAGGCTTCCGCGTATGTCGAACGGCAGCGGCTTGCCCGCGTCCAAACACTCGACCAGCCTTTTATGCGCCGCGTCGCGAGCCGTGTACATGCAGCCGCTCAAAAGCACGCTGTCGCCCGCGCGCAGTTTTTTGAGCTCGTCCCTGTCGGGCGGAAGCGATACGCGAATATAGTCCATATGTCTTCGACCTCCTAAATCGTCGCGCTTCCGTGCCGCGCCGCGTGGCAGACTATGTTGACAGCGACGGGCAGACCCGCGATATGCGTCGGACAGTAATCGATGTTGACCTTCAAAGCCGTCGTGCGCCCGCCAATGCCCGCAGGGCCTATGCCCAGCGCGTTCACGCGCGCGAGTATTTCGCGCTCAAGCCGCGCGTAGTTCGGGTTCGGGTTTTCGGAGTCGACGCGCCGCGCCGTCATGCGCTTTGCGATTATAGCCGCCGCCTCCATCGTTCCGCCCACGCCCACGCCCACGATAATGGGCGGGCACGGGTTCGGCCCGGCGTTTTCGACGGTCTTTACGACGAAATCAATAACGCCGCGCTCGCCGTCGGCAGGCGTAAGCATCTTGACAGCCGACATGTTTTCGCTGCCGAAGCCCTTGGGTATAACGGTCACGTCGATTTTGTCGCCCTTAACGATGCGCGTATGCAATATGGCGGGCGTGTTGTCGCGGGTGTTCACGCGCTCGTATATAGGGTCTTTCACGACGCTCTTGCGCAAAAACCCGTCCTCATACGCCGCTTTGACGGCTTCGTTCACTGTTTCCGTAAGGTCGCCGCCCGCGATGTGAACGTCCTGACCGATGTCCATGAACACGACCAACATGCCCGTGTCCTGACATATGGCGACGCGTTCGTTTTTCGCAATGTCGTAGTTTTCGATGAGCTGTTCGAGCACCGCCCGCCCCGGTTCAGAAACCTCGTCGACTGCGCGCATTTTGACGCGCTCGTATATGTCGTCGCCTATGTTGTAGCTCGCGTCAAGTATCAGCCTGTATATCGTTTCGCGTATCTCGGACGCTTCGATCTGTCTCACCCGTCAGCCCTCCTTGGAAATATCCGCGCTTCCAGCCAAAAACCGCGTCGCGGCGAGCATGTCCGCGCAGCCGCCCGCCGACAGCCGGCGCGCTATGAACTCGCCGTCCATTTTTCCTGCCGCCGCCTCGATTCCGTCAAGCCCGCCCGCGACCGCGCTTTTCGCCGCCTCGGACGCATATGTCACGCCCGCGCGGCCGCCTCTCGCGAACAGGCAGGTGTCGTTTCCGAGCGTCATGAGCCACAATAGCGCCCAAACGCCCGCCGCGTTCTCGCCGACTCCGGCGCTAAGCGCCTGCAAATAGCGCGGTATGCCGACGTTCAGCACAGATGGAAACCCTGCCGCCGCCTCGCCCCGCGCGCCCGTCATGCCGTTTAGCGCCCGCGCCCTTTCGCCGTTCGACGCGTTTTCGCTTATCGGGCGGTTTTCAAGCTCCGAAGTCAGCGTATCGCGGCATATATGCCCCGCTTCCGCGCAAATCGCGGCGGAATCCGCTAAGCGGCCTAAGCGCCCGATAGAAAAAGCGAGCAGACCCAGACAGAACAGCGCGCCCTTGTGCGTGTTCACACCGCCCGTCAGTTTCATAAGCTCCGCTTCCCTTGAAGCGCCTAACCTCCGCAGCCGCGAAAACGAGTCGTTCGCTGGCAAAAACGCGCATTCCGCGCCCAACATATGGCACTCGCCCGCCGCTTTCGCGACGAACGCGGCGCTTTTTGTAAGCAGCGCAACGTCCATATCGGCGTGAGAACCGCTGTTGCGCAGATCTACAAGCCCCGGCTTCGGAGTCACCGAAATCTCATATAAAAGCGCGTCTTCGGCGCGCCACTGTATATCGCGCATACCGAACCTCCGATAAGAGTATACCACACGCCCCAAAAAACATCAATAATTCGCGAAGCCAATCGATATCAACATGTTATGACACGTTCTGATTGCTTTTTTGTCAGATATAATGTAGAATTACGGCATACGATTTTTATGCGAAGGGGGCGGCTCGTTGAAACGCGCGTTTACGGTGTCCGAATTGGGCGGAGCGGGCTGCGCCGCGCAGGTTGAAAAGTGCGTGCGCGCGCTGAACGGCGTTATGGACGTGTCCATAAACGTCGTTTCAGGCGCTCTGCGCGTGTCATACGATGAAAAACGCGTGAACGCCGACGACATAATCGCCGCCGTGGCGAACGCGGGGTACGTGGCGAGGCTGCCCGCGAAGGAGGGCGCTTCGAAGCGCGTGAAGCGCGTGTCGGTCGCGAAACTGCTGTTCACGTGCCTGTCGGCGCTTCTGATGCTGTATATGACGCTTTCAGACGCTCTGCGCCTGCCTATATTCGAGTTTCTGCGATACCCGCTCACGGTCGGCATGATACAGATGATACTCTCCGTAATCGTGATGCGCGTAAACATTGACGTGTTTTCGGGCGGTATGCAGGCGCTCAAAAACCGCGCTCCGAACATGCATACGCTCGTGTCGCTCGGCGCTTTCGCGTCGGCCGCGTACAGCGTGTACGAACTGTTCGCGGGCGCGTGGAAGCTCAGCGCGGGCATGGAAGCCAACATGCACCTGTATTTCGACACGTCGTCTATGATACTCGCGCTCGTGGCGCTCGGTAAATACTTCGAGGCGCGGGCGCGCGTTCGCGCGTCGGAGGCGATAAACCGCATATCGCGGCTCAGGCCGGAGACGGCGCGCGTCGTGAGAGACGAAGGGACTGTCGATATTCCCGCGTCGGAGGTCGTCGCGGGCGACACGCTCTGCGTGCGCAAGGGAGACATAGTGCCGGCGGACGGGCGCGTGATTTCGGGCGCGGCGCAGTTGGACGAATCGATGTTCACGGGCGAGCTTACTCCGGCGCTCGCGGCGGCGGGCGATTACATAAACGGCGCGAGCGTGTGTCTGGGCGGCGAAATCACTATGCGCGCCGAAAAACCGCTCGGCGAAATGCGGCTCACGCAGATACTTTCTATGGTCGAATCGGCCTCGAACACGACCGCGCCCATATCGCGCACAGCCGACCGCGCCGCGCGCGTGTTCGTGCCGCTGGTGCTTTTGATCTCGCTGGCGACATGCGTTTTGTGGGGCGTGTTCGGCGGCGACGCGGCTTTCGCAGTGAAATCGGCGGTGTGCGTGCTGGTCGTGTCGTGCCCGTGCGCGCTGGGACTCGCCACTCCCACCGCGATCATGGCGGGCACGGGCGCGGGCGCGGAGAGCGGCATACTCATAAAGAACGCGGCGGCGCTCGAAAAACTGAACACGATAGACATCGTGATGTTCGATAAGGCAGGCACGCTCACGGCGGGCGAAATGCAGGTCGCGGGCTGCGCGCTCTCCGAAGGCGCGTCTTTGCGCTCGCTTTTGGCTGTGGCGGCTTCGGCTTTGCAAAACGCGAACCACCCGTGCGCGGAGGCGGTGCTGAAGGCGGCAAAGAATCACAAGCTGCCGCTCGACCCCGTTTCGGAATATGAAGAATTGCCGGGGCAGGGCGTGAGCGCCAAAATAGGCGACATGCGCGTGCTCGTGGGCGGGCTATCGCTTATGAAGCTCAGCGCGCAGAACCTCGCGAAATGGGCGGAGCGCTCGGAAACGCTCGAGGACGGCGGCGCGACGGCGCTGTTCGTAGCGTCGGACGGAAAAATAAACGGCATACTCGCGCTGTCGGACGACCTGCGCCCGTCCGCCGTTGAAGCGGTCAAAACGCTTAACGAAATGAACGTAGACACTCTTATGCTGACGGGCGACGACACGCGCGCCGCCGCCGCGATAGCCAAAAAGGCGGGCGTGAAAGACGTGCGCGCGAACCTGACCCCCGACGATAAGGACGTTATGCTGCGCATACTCAAGGCGGACACGAAGCGCGTTATGCTCGTGTCGGACGGCCTGAAGGACGCGCCGATGCTGTCGCGCGCGGAGCTCGGCGTGGCGATGGGCGGCGGCACGGATTTGGCTATAGAGACGGCGGACGTTGTAATACTGCGCGGCGACATGCGGCTCGTGCCCAAGGCGATCAGGCTCGGCAGAATGACGCTGCGCATTATAAAAGAAAACCTGTTCTGGGCGTTTTTCTATAACGCGATTGGCATTCCCGTGGCGGCGGGCGCGCTGTACCCTCTGATAGGCTTGCAGTTCAACCCGACACTGTGCGCGGCGGCTATGAGCCTGTCGAGCATATGCGTGGTCGTGAACGCGCTGAGATTGCGACGCTTCCGCCCCGACGCTAACAAAGGCCCCAAAAAACTACAGCGCAGAATCATAAGGAAAGAGGACGACACAAATGCTTAAAGGTATCCCGGCAATAATATCTCCTGAGCTGCTCAAAATCATCGCGGAGATGGGACACGGAGACGAACTGTGCATAGGCGACGGCAACTTTCCCGCGGCGAGCGTCGCAAAGCGCCTGACGCGGCTGGACGGACACGGAGTTTCTGAAATTCTCGACGCGGTTTTGACGCTGTTCCCTCTCGACAGATACGTCGAAAGCCCGGTCTCGCTGATGGCGGTCTCCGAAGGCGACGACGTGAAGCCCGACATATGGGAAGACTATAAAAAAATCATATATGAGCGTGAAGGCGCGTGTTCAATAGAGCTTGTCGAGCGGTTCGAGTTTTACGAGCGCGCGCGCAAGTGCTATTGCGTGGTCGCGACGGGCGAAAGCGCGCTCTACGCGAATATTATAATCAAAAAGGGCGTCGTCGCGTAGACGGGGAGATGCCCGTATGCGCGTTCGCCAAATAATCGTTTGTTTTCTGCTGACGGCCGCGCTCGCCGCCGCCCCGCGTTGGGCGGCGTGCGAGAGCGCGTATTTCGCGACCGTCGATTCGGCGTGCGAATATATAGTAAAACAGGCGAAAGCGCGCGCAAAGGACGTGTCGCTGTCGTTTCCGACCAACGAAATCGTCGGGAAATGGCGCTTTGACGAGCTGTGCGCGCATTTCACCGACTGCGCCGCTTTGGTCGCATACGCCGACTACGAATGCGTTTACGACGAAGAGCGCTTCGACATATCGCTTTCATTCGCATACAGACCCGGCGTCAGAATAGCCGACGCCGTGAAAAACGGCGACGCGGACAGCCTGACAACAGATGAAAGCGCGGCGCTCGCGATTGCGGAGGCGGCGCTTGCCGAAATAATGTCCGAATCGAAATCGCAGTTGGAAATCGAACGCGGCATACATGATTACATAATTGGCGCGGTCGAATACAGCGACCGAAGCCTGCCGCCCAACTCGGTGTCGCCGGAGCTGCTCGCGACGAACGCGCTTATAAACGGCTACGCCAACTGTCAGGGCTACGCCGACGCGTTTTACATGATGTGCTCGCTCGCGGGTTTGGAGGTCGGTATGCAGTCGGGCAGGCAGTCAAACGGCGAAGCGCACATATGGAACACAGTGAAGCTCGACGGAAAATGGTTCATCGTGGACGCGACGTGGGACGATGCGTCGATGATGTCCTCTGAGCGCCCGTGCTACAGGGCGTTCAATATGGGGCTTGACATATGCAAAGACAACCTGATATGGTCTAAAGAGTACGAAACGAACGAAATCGCCGAAAACTCGGACGGCTACTATTTCTACATATGCCCGTCTATAGAAGGCTTCGGTTCAACGTTCACTGATTTTCAGGCGCTTATCAAAAACGCGTATGAAGCGTTTACGGTTAGCGATCAGACGGTCGTTCACGCCATGTACGAGGGCGAATACCTGTCGCCCGACTTCATAGTGCGCGAGCTGAACGCGTTCTTGGACGCAAACGAGATCGACGTGAAATGGACGCTCGATAGCTGGTATATGTCAAATAACACGATTCTGGCGCTGCAATGGCGCGAATAAAGGGCGATGAACAGCGTTCACCGCCCCTTTTCATATAATGAATGTCAGTCGTCGCGTTCCCACTCTATCAGTTTTCCGGTTTTGGCGTTTATTTCGAAGTCGTACTCAGCGCCGTTGTAGCGCGCTTCGCCTTCGTATACGTATCTGCCGTCGTCCTTATCGAGCGATATTTCGATTATTTTTGCGCCCGAATATTTGCTCGTTATAACGCTCTTCGCCTTTGAGACGCTGATCAAGTCGTCCTTCGAGCTGTCGGATTTAGGCGAGGGCTTGGTCGTGGCGGCGGGCTGCTGGGGTTTCGATGTGGCGGCGGGCTGCTGGGGCTTTGTCGTCGCGGCGGGCTGCGAAAACTGCACAGGGGTCTCGTCGTCGTCGTCATCGTCGTCAAAATAGGTTTCCCAGCCCTGAGCGGGCGAACCGACGTACAGGTCGCGCTCTATGACCGCGCCCGTCTCGGCGTTCAATTCGTACACGCCGTAATATTCGTCAGTGGTGAAGTATACGCGCACTTCAAACAGACCGTCGTCGGTTATGCGCATCACGCCCGTCAGCACCGCCGTTGGGAACTCGGCCTTCACGACCTCGAACGCCGCGTCGTCCGCAAGCGTTATGCTCGCAGAACCCGTCGCGAGCTTCACGTCGGACGCGAACTTCAAAACCTTGCCAGTGTTTATGTCAACGTCTATCTCAAATTCCTCGCCCGTTGTGTCGTTCATGAAATGCACTTCGTAAACGCCCTCGTCCTTCTCGGTGTACAGATATGTCGCGTCGGCGGGCGCGTAAGCGCGGGCGGCGTTGGTCGCGTCGAGCGCGGACGCTGCGAACGCGGCGGGGACGAGCGCCAATGTGAGCGCGATGATCGTTGCGATTAGCTTTTTCATTGTGTTACCTCCGAATCATATTTGTGCCTGTCTCTCGACCGCAATCACATTGTACGAAACGAAGATGAAAGTCAAATTAAAGCGCGAAACTATTTTTTGGGAAATTCGACGATGAACCGCGCGCCGCGCCCCGGCTCGCTTTCTGCCTTTATGTCGCCTCCGTGGGCGCGCGCGATAGACAGAGCGATAGCCAAGCCCAGCCCCGAACCCTCGCCCGAACGCGCTTTGTCGGCGCGGTAGAAACGCTCGAAAACGCGCGATATTTGCTCCTCTGACATGCCCGAACCATCGTCCGCGACTTCTACACGCGCGTTTTCTGAACTTTCCGAAAGCGATATGCGTATCTCCGCGCCCTCCTCAGAGTGGCGGCACGCGTTGTCGGTCAGGTTCATGAACAGGCGCGTCATCAAAAGCTGGTCGCATTTGACCGTCAACTTGTCGGCGCTCACGTTTATTCGCAGGCGCTTATTAGCGAAGCGCTCGGAAGCGTCAGCCGCCACGCAGGTTAGCACCTCCGACAAATCTACCGACTCTGTTTGAAGCTCGTACCTGCCCGAATCCATCTTGGCGAGCAGTGACAGGCGCGAAACCAGCGACGCGAGCATTTTGGCGCGCGCGTTTATGTCCGTAAGCGCGTTCCGCATTTCGTCGGGCGAGCGGTCGGCGAGCGCCGAATCCGAAATAGCCATGATCGCCGCGACGGGCGTGCGCATCTCGTGGGACGCGTCCTGCGTAAACCGCTTTTCGCGGTCGAACGTCGCGGAAATTCTGTCGAGCATTTCGTCGAACACGCTCGCGATCTCAAAAAGCTCGTCGCGCGCGCCCTCGGGGCGTATGCGCTTTTGAAGGTCGCCCGCGTCGTATATGCTTTCCGCAGTCCTGACAATGCGCGAAACGGGTCTGAGCGCGCGCTTAGAGAGCGCGTAACCGCCCGCCACCGACAGCAGCACGACGCACGGAAGCAGTATGTAGACATATCTCGACACGCTCGCGACGATGGCGTCGGCGTTGTCGACAGACGTATACGCGCGCAGATAAACGTCTCCGTAGCCTTCAACGTTTATGATTTCATCGTATACCGCCCAAGTCGTTCCGCCGGAAGACACGCGCTTTACAGTCGCGTCGGGCGTAAATTCCGCGTCTACGCTCACCCTGCCGTATAGGAGTTCGCCGTCCATATCGTAAAACGCGACCTTCGCGTTTGAAAGCTCGTTCAGGCGGCGGTCGAAGTCGAGCATACCGTCGGTCATATAAATCTCGTCCTTCGCGAGCGCCGCGGTGTTCATGACGGCGTCCGAATAGAAGCGCCGCGTGACGCTTTCGGACGCGTGCAGGAACAGCGTCCACGCAAGCGCCACGGCGAGTATCAGCCAGACGGCATACCAGAAAGTGAGCCTCACCGTTATCGACATTTTCTTCATTTGGTTTCACCCGTTTTGTCGTCCGCGCGTATGCAGTAGCCGGCGTAGCGCACGGTGCGTATCAGCTTTTCCGAGCGCCCGTCGTCGAGCTTTTTGCGCAGATAGCGAATGTAAACGTCAACCATGTTGCTCGCGCCGTCGTAGTCGAAGTTCCACACGCTGTTTTCTATGCGCTCGCGGCTCAGAACCGCGCCCGGATTGCGCATGAGCAGTTCGAGTATCGCGTATTCGCGCGAAGTCAGGCGGATCTCCTCGCCGCCGCGCCTGACTTCGCGCGTCTGAGTGTCGAGGGTCAGATCAGACACTTTCAGAACGTCGCCCGCGCCCGCGCCGCTCGAACGCCTGATAAGAGCGTGCACCCGCGCGAGCAATTCCTCAAGCGCGAAAGGTTTAACGAGATAGTCGTCAGCGCCCGCGTACAGGCCTTCCGTTCTGTCCTCGATGGCGTCCTTCGCCGTCAAAAACATTACGGGCGACTTTACGCCCTTTGAGCGCGCCTTTCTGAGCGCCGTCACGCCGTCCATTTTGGGCATCATTATATCCAGTATGACGAGCGAATACTCGCACGACGTCATGTAAGCGAGAGCTTCCTCGCCGTTTTCGACCGCGTCCACGGCGTAACCCTGCGCCGCCAGCCGCTTTTTAACAGACGATAGTATCATGCGGTCGTCCTCCGCCAATAGTATGCGCATAACAGCACCTCCCGCATTTCAGATGATACTATATTTGCGCGCTTTGGGCAAGCGTTCAAATCAAAAACCGTCAGCCCGACGCGCGGGGAGCGGATATTTTGCGCAACATTCTTTGTAAACAATTACGCACAACGCTTGCAAATACGCGCGAAATATCATATAATAATTTTCGCGTCGATTCGGTTCGCTGATGTAGCTCAGTCGGTAGAGCGCATCCTTGGTAAGGATGAGGTCCCCGGTTCGAATCCGGGCATCAGCTCCATTGGGATTTGGCAGAGAATGCCGAATCCCATTTTTTTATGCTTACGCAGAGTGTTTATTGTCGGGAATCATGGTATAATGAAGTTATAGGCGAGCATCGGGGTGATTTTATATGAAAACCGATTTTACGATAACGGGCATGTCGTGCGCCGCGTGTTCGGCGCGGGTCGAAAAGGCCGTGCGCGCGCTCAAAGGCGTCGAGAAGGCCGATTGCAATCTGCTGACGGGCGGTATGCGCGCGGAATACGACGAAAACGCGCTGAACGCGCGGGATATAATCGCCGCCGTTGAGAAGGCGGGGTACGGCGCTGCGGAAAAACACGCGGACGCGGAAAAGCCGGACAAACCCTCCGCGAACGCGGAAGCGGAGCGCGAAAAGCGCATCAAAAGCGAAAAGACGCGCGTTATATGGTCGTTTGCGCTGCTCGCGCCGCTCATGTACGTTTCGATGGGACATATGCTGGGGCTGCCGCTGCCTGAAATGTTCGTGGGCGAACAGAACTCTATGAGCTTCGCGCTGATGCAGTTTCTGTTGTGCCTGCCGGTAGCGTATATAAACAGGAAATACTATATAAACGGCTTCAAGGCCGCTGCACGGCTATCGCCTAACATGGACACGCTCATAGCGCTCGGCTCGTCCGCGTCGCTTATATACGGCGTGGCGGCGCTTTTCAGAATTTCTAAGTATCTGGGCGAGTGGCGTCTGCTCGACGCGTCGGCATACGCGCACGACCTGTATTTCGAGTCGGCGGTTATGATACTCGCGCTGATCAATCTGGGCAAATACTTCGAGGCGAAATCGAAGGGCAAGACCAGTTCCGCCATAGAAAAGCTGAAATCGCTGGCGCCCGACACGGCGCTTGCGGAGCGCGGGGGCGAAACGGTCACGCTGCCCATATCGCAGGTTCGCGAGGGCGACATACTGCGCGTCAACCCCGGCGGACGCGTTCCGGCGGACGGCGTGATGATTGGCGACGGCGCGTTCATAGACGAAAGCGCGCTGACGGGCGAGAGTATGCCAGTCGAAAAGCGCGACGGAGACGCGGTCACGTGCGCGACAATAAACCTAAACCGCTTTTTCCGAATGCGCGTCACGCGCACGGGCGAGGACACCACGTTTTCGCAGATCGTGCGCATGGTTGAGGAGGCGAGCGCGGGCAAAGCGCCTATAGCGAAGCTCGCCGACCGCGTGTCGGGCATATTCGTGCCCATAGTTATGCTTATTGCGTGCGTTACGGCGTTAATATGGCTGTTGTCGGGCGCTTCGTTCGCGTTCGCGCTTACGAAGGCAATCGCGGTGCTCGTCATATCGTGCCCGTGCGCGCTGGGGCTGGCGACTCCCGTCGCCATTATGGTGGGCACGGGCAAGGGCGCGGAGCACGGAATACTCATAAAATCAGGCTCGGCGCTGGAGGTCGCGGGCAAGGTCGACTGCGTCGTCATGGACAAGACGGGCACGCTCACGCGCGGCGAGGCGGCGGTTACGAAAATAATAGCGCGCGGCGTTTCGGAGGACGGGCTTCTGTCGTTAGCCGCCGCTGTGGAGCGCGATTCCGACCACCCGCTGGCCAAGGCTATAACGAGGCTTTCAGACGCAAAAGGGCTTACGCCGCCCGCTTCAGAGGGGCACGAGGCCGTGCCGGGGCTGGGCGTTACGGCGCGCGTGAACGGCGAGCCGATATACGCGGGCAACGCGCGGTTTATGGAGCGTGCGAACGCCGATTTTTCCGCGTATGCCGCGGATATAGACGCAATAACCGAAAACGGCGGCACGCCGCTGCTGTTTGCGAAAAACGGAACGGCGCTGGGCGTTATATCGGTGTCGGACGAGCTGAAACCCACTTCCCGCGCCGCGGTTAGCGCGCTTCACGGTTTGAACGTCGAAACGGTCATGCTGACGGGCGACAATGAGCGCACGGCGAAGGCGGTGTGTCAGAGCCTCGGCGTAAAGCGGTTCATAGCGGGCGTGCTGCCCGCCGACAAGGCGCGAGAGATAGAGCGGCTCAAAGCGGAGGGCAAGCGGGTCATGATGGTCGGCGACGGCATAAACGACTCCCCCGCGCTCAAGACCGCCGACATAGGCGTGGCAATAGGCGCGGGCGCGGATATAGCCGTCGATTCGGCGGACATAATACTTATGAAATCCGACCCTATGGACATAGTCAACGCCATACGGCTGAGCCGCAGGGTCATGACAAACATACGCGAAAACCTGTTTCACGCGTTCTTTTACAACGCGCTGGGCATACCCGTGGCGGCGGGCGCGCTGAATTTCGCGGGCATATCGTTAAGCCCGATGCTCGCCGCCGCCATGATGAGCGTTTCAAGCCTGCTGGTCGTTACGAACGCGCTGAGACTGCGTTCGTTCAAACCCCTAAAACGCGAGGAGGAAAATAATATGTATACGGTGAAAATTGAAGGCATGATGTGCGCGCATTGCAAAAAGCGCGTCGAAGACGCGCTTAACGGTATTGCCGGAGCGAAGGCCGAGGTCGACCTTGAAAACAAGCTCGCGAGAGTTACGCTGGCGTCCGACGCGGCTCAGGATGTTATCAGAAAGGCCGTTACAGACGCGGGCTACGAGGTCGTTTCGATAAGCTGACGCAAGCTCAGCCCGCCGCCAGCGCCTTTTTGATCGCCGCCTGATGGAGCGGGCAGACGGCGTTTCCGCCGTGGGTTCTGCTGTTCACGAAATGTATGCAGAAATGACCGTCGTATTTATTGTCGGTTATGGAGCCGTCGCCGTGGGGCATACAGTTCATCGAAGCGGCGTATTTCACGCCGTCAATCGAGACCCATATCGCCCGGCGCTCCCATGTGTTGAAGTCCGCGCCGCACGCCTTCATAAGCGAGGCGGTGTCGTATACCGTAGACGGCTGAACGTCGGCGTGGTTCGTGCCGCCGCCCCTGTATACCTTGAACGATATGCCCGTTGCGACGTCGGTCACGACGGCGGTGTCGCCCTTTGCGAATATGGACGATATTTTACTCTTGAACCAGTCGACCGCTATCGACTTGCCCGACGCGGGCTTTGCGGTCGAGTATATGTTCGCCTTTTTAGTGTCGAGCTTGCTCATTTCTATGAAGCCCGCGTAGCCGCCGCTCGTCACGCGACACCATTTATTGTTGTCAAACGACGCGACGCACTTGTATTTCGTGTTTATGGGGGCTGTGCCGAGCACGGTTGACGATGTGGTGGGGGCTGAATAAACCTTTACGGAATTTTCCTGAGTGTATACGGTTATGTTGTATTTATTGGGATTTTTTGCCGTGAGGCTCGAATATTTGCAATATCCGACGGCGCTTCCGTTCACAAGGCGCGCCCAGCCGTCGTCGAGGGCATCGAGCTTCACGCATTCGCCGAACGATACTTTGCACATCACCTTGCTGTTTGTGCGCTTTGACGAGTATACTGTCATTTGCGCCACGTTCACATACGCGCTGATGGTCGATTTTTTAAGGTTGGCGAGAGCCATATAGCCCGTGCCGCCGTTCAGCGAGACCTTCGCCCAGCCGCCTTTCGCGTCGTTGAGCGCCAGCACCTGATTTTTTGAAAGCGTGCCCAGCACCTTTGACGACGTGCTCGCCGACTTGTATACCGTAGACGTTTTCGTAACGACCGCGACCCAGTCCGCCGCGAAAGCGGCGAAGCTTCCCGTCAGCAAAGCGCATAACAGAAACGCCGCCAGCAGCTTTTTAACGCTCATACAAATCACACCTCGCAAGTTGACGTATAAACCAGCCAATATATTACATTATAATACATTCGTGTTTCAAAATCAAGCCTAAATTTATGCAGTAACGCAAAGTAACCGCCAAAATATCGCGCGCCAGCGCAATATTTTAGCGGTTACTCCGTAAAAATTTGTAATCGATTATTCGCTTCTGAGAGCTTCGACCGGGTCGCGCCGCGCCGCCATGCGCGAGGGTATTATGCCGGCGATAAGCGTGAGCAACATGCTTATGACGACCAGCAGAGTCGCGCCCTTCCACGGAAGCGACGCCATGCCGGCTATGCCCGACAGGCTCTCGATTATCATGTTCACGGGGAACACGAGCAGCCACGAGACGAGTATGCCCATAGCGCCCGCCAAGAAGCCCACGATGAGCGTTTCGGCGTTGAACACGCGCGATATGTCGCGCTTAGACGCGCCGATCGCCCTGAGTATGCCGATCTCCTTGGTGCGCTCAAGCACTGAGATATACGTTATAACGCCAATCATTATTGACGACACGATGAGCGATATGGCGACGAACGCGACGAGCACGTATGTTATAGCGTCGATTATCATTGTAACGCTGGAGAGAATTATTCCGATAAAATCGGTGTATCGTATAACGCCAGTCGGGTTTCCGTTCTGCTCCATCTCGAGGTTGTAGGCGTTTATATAGCTCTCGATAGCCTTTTTCGCCTCAAACGACTTAGGATATATCACGATTTCCGCCGGGTCTTCGATGTCGGCGTAGCCGAGTTTTAATATGTTCTCTTTATATGTCGAGACGGACGCGTTGCCGATATAGCTCAGCATGAACTGATTGAACATATCGTCGGGACGCCCCGCGCGCACGGTCGGGTCGAGCTTTCCGAACGCCTCAAGCATAGCCGTCTGCTGTTCGGTCATCTGGGTCTGCATGAACTCGTTTATGGCTTCCTCCGGAAGCGACGTTATCTCGACCGACTGATTCGCGGACACGTATTTTTCGACTATGGCGCGCTGTTCGTCGGTCATATAGTTCTGCATCAAATCGTCCCACGTGAGCGTCACATTTTCGAATGGCAGCATTGTGAACACGTCGATTTCGGGGTTCGCGAGCTGCGTCTTAGCGATTTCGCTTTCGCCTATGCGCGTTACGGCGTACTCTGTGAGCGCCTTTGTGTAGCCGAGCGTGCCGCCCTGCATACTCGTGACGACGGCTTCGGCTGACGGCTTCACGATGCCGACGACCTTTATCGTAAGCCCGTTATCGATCACGCTTTCGAGCTTTTGCGAGTCGTCGCGAATGTCCCTGTACATGCGGGTGTTTTCGTCGTATTCGTAATAGTCGGTGGGCAGCACCATCTGATATTCAAGCGACAGTATTTGCTCTATCGGATATTTCTCTTTGGTGATCTCAAAGCCCTCGCGTGTCGCGACG
Source organism: uncultured Oscillospiraceae bacterium (assembly GCA_964453505.1). Taxonomy (GTDB): domain Bacteria; phylum Bacillota; class Clostridia; order Christensenellales; family Aristaeellaceae; genus CAYVPJ01. Next base: position 42,227 of record CAYVPJ010000015.1, on the reverse strand, counting down.
CCCGCGAACATGCCCTTTAGATCGCTCTGGGGCTTTATGCCGAGAGTGTAGAGCGTCATGTCGGATATAACGTCGTCCTCGCTAACTACCATGACGACCTCGTCGTAATTCTGAGGCCAGTGACCCGCCACGACGTCGTACTGCTGGTCGAGCAGAGCCTGATTGTTCATGAGCTCTTTCCACACGTTGACCGTGCGCCCGCCGAACGCGGAGGACATGTCGGTGAGAGTGGAGATATACTGCGTCGTCTCGCCCGAAAAAGTCGTGCCCATCATGCTCTGAAACACGGAGCTTGGGTTGACCTGAAGCGGCGCGCCATTTTCGTCTCTGCCCCATATCTGCAAATCCATGTCGTATGTGTACAGGACGGCGGTTATGTTTTCAAGGAATTTTTCGTCGGAGTCTATTCGTGCCTTGAAGGAGCGCAGGTCGTTTTCCTGAACCTGCTCGAACATGAGCGACATGAATTCCATCATCATTTCGCCCGAATACAGATAGCCCTCCTCGCGCTCGTTCCTGTCGCCCTCCGCCTTGCCGGCGACGCTTTCGAGCAGACCCTCGGCGTCGAGCGAATCGCTCGTTATGGTTATGGGATAAGACGAAAGCGTCTCCTCCTCGACCCTGTTTATGAAGTTCTGAACGCCCGTAGACAGCGAAAGTATCAGCGCTATGCCGATTATGCCTATAGAGCCCGCGAACGATATAAGCACGGTGCGCGTCTTTTTGGTGAGCAGGTTGTTGAGCGAAAGCGAGAGCGCCGTAAAATAAGACATCGACGGGCGCTTGCCGCTCTTGCGCCTGACGGCCTCATATGTGGTTTCGGGCGGCGAATACGGGTTCGAGTCGTCGACCACGCGCCCGTCCAACAGGCGCACGATGCGCGTGGAATACTTTTCGGCGAGATCAGAATTATGCGTGACCATTATGACGAGCCTGTCGTCGGCGATTTCTTTCAGAAGCGCCATCACCGAGTCGCTCGTTTCGGTGTCGAGCGCGCCGGTCGGCTCGTCTGCCAGCAGTATGTCGGGGTCGTTTATGAGCGCCCGCGCTATGGCGACGCGCTGCATCTGCCCGCCCGACATCTGGTTCGGCTTTTTGTTAAGCTGGTCGGACAGACCCACTCGCGCGAGCACGTCGGTCGCGCGCTTTCTGCGCTCGGCGCGGGACACGCCCGTTAGCGTCAGCGCCAGCTCGACGTTCGAGAGCACGGTCTGGTGCGGTATCAGATTGTAGCTCTGAAACACGAAGCCTATCGTGTGGTTTCTGTACGAATCCCAATCGGAATCCTTGAACGATTTCGTCGACTTGCCGTTTACGCTTATGTCGCCGCGCGAATATCTGTCAAGCCCGCCTATAAGGTTCAATAGCGTGGTTTTACCGCAGCCGGACGGTCCGAGCACGGATACGAACTCGCTGTCGCGAAAACTGATGGTCACGCCTCTAAGCGCTTCCACGCGGTTGGAACCCGCCACATAATCCTTGTCGACATTTATCAAGCTGAGCATTATTTCACGTCCATCCTCTCCGAATGGTTCATATTAGCATGTCTTTGTCAATTCCATATGAAGCGACGCGTTTTTTTATGAAGTTGACGTTTTGTCGGACGCACAATATAACGAACGATTTATGACAAAAAATTAGAACGCGCACAGGCAGCCGCACGCGCGGACAAGGCCGGTATCCAGCTTGTCGCGGCCGTATGAATCGAGAAACAAGTCGGTGTACGCGTCGGTTTTGAAGTTGTACCACATAGACCACAAAACCCAGAATATGTCGTAGTGCCTGTCGCCGACGCCGCCGTCGTTTAAGTCTATGAACGCCGAAAACGCGTTATCCGTAAACATGAAGTTGGGCAGGCACATGTCGCCGTGAATGACTGTGTCGCTTGCGAGGTCGTCTCGGCGCGCGTTCACGGTTTCTATGATCACATCAGCCGTATCGATTTTCAGAAACGCGCGCATCTCGCGTCGGGGAGCGGCGTTTTTTGAACACAGAGAATCGAACTCGCGCAGAAACTGCGCGGTTTTGTCGGGGTTCGGGCAGCCGCTTGCGTTTAGGGCGTGCAGACCGCGCGCCGCTTCCGCGAGCATAACGGTAAGCCGAGCGGGGTCGTTCAAAAGCCGCTTTGACAGCGCGCACTCGCCCGCCGCCGCGAGTGACACAAGATAGTCGCGGTCGGAGCTTTCGTAATATACAAGCTCCGCCGCCATGTTTTTTGAGTGCAAAAATCTCTGCATGTCGGCGGCGGGTTTCAGGCTTAGCGGAGCGTCGATTTTAAGGTACAGCCCGCCGTCTTTATCCGCGAATACGACCGTCGCGTCCGAGCGCCCGACGTCGTTTATATAGAGCGGGCAGTCGCCCGTGAAGCGCGCGACGCTTTCGGGCAGGCTGAGCGCCTTAGCGTCGGTTTTCAGCATACCAAGTCGCCCACGCCGTTCAGAACACAGGTCGGGCGGTACGGAAACTTGCGCAGGTCGTCGGGCTTCGTGCAGCCCGAAAGCACGAGCACGGTGTCCAAGCCGCTTTCGATGCCCGCGATTATGTCGGTGTCCATGCGGTCACCTATCATCGCCGCCTCGGCGGAGTGAACGTTCAGCAGCTTCAGGCCGGTGCGCATCATGAGCGCGTTCGGCTTGCCCACGTAGTACGCGGTCACGCCCGTCGCCAGCTCTATAGGCGCGACGAGCGCCCGACACGCGGGCACAATGCCGCGCTCGGTGGGGCCGGTCATGTCGGGGTTCGTGGCTATTAGCCGCGCGCCCTTGTTTACAAGCCCCGTGGCGGTGAGTATGGTGTCGTAGTTATAGCCCGTGGTCTCGCCTACTATAACGTAGTCGGGGTCTACGTCGTTCATCGTGATGCCCACCTCGTACAGCGCGTTCAAAAGACCCGGCGCGCCTATCACATATGCCGAACAGCCGGGGCTTTGGCTGTCTATGAACTTCGCGGTCGCGAGCGCGCTCGTGTAGAAGTGCTCCTCGTGCACGTCCAGCCCCAAGCGGTTCAGCTTTTGCCTAAGCTCCTTGGGCGAGCGCTCCGATGAGTTTGTCAGAAACAGAAACTCCTTATTCTCGCGGTACAGCCATTCCACATAATCGCTCGCGCCCGGCAGCAGCATGTTTCCGTGGTACAGAACGCCGTCCATGTCGCATATATAGCCCTTCTTTTTGCGTATCACGTCGAGCTTGGGGTTTTCGTTCACAGTATAGCGCCTCCTCTTACTCGGTGTATTCGAAGTATTCCCACACGTTTTCATCGATCGTATATATATGCGAAACGAGCGCGTCGCCCAGCTCCGTTTCGTGATGGCGGTTGAGCGCGTCTATAAAATCGTTCGCGTTCGGGGTTTTGAATATGTTTTCGCGGTAGTAGTCGGCGACGGCGTTCAGAAAATCCTCGCGCCCCATGGCGCGGCGTATCTCGTCGAGCACGGCGGACGCGCGGAAGCGCGCGACCGTGTCGTAGTCGGCTATTGTGTTTATGCGCGCGACGTCGCTGTTCGGATACAGCCCGCCCGGTATAGTCACGTTAAGCGACGGCGCGATCCGCGCGTTCATGAGCTTCAAAAACGCGTCCTTGCCGCCGCGCGCGTATGACAGCATGAGCGACATGTATTCGCACAGCCCGTCCGAGAGCCACGCGTCGTATGAAGGGTTCGGGTGAACGACGTCCGTCAGGTATTGCTTGGCTACAGCGCGGTATATCAGCAGGTTTAGGTCGTCCGAACTCAGGTCGGGCGCGGTCTCACCGAGTATTATAAGGCCGCTTGCGCAAATCTCGTCAACGCACGACTGCGATTGCGCGATAGCTATGCGGCCGCGCGGGTGCGCGCCGAAAAGCGTTTCAAGCTCGTTGAGCGCGTATTCGGCCGCCGAAAGCGCCCGCTTCATAAACGCCCTGTCGCGCCCGAAAGCAGAAACGCCGACGCCCGATTTCGTTTCGGCGTCATAGCGATGGTATTTGCGGCTCAGGCATATAGCCAGATCGCGCGCGTTAGCAAGAGAAATAGTATACTCCGTATAGCCGCCTTCGGAGTCGGCTTGCGAAATAACGCCCGCGCAGGCGGGATAATAGTCTGACGGCGCGTACAGCCTGACAGAAAAATCGGCGGTTTCGGCGAAAAGGCTGCGCCCCGCCCGCGTGAGCGCGTTCGTAACATAGTCGCCGTTTTGAAACGGGCACAGGCTCGGATAGAAATTCGTGAGCCGCCAGTCGTAATCGCCCGAACCCAGAAACGCGCGGTTGTCTGACAGCAAAAGCGTGTATGTGAAGCATATTTCGCATGTTTCGCCGCTTGCCAGATCGCACTCCACCCTCAGAAACGCCTCGTCGTCGCCCTGAACGCCCCAGTCGGCGTTTTCGCCGTTTACGGTAACGGACATCATGTCTATGCCGCTCGGCGCGTAATAATCGGGAAACGCCTTCTCGAGCGTCGCGTTATCGTAGGGAAGCGTGCTTTCGCGCCTGAAAGCGTTCGCGTACACAGAAAAAACGGCGCGCTCCAAGCGCGCGCCGGTATCGTTGGTTATAAGCGCGCGCTGGCGCACGTACAGAGCCTGCGAATCAATAAGCGCGGTAATATCGAAATCGTATTTCGCCGAAACCCCGCCCTCGGCGAAAGCCGCGAGCAGGAGCATCGGCGAAAACAGAAACAGAAAAGCCAGTATGCCGCGAACCCGCGCCATCAGAACAGCCCTATTATAACCGACACTATCGCGCCGCCCGCCATAAGCACGCATAAAAGTATGCACAGCGCGCGCACCATCGTTTTTTTAGCGTCTATCTTGCGTTTCATATGCTACTCTATAAGGCTTTCGATAGCGTTTTCAAACGAGTATTCGGTGTCCGTTTCGATCTCGCGCATTTCGCCGAGCGGCCAGAACACGTATCTCGCGTGACCGACTATCATGTCGTATGTTATCGGGCCAACGTCGCCCGTGGCGTCGTTCACATAATAAGGCTCTATGTCGGGACCGTTCCACTCGCGCGAATCGTGGCTGTTGTAGCGGTTGTCGCCCACGACGAAATATTCTTTGGCTTTGAGCGTGTATTCGTAATCGACGTAATAGTTGCGCAGGTTTTCTTCGGATATCGCGCGCCCGTATATATCGACATAGCCGCCGTTTTCGTCCTTTATGGCGTAGCGGTATGTGAGGTTAGTGTTCGGGTCGAGCGCCACGCCGTTTATATAGGTCACGCATTCCTTGCGCTCGATAGTGTCGCCCGGCAGACCCACGACGCGCTTGACGAAGTCGGTCTTTACGGTGAACAGGCCGAGTATCGCGTCTTTGTTCGTGCGCTCAGGGTAGTGGCATATAACCACGTCGCCGCGCTCTATGCCGTTGTATATGCGCGCGTCGTATACGGTCACGGCGAGGCGTTCGCCGTCCGCCAGCGTGGGCGACATCGAAGCGCCGTCAACGCGTATGGGCGTGAATATGAACGACTTTATTACGAACACGCAGAACAGAGCGACGGCGAGCGAAACGAGCCATTCGCGCGCTTCCTTCGCGACCCTTTGCTTGCCCGTGAGCTTGGGCTTGTCTTTCTTGCCGTTTTTTCCGCTTTCTCCGCTATCGGGAGCGATTTCCGCCTGATTTTGCGCGTTCGGCATTTGGTTGTTTTCCATAGAGCGCCGCCTTCCCGTGTTTATATGTGTATGTCAGCGAAACATGCGGTCAATAGGCCACAGTATCGCGCCCGCCTTGGCGCGAATATCGGTCGAGTGCACCAGCCCCAGCGAGCGCGAGTCGAACGCGGCGTCGGCTTCGGGCTTATCGGCGAGCAGCAGATACGAGCCTTCGGGCAGAGTGCCCGTTTTAAGCGCGGGGCATTCTCCAAGCGGGCGCGTTTGTTTTTCGCCCGACGCGTTTGTGTATGTAAGCAGCTTCGCGCCGTCTGCGGACTCGTCTATCAAGTCGCCGGGCACGCCGACCACGCGGCGCAGGTATTCGACGTTCGCCGACTCGAACGACGCGAGCACTATGTCGTTGCGCGCGACGTGCCAGCCGGTCAGCAATTCGAGTTTGGACGCGAACACTACGTCGCCCGCGCGGTATATAGGCGCCATGCCGTCAGACTTTACAGACACAGGCACGAACACGAGCAGGCGCGTCAAAAGCGCGAACACGCACATCAAAAGCAAAAGCGTTGCAAAAACCTTCAAAAATCGCCCGCGCGATTTGGATTTGCGTTGTTTATTCGGCATCGCGGTTCTCCCCGGCGCGCTCTACGACGCGCTTTAATCTTTTTTCGAAATCGGGACGCGCCAGCATCACGACGCGCTCGCAAGCGCGGCACTTTATCTTTATGTCCGCGCCAACGCGCGTCACCGTCCACAGCGCGCTTCCGCACGGGTGTTTTTTGCGCATTTCGACCAAATCGCCAATCTCAAGCTGCATAAACTCAACTCCAAGGTATTATAAACGAATCATGTAAAGTTTGCGCGAACACCGAATGACATTTAGAGTCAGCGCTTCTCTACGCGATAGTAGAAATCGCGCCCCAGTATGTCGCTCACGCGCACCGCCAAGTCGCCCTCGTAAAGCGGCACGCACAGGCGGCCTGTCAGAGACGGCGTTTTGCGGGAGCGGACTTCCGAGCCGCACAGTATGAACTCGCCGTTTCGGATATATCCCGCCGCCCACGAGTCGACCGCGTCGAGCATCGCAAGCTCGCGCTCCCACAGCCCTTCCTCGAGCGCGAAGCCCGTAAGCTCGACGACCTTCTGAGCCATGCCCATGTCGCGCGCTTCAACAGTTGCGCGCGGTTCGCCCTCGAAAGGCGAAACGTTGTAAACGCAGCCCGTGCCTTTTAGGCGGCGGCGCGTAGTCTGAAGCGACAGCGGGCTTTTGTCGGATACGACAAAGCGCCTGCCCAGCATGTGCGCCGCCTCGGCGGTCGTGCCGCTGCCTACGAAAAAGTCGGCGACAATGTCGCCCTTGCGGCTCGCGCACTTTATAATGCGCTCCAGCAGTTTGAGCGGCTTCTGAGTGTCGTAGCCCGTGCGCTGAGGGTCTTTCTGCTGCAAATGGCTCACGTCTGTCCACACGTCGCCCGGAGCGACCGGCTCGTCGTCGTAATACGTATACACGCGCCCGTTAGAGCGTATCGTGCGGAAGCTGCGGCCGTCGGAGTCTATATCGCGCTTCATGTTGTTGTCGCGCCCGCCCGGAACGACCTCCGCCACGTCGGAAATGTGGAAATCGTAGTCGCGGGTTTTCGAATACATCAGTATGACGTCGTGCTTGCGCGAGAAGTACTTTTTTGAGCGCCCGCCCGAGCGGTACGCCCATATTATCTCGTTCAGAAAGCGATCCGAACCGAATATCTCGTCGCCCAGCAGCCGCATATACGGGTGCATACGCCAGTCGATATGCAGAAACAACATGCCGGTGTTAGAAAGCATGTCGCGCGCTCCCGAAAGCGCGTCGCGCATAAGGCGCATGTAATCGGCGGCGGGCATATCGTCAGTATACGCGGTTATGTCGGTTTCGCCCTTGCCCGAACGCCATTCGGCTTCGCCCACGCGAACGCGGGATACGAACCTTTCGCCCGTGCGGAACGGCGGGTCTATGTATATAAGGCTCACCTGTTCCGCGTATTTTTCGCGCAGATCGGGCAAAAGTTCGGAAATATCGCCCAGATAAAACTCGTTGCAAAGCGAGTCGAAGGGCATGTGCACTTCGCGAACGACGGATACGTCTCTCTCTGTCACTTTCAGCCTCCGTAAATGCAACGTTTACGGCATTAAGTATATCACAAAACGCGCAAACGTCAAACCGCCAAGAAAGTCATTTCGCGTAAGCCGCGATTTTTGAGTCTATAATGTCCCACGCCGCCTTCATGACGTTTTCGAAATCGTTTATCTTGAAATTTACGGGTTCGGGCGATACGCAGCGCTTGAAGCCGTATTGCTGATATACGTTTATGGCGGCATAACTGTACGTCTGCGACACGAGGTACATGCTTACAAACCCCATATCGCGCGATATGTCCATTATGCGCGTGAGCAGAGCCTTCATGAGGCCGCGCCCCTGATGATTTTCGTCGGTCGCCACCCAGTGCAGGCGCGCCATATCGTAGCCGAACGGGTCTCCGACCCACAGAGTCGCGGTCGCGACGGGCGCGCCGCTTTCGTCGCGGACGAACAGCATTTGACGGCTGAGCAAATCGGCGCGGTCAGAAAACTCGCGCGAGAAAAGCTGCTCAAGCCCTTCGCCCTCCAAAGCCGACGCGGCCTTCTGCACGCGTATCCAGTCGGAAACGCCGGTTTCGGGCGACCAGAAGTCGAACGAATAGCCGTCGGGCAGCGCGGTACGCGGATAACCGTCCAAAGATTCGTTCAGCATTATTACGGGCATGTACTCAATCGTTCTGTCTATCATTCGTATCCCTCCGCATATTCGAAATATAGCCTTATCATGCCTCCGCCTATGTCCGTCTCGACGGCGCTCGAGCCTACGCTCTTAATGAGACGACGCCAGAACGCGACCGCGCGGGCGTTTCGCGCGTATACGTCGAGCGCCCACCGCCCGAAGCGGTTTTGCATAACGCGCTTCGCCGAGTCGAGAGCGCAGCCGGTGGAGCGCATCGAAGTCACTATGAAAAACTCCTGAAAGCACCAGTCGGCGTCCTTGGGCGCGTAGGGCGCGCCAGTCGCCATTATGAAGCCTATGACGCCCTTTTCGTCGTATATGATATACGGAAACACGCCGCTGCCGAAGGGCAGCACGCCGTCCGACGCGGCGGAATCGAAATAGCCGCGCGAGTCAAGACGCGAAAACTCATCCGAGTAAGCGCTCAGCTCGTTCTGATATATGTTGAATATGTTCTTTATAAGCTCGCGGTCGTCATCGCAGGCCTCTCTCAGCATAACGGGCACAGGCGTTCGCCTCCCACATATCTCTTCATTTCAATGCGTTCAATGAAAATTCCTGCCGAGCGCGTGTTTTTTATGAAGCATAGGCTAATACTTCGCAGCTTGACAGCGACAGACTATTGTGATAGTATGGACTACGGTAATAGTCTGCGATAGGAGGGCGAGTATTATGACCCTTTTTGACAGCGAGCTGAAGGCGATGAACTTGATCTGGGCTAACGAGCCGATCAGCGCAAAAGAGCTGAGCTTGCTGGCGGCTGAACAGATTGGCTGGAACAAAAACACCACATATACGGTCGTTAAGAAACTTGAAGCGAAAGGATATATACGACGAACCGAGCCGGGCTTTATATGCACGTCGGTTATAAGCAGAAAAAGCGTCGGGGCGACGGAGGTTCGGCAGTTGATCAACCGTTTGTTCGGCGGTTCAAAGAAAGCCTTGTTTTCGGCGTTGATGGAAGACGAAAATCTTACGGACGAGGATATTGCGGCGCTTAGGAAATTGATTGAGGAAAAGCAATGAGTGCGCTTGCGGAGGTCTTTTACTGGCTGCTGAACATGAGCGCCGTCGCCTCGTTTGCGGGCGTCTGCATACTGCTGCTTCGCAGGATTAGGCGACTCCCGCGGCGACTGACATTCCTTCTCTGGATTATACCGTTTCTGCGCTTGCTCGTACCGCTTGGCGTCGGAAGTCGTTACGGGCTTATGGCGCTGGTTTCGAAATTCATCGGTCGGGCGGTCGTCGTGCATGACGAAGCGGCAACTATAACAATGATGAATTTCACAATGGTGGCAAAAAGCTACTTCCCCATTCGCTTCAAGTCTTCGGCGCTTGACGCGCTGTTTTCCGTCGCGTCGCGGACGTGGTTATGCGTTGCCGCAGTATTGATTATACTGTCGGGCGCGTCGTATATCGCGTCAAAGCGCAATATACGAAATGCCGTTCGCTTGCGTGACAATCTCTACTTGTCGGACGCTGTCCGTTCGCCCGTCGTATACGGCGTTATTCGCCCAAAGATACTTCTGCCGCCTTGCGAGGTGCGCGAGGATTTAGCTTTCGTGATTCAGCACGAAAACGCGCATATACGCAGGCGCGACAATCTTTGGCGCATAGTTGCGTTAGCGACCGCGTGCGTTCATTGGTTTAACCCGCTGGTATGGTTGTTCCTCAAGTGTTTTCTCGCGGATATGGAACTGTCTTGCGATGAAGCGGTTCTGCGCAAATCAGACGGCGAACAACGAAAGAAGTATGCCGCGTCTCTCGTAAACAGCGCCGCCCGAAGCAAACCTTTGTTTTCAGCGTTCGGCGGCGCGAGCATGAGGCAACGCGTACAAAACGCGCTCTCGTACAAAAAGCTCTCAATCGGCTCATCGGTTGCTCTGGCGGCGTTCATAACAGCCGTCGTATACGTCCTCATGACAAACGCCATATAAGGAGGCTCAATCGTTCATGAAGAAAAGATACTGTTTAACCTGCATAATCAGCGTGTTGATATTGTCAGTTTACCCGCTATACATGGGCGTCCGCGTCGTCTGGGAAATGCTTCAAAACGGCGCGGTCATCTCAGAGAACTATCCTAAGTATTTGATACCTTACACGCCGATCTCGTTAGCGCTGTTGATCGGCGCGCTGCTCCTGCCACTGTTGAAGCGTTTGACGCAAATGCGCTCGATTATAGTTCTGTCGCTCACATCATTAGGCGTGTTCTTCATTGCCGAACTGTTGTTTGAGAACATGCTTATAATCACGGACAACGCGAACACCACCCTTGAAAGCTGGCAGATGTATATGTGTTATATGTCGCCCGCCGGTTATGCCACGCGAACGTGGACGCCCGTAGACGTGCTGATAGGCGATTACAGCCCGCTCTTCAAGCTGCACTTTTACATGATCTCAGTTATCATAATTCTTACGGGCATAAACTGTATGCTTTGGTTCGCGCGCGAGGCGGAAGCGCCCGATCCCCAAAAACGAAAGGCGCTTGTTTTACAGGCGATTTCAAGCGCAATATTTCTCGGATTGTGCGTCTTCGCCTGCTTTACCGCATTCTTCAGAACGGGCGAACTGTATATTTCAGCGGTGTCCGCGATCCTTATGAGCGCGTTTTTCGTGATACTTGGCGTCAACGCCGCGATCTTCGCGGGATCGTTCCTTCTAACCAAGCCAAAGAAATACGCGATAGGCGTTCCCGTTGCGCTGTCCGTTATTGTAACGCTTTTAATGTACTTAGGAGAAACGCTTTTATTGAGCGGCAATCTATACCGATTCGGTCGCGGTCGGTTCTTCGAAAGCTGTATGGGACTTGCGTTAGCTCCGGTTGACATTCTGATCGTTTGTGTTTCAGGCTGTGTCTCCGCCTGCATATTCACAGCGCTCACCCGCAAAGCAAAAAGCCGATCAATAAAATGATAAAAATACCGCCGCGCGCTACACTACAGTAAGCATATGGCGTGGCGCGGGCGGTATTTTTATGCTGTTTGAAAGACGAGCTTTAGTGTATCAAACACACTATGGCTATAGCGATTGATAAGGGTTTGACGATGGCGGGGTCAGTAATCGACGACCTGTTTGCCGTTCATTATGTTATGGTCGAAAACAGCTATCACAAACTCCTTCCAAACGCGCTGGCGGGTGTCGTATTGGGTGGACTCGTACAGGGCGGTCGCGTCGGCGATTATATGCGGGTTCGCGGCGGCTTCCTCTTTTGAGATTATGAGGAAATATTCGCTCTGTCCGGGTCTGTCGTCGAACCACCTGACGCTCGTTTGCAGCAGGTTTTTATACAGTTCGCCCGATTCGAGCTTGACCTTGCTTATCTGTATATCGTTGTCGGTTATAGCGGTTATGCTGTTTGTAAACCAGAAATCAGTCGAATAGCCGTATGTCAGGTCGTGAGAATCGAGCACGTCTATCAGCGTGTTCGGGCCGTACCAGCATTGTGTGTCGCGCGAATACAGCGGAACGGCTATGCCTAAGCATATCGCGCACGCGGCGTAAGCCGCCGTTACAACGCCCGCCAGAGCGCGCTTAGCTTTTTGGAGTTTGCCCTCGGAAAGCGCCAAATGCCTGATGACGATAAAAGCGACTGTCGGAACGATGAAAACGAACGCTGACAACCGCCACGAGACAGTGAGCGACGCGTTGAACAGAGACACGATAAGCGATTCGAAGCATATGAAATACGCCGCGCACACGAACGCGCGCTCCGTCCGCGACATTTTACCGAACATGAATGGCGCGGTCAGGAACGCGAGCACGGACGCAGTGCCGAAGCCTATAACCGTCAGGTTGCGGAACGCCGCGGCGGCGTTTGAGAACACGCCGTTATAGCCGAGCAGCACGAACCAGCTTCGGGCGATAGACAGGTATCTGCGAATCGGGTTTGCCGCCACGTTTTTTGAAAGCGTCAGGTCGGTGTACACGCTGCTCACGCGGCCTTCGAAATATTTGCAGGCGGCGTAGCCCAGAACGATTGCAAACAGCAGTATCAGGCACTTAACGCCTCTTTCGCGCCACGCCTTTTTTATGGAGCGCTCCGTGAACAGGCTTTCGAGCGCCAACCCCGCCGTAAACGCGAGCGGCGCGAACATTATGACGGCGGGGCCGTCGGTCGACGCCAAAAAAACGAGCAGCGCGAGAAGCGCAAAGCAGATATTGCGCTTGCGCGCGTTCGCGCTTTTTTCGGTTTCGGCGAATTTCGCGAACAGCGCGAATATCGCCGCCAGTAGCAAGACCGCCAGACTGTAGTGTATGACGTGCGCGAAGTATATCTCGCGCAGCTTTTTCGAGAACGTGAAGAACATGAGCAGCGCGGCCGTCGCCGAATACGACTGCGCGGCGCTCCATTTAAGGGCGCGGAAGAAGCGCGTCAGTACAAACGCGAGCAAAGCCGAGAACAGCAGCATCGCGACGCGCATTGTCGTGACGCCCGCGCCGAATATGGGTATCAACGGCAGCATCAGTTTGTCGCCGCCGAACAGCAGCACGTAGCCGTAGCCGTAATCGGGGTTGACCATTTTGCCGCAGTCGTATGACGCGCGCGCCCAGATGAGCGTGTCGGTCGAATCGGAGTGTATTTCAGATATGAACAGGTCGCTGAATATGTAGAACTGCGTAAGCGCGAACGCGACGGCGAGCGCCGCAAAGGCTAACGCCTTACCATATTTCTGGGAAAACGCACGCATAGGAATACCTCCGATGCAATCGAAATAAACAAATCGTCTTTGCACGCAAGCCATTATAGCATAGCCCGCGGGCAATATCAAACGCGCCCGGGCTTACGAGTCAGGGCAATCGCTTACGAAAAACTCCGGGGATGCTCGAAGGGGGCGCACCCCCTTCGACTTCAATCGTACCGGCGGCATGTACGCCGGGGCGGGCGGTTTTCCGAAGTTTACGTAGGAAAACAACCCGTGTCCCGGCGCCGCCCGGAAATTTTCGCAAAAATTTCAGGCGCCGTCCCCGTTCCCCTCGCAATCGCTTACGGAAACTCCGCAGAGTTTCCGTAAGCGATTGCCCTGGCTTACGAGTCGGTTATGTCGATTTCTATATACTCGCGCTGGGACACGAGGCACAAAATCGTCTGTTTTACGTTTATGCGCGTTATGTTCATAAGCGCCTTCGCGTACAGCCTGAGCTGGGGCGCGTAGCGGGCGGCAAGCGCGGCTTTGTCGTCGGTTCGGTCGGTCTTATAGTCGAGCAGCACCCACTCGCCGTTTTCCAAAAAGCACATGTCTATGCTGCCCTGCACGAGTATTTCGGCGTTCGTCTGATCGCCCGAAAACGCGTCGCGCATGGGCATACGCAGGTTGAAGCGCCATTCGCGCTCTACGCGCTCCGACGCAAGCGCCCTCGCGCCTATGGGCGAGCGCAGAAAGTCGGAAACGGCGTGTTCGGAGACGGCAGCGCGCTCGCTTGCGGTTATAAGCCCAGTCTCCGCCATGGCGTCCATTTCGGCTCTGACGGCGGTCGGGTATTCGTTCGCCGAGAGCGCGCGCAGCTTTTCGTAGTTAAGCGCCCTCAATACGGCGTGCGTCGCAGTGCCGCGCTCCGAGGGTGATAGCGACCCATCGCGCGACATAAAATCGGGGCGCGCGACGGTCTCCGGCACGGCGTATGCGCCTATAACGTCGCGGACAAGCCCGCTCGCCGTGAGCTTTACGGGCGCGGTCACGCGGTCGGCAAACGGATAGCGCCAGTTTATGTTTTCTATCGCCTCGCGCGTCATATACCCGCCGTTGAGCGCTTTCCTGAATTTTTCGAGCGCCTGCTTCAGATCGTCGTCGGAAGCGTTTTCGCAAACGGCCGAACCGCCCGCCGGCGCTATTGTAAGTTTGACAAACGGATTGTCGGCTTTTGTCCTGAGACCCAGCGCCTCGCAGCCGGGGCAGTCCGCGACCGCCGCCAGAACAATGTCGAGGGCGCTTGAATATATGTCTGGAAATCTGTTCGCGATAGCGTTAAGCGGTTCCCGCGCCTTCAAATCAGGCACTGTGCCCGTGAGTATAAGGCGCGATTTTGCGCGAGTGAGCGTCACGTACAGTATGCGCAGTTCCTCGGCGCGAGCTTCCGTTTTATACTTGGCGGCAATGGCGCGGCGGGCGATCGTGTCGCGGCGCGTCTGCAGGTTTTTGTCAACGCGCATGAGCGCGACGCCCAAGTCGCGGTGGGCGCTGAACGCGTCGTCGGCTCGCGAGGGTCTGAATTTTCTGCCGAGCATGGAAGCGAACACCACCGGAAACTCAAGCCCCTTGCTCTTGTGTGACGTCATAAGCCGCACCACGTCGTCGTTTTCGCCGAGCAGATGCGCGCCGTCGCCGTCGCGTCTGGCTCGCATACCGTCGGCGTATTCTATAAACTCGGGCAGCGAGGCGGTGTTGTCTGACTCGTAGGCGGCGGCGCGCGCGCACAGCACATCGAGGTTCGCCTGCCTTTGAGAACCGCCGGGCAGCGCCCCGACATACGCGTAAAAGCGCGTGTCCGACAGAACGCGCCTTATGAGCCGCGATATGGGCAGCGAACGCGAGAGCGTCCGCCAGTCGTCGAGCGTTCGCAAAAAGCGGTCGAGCTTTTCATCGCCCTCGCGGGATACGCGAATCGCCTGATAGTATGAGCCCGAGCCGCCGCGCGCCCGAATGTCGGCAAGCTCCGACGACGTGAAACCGAACATGGGCGAGCGCATGACGCTTATCAAGTCGATATCGCGCCGCCTGTTGACGATAAGGCGCAGAGCCGCCATGACCTCCATTACTTCCAGCGCGTCGAAATAGCTCTCGGACGCGTCGGCATACGAGGGTATGCCCTCGCGCGACAGCGCCGCCGCCAGCGGCAAAAGCGGAGCGCGAACGCGCGTTATTACGCATATGTCGGAATATTTGAGAGCGCTGTTCTCGGCCTTAAGCTCGCGAATGCGGCGGGCTATGAGCGCGCCTTCGCGCTCCGCGTCGCTCACGTCGGGGTCTGCGTCCGCGTCGTCGTCGGACTCCGCGCCCTTGTCAATCAGCATAAGCTCGACGGGCGGGTCGGGTTCGTCGAACACCGCGCCCGCGTAAAGCCTCGCGTCCTCGTCGTAAACGATCTCGCTGTCGTTTCCGTGCATCACGCGCTCGAATATGTGGTTTATGAACGCGAGCACGGTCTTTCGCGAACGGAAATTCTGCGAAAGCACGATAAGTCTGCCGCCGTCGGACGAACCGTATGAAACGTATTTTTGCAGAAACAGCTTGGGCTCGGCGTTGCGGAAGCGGTATATCGACTGCTTGACGTCGCCCACCAGAAACAGATTGTTCTCCTGAGCGACGAGCGAGAGTATAGCCTCCTGAACGTCGGACGTGTCCTGATACTCGTCGACGAAAACGTATGAAAACCTGTCCTTCACGCGCCGCGAGACCTGCGGGTTTTTGAGCGCCGCAAGCGTCATATGCTCAAGATCAGAAAACGTGAGCGCCGCCTTGCGCGTTTTGAACGCGCGTATGTATTCGTTCATGTCTTCGACGATTTCATATAGTTTCGTTATTTCGCATATGTTGTCGCGCACGTCGTTCATGGACGCTTCGGCGTTAAGCGACAGAAGCGCCCGCGCCGCTTCGACACGCTTTTTGACGCGCCCGCGTATATCCGCGACAGTTTCATACAAATCGGGGTCGAAATCCTTTTTGCGGGCCGACTTAGGCGTTATCTGCTTGAACTGATCGCACGCGGCCGACAGGTTATCGTAATCAAGCCCGGTCATACAGTCGAGCACTATGCCGTCCTCGCGCATAGAGACGGCGTAATGAGTAGGCGCGTCCGCGCCTTCGGCGATTTGCACGCCGCACGCGTTGAGCGCAATAGCTTCATATATTTCGGACCGCGCCGCCGAAACGAGCGTGTCGGTCCATACAGAGCCGTCGCCCGAACACAGCTCGAGCGACGTGCGCATCCACCCGTCGGGGTCGGGGCGCTCGCGCAGGAAGTAATACGTCTCCGCCGCCAGTTCGCGCACCCTTTTAGGGCCTCTCGCGAAATCGAGCGCTTCGAGCGCCGCGCCGCCTTTTTGATACGCGCTCTCAATCGCGGAATCGAGCGCCTTGTCTATAAGCTGCCTGTCCTCCGCGTCGTCGAGCACCCGAAACATCGGGTCTACGCCCGCCGCCTCGAAATTTTCGCGCAGGACGGACGTGCAAAACGAGTGCAGCGTCGAGATCTGCGCGCTTTCGAGCCTTTCAAGCTGCTCCCTCGCGCGCGCGTCGCCGCCGGAAGCGCGTTCGAAAAAGCGCTTGCGCAGTTTGTCGCGCATGTCGGCGCTCGACGAGCGCGTGAACGTGACTATGAGCATTTCGTCTATGTTCGCGCCCGAATCGACCAGCGACAGAACGCGCTCCACCATGACGCTCGTCTTTCCCGAGCCCGCCGCCGCCGCGACGAGCAGGTTTTGACCGCGCGCGTTTATGGCTTTGAGTTGGTTTTCGGTCCATGCCATCGCCGTATCCCCCGATGTGTGCTTGAGACAATAATATCACGAAAGACCCCAAAACGCAAAACGGCGCACTCGTTCAAGTGCGCCCATACGGAAAGGTTCGTCAATTCTTGCTCGCGTCGACGCGCGCCAGCGAACGTTTGAGGCGCGATTCCGCCAATATGAAGTCTTTATCGCGCGCGCCCATGTTTTTAAGCTGCTCGTTCGCTTTCTCGCCCGCGCGTTTCGCGCGCTCCGCGTCAATCTCGTCCGCCCACTCGAAAGTTATCGCGATTATCGACACTTCGTTTTTAACGACCGTAATCACGCCGCCGTTGAGCGCCGCCGCGCGCGTCACGCCGTTCGCCGTGATCTTCGCCTTTCCGATGCCCAGCGCCGCAGAAAACTCGGCGTGTCTCGGCAGTATCATAACGTCGCCGTTAAGCGTGCGCACTGTGACGCGCTCGGCTTCGCCCGAGAACGCGAGCCGGTCGGGCGTGACGATCTTAAGCATCATTGACGACATTTTTCGCTATACCCCTTCTTTTGCCTTCGCGACGACCTCGTCTATCGTGCCCGCGAACAGGAACGCGCTCTCCGGCAAATCGTCGTGCATGCCGTCGATTATCTCTTTGAAGCCGCGCAGCGTCTCTTTGAGAGGCACATATTTGCCCTGCATACCCGTGAACTGCTCGGCGACAGTGAACGGCTGGCTCAGGAAGCGCTGCACCTTGCGGGCGCGCGCGACGATCAGCTTGTCTTCGTCAGAAAGCTCGTCCATGCCCATTATGGCGATTATGTCCTGCAGCTCTTTATAGCGCTGCAATATGCCCTGCACGGCGCGCGCCGTGTCGTAGTGCTCGCGCCCTATGACTTCCGGGGTCAGTATGCGGCTCGTCGAGTCGAGCGGGTCTACGGCCGGGTATATGCCCAACGACGCTATCTGGCGGCTCAAAACCGTGGTCGCGTCGAGATGCGCGAACGTCGTGGCGGGGGCGGGGTCGGTAAGGTCGTCGGCGGGCACGTACACCGCCTGAACGGACGTTATAGAGCCCTTGCGCGTGGAGGTTATGCGCTCCTGCAACGCGCCCATCTCGGTCGCGAGCGTGGGCTGATAGCCGACGGCGCTCGGCATACGGCCGAGAAGCGCCGAAACCTCGCTGCCCGCCTGCGTGAAGCGGAATATGTTGTCAATGAACAGAAGCACGTCCTGATTCATTTTGTCGCGGAAGTATTCAGCCATCGTAAGCCCCGAAAGGCCGACGCGCATACGCGCTCCCGGAGGTTCGTTCATCTGACCGTACACGAGCGCCGTTTTCTCCAGAACGCCGGACTGTTTCATTTCGTTGTAAAGGTCGTTACCCTCGCGGGTGCGCTCGCCCACGCCCGCGAACACCGAAATGCCGCCGTGCTGCTTGGCGATGTTGTTTATGAGCTCCATTATAATGACTGTCTTACCCACGCCCGCGCCGCCGAACAGGCCGATCTTGCCGCCCTTGGCGTATGGCGCTATAAGGTCGATGACCTTTATGCCCGTCTCAAGAATTTCGGTCGATGTTTCCTGCTCCTCATACGTGGGCGGGGTTCTGTGTATGGGCCAGCTCTCTTCCGTTTTGGGCGCGGGCAGGTTGTCTATCGGGTCTCCGAGCAGGTTGAATATCCTGCCCAGACAGTTCTCGCCCACCGGCACGCGTATAGGCCCGCCCGTGTCTACCGCCTCCGCGCCGCGCGAAAGCCCGTCGGTCGAGTTCATAGACACGCAGCGCACTATGTTGTCGCCAATGTGCTGCGCGACTTCGGCCGTCAGCTTGCGCCCGCCAAACTCGACCGTTATTGAGTTTAGCATATCGGGCAGATTGCCGTCCGGGAAACGAACGTCGACGACCGGCCCTATAACCTGAACAACGATTCCGGTATTCATAATATATACACCTTCCTAGTGCTCCGCGCCCGCGACGATTTCGGTAAGCTCCTGCGTTATGGCGCTTTGACGCGCGCGGTTGTAGTTGAGTTTGAGGCTTTCTATCATATCGCCCGCGTTGCGCGTCGCCGAGTCCATCGCGGCGCGGCGCGCGCCCAGCTCGCTCGCGAACGAATTGCACGCGGCGGAGTACACCATGCCCGCCAGATACACGCGGATCGACTGTTCGAACAGCTCGTCGGCGTTAGGCTCGAGCACCATCTGTTCGCGCGGACGCCCGTCGTCGGGAAAACTGACGGGCAAAAGCGTCGCGATTTCGGGCGACTGCGAGAGCATCGACGCAAAGTTCGTGTATACGATTTTGACGCTCTGCCATTTGCCCTCGGTGAAACCGTCCTTCGCGATGTCGGATATGCGGAACGCCTGACTCACGCTGAAGCCCTCTATGCGCGCAAACTCGTCAGCCGAAACGGCGTTTTTGTGCAAGCGGAAGCGCTCCGCCGCCTTCTTGCCTATCGGCAGAACCGCAAAGTCGCTCGCGCCAGCGTCCTCTGAAAGGCGCTTGAACGCGTTCGAATTGTAGCCGCCCGCCAAGCCGCGGTCGCCCGCCAGCACGATATAGAGCGCCGTTTCGCCCTTGCCGGGCTTGACATATTTGTTTTCGGAGTCGCTCTGCGAGTATTTGGCGACGTTTTCGAGCGCGTCGCGGGCGATTGCGAAAAACGGTCGGCTGTTCTCCATCGCGTCGCGGGCGCGGCGCAGTTTCGAAGACGCGACAAGCTGCATCGCCTTCGTTATCTGCATCGTGCTCTCGACGGAACGTATCCGCCGCTTTATGTCCTTCATGGACGCTCCCGCCATATTCGCGCCCCCTTACTGCTTAGCGTTTATGAAATCCCGCGTGTACGCGTCGATCGCCTGCGCCAATGCCGCGTCGGAAGCGGCGCTTAAAGCGCCCGTGTCGCGTATTTCGGCGAGTATGTCGGCGTGCTGCGCCCTCATGCGCTCCGCAAGACCCTTTTCGTATTCTTTTACGTCTTTAAGCTCGACGTCCGTGAGATAGCCCTTCGTGACCGCGTAGAGTATGCAAACCTGATCCTCGACGGCGACGGGCGCGTTTTTGTTTTGCTTCAATATTTCGACTATGCGCTCGCCCTGCCTCAGACGCGCACGGGTGTCCGCGTCGAGATCGCTTCCGAACTGAGCGAACGACTGCAATTCGCGGTATTGGCTGTACAGCAGTTTGAGCGTGCCCGACACCTTTTTCATCGCCTTAATCTGGGCGTTGCCGCCCACGCGGGAGACTGATATGCCGGGGTTCACGGCGGGCATTATGCCGGAGTGGAACAGTTCGGACTCCAGAAATATCTGCCCGTCGGTTATCGATATGACGTTCGTCGGAATGTACGCCGACACGTCGCCCGCCTGAGTCTCTATTATGGGCAGCGCCGTAAGCGAGCCGCCGCCGTATTCGGGCGACACGCGCGCCGCGCGTTCGAGCAGGCGGCTGTGCAGATAGAAAACGTCGCCCGGGTACGCCTCGCGCCCCGGCGGGCGGCGTATAAGCAGCGAGAGCGCGCGGTATGCGACGGCGTGCTTTGAAAGATCGTCGTAGACCGCCAGCACGTCCTTGCCCGCGTCCATGAAGTATTCGCCCATCGCGCAGCCCGAATACGGCGCGATGTATTGCATGGGCGCCATTTCGGAAGCCGTCGCCGACACGACGATAGTGTAGTCCATCGCGCCAGCCTGCGAAAGCGTGTCAACCAACTGAGCGACTGTTGACTGCTTCTGACCGATGGCGACGTATATGCATATAACGCCCTTGCCCTTTTGGTTGATTATCGTATCGACCGCCAATGTGGTCTTGCCGGTCTGCCTGTCGCCGATTATAAGCTCGCGCTGACCCCTGCCGATGGGTATCATCGAGTCTATAGCCTTTATGCCCGTTTGCAGGGGCACGCTAACCGACAGTCTTTCGATAATGCCGGGCGCGTTGCGCTCTATCGGGCGGGTTTCGGTCGAATATATAGGGCCTTTGCCGTCTACGGGCTGACCCAGCGCGTTCACGACGCGCCCTATCAGGCTGTCGCCCACGGGCACGGAGACGACCTTGCCCGTGCGCTCGACGGTCGAGCCTTCGCTTATGCCCTCGTCCTCGCCCAGCAGAACCACGGCGACCGAGTTTTCCTCGAGGTTCATCGCCATGCCGTATGCGCCCGTCTCGAAGCGCACCAGCTCGTTCGCCATGCACGAATCCAAGCCCGACACGCGGGCTATGCCGTCGCCCACCAATATGACGCTGCCGGTGTCGGTCTGCGTGATTTTGGTTTCGTAATTCTTTATCTGCTCTTTTATAAGTCGCGAGATCTCCTCGGGCCTCAGCTGCATATTCGCATTCCCCCCTGCGCCTCTAAGCGTCCATGCGCATTTCGCGCCTCAACGCCTCTATGCGCGATTTTATGGTGTTGTCTATACGGCGACCGTCCACCGACACGCGTATGCCCCCCAGCAGGGACTCGTCCACGCGCTCTTTCAATATTATGTCGCGTCCGGTCATTTTTTTGAGCTTTTCAATGAGCCGCGATTTCTGCTCGGCGCTGAGCGGCGCGGAGACGCACGCGTCCGCGACGGTTATGTTGTTGTCGCGGTAGTAGTCCTCGCGGAAGCGGTTCACGCACGCCGAAAACTCGCGTATGCCGCCGCGCTTCGTTATGAGCATCAAAAAGTTGACGACATACGCGTGAACCTGCCCGCCGAGCGCTGCCTTAACGGCGTCTTCGCGGGAAGCGAGCGGCACGGTGCGGTTGTCGAGCAGCCGTATAAAGCCCGGCTCGGCCCGGAACAAATCGTCGAGCGCTTCGATCTCAGACATAACCCTGTCGGTTATGCCCTCGTCGCGCGCCAGCGCGTAAATGCCGTCGCCGTACTCGTTCGCGAACGCGCTCACTTGCCGTCACCCGCGTTCTTCAGAAAATCGTCTATGAGCCGCGCGTTGTCGCTCTCGTTCACTTCGCGCCCGACCAGCTTTTCGGCTATGTCGACCGCCATGTCGGCAAGCGTGTTCTTGACTTCCGTAAACGCCTTGCGCCGCTGCTGCTCTATGTCTTCCTCGGCCTTGCGGCGCATGTGACCCGCCTCGCCCTTCGCGGTTTCGATTATCTCGTCGCCGCGCTTCTGAGCGGTCATGGTGGCGTTGCGAACCAAAGCGTCCGCCTCGCCGCGCGCCCGTGACATACGGTCGTCATACGCTTCCTTGAGCTTCAAGGCCTCGGTTTTGGTTTCGTCGGCCGAAACATATATCTGGTCGATCTCGCGCTGTCTCTCGTTCAGAACGCGCATGACCGGCTTGAACAGAAACTTTTTGAGCAGCAGCATCAAAAGCAGCAGATTGCATATCTGAAATATGACAGTCCACGGCGCTAATGACACAAACCCCTGAACCTCTCCGGGCATTTTTCAGTCACTCCCGCCTAACGCATTTGTTATTACAGTTTGCCTATGAGGGGATTGACAAACAGCAGTATAAGCGCGATTATGAGCGAGTATATGCCGGTGGTTTCCGCCATGGCGACGCCCAGTATCATCGTGGAGGTGACTTCGCTCTTGCATTCGGGCTGGCGGCCTATAGCCTCCAAAGCCTTTGCCACGGCGTTGCCTTCGCCGATACCGGGGCCAAGGCCGGCTATCATGGCGAAGCCCGCGCCCAGCGCCGAAGAACCCAGCACGATCGCGCGTGAAAGCATTGTTACAGACTGATAATCCATTTTCAATAACCTCCGAACGTTAAATAATGTTTTTATTCACTAGCAGCCGCCGACACGTAAGCCATCGTCAACATGCTGAATATGAACGCCTGTATGCACGCCGAGAACAGGTCGAAATACAGCGAAAGCACGGCGGGAATGCCCACCTGAAATATTGGTATCTGTGACAGCGTAGAACCCAGCGCGCCCGGCAAAATGCCTAGCAGCGCGTTTGAAAGCGCCGCCATCGCGCTGTATACGAGCGCCATGACGACCGTGCCCGACGCTATGTTTCCGAAATGACGGAACGCCATCGATATGGGAGTCGCGAACTCCGAGATTATGTTCATAGGGGTCATTACGGCGATGGGCTGTGTGTAGCCCTTGAAATAACCGAGAATGCCGCTCGCGCGGATTTTGTTATAGGTTATAAGCGCGAACACGAGCAGCGCCCAGCCGACGAGCGTGGACAGGTCGCCCGTGGGCGCGTATGCCCCGACGAGCGACGAAAGCGAGCACAGAGCCGACGAAAGCATAACGGCTGCGATGAGCGGCGAATATTCCGAAAACTTTTCGCCCATGTTGCCGCGAACGAGTTTGTTGAACGTTTTGACGATATATTCGGCGATAAGCTGGCGGCGCGTTTCGCAGTGAACCTTCATATTGCGGGTTAAGAATATGCAGAGCGCGGTTATGAGCAGTATGACGACCCATGTGTTCACGACGGTCTCGGTTATAACGATGCCGCCAATATTGAACAGCACTTTCGCGCCGCTTATGTCGATGCCCATCAGTCTTTACTCACTTCTTCCGTTGAAGTCTTTTTGCCGAACAGTTTTTTGACCGTCGGCAGCAGCATGACGACCAAACGCGGAGACAGCAGCATTATAGCCGTCGACACCCAGTTGAAAAAATCAACGTATACCGAAATCAGAAAAAAACACGCCATTATGAGCAGCCGAAGCGTGTACGACGCGCGAATCTTTATTTTAGCGCGCTTCAGCTTTATTTCGTCGGGCAAGTCCAGCGAAAGTACGCGCTGAACGGTCATGCCAAGCTGAAAAAAGCACAGAACAGCGCCCGTCCCGCCCAGCAGCGCGCCTAGGGCGACGGTGTAATCGAATTTGCCAATTATTAACGCTACCGCGACCAAAATTAAGCCGCAAATCGCAGCGCCGATCGCCACGTTTCGCGTTTCTTTTACAACGGCTGACTGTACCGCCACGAAAACCTCCGAAATCTGAGCGCATTTTTAGCCAGTATACATTGAATCTTTGCGTTTTGCAAGCGGATTTTTGTCAAATGCAACACTTTTCACATAAAGCGAACCGCATTCTCAGGCGCGCCCGCGCTTTTTTAGGAAAGCGCGCAGTACGATGCCGACAGCGGCGCAGACGCCGCCCGCCGCAAGCAGTATATACTTATGCGACGCAAAGAAAAAACCGCGTCCGACGGACGCTTCGGCGCTCGCCCCCGAAGCGCGGTACGCGGCGAGCGCCGCGTTGAAGCCGTCCGCGCCGCCAACCTGACCCGCCGCGAAATTAAACAGTATAAGCCCGTAAAGGCCGACGAGCGTGCAGACGCAGCCCGCCGCAATCAGCGAAACATATATGAGCCTCGCGTGTTTCTTCATGCCCTTGCTCCCTCCCGGGCGCGTCAGACCGCGCCCGTATCGATTATGAATTCGCCGTCGCTAACGACGCGTATGGACGAATTATAGAAAGCCGCGCAGCCGTTTATCATATGCGTTAAGTCGAAAACTCCCGCCGTCTCCCAGCTCGAATGCATGGCTAACTGCGCAAGCCCTATGTCTACGGTGTTGAGCGAGAAATGGCTGTTAGATATGTTTCCAAGCGTGCCGCCGCCTATCATGTCGGAGCGGTTCGCGAAGAACTGATATTTCACGCATGCTTTATCGAGCACGCGGCGCAGAATCGCCTTCGAGGCGGCGTCGGACGTGTATTTCTGGTTCGCGCTCTCCTTTATAACGATGCCGCAATTCATGTAAACGCCGTTCGTAGCGTCGGAGTATTCGGGGTGGTTCGGGTGAACGGCGTGCGCGTTGTCGCACGACAGCATAACGCTCGACGCTTTGTACGCGCATATGTCGGAATCGTCCGCGCCCAGAGCGCGCCACGCGCGCGTCAAAACGTCGGTCAGGAATGTCGAATCCGCGCCCTGCTTTGTGGTCGAGCCGACTTCCTCGTTGTCGAAAACCGCCAAAACGGGCATACCGGCGGGCGATTCGCTCTTTATGAAAGCCGTCGCGGTCGCGTATACGCATTCGAGGTCGTCGAGCCTGCCCGCCGACACGAACTCGCCGTCGCGTCCCCACACGGCGGGCGGCACGCGCGAATATAAGAACAAATCGCTTCCGAGCAAGTCGCCCTCAAGGCAGCCGCACGCGTCGGCGACGGTCTTTTTGAACTGTCCCTTAGCTTTGTCGCTTCCGAACAGCGGCTGCAGATCCTGCTGCGCGTTGTACGTCAGATTTTCGTTAGCGCTTCTGTTCATATGTATGGCAACGTTCGGAATAACCAATGTATCGTCCGCAAGGTTCACAAGGCGCGTCGAAAGCCCGTCGGGCGTTTTGACGAGCGCCCGCCCCGCGACGGACAGCGGGCGGTCGAGCCACGTAGACATGAGCATACCGCCGTAGCGCTCGACGTTGAGCTGCACGTATTTGTCTCTGACGGTCACTTCGGCGTTTTCTTTGATCTTGAAAACGGGCGAATCGCAGTGGCTCGCCGTTATTCGCGCCTGCATGTCGCCGCTTTCGGGCGCGCGGAACGCTATCAGTGACGACAGGTTGCGCGTCGTATAATATTTTCCTCCGGCTTCGATCTCCCAGCGCCCGCTTTCGCAAAGGCGCGCATAGCCCGCCGAATCGAGCATGGAGCTAAGTTTGTCTATCGCGTGGAAGGCGCTCGGCGACGAATTGATGAAATCTATAAGGCCGTCTGTGTACATATTGTCACACGCTCCCTTTCAAAACGTTTTTGAGCCGCGCGAGATTCGTAAAAAGCAGAGCGCGCGGCAGCGCTATGTTGAAGCGCTCGAAACCGTCCGCGATTTCGCCGAATATGCGCCCTTCGTCCAGCACGAGGCGCGCTCTTCCGCGCGTCAGGTTTTCGAGCCGTTCGCCCCTCAGCCCAAGGCTGCGGAAGTTAGCCCACGCGAGATACGTGCCCTCGAGCGGTGTGACCCTGATTTCGGGAAACTCGGTTTCGAAGAACGCGCGGAAGGCGTTGAAGTTTCCGCGCAGATAGTCAAGCAGCGATTCGAGCCATTCGCCGCCCCCGTCGTAGGCGGCTATGGTCGCCGCCCACGCGAAATAGGGTATGTTCGAATAGCCGTCGGCGCGCGTGCGCGCCCTGAAAGCGCTCCTGATTGCCGGGTCTTTGATTATTATGTTCGCGAGCTGCAAGCCCGGTATGTTGAAAGTCTTGCTGGGCGACGTCATGAGTATGCAGCGCGGGTTCACATTCATAAACGGCGTGTGCGCGCCCTTCAAGATCAAGTCGCAGTGTATTTCGTCCGACGCTACCATAACGCCGTTGCGCTCGCATATGTCAGAAATTTTCCTAAGTTCCGCTTCCGTCCACACACGCCCGACAGGGTTGTGCGGGCTGCACAAAAGCATCAGCTTAACATCTTCATGTCCAGCCGCGCTTTCGAGGCCGTCGAAGTCTATTGAATAAGTGCCGTCGGAATTGTATATAAGCGGGTTTTCGACGATCCGCCTGCCGTTTGAGGCTATCATGTCGCTGAAAGGATAGTACACGGGCGTTTGTATGATGACGCCGTCGCCCTCGCGCGTGAACGCGCGCACGGCAGCGGATATGGCGGGCACGCAGCCGTTTAGGCAGCATATGTCGTCAGGCTCGAACGAAAGCCCGCCGCGCGCGCGAAACCAGCGGCGCACGCTCTCGAAATAGCGCGGCTCAGGATCTGTGTAGCCGTACAGCCCGTGCGCGGCGGCGCGCGAAACGGCGCTCTTGACGCACGGCGCGACTGAGAACTCCATGTCCGCGACCGACATGGGCACTACGCCCAGACGCTTTTCATCGTCCGTGCGCCTGTCCCATTTGAGCGCGCCCGTCGAGTTTCTGTCTATAGGCGTATCGAAATCGTACACGTGTCAACCTCCGTACAGCTTAATCAGCTTTTCCAAGTATTTTATTGAGTATATCAACGCCAAGTGGGCGGGGTAGAACGCGTAGAACGACCATTTCGGTATGCGCACGCGGCGCTTTAGGGGAATATATATGAGTATCAGCGACAGCATGGCGTAAATCTGTATAGACGGCGAGAACCTCAAAGTCGTGAAAAACTCGCGGTAGCCCCAGTGGAACATGAACGTGAACACGAACAAAAACGACGCGAAAGGCTTATCGAGGAACGCGTAGAACAGTATTATGAGCACGACGGCGTATATGCCGTAGTCGTATTCGCCGCGCATAAGCCACGCGAGCATACAGAACGCAAACGTCAGAAAGTACGACTTCGAGCGGTACGCCGCCAGTATCAGAACCGCGAACGACAGCGTGAACAGTATGCCGAGCTTTTTCGCGAAGAAAAACTGATATATCAAATCGGGTCTGTAGAAGTTCGCGCCCCAGTCGAAAGCGCTCATAGCCGAGTGCCCCATCGCGGTCATATACAGCGGCTGCACGAGTATCGCCATAAGCATCATGCGGAAAGCGTACTTCCACACGTTGCGCGAGTACGCGCAGCCGACCGCTACGCAATAGCAGAACAGCGGCATAGCCAAGCGGCCAATTATGCGCATTATGTCGTATGAATAGAATATATCAGCCCACACGCCGTGAAACTGCAGCCTGTAGACGCTCGTGAAAACGCGCGCGCCCAGATGATCGACGAGCATCGTAAGGCACGCGACGATTTTCAAAAGCCCCGTATCGTTGTTGAGTCGCAAACGGCGCGTATCCTTTGGGGAGTTATATACGCGCAAAACGTATTCGGTTATGGGACTGCGCCGCTTAAGCGACTGCTGAGTCAAGCGATCACGTCCAGTTCAAGCGGGCTTACGCCCAGTTTTTCGCAGCTCACCGAGTCGGGCTGACTGCCGCCCACGAACAGGCGGAAGTGCCTGCCAGCCTTTATGCGCCTGCCGTCGTCGGTCACGCACTCGAACGCGCGGGCGGGTATGCGCAGTATCACGCGCTTTTCCTCTTTCGCCGCGAGCTTCACGCGCCCGAACGCGCACAGACTCCAGTTCACGCCGTGGCTGTCAAATTCGAGGGGTTTCACATACGCCTGAACGACTTCTTCCACGTCGTATTCGCCAGTGTTCCTCACGCGCACGCTTATTATGCCACGCTCGGAATCGTACACCGCGTCGGTGTACGCGGTTTTGGTATATGTAAGCCCGAAGCCGAACGGGTACAAAGCGCTTCCCTTGAAATAGCGGTATGTGCGCCCCTGCATGTTGTAGTCTGTAAACTCGGGCAGGTCGTCTACGCTCTTATAGAACGTGACGGGCAGCCTTCCCGACGGCGACACGCGCCCGAAGATGATGTCGGCTGCGGCCGTGCCGCCCGCCTGACCCGCGTACCACGCCTGCAATATGGCGTTTCCGTCCTCGACCCTGAGCGCGCTGCCGCTTGTGAGTATCACGACGACGGGTTTGCCCGTGGCGACGACCGCGTCGAGCAGCTTGCGCTGGCACAGCGGCAGTTCGAGGTCGCGCTTGTCGCCCGACGAGTACTCGTTGCTCGTGTCGCCCTGCTCGCCCTCTATGGTCGGGTCTAAGCCCAGCACCAATATCGCGACGTCGCTCATTTCTGCCGCCTGCACGGCCTCCGCGAGCCTGTCGCCGTCGCCGCTGAGCTGGTTCACGGCGTTTTTGTAGAGAGACGAGCCGACCGAATAGTTGACCCTCACGCCCGCTTCGGAACACGCCGCCCTGATGCCCTCGACATATGTGACATAGCGCGACGAAGTGCCGTTGTAGTTGCCCTCGAGCGCCGGAATGCTGTTCGCGTTCGGGCCTATCACGGCGACGGATTTGAGCGCGTTTATGTTGAGCGGCAGTATGCCGTCGTTTTTGAGCAGAACCATCGCACGGCGCGCCGTCTCAAGCGCCAGCGCCGCGTGTTTTTCGCAGTCGTTCGCCGAGTACGGTATAGCGTTATATTCGCAGTTTTCGTCGAACATGCCGAGCATATAGCGGGCGGTGAACGCGCGGACGCACGCGGCGGTTATGTCGTCCTCCGTTACGCGCCCTTCCTGAAGCGCCTGCAATATCAGCAGATACGTGTTTCCGCAGTTTATGTCGCAGCCCTTTTTAAGAGCGAGCGCGGCGCTTTCGGGCGCGGTGTCGGTTATCTTGTGGTGAACGTGGAAATCGGATATTGCCCAGCAGTCGGACACGAAATGCCCCTCGAAGCCCCACTCGCCGCGCAGTATTTCGCCCATGAGCCGCGAATGCGCGCAGCACGGTTCGCCGTTCGTGCGGTTGTACGCGCCCATGACGGCCTCGACTCCCGCTTCTTTGACGCACGCTTCGAACGCAGGCAGATATGTATCGTATAAATCGTAATCGGACACTTCCGCGTCGAACTCGTGGCGCAGGCTTTCAGGGCCGGAGTGCACCGCGAAGTGCTTCGCGCACGCGGCGGTTTTGTAGTATTCGCCGTCACCCTGCAGGCCTTTTACGAAGCTCACGCCCATGCGGGAGGTCAGATACGGGTCTTCGCCGTATGTCTCCTGACCGCGCCCCCAGCGCGGGTCACGGAATATGTTGACGTTCGGAGACCAGAACGTAAGCCCCTTATATATGTCGCGGTCGCCCTTGGCGGACTGCATGTTGTATTTGGCGCGGGCTTCCGTCGAAATCGCTTCGGCGACTTCGTTAAGGCAATCCTCGTCGAACATCGCCGCCAAGCCTATCGCCTGCGGAAACACCGTGGCGGTGCCCGTTCTGGCGACGCCGTGCAGCGCCTCGTTCCACCAGTTGTACGCGGGTATGCCGAGCCTGTCTATGGCGGGCGCGTCGTAGCGAAGCTGAGACGCTTTTTCTTCGACCGTCATCTGTGAAACCAACTTTTCGGCGGCGGCGCGGGCTTTTAAGCGATCCATATGCATATCCTCCGATTCCATTTGTTATCTCAGCACATTTTACAACGAACGCGGCGCGCGTGTCAATAATGGCGTTCAAATACCCCAGGGCAATCGCTTACGAAAAATCCCGGGGATGCTCGAAGGGGGCGCGCCCCCTTCGACTTCAATCGTACCGGCGGCATGTACGCCGGGGCGGGCGGTTTTCCGAAGTTTACGTAGGAAAACAACCCGTGTCCCGGCGCCGCCCGGAAATTTTCGCAAAAATTTCAGGCGCCGTCCCCGTTCCCCTCGCAATCGCTTACGGAAACTCCGCAGAGTTTCCGTAAGCGATTGCCCTGTCAAATACCCTGCGCATTCATTTATCTTGTAAAAATTGAACGCAGTTCGTTGTGAAAACGGCGCGAAGGTGGTATTATAGGCTCGAAGGTATACACTGGGAGGAAATATATATGAAACTTAATTTATCGGCGCTTAAAGACGCGCGCGTCTGGACGGACAAGGGCTACAAACTGCCCGAGTACGACGTTAAGGCGGTCGCGGAGCGGACGAAGCAAAACCCCGAATGGCTGCATTTCGGCGCGGGCAACATATTCCGCGCGTTTCTGGGCGGCGCGGCGCAGAGGCTGCTGAACGCGCGCGAATCGGACACGGGCATTATCGTGTTCGAGGGCTTCGACACTGAAATAATCGAAAAGGCATACAGGCCGTTTGACAACCTGAGCGTGAACGTGACGCTCGTGGCGACGGGCGACGTCAAAAAAGAAGTGCTAGGCTCGGTGTGCGAGTCGCTGACGCCCGCGGACGACGCGCGCGCCGCGGAGATATTCGAAAGCCCGTCGCTCAAAATGGCTTCGTTCACTATAACCGAAAAGGGATATTCGCCCGCATTCGCGAAGGGCGACGCGGAGGGCGCGCCCGAAAACGCGAAGGGGCTTATGGGCTACGTATGCAAACTGCTCCTGAAGCGCTACCTCAAAAACGCGACGCCCATAGCGCTTGTCAGCATGGACAACTGCTCGCACAACGGCGAAAAGCTGGAGCGCGTCATAAAGATGGTCGCCGACAAGTGGCTCGAAAACGGGCATGTCGACAACGGGTTTATAAACTATATAAACGAAAAAGTGACTTTCCCGTGGACGATGATAGACAAGATAACGCCGCGCCCCGACGCTAACGTCATGAACATGCTCTCGCGCGACGGTTTCGAGGATGCGGGGCTCATAATCACAAACAAAAACACGTACACGTCGGCGTTCGTAAACGCGGAGGAAAAGGAATATCTGGTAATCGAGGACAAATTCCCGAACGGCAGAGTGCCGCTTGACAAGGCGGGCGCGTACTACGCGTCGCGCGAGACAGTCGAGCGCGTTGAGCGCATGAAGGTCACGACGTGCCTAAACCCGCTGCACACGAGCCTCGCCGTATTCGGCTGCCTTTTGAACTTCGACACGATCTGCGCGGAAATGCGCGACGAAGACCTTGTTTCTCTCGTCAAGAGAATAGGCTACACTGAGGGTCTGCCGGTCGTGACCGACCCCGGCATACTGTCGCCCAAAACATTCTTGGACGAGGTCATCGAATCGCGCCTGCCGAACAAATTCCTGCCCGACACGCCGCAGAGGATAGCGACGGACACGTCTCAAAAGCTGTCGATACGCTTTGGCGAGACCATCAAGTCATACGTCGCGCGCGGCATGGATCTGTCGGCGCTCAAGGGCGTTTCGGTGACAATAGCGGGCTGGCTGCGCTATCTGCTGGGCGTTGACGACGAAGGGAACGAAATGAAGGTGTCGCCCGACCCGAGGCTTGACGAAATGAAACGGCGCATGGAAAACGTGGAGTTCGGAAAAACGGAGGGCTGCGACGGAATACTTACTGAAATTCTGTCGGACGAGACGCTGTTCGGCGCGGACCTTACAAAAATCGGCATGTCAGAAAAAATTATCGCGCTGTTTAAGCGCATGAACGCGGGCGCGGGCGGCGTGCGAAGCGTCCTGCGCGGGCTTTCGTTCGAATAGTCGCGCCCGCCTTCGGCATAGCCTTGAAAAACGGGCTGTGCCGAAGGCGGTGTTTCTTTGAGGGAGGACATCATATTAAGGGCGGAATCGGCCGCGAAGTTTATACTCGCGACGGGCGCAACGGTGCGCGAGTGCGCGAAGCGCATGGGCGTGGGCAAGACGACTATACATAAGGACGTGCGGACGAGACTTCCGCACATAAACAGGGGTTTGGCGGAGGACGTGGGCGAAGTGCTCGACAAAAACCGCGCTGAAAGACATCTGCGCGGCGGCGAGGCGACGCGCGCGAAATACGTGAAGAACACAGCGGAGGACGACGATTGCCTGTAAGGTGGGAATACGCTGTCGATTTGGGCAGCGAAAACGTGCGCGCCGCGACGGGCGCGGAAATATACACGGATTCGGCGTTGGCCGCGTTTCGAAGCGGCTCAGACGCGCCGTTTCTGTTCGGCGAAAGGGCGCTGGCGCTCTACGGGCGCGAACCGGAGGGCGTGAGGGTCTTATCAGCCGTGCGCTACGGAAGGGTCGAAGACGCGTCATTATACGCGAAGTGGGCCAAGCGGCTCACGCAGGACTCCGAAAGGCGCGTGCTGAAGCGCCCCGGCGTTCTGTTCAGCGTGCCGCGCGCCATGACGGAGTCGGCGCGCGACGAGCTTTCGCGCCGCATAATAGACGAGGGCGTGCCCGCCGTGGGGCTTGTGTCGAACGTGACGGCGGGAGCGCTGGGCGCGGGCGTTGACGCGCTCTCGTGCGAGGGCGTGTGCGCGCTGGACGCGGGCGCCGAGCAGACGACCGTCGCGCTCATATCGGGCGGCAGGGTCGCAAAATACGGATCTTTGAATTTCGGCATGTCGCGCATAGACGAGCTCATAATAAGCGAACTGCGCGCTCTTATGGGCGCGTCGATAGGCCCGCGCACGGCGAAGGCGATAAAGCACGAGCTGGCGGCGGCGCGCGGCGCGCTGGGCGGCGCGAAAACCGAAAAAGCGGTGTTCGACCTAAAGGACATGCTGCCCCGGCTGCGCGATATAAAGGCCGACGACATACGAAAATGCGTCGATTCGGTCGTGAACGAGATATGCGAACTGTGTATGCGCGTGGTTCGCTTCGCGCCTGAGGAGCTGGCGAGCGACCTTACGAAAAACGGGATAGTCGCGTTCGGCGGCGGCGCGGAGCTGTTCGGGCTGGACATGGCGCTCAACTCATACACCGGGCTTGAAGTCAGAACCTCCGACGAACCGGGCGAGAGCATCATACGCGGGCTTGCCAAGATACTCAAAAACCCCAAGGAATACGCGGTTTTGATTGAGGACGAAACGGAGGAATCGCGCCGCCCATGAAACGCACTGTCAGGCGCGGCGGACGAATAGTCGAATATACGCTCATATCGTCCCAAAACCGTTCAAACGTGCTTTTGCAGGCGCTGCCTGAGCGCAAAGTGCGCTTATACGCGCCTAAGGGCGCGCGGCTGCGCGACCTCGACAGGCTGGTTTCGGACAGGCTCGACTGGATAGACGAAATGCACAGGCGGCTCGACGAGGAAGCGCGTTCATCGCCAGAAAAGCCGCTCGAAAGCGTGCTCATAGAGGGCGTGCGCACGGTTCTCGTGGTTCAGAAAAGCGAACGCGACGAGATCGCGCTTTCGGACGGCAGGCTGTTCGTGTCGTCGCGCGACACGGGCGACGCGGCGGTGTCGGCGCTCGTCAGGAAGTGGCTCGCCGGGAAGGCGCTTCAAAAAATCAGCGAGGCGCTGAAAGCGTATTCGGACGATTTCGCGGGCGGGTACGGGCGCGTCACCATACGCGAACAGAAAACGCGCTGGGGAAGCTGTTCGAGCAAGCGCAACCTAAACTTCAACTGGAAGCTCATAATGGCGCCGCCTCAGGCGCTTACATATGTGGTAATACACGAACTGTGCCATTTGCGCGATTTCAATCACTCGAAAAAGTTCTGGTCGGAAGTCGAAAAGCGTATGCCCGACTATGAAATATGGCGCAAGTGGCTCAAGGCGCACGGAAAGGAGCTTATGTTTCCGTGAAGAGGGTAAGGGACTGGCTTTTAAGGAACGCGCGGCCGCTCGACATGGCGCGATACCTGTTTCTGTTCGAGGGCGGCAGCCGAAAAGACGTGCTTCGCGCGCTTGCGGCATATCAGAACGCCGACGGCGGTTTCGCGCACGCTCTCGAAATGGACTCGTGGTGCGAAACGTCGTCGCCCATACAGACATGGCGCGCGACGCAGATATTGCTTGAAATCGGCGAGACGGACGCTAAGTCTGAAATTGTGAGCGGCGCGGTGCGTTATCTGCGCTCGGGAAGCGATTTCAGCGACGGGCGCTGGCACGCGACCGTGCCCGACAACAACCTGTACCCGCGTGCGCCGTGGTGGACGCACACAGAAACGGAGGCGCAGGAATGGGGCGACAACCCCACGTCGGCGCTGGCGGCGTTTTTGAAAGCGGTCGACCCGTCGGACGGTTTCGCCGACGGCATACTGGCGGCGGCGCGCGAACGTTTTTTGACGTGCGATTCCAACTGCGGTTCGGACGCGCTCAACTGCGCGTACACGCTCGTTCAGTCCTTCGCGGGAGATACGGAATTGCGAAACAAATACGTTGAACGCGTGCTCGCGGAAGTCGAGAGCGACCCGTCGAAGTGGGCAAGCTACGCGTGCCGCCCGTCGAGCGTCATAAAGGACGGCAAGAATCCGGCGGGCGCGCATCTCGGCGACTTAATTAAAACGGAGCTTGAATACATACGCGATACGCGAAACGCGGAAGGCGTGTGGGACATTCGCTGGGCGTGGGCGGGCTACGACAGGGAGTTTCATATAAGCGAAAACTGGTGGAAAGCGCAGATCGCGATTGAAAACCTGCAATTCCTGCGCGAGTTCGGCGGGAAGCTGTGATCGTATCGGCGAGCCGACGCTGCGACATACCGTCATATAATTCGGACTGGCTCGCGCGGCGTCTGGCGGAGGGCGAATGCGAGGCAGTCAATCCGTACAACCCAAACATGCGCAGGCGCGTGAGCCTGCGCCCGAACGACGTGGACGCGCTCATACTGTGGAGCAAAAACCCTCTGCCGCTGCTTGCGCGCGCGGACGCGCTTAACGGATACGCGTGGGTTTTGCAATACACGCTCAACGACGCGCCCGATAAAATCGAGCCGAATCTGCCCGATTTGAGCGCGCGCATCGACGCGTTTTTGCGGTTTTCGCGTCTGTCGTCGCCCTCGCGCGTCGTATGGCGGTACGATCCCGCTTATATTGCGGGCGGAATGTCGGCAGACGACAATATCAAAAAATTCAAACGCATAGCCGACGCGCTCTCGGGCGCGACCGACACATGCGTGATCAGTTTCCTAGACATATACGCGCACGTTTCAAAGAGGCTGAACGCGTTGGGCGTGCGCCCGCCCACGGTCGACGAAGCGAAGCGTATGGCGGCGGGGTTTGTGAAAATCGCCGCCGAAAGCGGTATGCGGGTTCAGGCGTGCTGCGAAGCGCTCGATCTGAGCGCGGAGGGCGTGGAGGCGCGCGGGTGCATTGACGCGGCGTCGTTGTCGCGGGCGCTAAACAAAGACATACGGGCGAAACGCGACTCAAACCAGCGCGAAAACTGCCTGTGCTCGGCGAGCGTGGACATCGGCAGATACGGCATATGCCAAAACGGCTGCGCGTATTGCTATGCCAACAAGTTCAAGGAGCCGCGTCGGGGAAACCCGCCCGACAGCCTGAGCCTGTGACGTTCAATCGAAACGGAGGATGCGCATATTGCGTGACGAAATAATAAAGGCTATACTCGAACACAAAATAATCGCAATTTCGCGGGGCGTGCCCGCAGAATACCTGCCGGATACGGCGCGGGCGCTGTACAAAGGCGGCATACGGCTTATGGAAGTGACATACGAACACAAATCGGGCGGTCGTCCGTATGACGAGACCGATTCGGCGATACGCGCGCTCATAAGAACCGTCGAAAGCGATATGTATATTGGCGCGGGCACGGTCATAAACGACGAATGCCTGTCGCGCGCGTATTCGGCGGGCGCAAAGTTCATAATATCGCCCGACGCGAACGCGCGCATAATATCAAAAACGCGCGATCTGGGCTTGGTGTCTATACCCGGCGCGCTCACGCCCACAGAGATAGTCGCGGCGAGCGCGGCGGGCGCGGATTTCGTGAAGGTTTTTCCCGCGGGCGACATGGGCGCGGGCTATATAAAGGCCGTATCCGCGCCGCTATCGCATATAAACCTTCTGGCGGTGGGCGGCGTGAACGCGCGAAACGCGCGCGCGTTTTTGGACGCGGGCGCGAAGGGCTTGGGGATAGCGAGCACTCTCATAAACGCGGGGCTTATAATGTCGGGCGAGTTTTCAGAAATAGAGAGCGCCGCCCGCGAGACGGTGAAAGCAATACAATAACGGGAGGCATACGACATGGACATATTGGGTCAACTTACGTGCGCGGGGCTTGTGCCGGTAATCAAAATAGACTCGGCTGACGATGCCGTGCCGCTTTGCGCGGCGCTGTCGGACGGCGGGCTGCCCGTCGCGGAGATAACGTTCCGCACGGCGGCGGCGGAGCAGGCTATCAAAAACGTGAGCGCCGCGCTGCCCGACGTGATACTCGGCGCGGGCACGGTGCTGTCGGTGGATCAGGTCGAGCGCGCCGTTCAGGCGGGCGCGAAATACATCGTGTCGCCGGGGCTCAACCCCAAGGTCGTCGGCTACTGCGTCGAGCGGGGCATACCCGTGCTGCCGGGCTGCCAAAGCCCGTCCGACATAGAGGCGGCTTTGGAGTTCGGGCTTGATACGGTCAAATTCTTTCCCGCGGAAGCGGCGGGCGGCATCAAATATATTAAGGCGGTCTCAGCGCCATACGGCGGCATGAGGTTCGTGCCCACGGGCGGCATAAACGAGCAGAACGCGCTCGACTATCTGAACTTTCCCAAGGTGCGCGCCGTAGGCGGAAGCTGGATGGCGCCGCCGGACGCTGTCAAGGCGGGCGATTTCGACAAAATTCGCGCGCTCACGAAGCAGGCTGTGAGCAAAGTTTTGGGCATGAGCCTCAAACACATAGGCATAAACAGCCAGACCCCCGAAAGGGCGCTAGACGACGCGAAGGCGTTCTGCCTGCTCTGCGGGCTTGACGTGAAGGACGGGTCGTCGTCGGTGTTCGCGGGCGACGAGTTCGAGTTCATGAAAAACCCGTTCAGGGGCGAGCACGGTCACATCGCGATAGGCGTGAACGACATTCCGCGCGCGAAGTGGCACCTCGAAAAGCGCGGCTTCGAGTTCGACTCGGAATCGGAGCGCGTTAAGGACGGAAAAACCGTGGCGATATACTTAAAACGCGAAATTGCGGGTTTCGCCGTGCACCTGCTGGCGAAATAGCGACTTATCTTAAATAAAGAGGATTTCCCGATGGTACTTTTGACTCTCACGCACGTATACAAAGCGTTTGTTATGAACCAAGTGCTCACCGACATAAACCTCACCCTGCAAAAGGGCGGGCGCATGGGGCTGGTGGGCGTGAACGGCAGCGGCAAGAGCACGCTGCTCAAGCTGATAACCGGCGAGCTTATGCCCGACGAGGGCGAAATAACGATGATCCGCGGGACTACCGTGGGTCTGCTTACGCAGCATTCCGACATAGATTCGAGCCTCACTGTGACGCAGGAATTATCGCGCGTGTTCGAGCCGATCGTGCGCATGGAGCGCCGTCTGCGCGAGATGGAAGCCGAAATGACCGAAAAGCACTCGGACGCTTCCGAAATGGCGCGCCTGACGGACGCTTACGACAAACTGACGCGCCGCTTCGAGGACGAGGGCGGCTACGAATACAAAAGCCGTGTGCAGGGCGTGCTGGCGGGCTTGGGCTTCGACGAAAAGCGGCGCGAACAGCCGTCGCGGCTGTTGTCGGGCGGCGAAAAGACGCGGCTGTGTCTGGCGCGGCTGCTCTTGCAGAAGCCCGACCTGCTGCTGCTGGACGAACCTACGAACCACTTGGACCTTCAGAGCACGCAATGGCTCGAGGACACGCTCAAAAAGTATAAGGGCACTGTGCTGCTCATATCGCACGACAGGTACTTTCTCAACGAGATATGCGACTGCATGGCGGAGATACGCCAGACGCGGCTTACGCAATACACGGGCAATTACGATGCGTTCGCCGAAAAGCGCGAAGCCGACCTCGAAAGGCAGCTCAAGGAATACAAGATGCAGCAGGTCGAGATCGAGCGGCAGGAGGCTATCATTCGCAGGTATCGTATGTATAACCGCGAAAAGTCGATACGCGCGGCGCAGAGCCGCGAGCGCAAGCTCGAAAAGATAGAGCGGCTCGACAAGCCCGTGGACGACAAGCACGTAAGGTTCAGGTTCGAGGCGCGCAGGCGCGCGGGCGACGACGTGATGTTCATAAAAGACCTGAAAAAATCGTTCGACGGGCGCATGTTGTTTCAGAACTTCGACCTGCATATACGCTCCGGCGACAGGATAGCGCTGATAGGCCCGAACGGCGTGGGCAAGACTACGCTTTTGAACATCATAATGGGCAAGCTCGCGCAGGACGGCGGCGCGGTGCGCTTGGGCGCGAACGTAGACATAGGCTACTACGACCAGCAGCAGGCCGACCTTCACCCCGAGAAGGACGTTATGAGCGAGGTGTGGGACGATTTCCCGCTCATGGAGCCGGGCAGGGTGCGCGACACTCTGGCGCTGTTCCTGCTGGCGGGCGAGGACGTGTTCAGAAAAGTCGGAACGCTGTCGGGCGGCGAGCGCGGCAGAGTGGCGCTGGCGAAGCTGATGCTCAAAAAGAACAACCTGCTTATACTTGACGAACCTACGAACCACCTCGACATGGACAGCCGCGAGGTGCTCGAGGGCGCGCTGGAGGGCTTCGAGGGCACAATACTCGCGGTCTCGCACGACCGCTATTTCATAAACCGCATAGCCGACAGGGTCGTCGAAATGACCTGCGACGGCGTATTCGAATACGAGGGCAACTACGACGCATATCTTGAATGCAAGCGCGGCGCGGCGGAGAAAATACAGGACGCGCAATCGGGAAGCGAAACGAAAACGCAGCTCGACAAACAGCGCAAGCGCGAAAGAATGCGCATCGAGGACGAAAAGGCGAAAAACGAACGGCTACAAGCGCTTGAAGCGGAGATAGCGAAGTCGGAAGCGCGCATGGCTGAGATAGAGCGCGAGATGGGCTCGGCCGACACGTGGCAAAATTTCGAAAAAGCGTCGGCGCTCGACAGGGAGCGCAGAAGCCTGCAGGAAAGCCTTGAACGGCTGTACGACGATTGGGTGACGCCCGACTGATTCGGGCGCGCCCGGAGAGCATATGAAAATAGCGGAACGCGTAAAGGGGTTTTCGTTCAAAGCGCACGCGGCGACGGTTGTGTCGGCCGTATGCGCGTTTGGCGTTATGTTCCTACACCCGCTGATATACCAAAACTTCTATTTCAACATAAACAGGTTCAAGCTGCTCGTTTACCTTATAGGCGCGTTCGCGGCGCTCGCGGCGTATGCGCCGTTTGCCGTAATGAACATGAACGGGAGGTTCGACAAGCGTAGGTTCACGCTCGCCGATATGGGCATGGCGGCGTTCTGCCTGACCGCCGCCGTATCGTGCGCGCTCTCTGACAACCCGCTTAAGGCGCTGTCGGGCGCGGACGGCAGATACGGCGGGCTGGTGTTCATGCTCGCTCTGGCGGCGGCATACGCGTGCGTCTCGCGGGGCAGGCATTCGGCGAAAGCCGCCGCATACGGGCTGCTGATTTCGGGCGCTCTGTGTTCGCTGTTGGGCATCGTCAACTTTTACGGTTATGACCCGCTCGGCTTCGCGGATAGGCTGTCGAGCGTGAACACCAAAAGGTTCATATCCACAATAGGCAACATCGATTTTTTCGGGGCGTTTCTGTGCCTGTCGCTATCGTGCGCGGCGGTGACGGGCGTGAGGGGCGGCAGCGCGACAAGCATACTGTCGCTGCCGTGCGCGGCGCTGAGCGCGGGCGCGGTCGTAGCGGCGCGCGCGGACGCGGCGCTCATAGCGCTGCCGTTCGCATGTCTGGCGGCGATTCTGGCGGGCTTGCGCTCTCTGAAACATTTGTCGCGCGCGTTCGCCGTAATATCGGCTGTCTGCGCGGGGTTGTGCCTCATGGGCGTTATGTGCCTGCAATATATTCATTATCTGTCGGTAGCCGACCACGCGTGCAAGCACATAATCGCGAACCCGACCGCGTTTTTTGTCGCCGCGTTCGTATCCGCGATATTGTCGCTCGTCTTGGCGAATATAAGAAACAGGGAGATATGCAAGACCGCGCGCATATGCGTTTATTCGTTTCTGGCACTCGTCGCGCTGTGCGCGGCGGGCTTCGCTCTTCAAAAATTCATATATTACACGTACATCGACACACAGACAGAGCTTACGGGGCTTATGCGCCTGTTCAGATTTTCGGACACATGGGGCACGTACAGGGGCGGCGTGTGGACGCGCTGTCTGAAGCTATACGCGCAATCCGACCTGCGCGTGCAGTTGGTGGGTTTCGGGCCTGACTGCCTGAAGCTGCCTCTGAAAGAGGCTTACGGTGCTGAGATCGCCGCGTACAGCGGGCTGTCGTTCGACAACGCGCACAACGAGCCCATACAATACCTGCTCACGTTGGGCGCGCTCGGCTTGGCGGGCTACCTGACGTTCTTGGTCGGCGCGCTCGCCCGAAACGTAAAGCGCGCGAAGAGCGATTTCGGTTCGGCGGCTCTGCTCGCGGCGGCGGTAGCGTATCTCATCTATTCGCTTGTGAACGTAAATCAGCCTATCACAACGCCGCTGCTTTTCATGGCGCTGTCGGCGGGAGTCGGCGTTGAAACGCAGAAAAACGAATAGCGGCGGCATTTTGCGCGCAGTATAAACGCCGAAGGCGAGGTGTGTTCATGCGCGATTTGAAATTCAAGCGGCGGTTTACGTCGCCGTTCTTCGAAAGAAAAGACGTGCAGTCGGCGACGGATCAGACCGGGCTTATGCAGACTGTGCCCGTCGACGGTTCGGAAGCCGAAAGCTACGAGCGGCTGTATCCTATCCACAGACAGAAGCCAAAGCGTTGAGCGCGCGGGCAGAAGTTTTCGCGCGCGAATTGTGACGATTCGGCGCTTTCGCGTTGTCCTTGAAGCGGCGAAACGGTATAATTAAGGCGTAAAGGGGGCTTCCGACA
The DNA here is from genome assembly GCA_964453505.1 of uncultured Oscillospiraceae bacterium. Classification (GTDB taxonomy): domain Bacteria; phylum Bacillota; class Clostridia; order Christensenellales; family Aristaeellaceae; genus CAYVPJ01. Next base: position 1,417 of record CAYVPJ010000015.1, on the reverse strand, counting down.
TGGCGCTTTTGATTAAGTTCCTACCGCTGATGCTGATTATCGCGTTGATTTGTATAATAATATACACGGTTCGCGACATGCGCCGCGAAAACGGCCGCGGCTTTTCGCCGGTTTCCGTAAAGCGCGCCCGCGTTTGCGGCAAGCGCTCAAGCATAAACGCGGGCGACGGACAGCCCGGCGACCTGCTCTCAATGACGTCGTATTTCATAGCTTTCTCACTTGAAACAGGCGAAAAAGTCGAGCTGCGCGTGCCCGTGACTGTCTACGAGACGATCGCGGAAACGGACGAGGGCGCGCTCAAATATCAGGGCGAGAGATACATCGGGTTTGAAAGCGTGAAATCCATAACTCCCGCCGCCGCCGACATGCGGAAGATAAGCTGACGGCGCGATCTGCGTGCCTGAAACGAACGCCGCAAACGCCCGAAGGCGCGCGCAACGAAAGTCGGAACGCCAAAAAAGTCGGAGCGCGCGCCCCCGCCCCGTTCCCCTCCGGCAGGTCCGCGAAAAAAGCGGGCGCTTGCATTTTCGGTTTCGATGTGTATAATGGAATTATCCTTAAAAAACACACGGAAACGGAGTGATTTCATATGGTTCGGGTAATCGCGGGGCACAAGGGCAGCGGAAAGACCAAGCGACTTATCGACATGGCGAACGACGCGCTGAAATCAGAGCACGGCATAATAGCCTTCATAGACGACGACAAGCGATATATATACGACCTCAGACATGAAATACGCTTCATAGACGCCAGCGAATACAAAGCCGTAAAGGGCTGCACGGCCGATGTGTTCTTCGGCTTTATAAGCGGTATGCTCGCTGTGAATTACGACCTTACGCTTATATGCATAGACGCGTTTCTGAAGCTCGCGAAGCTCACGCCCATAAGCGAGACCGAAGAGTTTTTCACAAAGCTCGACGCGCTCTCCAAGTCGAGCCGCTGTTCGTTTGTAATGAGCATAAGCTGCGACGTTGACGAGCTGCCCGAATTTATTAAGCAATACGTCATATAAACCGACTTTCGGCGCGGAGGTTTGCCCCTCATGAACCCAGGCACGAAAAACAGGCGGCGCGAGCGCCGGATCAAGCTGACGGCTTTGATCGCGGCGCTCGCTTTCGCGCTCATAATGCTTGCGCTTCTGTGGCGCGCGTGGCTTGAGGGCGTAAGCGGCTGCGCTCAGATATTCAGCGATTCCGAATACACCGATTCCGACGAGAGCGCGCGCAATCCTGAATTTCAAGAGCCTATCGAGCCGCGCGCGTTCGCGGACGGCGACTACGACGCGGTGTTCCCCGACCTGAAAGAAGGCGCAAATTCAACCGAATAATCATGCGCCGTCTCATAAAAGTCATATACAATATACTGGTGAATAGCCAAAGTAAACGCAACGTTGACAGATTAAACGCAACGGGGTTGC
>CAYVPJ010000014.1:0-70256 GCA_964453505.1 uncultured Oscillospiraceae bacterium | reverse complement strand
TGTGTCACACGTCTCACCACGCGTGTGGCGAGTGGATTGAAATTGCGCGCATCGTCCCGCGAGTGGCGCATCGCGTGGCGTCTCACCACGCGTGTGGCGAGTGGATTGAAATTCTGTGGTCGCCATATCAGTACGCCTCCTTGATGGTCTCACCACGCGTGTGGCGAGTGGATTGAAATCGCTTTCGCCCACGCTGGGCGTGTCCTCGCCGCTGTCTCACCACGCGTGTGGCGAGTGGATTGAAATGATGTTGTCAATGGCGTTGCCAATGCTGCCGATGTCTCACCACGCGTGTGGCGAGTGGATTGAAATTGCAAATCCTGATATAATGTCTGTGTCATACATGTCTCACCACGCGTGTGGCGAGTGGATTGAAATGGCTGTGCGGGTGTGACCTGCTGCAATGATTGCGTCTCACCACGCGTGTGGCGAGTGGATTGAAATATCGCGCAGGCAGCGCAGCAGCTCGACGGCGCGTTGTCTCACCACGCGTGTGGCGAGTGGATTGAAATCCCATGGTGGTGATGTAAATAATAAGCGGCTGCTGTCTCACCACGCGTGTGGCGAGTGGATTGAAATCCGCCCCCGTGGGTTAGGGCAGTCGCGCGCGAAGCGTCTCACCACGCGTGTGGCGAGTGGATTGAAATTTGGGTGTGTATGTACGCCCGAACCGCGTGAATGTCTCACCACGCGTGTGGCGAGTGGATTGAAATATCAAACGCACGGCGGAAAGATAAAGCGCCTCACGTCTCACCACGCGTGTGGCGAGTGGATTGAAATCTGATGACGTAGCGCTAAACGCAATCGACGTTTGTCTCACCACGCGTGTGGCGAGTGGATTGAAATGGAAGTCGAGCAAGCCGATGCTCACAACCGCAGACGTCTCACCACGCGTGTGGCGAGTGGATTGAAATTCGATGGGCGCAAGACCATGACGCGGAGGATTGCGTCTCACCACGCGTGTGGCGAGTGGATGGGGTCGTTGCCATGTGTTTTAGCATCTGAGCGTATGCTATCATGTTTACTTGTAACTATATACACATAGAGAATGCCGTATCACTTGTGTAGTAGCACAAGAGATATTATATCTCAGGGCATCTATGCCCAACTCCGACAACCGGGACACGATAGGGGCAAAACCGCTAAAGAGCAAGTTTTTATAGTTTATGCTTGTCTATCATGTTGGATATGAGCCTAGAAACTTTTGACATTATATCTGTCACATAAAAATCCTTTTGACCCCAAAGCCATTTTCTTTTGAATAGATAGTAGTTTTTCTTATTTGTGTCGTTAATCTATTATTACTTACCGATCTGATGTATTATGCCCTTATGTGTCCCCATACCTCGAAACTGTTTCGAAGCATGGAATTGCATAAAGGCATATGTCATTCTCCTGTTTTGACACAACATTTCTTTTTGTAGAACGCGACGCCGTACTTCTTTATATCAGTGAAACCATCGTCGAGGAGAGCGTTTTCGTAGCCCTTTTCTTCTATCTGCCGCAGAGCCTGTTCGCAGGAAGCGTCAAGCAAATTCAAGGAAGCGGCTATCTTTACCTCAACCAAGACGGCATGAATTCCGTCTTCGTGGCGCAGCGCTATGTCGTAACGTCCGTCTCCGCCTTCGCGGTTGTTCAGAACGCTCCAACTGGCGCAGCCATTCAATATGCCCGCGAGGAAGCCGTGATAGAACTGTTCTCGGGCGTCATGGTAGCTGATCGTCGCCGACAGTTGTCTATTCAACTCTGTAGTGATGGCATCTGCGTTGCCGTCCAAGAAGGCTCTATAGAATGCGCTCAAATCTGCGACCGCTACCTTTTCGGCAAACCACTTGCGAATCTTTTCCACGAACATTTGTCGCACTTCACGGTTGGGAATCACAAGCCGCATCTGGCTGTCGCCATAACGTCGGTTTGTTTTTTCCTGAGTCAGGTATCCCGTGAGGAAAAGCACGTTCCATACATTTTCGATGCTGGAGTCTAGCTCGTCATAGGTGATGTCTTCGTGTACGCGCTTATCGACAGCGTCGCCTGAAATGAGTTGTTCTATTTCATAGCGCGTGGTCGCGTCGGCTTTATCGATGAATCGCTTTACGAGGTCATTTGAACTCGCGTTATCCCAATATGCCTGCGGTATGGCATCGGACGACTGCAAAAGCGCTTTGCAATGATTGAGCACATCCCATGGATTGTATACATCGGCGTCGCCGAAACGATAGCCGTCATACCATTCCCGTGTCTCGTCAAAGTGTTCGGAAAGTCCATAATATTCAAGCAACATGCGAACATCAGACTCGACAAAGCCGAAGTACTCGTCATACTGTTTTGCCGTTATTGAATTGATGTCCAGATTGTTGAGCCCTGTAAAGATGCTCTCCTTTGAAATCCTCAGGCAACCCGTAACGACGGCGAAATAAAGATTTGGATTTGTTTTCAACGCGGCTTCGAATAAACCGCGAACCAAATCGACCATTTCTTTATAGTATCCGCCCTGAAACGCTTTGTCCAGCGGTACGTCATATTCATCAATTAGCAAGATGGTTTGCTTTCCGTAGTGCTTGAACAGGACTTCTGTAAGCGAAAGCAAGCTATTCTTGAGACAAGCAACACTAATCGAAGGATTCGTATAGAGATCAATCAATACTTGCTTATCGGCAATAGACAGTCGCTCACTATCTTTAAGAAACTGAAAACGGCGCGCTTCTCTGGCGATAATGCCGCACATCATCTGGTATGCGTTATCGAAGTTCAGACCGCCAACGCCTTTGAGCGATATGAATACCACAGGATATTTCCCCATGTGTTCAGCGCAAAGCGTTTCCTCGCCCGAAATCGCCAGCCCGTCGAACAACGATTTATTTGCGCCGATCTCAAAGAACGACTTGAGCATACTCATGTTCAATGTTTTTCCAAAGCGGCGCGGGCGAGTGAATAAGTTTACCTTGCTCCAATGCTGTAAGAGATCTTTAATTAGGAGCGATTTATCAACATAGTAGAAGCCAAGTGTACGAATTTCTTGAAAGCTCTCGATCCCTATCGGCAACTTCATACGTTCCATACAGCAGCCTCCCTCCGGCCGACAAACTGTCGGCAAAAATCATTCATTTACTTCCAGTATACCATTTTACCCGCCACCTATCAAGCGTTATCCAATGAATCTTGTTCTATATCGGACAGCGGGCTATAATCGCGTCCAATCTGTCAGTTTTGCAATCTTCAATCAGGGAAGCTGCCTCCCACATACATGGCGGCGCTTGGAAACGATTTGAAATCGATTGATGCGCCGCGCCGGATTGGTTCAGCAGGCATTTGAAGTCTGAACAAGAATATGCTTGTTACTTCTCATTATGTAGTATTATAATGTAAAAATTACTTGGTGGAAAACGCATTCGCGGGATTGCCGTTTGCGTTGCTGCGTTTTTAGCGTCGGCAGAGGAATTGGTCAGTACGCTTCTGCCTAAAGAATTGAATCGCGATCGAAAGAGCCTGTTTGCGGCGAATCGCGACAGGGGAAAATGATGAGCGGCGACAACGAAAGTTTCAAAAGACGCAGAGAAAACTCATGTCGGAGGGCATTATTGCAGGAGACGGCATGATTACAACGAAGACGTATGCTTAATAGACTGACGATGCGTCCGTAACGGATTCATTGCGCGAACCTCGGTATACTGTACATCAAACGACAAGATTGGAGAAATTGGATATGAAGCTTGTTCTGGACGGCGTGAAAAAGAGTTTTGAAAAGAAAGAAGTGCTTAAAGGCGCGACCTTCACATTTGAAACAGGGAAGATATACGGCTTGTTGGGCAGAAACGGCGCGGGCAAGACCACGCTTTTCAACTGTGTCAATGAGGATCTGCCCATCGACGGCGGCAGCTTTTCTATTGAGGAAAACGGCGCGCAGCGCCCCGTGCGCGCCGAGGACATCGGCTACGTGCTCTCCACGCCGGTTGTGCCGGAGTTTTTGACGGGTCGGGAGTTCCTGAAATTCTTTATCGACATCAACAGCGCCAGCATTCGCGAGCAAAAGAGCATCGACGAATACTTTGATATGATGCGCATATCGCCCGAAGACCGTGACCGGCTTATAAAAGACTACTCCCACGGCATGAAGAACAAAATGCAGATGCTTGTGAACTTTATCGCCAACCCCGGGATACTGCTGCTGGACGAGCCGCTTACCTCCTTCGACGTTGTGGTCGCCGACGAAATGAAACAGCTTCTGCGCGGCATAAAAAGCGAGCATATCATCATTTTCTCCACGCACATCATGGAACTGGCGCTCGATCTGTGCGATGAGATCGTCATAATAAGCGGCGGCGTTCTGGAGGAAATCGACAAGGCAAACCTGGACAACACCGCTTTCAAGAATAAGATCATTGCGGCGCTCAAGGGGGAAGAAGATGCTTAACACCTTTTTGATCACCTTTCGCCTGCGCAATACATATAAAGCGAACAGCGTTATTTGGGCGCTCAAGGGGATCCCGCTTATACGTAAACTGCTGCCGTCGTCTTTGTACGCCAGTCGGGGACTGAAGCTGTTCGCAAATATACTTGGCGGAATCTGGGAGTTTACGTTCGCCTTTCTGGGCAAGGCGATTTATCTCATGCTGATCTGGACGCAGCTTGCCATTATGAAGGCGAACGCTCCTGACAGTTTCGCTCATGTGCTCATTTTTTTAACCCTCATCGGCGGATTTCTGAACACCCATATTTTCGAACCGACGAAGGACAAGTTTTACGCTATATTCCTGATGCGGTTGGACGCCAAACGGTATACATTGACAAGCTACGTTTATTTTCTGTTGAAAATGTTTGTGGGCTTTCTCGGTTTTTCGCTGCTGTTCGGGTTATTGGCTGGCGCGTCAGTGCTCACCTGTCTGTCGATACCTGTCTATGCGCTCTGCGTCAAGCTCTGCTTCACCGCGCTCAGTCTTGACGACTGCAAAAAGCAGAGCAAAGTATATAATGAAAACAAATTCGTGCCGCTTGTCTGGGTGGGCGTGGCAGTCTTTTTGGGGCTGGCGGCGCTACCGTACCTCGGATTCGCGCTGCCGCAAATGACGCTTTGGATTTTGACGGCGGCGCTGCTTTTTCCGACCGCGTTCGCTATCAAATATATTCTGCGCTTTAACGCCTACCGCCCCATATATAAAGAACTTCTGAAACCCGAAAACTATATGGGCAGCACCGGCAACAGCGCGGCGGGCGCGGCGCAGCAAATCGCGCTGCAAAAGAAAATGACGGCGGATTTTTCCAAGACCAGCAATAAAAGCGGCTACAAATACTTCAACGAACTATTCATGAAACGGCACTCAAAACTTTTGACCCGTTCAGCTAAGCGAATCACGCTCGCCGCGGTTGCGTTCTTCGCGCTCTCGGCGCTGGCGCTTAAGCTGTTTCCTGACGCGCGCGCGGATGTAAACGAGCTGTGCATGAACTATCTGCCGTATTTCCTGTTTGTGATGTACCTCATCAATCGGGGCAGAACGATTACGCAGGCTATGTTCATGAACTGCGACCACAGTATGCTGACTTACCGCTTCTATCGCCAGCCCAAGGCGCTTTTGACGCTGTTCGTCGAGCGATTGAAATATGTGATTCTTATCAACCTCATGCCCGCGGTTGTAATCGCGCTGGGGCTGCCGATGCTTTTGTTCATCACGGGCGGCACGGCTGAGCCGCTCAACTACGCGGTGCTGTTTGTCTCCATTATCGCGATGTCCATTTTCTTCTCTGTACACAGCATGGTGCTGTATTACCTGCTCCAGCCATATAATGTGAGCCTTGAAAGCAAGAGCGCCACATACGGCATTCTCAACTGGGTGACATATATGGCGAGCTATGTTGCCATTCAGGTGCAGTTGCCCACGCTGTATTTCGGCGCGGCAATCTCCGCATTCTGCATTATTTATGCCGCCGGCGCGTTTATGCTGGCATATCACTTAGCGCCTAAGACATTTAAGCTCAGGAATTGACGGATTGCTTAATGGTTGTTGAGCGCGAATTTCAAAACGGTCGTTAAGGACAACGAACAACCTGCGCGAGCGGCATTCCGATAACTAAGCCGTGAATGCCGAGGGCTATGTTCGGGTGAACTCAAACAGTTTCTGCCGATAGAGAGTAGGCTTTTGCGAATATGGGTTGACAGCTCATTCGCTTATTCGGCTGGTTTTCATGAAATTTTAGAAACCAAACCCCCGCGTCGCTTTGTAACACGGGGTTTTCGCATTATGACATTATCGCACACAGGCGGTTGTGCATGAATTATTTCAGTATTCTGTGCACAAGGTTGTATATCAGCTTTGCGATTATCTCCGGGGCTTCGCGGGTTTCGCTGTTAAGCCACTTGCGGATAATCGCATAACCGCCTTGACAGAAGAACAGATATACATATTCTTTTTCCTGTTCATCAAAATCGTGCGGAATTTCCGATGTGAGCAATGTACGAATAATGGGTAACGAAAATAGTTTCTCCGAAAAGACTTCATCCGGTACGGTTTTGATTAACGTTATAAGAGTTTCGCTTTCAGGCAACAACAGTTTCAATACAGCTACAAGACCCGCCTCGTTGTCTGAATTTGCCGCTGAAATTTTTTCTTCTAGCTTCAAAAACAAATCGTTTTCAATATCTGTCAGAAGGTCGTATTGATTTCCATAATACTTGTAAAATGTTGTACGGTTGATTTGAGCCTCATCGCATAATTCATATATCGAGATTTTGTCTATATGTTTCGTTTTTAGTAGCCTCAATAACGCGTTTTTCAGCATCATTTTACTCAGCCGCACTCTCTGATTCTCCATCAGCCCCTCCTGTAAACTCAACTGATTTTCGGAATGTGTTGAGTTCAAACCGAAATCCGTTTGATTTGTAGACACCAAATCAGTTTAAAATAAACAGTTGGTTGATCTAAACGCTAAACATAAATATAATACTCAAGCGTGATTCTGTCAAGACATGTAAAATGAAACATTATAGTTTTCGACCATCATAGCGGCATAACGGCGCTGCCGTAGCAGGAAGGATAATAAAACATGGAAAAAACCTCCTCCTTTATCGTAAGAAAGAAAGCATTAATACTGATACTGATGGCGCTGCTGACCGTCGTGTGCGGTATATTCATACCTAAAGTCGGAATCAACAGCGATATGACGAAATATCTGCCGAATGATTCGCCCATGAAGATCGGAATGAACCTGATGGAGAGCGAGTTTCCCGATATTGCCGAAACTTACTCAATCCGCGTCATGTTTGAAGGGCTTACAGAACAACAGAAACTTGAAGTAAAAGAAAAACTGGCAGCTATACCGAATGTGAGCGGCGTCGCCTATAATGCCGATGACGTGAATTACAACAAAGGCGATTACACGCTGTATTCCGTCGGCACGGAATACGGTTATGATACTCAGGAAGAAGCCGCGATAGAAACCTATTTGACAGAGAGCTTTTCGGAGTATAACATCACAATTCGTAACGACGACACCTCCTCGCCGGATATTCCGCCATTGGTTGTCGCCTTGGCGTTTGCCATTATGTTGGTGATACTGTTTATTGCCTGCGGATCCAAAATTGAACCGCTGTTGTTTTTGCTCACAATCGGCGTTGCAATTGTTGTTAATCTCGGTTCGAACATCTTTCTTGGCGAAATTTCGGATATTACAATGGGCATCTCGGCGATTTTGCAATTGGTTTTATCCATGGATTACTCTATTATACTGATGAACCGCTACCGTCAGGAGCTTCAAAAGACCGACGACAAAAACGACGCTATGACTTCCGCGCTGAAATCCGCGTTCGGTTCGATAACCAGCAGCTCCGTTACCACAATCGTCGGCCTTATAATGCTTGTATTCATGAGCTTCACAATCGGGGCGGATTTGGGTATCGTTTTAGCGAAAGGCGTTTTTTGCAGTTTGCTTTGTGTTTTCACGGTGTTGCCGGCTTTGATTTTGATATTCCATAAAGCAATCCTAAAAACAACCAAAAAGGCTCGTAAGGCAAAAACAGGAAGTCCGCTTGGCGCGCTGGGCGCGTTCAGCTATAAATTCCACGGCGGAATTGCCGTGCTGTTTGCGCTGCTGTTCGTCGGAGTCTATTTTCTGCAAACGACTACACATATTGCTTACACGCTGACAGACGAAGACCCCATTGAACACTTTATTTTTTCGAAAAACCGAGATATGTTGGAGATGCGCATGAGATTTGTTGCAGTGGACGGCTATCGTGAATCCATACAGTGCGAGTCGATTTTGGGCGATATGGAGGGCAAACGATGAAGGTGCTTGCGGTAGACTGCTGTCCGCGCGGTGAATCAGCCACAAGAAAGCTTTTCATGCGATACTTATCCGCGATGTATTCCGAAGAATCCATCGAGTTTCTGAATCTATACGGCGAGTCGCTTGCGCCGCTTCGCGAGTCGGATGTAATGCGAAGAACGGCTCTTGTCGATTCCGGCGCTTTGGACGACGGCATGTTACGCTACGCCGTGCAGTTCAGAGACGCCGACGAAATCGTCGTCGCCGCGCCGTACTGGGATCTGTCGTTTCCGTCAATGCTTAAAGTGTACTTGGAGCATGTATCGGTGAGCGGCGTAACGTTCGGCTATACGCGCGAAGGTAAGTCGGAAGGCTACTGCCGCGCGGGGCGGCTGATCTATCTCTCCACATGCGGCGGATACATACACGGCGCGCATCTGGGCGCCGCTTACGTAGACAGTCTTGCGAAGATGCTCGGCATACCTATTACGCTGGAATATCATATTGAAGGACTGGATATCGACCCCTCGATGCGCGACGCGCTTGTCAGCGACGGCATTACGCGCGTGCTCCGGCGCTTATCATGAGTTTGTAAGACCATTCGCGAAGATACCTCGCGCCTTTATACGGCGATGTATTGCGAGGATTATCGCGGCCTGCGCACCCGTGACAGCGAGTCGAGCGCGGGCAATGCATCTTGCATTGCCCGCGCTCGACTCGCTGTAAGAACTGCTTTGAGCTAACTTTTACTCTTGATCCGCATATGAATGCACAAATAAGTCCCAATCATTGATCCATGTTTCCGTCATGTATTCTTTGTTGCTTTCGCTCGTCGCGCTATATGTTATAGAATTCATGCACAGTTGCTTGATCTCCGCAACGCCCAAATCCCACGCTACGATTGCCGCAAAGAAATCGTCTACCAGCGAAGTGTGCTCCTGATATGACGGATCGTCAGATGCCAGAACCATCGGCACGCCTCGCTTCAAATATTCCAGCCCTGGATGTAATCTCAAGTCATGAACATATCTCAGCGTATTGTTGCTTATGGGGCATACCTCTAAGCATATATCGTCTTCAATGAACAAGTCCAGCAGAGACGGGTAACGGTAAAGATTCAGCCCGTGTCCCACCCTCTTCGAACCAAGCAAATATGCGTCAATCAGGTTATCGCTGTCTGCGTGAAGGCTTTCACCCGCATGAAGGAGCACTCTCAATTCGGGGTGTTTTGCTTTTATCGTTTCAATCATATCCCGATAAAACGAAAGCGGTCTGCTATCGTCTTCTTCATTAACCAGATCAATGCCCACCATAAAATCGCAATGTTGATTCGGGTTATATTCATCTTTGACATTCTCATATACGAACAGGTTGTTGTCCATAAGAACATCTGTCACGACTTCGTCGATATTCGTGCGCTTAAGCCCGCATCCGACGATGCTGACAATCATGTCGGGATACTCGTCTCTCACTTTATAGTATGCGTTCCTGATTGTTATTGCTTTCTGAGCGGCTTCCTCATTCGTCCCGAAAAACAACGCGCGAATTTCAAGATGCTTGATGTTGTTTTTGTAGTAATAACGGAAAGCGTACTCATAGTAATCCTGCATCAAATCATCGCCACTGCTCAAAACCATGTCTTTATCAAACAGCGTTTCGAAAAACACCCATATATCCTCCTGTTCTGCCGCGCCGAGGATTGTCCATTTCGAGAGCAACTCATCAAATGAAACAGAACCGTCGGAAAGCGCCTCAGCCATCGTTTTACATGAATCGGGTCTTTCCGCGTTTGCGCTAAGGAAGAGAACGTACTTTTGATCGCCGGATGTGCATATTTCTACATCGCTTCTCTTTGATAGGAAGTCCGCAAGCTCTTTCACAGGCAAAAGCGCCGAGGCATGAACGTGCAAGTCCGAACCCTTGGGAATGTCTATGCACAATTGGTACAGCTTGCTTAACCATATAGTCTCATCAGAAAGAACCGGAATGGAGTAATCTGCATTCCCGCCTGTTGATTTCGAATACTCTTCCTTTAGCTCTTGAAGAATATCGTCAAGACGCGCCTCGGCGTCGCTTAACCCGACAGACGTTATATAATCATTAGCGCCCGAAATGTCAGCCCTTTGCTTGTTATAGTCGAGCGCCGTTACGCCGCCGCCGCTTGACGCGTCGGCAATCGCGAACGGATTACATGCAACGCAACAAACGATTGCGAATAAAACCGTGCAGGCTATCAGACTTCTCATTCTTTTCATATACAGTTTCCTTTCTTCTCATTGTCTCGCTGGTTCATAAAACGCCGGTGTTCTTCCGCTTTGCCAACCGCTCTATTGCGTATTCGCCCCCATTCCGTGTGTCTTTATGTACGCCTAAGGCCTGCTCGGAAAACGTTGCATATCACAGCGTCGCTATCAGTATGTTCCTGCCGTCTTCACAGTAGTGTACAGCATCGCTTGTTATGCGCTTGGCAATCACGGCGTACATTTCTTCGGAATCCATAGGATTAAAATCGTATCCGCCGTATCGAAGCTCCAGCTGCAAGCTGTCGTTGACTTCCGAATACATCACTCGCGCCGTAACCTTTCTCCGCGAAGCCGGAAGGCGGGGAAACACGCCGTTGACTATCAGCTCCTCCATCAACAGCTCAAGTCTCGATATGCGCTTTTCTTTGACCGCCTGTCTCTGACAGAACAGCTCCACTTCGCCGTTCATGCCGTACATGTCGAACGCGTCGCCGTCGAGCTCCCTTTCGAAAGCGCGCACCTTTTCTACGAACATGCGCGTCTTTTCTCTCTGCGCATGCTCGAAAAGATGAAGCGGCGCGCCTTCTTCGTATATCACGCCTTCGTCCATATAGAAAACCCGCGTCGATACGTCTCGCGCGAACTTCATCTCGTGCGTGACCACCAGCATCGTTAGTCCCTGTCCCGCCAGCGTCCGCATAACAGCCAGCACTTCTGAAACCATCGTCGGGTCTAGCGCCGAAGTCGGCTCGTCGAACAGCACGATGTCCGGGTCCATCGCCAGCGTCCGCGCGATTGCCACGCGCTGTTTCTGCCCGCCTGAAAGCTCTTCCGGGTATGCCTTCGCTTTTGACTTGAGACCCACCATGTCCAGCAGTATCATGCCTTTCGCATAGGCTTCCTGCGCGCGCATTCTCTTTAGCTTCATTGGTCCAAGCATTACATTATCGATCACCAGCCGATTGGCGAACAGGTTGAAGCTCTGAAACACCATGCCCATTTTCTGCCGAACCTTTGTAAGGTTTGCGCGCGGGTCGCACACGTTTACGCCGTCGACCCAAATCTCGCCCGATGTGGGCGTCTCCAAACGGTTGATACACCGAAGCAGGGTCGATTTGCCCGTGCCGGAAGGCCCGATGATCGAAATGACTTCGCCTTCGTCGATCTCTGCGTTCACGTCGCTTAACACGGTCAAATCCCCGAACTTTTTTTGCAGATGCTTTATCGATATCATCATTGCGCGTCGGCCTCCTCTCGCACGCCCCTGATCTTGCGCTTTTTTCGTTTGGGGTCGATTCGCATCTCTATGGCGGAAAGGCTTTGCGCCAATATCCACGAGAGCAGGAAATAGATGACCGCCGTAGCGATGAGCGGGAAAAACGCCTCATATGTGCGGCTGCGAATAATGTCGCTCATCTTGGTCAGATCCATAATGGATATGTAGCCCACGACGGACGTCATCTTGACAAGGCTGATGAACTCGCCGCGGAACACAGGCAGAAAGTGCCGCGCGGCCTGCGGAAGAGTGATCAGCAGAAACGCGCGCGCTTTCGTGAAGCCGATTGCGCTCGCCGCCTCGATTTGCCCCTTGTCCACCGCGTCTATGCCCGTGCGCATCATTTCTGACACATACGCCGCGAAGTTGAGCGCAAAGCCGACCACGGCAACAAGCACGGGCTTCACGTCTCCGAACACGATGTAGTAGAGTATCATCAGGAATACCATAATTGGCGTGCCCTGCATCAGCTGTATGAATATCCTGCTTGCGCCGGACAGCGCGCCAAAGCGCGACCTGCGCGCCATGCACACTCCAAAGCCGAATGCGGTGCCGAGAAGCCCCGCGCACACGGATATGAGCAGCGTCGTAAGCAGCCCCTGCGCGATCAGCTTCCAGCGGTTTTCACGTATGAATGTGCGCTCAAAACTCGATGCGATCGACGCCCAAGTCGCTGCGAACCCGATATTTGCCCCTTCGCCGTCTGCGTAATTGGCAGGGTTCAGCGCCGCCGGCAGCATCATCATTACGCCGCCTTTATATGTCGGCTCAGTGAACAGCATCTGCTCTTTGCGCTCGTCGGTGATCGATATACAGTCTGAAGCCGCGTCGGTTTTCCCCGATGATATGGACGCGATCAGGCCGGCAAAATCAGATATTCTGATCTCCGCGTCGTATCCCAATTCGCCGCATATCATTTTGAACGCCTCAATCGAGTAGCCAACGGGTTCGCCATCGCGGATATATGAGAACGGATAGGAATCTCCCGTCGTGCTCAATCGCAAAACGCCATTTTCGCCGGACAGCGCAATATCAGCCATGGGCTTCTGCGTTTCGTCGATCAAAAACCACTTTTGCTCCATCGCGTCAAATGTGCCGTCCGAAGCGTATCTCAAAATGATTTCATTCATCTGTGCGCACAGTTCTTCGTTTCCCAAAGCCAGAGCGATTCCGTAGTTATCGTCCGCGATTAACGTGTCAGGCATCCACAGCTTGTCGTTCAAAAGGCACTGCGCGTATCCCTGCGGTTTGTCGACTAGGTATCCGTCGATTTTCCCGTCGATCAAAGCGGCGACCAACTCCGCGCCCGTGTTGTAGTATAAGCGTTGCGCGTCCGGGAACAGGCGTTGCGCGATGCCGTCGAATGTCGTGCCGACCGTAATGCCAAGACGCTTGCCCGAACTGAAGTATTCGCTGTAATCTTCGATTTTCGAAAAGTCAGGCAGGCTTGCGTCGTTTTTTACCACAAGACCCGTGGCGGCGGTCATATAGGGGATAGAGTATATGATGCGTTCGGCGCGCTCGGGCGTAATGTTCAGATTCGCTATCACAAGATCGAGCTTGCCGGATTCCAATCCCGCGATAAGCGCGTCGTAATTCATTACGGATACATCGATTTTTGCGTTCATATTCAAACCGAGGCGTTTGAGAAATTCGATGTCGAAGCCCGTGAGTTCCTGATTAGCGCCGTAATAGGTCATCGGCACGACGATGCCCGACGTGCCGACGCGAATGGTCATATCAGTTTTCTGCGGCTCGTCGAGTTTCGGCATGGCGTTTTCCGTGTCTGTCAGCCAGCGCTTGAGCATATCGTCGCGCGCGCCCGAATCGATCAGTTCCCGAACGAAAGCGTTCACCGATTCCTTCAAATCCTTGCGTTTGGGGGATATGCCTACGGCGATCTCCGTCTCGCCATATGTTTCATTTAGCATACGCAATTTGGGATTTTCCTCGCACGCATACCTGAGCACGGTTGTATCGTGCGCGTAAGCGTCGATTTTCCCTGATATGACGGAAAGATAGCCGTCGTTGTCCACTGTCAGATATTGTATCTGGGCGTTGGGAAAACGAGCTTCTGTAGCGTTCATCGCCGCCGATCCTGTCGGAACGCCGATTGTGATCGCGGCACTGTCGAACGCGTCGAGCGAAGACGTTTCAGACAATGCCGAATACCCGAACACAATCGGAATCAATATCAGCGCGAACAGCCAAAGTCTTATGCGCATAACAGCCTCCTCCGAATATTGGTTGATGCTATTCAACGTCAAACACGGCGAGCAATCCCGTAAGCTCGAATATCTCGCTCACGCTTTCCGCGACGTTTCGAAACTTCATGCCGCCCAATCTGTTCATCGTCTTCGCAAGCGACATCAGTATTCGTAAGCCGGCGCTTGAGATGTACTCAAGGCCCGCGAAATCAAGTATCAGTCGTTCGCAGCCCGGAAGCGCTTCGCTGATTCTTTTATCCAGCTCGGGGGCGGTAATGCTGTCTACCCGTCCGGAAACATATATCGTCAGTGCAGTTCCGTCCGCGCGTGTATTTATCGTAATCATTCGCGCCTCCCCTGCCAAACGCTCGCGCAAATTACTCTATCGTCAGAATATCGCTGAACCCCGTAATCTCAAACACCTCGCGCACATTTTCATTTGCGTTCTTCACGTTCATTTTGCCTTGTTTGTTCATGGTTTTTTGCATGGCGAGAAGCACTCGCAGCCCCGCGCTTGATATATAGTCGAGTTTCGAAAAGTCGATCGTCAGATTCGTGATTCCGGAAAGCGAAGCGTTCGCTTCTTTCTCCAAATCGGGAGCGGTGGTCGTGTCAAGCCGTCCCGTTAATGCTATAACGAGTTCGCATCCGTTCTGCGTTTTGTCAATCTTCATGATCAGCGCCTCTTTCACTTTAAGTTCTTTATTGCGATTATCTCTATATTGCCGCTCTTGACCGTCACTTGAATATCGTCCACAATCGCGTCTATAATGCTCTTTTCGATGCCGCTCAGTTCGTCTATCGGCTTGTTTGGCTCGTTAGACTTCGGTTCGGCGCGCGGTATATAATGATATGTATACATTGGTATTGTCTGTTCTCCGTGTATGACTCCGGCGAACATGGCATAATCCGCGAATGTGTCTGAATACAGTTCGTCGTCGTCCAGCGTCAGAAACTTGCTCATTGCCGACCCGAGGCGCGAGAACAAGCCCTTTGGAGGCGTTATCTCGCCGTTCTTCGAAAGCGCGATCAGCGTTTCCCGATCCGCTTTGTTCGCGGGTCTTGCTACGCTCATGTGAAGCGTAAACTGCGTTTCGCTCGTCTCCATCCAGAGCCGTCCCTCATACGCCGCCAGAATGTCTTTTGTCGCGCTTAACAGTTCCTCCGCCAAAAGGCGCATACTGGTAGCGTCCCTGCGCGGCATTCCCGTGTATAACGCTATCAATTCGATCTTATCGAGCGCGTCCGCGATTTTTTCAGGGGTTTGTGTAATCGGAAGCAAGTCCGTCTTCATAAGTGCCCTCCTCGTTTTTGTAGTGCTTCGAACGTGGGATTACTGTCATATCTTCAATCGCTCATTCGTATACCCGATAGACGTCTCCGCATCGTCGCGCATTAAGAATAACTGCGAATGTCCACAAAATGTCCACAAAAAACCCTCGGATCAAGAAATCCGAGAGTCAATCAAGAATTTTCTGTTATGTTTGTTCGCGTTACTCCGGCGACAGATTTACGGATAACGCCGCCGTTGTGAACTCCGCCCACGAATACGCCGCCATATACTCGCCCATGAAGCTGTTGACGCTGACCGCATCGCCGAGCAGCGCCGAATAGTAGTCGCAATCGAACGCATTTGGGTCAATGGCAATCATGTTGTTAGTCTTTTTCACGATGTGCGAGGCGTCCACCCGTTTTAGAGATTTGATCATGTCCGCATATATCGTTGAGAACAACTTTTGTCGGGCGCGGTCGTATACGCCGTCTTCCCACAGCGCGTCGGCGATCTTCGCGCTTGCGCAGTTCGCCCCGCGTCGATCAACCAGATACGCGAGCATTTCCTTCGCTTTGCTTCTGGTAAACGCGACCGCGCGCCCATCCGCAAAAATCTCGAAATCGCCGAAGCATTGTATGCGAATGCGCTTGTCCGGGATTGTTCGCGACGGAGGATTGCGCAGATTCCGAAGCTCGCCGAGAATCTGATCTTTATCGACGGGCTTCATAATATATCCGCTCGGTCGCACCGCCATCGCGTCCAACGCATACTTGGAAAAACCCGTCACGAAGATTATGTTCACCTTAGGCGCGCTCACCTTTATGAGCCGCGCCAATTCGATTCCCGTCATGCCGGGCATTTCTATATCAAGAAACGCCACGTCGGGCGTTTCATGCTCGCTGTTTAATCGCGCGATCATGTCGGAAACGGTTTGAAACGTATGAAGCTCCGCGTCGGGCACCGCGTCTTTGATAGCGCGCGTCAGTATATTCAGCGCCGTTCTTTCGTCGTCAACCGCGTATATCAGCATTTCAACAGCCCTCCTTTGGTATAAGGATCGTCGCGATTGTGCCCGCGCTAGGCATACTTGCAATCTTCAGATCGCCCGAACACATTTCACGCAGGCGCTGGCGCACGTTGTCTATGCCGATATGCGTGCGCCCGTCGTCGTGTTTCTGACCCGGGTCGAAGCCAATGCCGTCGTCTTCGACGGTTATCACAAAATTCTTCTCAAGTTCGGCCGCGCATATTTTGACAGTGCCCCCCGTTTCGCGCTTCATCACACCGTAGCGCACCGCGTTTTCGACGATTGGCTGAAGCGACATAGCCGGCACTTGAAAACAATCCGCCTGTATGTCGTATTCCACCTTTAGGCGCTGCCCGAAGCGCATACCCTCGAGCGTCAGATAATATTTTGTGTGATCGAGTTCCTGTAAAAACGGGATAGGTTTGTCCGCTTTGAGCGAGTCTAAATTGCCGCGCAGAAAGCGCGAAAACGCGATTGTAGCCTTCTCCGCCTCCGGCGCTGCGTCGTGACACAAATCTTGAATTACGCAGAGCGCGTTATAAAGAAAGTGGGGCTGAATTTGGCTCAACATGATCGATATTTTTGCCCGCTGCAAATCGGCGTCCCGCTGCGCCACTTTATTTCTCTCCTGAATCATGCGCTGCTGGTGAACGTTTAAGTAGACCATAAGCAATGAAAGCGCATAAATCGGCGAAATCAAAGAAATGCCATACGTGAACACTCGAACCACGGAAAACGCGCACGGCAACGCCATAAAGCCTGACATCCAAAGACAATTCTTTTTTTGTTCCGCGTCCTTCGCCGAAAAAAACGCCTTCATCGTTATGATGCACGCATATATGCCATACACATAAAAGACAATCAATATGTGCGGATATAGCGCACCGTGCGTATACGCGTGTTGATCGTTTATATAGAACAGCCATTTGGTGAAAGCGTTCGCCGTCAACAAGCCGATTTCCAATATGAGCGGTATCGCGTATATCTTTATCCGCTTCGCGATTTGGCGTTCTGATGAATCGACCCAGTATTCAACGTATATAAGCCAGAGGAATGATAACGCTGCTTGAGTCAGCCACACCAAAGAATTGAGCGTCATTTGAACGGCATTCGCGAAAACGAAGTCTTTTCCGTCCACATACCAGGCGCAGAGATCGACTGACAGAAAACATATCAGGCACAGGATCATTTTATCGAAAATCGACTGGCGGAAATCCGTCTGCCGGTCGCGCTTTCCGCTCACATAAAGCAAGAAAACGACGACGATTGCCGTCAGATCTATCGTGGCGTTCGCCAGAAAGCCCATCGGTTCGTCTCCATTCTATTTTGTAGGGCATAGATTAAAATGTTTACCGTCCGATACAGTATACAGCATTTGTGTGATACGTTCAAGCTGCCATCGCACAAACCGCCGCATTTCATGTCGTTTCGACAAACCGCGCGACTGTATAATGTAAATTTTTCGCGCATTATGATACCGCCCGCGGTTTTGTTGACATTTTGCGGACACTGCAGAGTAAAATAAAAGACAAAACGCGCCGCCGCGAGACCGCGGCGATGTAATACTGTGGAGAGAGGCAAAAATTGATATGCGTTCATCCCAAAGAGTTTTGGCGATAGCTGATTTTATGATAACTCTGCTGCTGGCGCTGTTATTGACCGTGCAGCCGTGTTTTGCGCAAGCGGATCGATCCTGTTTGCCGGAAGCGACGCTTGAAGCGTCTTTGAATGCGACGCAGATTGTGGGCGTAGCTTGGACGGAAGGCGCATCGGCGCTGCTGACGCTTTACGAGAAACAGGAAGACGGAACGTGGTCGGCGAGCCTTAACGCGAACGCGTTCATAGGCGCAAACGGTCTGGGCAAGACGAAGGAGGGCGACAAAAAGACGCCCGAAGGCGTGTTTTGCCTCAGCACACCGTTTGGCATACTTGAAGATCCGGGCGCGCGCATGGCGGGATATGTGCAAGTGACAGATCGGCATTACTGGTCGGGCGCTTCGGGCACATTGGATTACAATCGACTGATCGACTTAAGCGTGCGCGCCGACTACGAACCGACTTCGAACGACGAGCATCTTATCGATTACCCGAATGAATATGCGTATGCCCTGTTTATCGAATACAACAAAGAGGGCGTTGAAAACGCCGGCTCTGCGATCTTTCTCCATTGTAAAGGCAAAAAGACTTACACGAGCGGATGCATAGCCGTCGACCGCGACGACATGATCAGACTAATGCAAAAACTCGGAGACGAGGCGGTTATAGTTATATACGCCGAGTAAACACCGCATTGGGAAGCATTCAAAATATATGTATATGCGGCTTCCGCGGCGAAGTAAGAGATTCCTGAATCCCCGTCTCCGCAGGCGATAGCAATATAGCGTTTCTCCGTCGTTCTGTCAAGGCGGGCGTTATAGACTGTTATGCGCCGGACAGCCTGCGGATTCGCCTTTTTCAAAGTGAGCGATAACGGCTTGCATTGCCGTCGGGTTACTTTTTGTGCTCCTCATTCCGATAAAAAGTCTGTTATACTGTTTCCGCATATTTGTATTGATTAATGTGAAGAATTGGTGTATACTTTTCTAAACAAATATACAGATGAGTCCACAGGCTGCTGTATTTTGAAAACTGAATACGAGACGTTGGCAGCGCCGAATCTGTTCAGATGTTGCCGGTATACAGGGACGAGGAGACTGGGTCGCATTATCTGCGGAGCAGGTGTTACAACTGCGCAATCTGTAGGAGCACTAATTCTGACAGATTATTGACTGGCAGAAATTCTCTCGCCTTTTATCATAGTAATCTTATTTGATATATTGATAAAGGCGGTACTATAGAAAGAGATTCTCAATCGAAGAATATGATGAAAGTGTATTGGTTGTCTGACGTGTATCCCAAGCGATAGGAGGAGCAGACATGGATATTGTTCAGTATAAAGACAAAATAGCTGAACTGCAAAATGCAGGATTATGGAACGAGTCGATCGATGTATTACGAAATGGGCCGATAATGTGTGGTAACTTTGAATTTGATCTGTTAGTTATATCAGAATTATACTGGTATATTGAAGAGCAATCGTTCTACATGCATAATCCTCATCAAATGGCAAAAGGATACGACAGTATTGTGTTTGATTTTGACGAGCTGTTTGGTGATGTAGTTGAATATGCTATGTCGCACTATAACGATAACTATATTGTTATTTGGATCATTGCATTATGGATTGCTATAGACTTCGTACCGTTTTTGCAATTTTACGACTTTTTGTATATAGAGAGGAAAGGTAAAGAAATGTTTAATATGGCAGAGCAACTAGCCAAAGGTAAACCATATGAAAATTTGATTAAGAAAACAAACGGTACGATCTCAATAAAAACTGAAGGCGTTAAGGAAATAATCCATCAGGAAATGCTAAGTATGAACTTAAGAAAGAACAACTCTGACATAATATTAGAAGGATTTCTGGAATATTAGTTTGCTTAGAAATATCACAAAATCTACTGCAGGTACAAGTCATTACGGAAGTCCTGATTATTCGGGTGCAAGCGCTATATCCAATCATAAAGTTTGGGAGCAAAACCCCAAACCGTTTATTTGATTTAATGAAGGCCGGAATGGATAGAAAGTTATGAAAAAGGTGAACGGATACAAGGCACTGTAGTAATCGCAACAATGATACTATGGCACAGACGGGCATGGAGACACAAAATATGCAGACCAAGTTGATTATGCGTGTGCCAACGCAACCGAAAGACAATATACAAATGGGGGCGTATTAGCATGTACGAAAAAGTTGTTCGGGAGACTATTAAGTTTTTGCGTGGGCAATATCGTTTGGACGAGGTGGCAGGCGTGCACTCCGGCAATCGGTGTGTGCGATTTCGCCAGGGAAGTAAAACGATTGTTACGGTGCTTCTTCACCCTGATTATTTAGACTTCCTTATAGTCTTTGGCATGGCTGAACGACAGAAATTTGAAGAACAGCGAAATGAGTTTTCGAAAGAGATACAGGACTTATACGACAATGAGAGGACGCTTCATGACGGTAAGTGGCTTTTGATACGCGTAGATGATTTACCCACGCTGGAAAATGTCAAAAAGCTGATAGTGCTCAAAAAGAAGCCTAACCGTAAACCTTCATCAAAAGAGAAGGCGCTATACGGCAAGTGCGGACACCGCTGTGATCAGTGCGTGCATTTCACAGGCATCGCGGATGATTTCAGAACGATGCTGATACCACATCTGACGGCAGTGTATGGAAGCACAAACTGGGATATGCGCTGTACCGGGTGTGACACGCCGGGTTGTCAGTGCTATCAAGACGGAAGCGAAACATGTCCGCCAATCAACTGCCTAAAAAGAAAAAACAAAAAAACCTGCTTTGATTGTCGGGAGTATCCCTGCGAAGAAGCAACGGTCGGTTATCGCAGCCTTGAGGCGAAAAACATATCCGCAGATGATGTTACATGGGCAATTCTGCCGTATGTTCCACATCAGTATGGGAACTGATGAATGTAAGACTATCGGCAAAGAAACGATAATCCCGCCTGATGAGAATATCATTTATCTTTATAACTTTATATTTGTACATTGGACGAGCGACGCGGGAAATCGGAATATGCAGATGAACACGATTGGAGATACGGATATTGCACAGGCAAAATATAGATTTCACACATCACAACAAGAGATATGCGCAGTGTTTGTCGGGATATTTGGATCATATTATCCGATGGCGTTTTGCTATCCAAAATGCAAACTGAACACTGCGCTATGAGGGATACATGAGGAAAATCAAACAATCAAATGAAGATGAAATGGTTTTGGAGTTTCTGAAAATGGAGATAGATTCTGATCGGTATTCCGAAAAGATACTCTCTGTATTACTGGAACTGAACCTTGATAGGAAGCTTATCGAAAACGGCGATAAACAGTCAAGCAATGAGAACGCGTTGAGAAAGATTGTGCTTGGGCGCTTCAGAGGTTATCCTGATTCTGAGATATTTGAAAGATTCCCGCAGAAAATCGACTGGATATGGGCTGCGTTTGATGCCGAAGATATCAGTAAGATTTTCTATATAGAATATAGTTATTGGAACGAGCTATCGAATTACACTGGGTCGCCGCTTGAGGCGGCTAAGACCATATTATCGGGAAAGACCATATACGGCGTTCCAAATGATAGGGCACTGAGCGGCGCGCAAAAAATCCGAGATGGCTACACTTTTCCGCCGTTGATATTCTTGACGGACAAAGCTGAGGAACGCTATATTGTTCTCGAAGGGCACGGAAGAATGACCGCTTACGGACTCGTTCCTGAACTGTTTCAGAATGTATCCGCGTTACTTGGTTACTGCGACGGTGATGAATTGAACGACTTGTACGGAAGAATGCCTGAGCGCCCGGAGTGAAACAAATAATGTGCTTTGATCAATTCGCCTGATTACGGTTTTATCTTTCCGCGCCGCCCGACAGGGTGGCGTTTTTGTAAAGCTACAATTTCACGCGTTTCAAGGCGGGGCGCGGGGTTTGTCCGAAAACAGGCCGGCGCTTATGCGCACAGACAGGAAGCATAATTGCAATATAAATGCGCCGTTTGAAACGCAAGGCTGCGCGGCGTTCGTGCGGCCGCGAATGTTATGTGCGGCATGAGAATGGTACAAATTGATAGATTCCGTGTATATCGTTTTTGCGAAGTTGGTTGTATCATTAACATTAGAGACGGATATATGGCATACGACAGACGATTTGAGGGAATTTTTTATATGAAACGACTATTGGCATGTCTGTTATCTCTCGCCCTCGCGACGACGGCGGCGGTATGCGGAGCGGAAAGCGCCGCCGAAGCCGAATACGATCGCGGAAACACATACGCTATGTATATAAGGCGCTTAGGCGCAAAGGCCGTCGACGGCGCAGGCGAAATAATTCTCGACGGCGCGCAGGCTCAGCCCGTTTCCGGCGACGTGACTCCGCTCACGGGCTACGCGGGCAGCGACGGCGCGGTCGACTTTTTGTCGGGTACGGGAACGGCGAGGTTCACGTTCAACGTCGAAAGCGAAGGGCTGTACGCGTATGAAATGACGTACTTCCCCGTGCAGGGCGTGAACGGTTCGGTCGAGGTCGCGCTGACGCTCGACGGGGCGTATCCGTATAACGAAGCCCGCTCGTTCGTGTTTCCGCGCATGTGGGAGGACGCGGGCGAAATACAGTCGGACAACCGCGGCAATCAGATAAGCCCGTCGCAGACAGAGAAACCGATGTGGAACACGCGCGCGTTCGCGGACGGCGACGGCATGAACAAAGGCTCTTTGAAACTTTATTTGACTAAGGGCGAGCACAGCGTCGAGCTTATAAGCTTCGGAGAAAGGTTCGTGCTCGATCAGATACGCATATTCGCCGAATCGCCTGAAATTCCATACGCTGAATACATAAAATCAGCGCCCGATACGCGCGCGCCCGAGGGATATGTTCAGATAATACAGGCGGAGGCGGCGGCGTACAAAAGCGACTCGTCCATAGCCCCGCAAACCGACCGTTCCAGCCCCGCGACGCAGCCTTATCACCCGTCGGAAATCCGTATAAATGTGCTGGGCGGCGAAAGCTGGCAGTATGTCGGGCAGACTGTGACTTGGAAGTTCACTATACCCGAAAACGGGCGGTATTCGATTTCGATGCGCTATTTGCAGCGCTATGTGCGCGGTTTCTTTTCAAGCAGAAACATATACATAGACGGCAAGTGTCCGTTCGCAGAAATGCGCGGCGTGAAATTCGATTACGACGGAAGCTTTCAGATTAAAACGCTCGGCGGAGACGAGCCGTTCGAGATATACCTTGCGGCGGGCGAACACACGCTCACTATGGAGGTCACGCCGGGCGACATGGCGGAATTGTTTTCTGGAGTCGACGAGGCGGTATACGCGCTTAACTCGATATACAGAAAGATCGTGATGATAACCGGTGCGTCGCCCGACCCATATGTCGACTACGTGCTCGAAAGCCAGATACCGAACCTGATACCGAGCTTGAAGCAAGCAAATGCGCAGCTTGATAAACTGCTTGCGGACCTTACCGACCTGCTCGGCGAAAGCGACGGCACTGCCGCAATAATAACGCGCCTGACAGATCAAATCGATTCGTTTGCCGAAAAGCCCTACGCCATACCCGACAGCCTCAAAAACTTCCGCGACAACATATCGTCGCTGGCGGCGTGGCTGTACGAGGTGCGCTATCAGCCCTTGCAGCTTGACTACATCGCCGTTTACGCGCCCGGCGCGGCTCTGCCCGACGGCGACGCGAGCTTCGGCGATTCGCTCAAGCACGAGGCGCTTTCGTTCATATCGTCTTTCACAAACGACTATAACTCGGTCGGCAATGTGTACTCCGACTCGGGCGAAACCGTCACGCTGAAAGTGTGGATAGGTTCTGGCCGCGATCAGGCGCAAATACTCAAAAAGCTGGTCGACGACCTGTTTACGCCGCGCACGGGCATTCAGGTGAATATATCGCTGGTTCAGGGCACGCTTGTGCAGGCTATACTCACGGGCATCGGGCCTGATGTGGCGCTGGGCGTGGGTCGCGGAGAGCCCGTCAACTTGGCTATGCGCGGGGCGCTGCGCTCTCTGGACGATTTTATCGGCTACGAAAGCGCGACGGCTGACTTTTCGGAAACGGCGATGACTCCCTACGCGTTCCTAGACAAACACTACGCGCTGCCCGAAACGCAGGATTTTCACATGCTGTTCTACCGCACTGACATATTCGGCGAGCTTGGCATAGAGCCGCCCGACACGTGGGAGGACTTCTATAAAATACTGCCCACAATACAGCGCAACAACATGAGCGTGGGCTTGCCCTATCGCACGCTCACAGCCTATGACTTAGTATACACCGGCATGGGCAGTCAGAGTATATTTCCCGCGCTGCTTTTACAGGCGGGCGGGCAATTCTATTCCGACGACATGACAAAAACGGCGCTCGACACGACCACTGCCATAACCGCGTTTCAGGAATGGACTGAGTTTTATACGAATTACAAGCTCGACGTGTTCTACGACTTCGGCACGCGGTTTCGTTCGGGCGAGATGCCCATGGGCATAGCGTCATACACGACGTACAACTTTCTGACGGTCGCCGCCCCTGAAATTCGCAATCTGTGGAAGATGCTGCCGATCCCCGGCACGCTGAACGGTGACGGCGAAATAGACAGAACTGAAGCCGCTTCGGGCAGCGCCTGCATAATGATAGGTGGCACCGAGCACCCGAACGAGGCTTGGGAGTTCATGAAATGGTGGACGAGCGCCGAGATACAGTCGCGCTACGGCAGGGAGCTTGAAACGGTGATGGGCGCGGCGGCGAGGTATAACACGGCAAATCAGGCGGCGTTCCGCGAGCTGGGCTGGACTCGCGCCGAGGAAGAACTGATACTCGAGCAATGGGCGTTCATAGAGGAGCTGCCCGAAATACCCGGCGGCTACTATATGTCGCGCAGCCTTGACAACGCGTTCCGCGAGGTTGAGACGCGCAAGACGAATCCGCGCGAGACGCTTTATCGGCACATGATGCAGGTGGACGCGGAAATACAGCGCAAGCGCGTCGAATTTGGGCTTGACGGCGCGAAGGAGGAACAGTAATGGAAGCTAAAGCCTTAAGACTGACAAAGGGCGACGGCCTTTTCAAGCGCATACGGCTGTCCGCTGTAAGCTATGCCATGATGGCACCGTTTTTACTGTTCTTCAGCGTGTTCACTATCGCGCCCGTCGCGATTTCGATATATCTGAGCTTCACAAACTTCAATCTCGTGCAGCTTCCCTCGTTTACGGGCTTCGACAACTTTATAAGACTGTTCCTCGAAGACGACGTGTTCATAAAGTGCGTGCGCAACACGCTCGTGTTCGCGCTGATAACAGGCCCTGTGAGCTATGTAATGTGCTTCGTGTTCGCGTGGTTCATAAACGAGCTTCCGCGCCGGTCGCGCACTCTGCTCACCGTCATATTTTACGCGCCGAGCATCGCGGGCAGCGTTTACTTCATCTGGTCATACATATTTTCTTCCGACATATACGGCCTGCTGAACGGCTTTCTGATAAGCCTCGGCGTCATACGCGAACCCATATTCTGGCTGTACGACACGAAATATGTGCTTCCCGTGATAATTATTGTGCAGCTGTGGCTCAGCCTCGGCACGGGATTTCTGACTTTCATAGCCGGTATGCAGTCGATAGACCGAAGCCTCTACGAGGCGGGCGCCATCGACGGCGTGCGCAACCGTTTTCAGGAGTTGTGGTATATAACGGTGCCCAGCATGTACCCGCAGCTTTTATTCGGCGCGGTAATGCAGATAACGGCTTCGTTCTCGGTCGCCGACATATGCATGTCGCTCGCGGGTTTCCCCACTACGAATTACGCCGCTGATACGATAGTCACATACATTATTGACTACGGCACGGTACGCTTCGAGATGGGTTACGCGTCGAGCGTGGCTGTGGTGCTGTTCGTAGCGATGATAGTGATAAATCAGGTTATACGCTCTATTCTCGGCAAGGTATCACACTAGGAGGGGCCGCATGAAACGCTACAAAAGGGTCAGATTATCGCGATCGCGATTCGGTAACGCGCTCGTAGTTTTAATGCTAGTCATAATCGCGGCGTTCATGGCTGTGCCGCTTCTCTATACGGTGCTTTCGTCGTTCAAACCGTTTGAGGAGATATTCATATATCCGCCTAAGTTTTTCGTGAAGCGCCCCGTGTGGGACAACTATTCCGACCTGTTTTTCGTGGCTTCGAACAGTTGGGTTCCGTTTTCACGCTATATATTCAACAGCGTGTTCATAAGCGTCGTCGGCACGGGCGCGTATGTGCTCATAGCGTCTTTGGCGGCGTACCCGCTGGCGAAACACCGTTTCCCCGGTAAAGGCATACTCTTTTACATAGTCGTAACCGCGCTCCTGTTCACATCGCGCGTGACGTACGTGCCGCAGTTCGTCATACTGAGCGGTTTCGGCATGATAGACACGTACTGGGCGCTCATACTGCCCGCGCTCGGCGGTTCGTTCGGCGTGTTCCTTATGAAGCAGTTCATGGAGCAGATTCCGATTTCGGTCATTGAATCCGCCCGCATAGACGGCGCGAGCGAATGGCGCGTGTTTTTCTCGATAATAATGGCGCAGGTCAAGCCCGCGTGGCTCACGCTAGTCATATTCACGTTTCAGGGCATGTGGAACAACTCCGGCGGGTCGCTTGTATACAGCGAACAGCTTAAAACGCTGCCCACGGCGTTTTCGCAGATAGCCACGGCGGGTATAGCGCGCTTCGGCGCGGGCATGGCTTCGTCAGTCATATTGATGATACCGCCGATACTCGCGTTCTGCCTCGCGCAGTCGCGCGTTATGGAAACGATGGCCCACGCGGGCATTAAGGAGTGAGCAGCATGTTGAAACGCATTCTGATTATTCTTTTGATCGCGCTCGTTATTCCGCAGTGCGCTTTCGCGTGGGAATCGGGTTATCGCGGGTACAACTACAACGTGTACGGGGAATCGGTAGCAACGCCGAACGCGTTTCTGCCTACGAATACATATATCGCCACAGAGCTGGGCACGACCGCGTTCAAAAACCCGCAGGATATTTTCGTCTCGCCCGACGGGCGCGTATTCGTTGCCGACTCCGGCAACAACCGCGTTGTAGAGCTTGGCGCGGATATGCGGTTCGCGCGCGAAATAACGTCGGTTACGATAGACGGCTCTGAGAGCGTGCTTAAAAACCCGTGCGGCGTATTCGTGCGCGAAAACGGGGACATATACATAGCGGACACGGGCAACGCGAGGGTCGTGTCGCTGGATAAAGACCTTAATTTCAAAACATCGTTCGCAAACTTCAAATCGGCGCTGCTGTCCGCAAGCTTCAACTATCAGCCGGAGAAGGTCATAGTCGACAATTCCGACATTGTGTACATACTCTCGCAGGGCTGTTATCAGGGTATGCTCACGTTTGACCAGAAGGGCGAGTTCCTCGGCTTTTTCGGCGCGAACACCATAAACCCGACGCCTTCGATGGTTTTGAAGCGCCTCTGGAAGCGCATCATGTCGGACGAACAGCGCAGCGCGAGCGTGCGCACCATACCCACCGCGTATTCGAGCATATTCCTTGACGAAAAGGGCTTCATATACGCGACCATAGGCCGCGATTTTGAGAAAACATCCATAAACGAGATACGCGCGCTGAACCCTAAGGGCACGAACATATACGTCGAAAGCGACTTCGGAGACCTTGAAATACAGTGGGTGGGCGGCGTTCTGTACGACAGCAAGTTTTCTGACGTCGCCACTCACGATAAAATCGTGTACGCGCTCGATATTGAACGCAACCGCGTGTTCGTATACGACATTGAGGGCTACATGATAGGCGCGCTCGGCGGCAGCGGCTCCAACTCAGGCAACACGCTTTTGCCTACTGCGGTCGAGGTGCTGCCCGACGGGCGGGTTATACTGCTCGATTCGCGAACCGGCGCGATAACGCTGTATGAGGCGACGGATTACGGCAGGCTCGCGATAGAGGGCACGCTTCTGTACAACGACGGCTGCTATGCAGAGGCGGCGCAGATATGGCGGCAGGTGCTCGCGATGAACGCGAACAACGAGCTTGCTTACATAAGCCTCGGGCGTTCCGCGCTGAAGCTCGGCGATTACGATTCGGCGCTTCAATATTTCAGGCTCGGCGACTCGCGCGTTTACTATTCCGACGCGTTCCGCGAATGGCGCAAGAATTTCATACGCGACAATTTCGCCTTTATATTCATAGGACTGTTGGCGTTGGCGGCGGCGCTCGCGGCGCGCTCGGTCTGGAAAAAGAGACATGCGAAGCCAGAGTATGAGATCGTGAAACGCGGCAAACTGAGGTTCGCTCTGTACTCAATGCTTCACCCGGTGAAGGGCTTTGAGGACGTAAAATTCGAAAACGCTGGCAGCGCAAAATTGGGGTTCGCTATATTGCTCGCATACTTCGCGACTTCCGTCATAAGCGACCAGTATACGGCGTTTACGTACAACGTAATCCGAGCGGAGACATATAACGTGCTTATCACGGCGCTTTCGACGTTCGCGCCCGCGTGTTTCTTCGTGGTTGTCAACTGGGCGATGTGCACGCTT
The DNA here is from genome assembly GCA_964453505.1 of uncultured Oscillospiraceae bacterium. Taxonomy (GTDB): domain Bacteria; phylum Bacillota; class Clostridia; order Christensenellales; family Aristaeellaceae; genus CAYVPJ01. The sequence goes on along the minus strand of CAYVPJ010000014.1, from coordinate 41,829 downwards.
ATGAACGGCGAGGGCAAAATGAAGGAGATATGGATTATCACTTCATACTCGCTTCTGCCGCTCGTGTTTATGAACTTGATTTCAGTCGCGCTTTCATACGCTGTCGTCATTGAAGAATACGTGTTCGTGATGATGCTCAGTACGGCGTTTACGCTGTGGACGGCGGTAATGATATATCAGGGCGTGCGCATAGTCCACCAATACTCAGGCTTCAGGACGATAATCGCGCTTCTGATAACAGTGATAGGTCTGGCAATAGTCGTGTTCGTGATAGTGCTCGTATACTCGCTCATTCAGGAAATATACGTGTTCGGAAACACGATTTATCGCGAACTGCTCTACAGGTACAGCTGATAGGAGGCTTGAACACATGAAACCGCTCTACTGTCTCGCGGTGATACTGGCGCTGGCGGCGCTTCTGTGCTTCGCCTCAGGCGAATCACCCGCCGAGGGCTTCGCGCCCGTCGCCGAAAACAGCGGGCTGAGGCTGTATATAAACCCCGAAAACGGCACTCTGGCGCTCGAGGACAGGCAAACGGGCGCGATATGGTATTCGAACCCGCCCGAAGGCTCGAAAGACAAGAACAGCAAGGGCATACCCAAGACGAACATGCAGTCTATGTTCGTATTGAACATGTACGATTCGGAAGGGCTGACGTTCGTCGCGTCAACGCTGGTCGGCTCGGTCAACAAGGACGGCTTTTCGTATGAGGCTATCGACTCAGGCGCGCGGCTTACTTTCGATTTTCCGCGCCCGTCAGAAAACCTCGTGTTCAAAGTCGATGTGACGCTGGAGGACGGCTGCATGAAAGTCGAGCCGCGCCTTGACATGCTTGCGGAGCGCGACGAGATATATCTGTACTCGATGGCGGTTCTGCCGTATTTCGGCGCGGGCGGCTTGGACGACGAGGGCTATCTGGTGCTGCCGGACGGCTGCGGCTCGGTTCTGTCCTACAACAACGGCCGCTCAGTTTTCGGCGATTGGACAAAGCGTGTGTACGGCGCGTCGCTCACGATGTCGAAGCAATTTCTGGGAGAGCTTGACGAAACCGTCAGAATGCCCGCGTTCGGAATCGTCAACAACGGTAACGCCATGCTGGTCGAGATGTCCGAAGGCACGGGCACTATAACCGCAACTCAGTCTATGCGGCTTACGAGCTACACGACGGCATATTTCACGCCCGACGCGCGGTTTTTCGATTCAGCGTCGCTGCCTGGCGCGGGCGGCACGCTGCGCAACGTTACGCTCACTATAGGCGACGCGCTGCCTGAGCAAAACCCTGTCGTAAGGTATTACCCTGTTCGCGAGGCGAACGTCGCCTCCATAGCCGATAAATACAGAAGCGTGCTTGAAAAGCGCGGCGCGTTCGACAGCGCGCGGGCGGATACGGGCATATCGAGAATGTATGTGACGCTCACAGGCGCGGTAACTGTCAAAAAGGCCGTTATGGGAGTGCCGGTGAACACAGTCGTGAGCCTTACGCAATTCGAACGGGCAAAAGAAATGCTTTCCGAATTGAAAGCGCTGGGCGTTTGCGACATATCGCTCATATACGACGGCTGGATAGACGGCGGCTTGGGCGGCGAAGCGCCCGCGGAAGCCGAACCCGAGAGCAAGCTCGGCGATCTGAACGTGTTGCTCGAATACGCGCGGGGCGAGGGCATTCCTATCTATCTGAACGCCGATTTCGTTAACATCGCTCAAACAGGAAACGGCTTCAGCATGTGGGATTTCGCCAAGGGCATCAACAAGTCTGTCGCGTATCAATATGAATACAGGCTTTCGACGCTGTTCCCGAACGAAGATCAGCCGCCGAAATACGTCGTTTCGGCCGACCGCCTGTCGGGCTTGGCGAGCGACTACGCCGAAAGCGCGAAGGGCATCGAATACGCATACAACGCCGCCGGGTCGCTCGGAAACAGCGTGTTCTACGACTGGAAGGACGGACGCTTCGTGTTCTTCGAGACAGTGTGCAAGCAAATCGAGTCGTCGCTTGAAAAACTTAGCGAAGACAAGCCGCTTATGCTCTCGAACCCGAACGCATACGCGTATGGCTACGCGGAGTCGGTGACGGACATTCCCCTGTATTCAAGCCGCCACAAGCTGTTCGATTCCGAGATACCGTTTATGCAAATGGTGCTGCACGGCTCTATCAATTACGCCTCCACGCCCCTAAACCGCTTGGACGACGTTGAGACCGCGCTTCTGCGCGCGGTTGAATGCGGAAGCGATTTGCAGTTTTCGCTTATATATGAAAATCCGTCGCAGGTTAAGTTCACGCCTTACGCCGCCATGTACTCCGACTACGCTATGGGCAGGCTCGAAGGCTTCGCCGATATGTATTTGCGCGCCAAAGACGCGCTGGCGGCGTGTGCGGGCGCGCGCATCGTCGATTATCAGAAGTCTGAGGACGGGCTTGTGCGCGTCCTGTACGATAACGGCGTCGCGGTGCTCGTCAACTATTCTAACGGGGATATTGTTTCCGACGGCGTTACCGTGAAAGCCCGCTCTTTCGGCATATCGGAGGTGAAACGATGATTCTTACAAAATCGCGCCGCAAAAAGCCGCGCGGCCTGAGTTACAGGGGCAGGCAAAGCCTGAACGGCATACTGTTCGTGATGCCATGGATAATAGGTTTTTCGCTGTTCTTCGCGTATCCGCTCGGTCAGTCGCTGTACTTTTCGTTCTGCAAGGTCGCCATACCGCCGGAGGGCGGATATGTGACCCGCGGAGTGGGTTTTGAAAACTACATATACGCGTTCCGAACCGACACGAGCTTCCTGCCGGAGTTAATGTCCACGATGGGCTCAATGCTGTTCTCGATGCCCGTTATAGTTATATCGAGCCTGATGCTCTCGCTGCTCATAAATCAGAATTTCAGGGGGCGCACCATAGTTCGGGCTATATTCTTCCTGCCCGTAATCGTGGCTTCGGGCGTCATCATGAACATAATCCGCGAGGACGTGTTCGCCCAGAGTATGCAGACGGGCTCCGAAGCGTTGCATGTGTTCAGGGCGCAGGGGCTCACGCAGGTGCTCGAGCGCGCGAACTTGCCCGCGTCCGTCATAGATTACTACACGAATATTGTTAGTCAGGTGTTCGACCTGCTGTGGAAATGCGGCGTGCAGATATTGCTGTTGCTGGCGGGGCTGCAATCGATAAACCGCAGTTTGTACGAGGCGGCGGATGTCGAGGGCGCTACGGCGTGGGAAAAATTCTGGCGCATAACCGTGCCCATCATATCGCCCATACTGCTCGTGTGCGTCGTTTTCACCGTCATAGACTCGTTCACCGATTACGCGAACGGCATGATGCAGATGATATACAACATTGGCATCGTGCAGATGCGTTATGACTACGGCACGGCGATTTCGTGGATATACTCGCTGTGCGTGTTCGGCGTGGTCGGATTGGCGGCGGCGCTGATGTCGAAATTCGTGTTCTATCAAACCGAATAGGGGTGTGATGTATATGAGAAGCGCAAACAGCCCGACGATTGCGTATATCGCGAAGAACGCTCTTGCGAAGTGGGCGTGGATACTCGCCCGCGCCGTCATACTGACATGCGTATGCTTCGTGCTGCTTTATCCGATATTGTTCATGTTGTCGACGGCCATAAAACCGTCGCGCGAGCTCACCGACCCGTCTGTCGCGTGGATAGCGCGCCGCCCGACGTTTGAAAACATATCGGACGCTTTTCGGGCTATGGACATAACGCATACGGTGCTCAACACGCTGCTTGTGTGCGTGACGTCGTCAGTATTGCAGATTATAGTCTGCATGTTCGTAGGCTACGGCTTCGCGCAGTTCAGATTCATTGGGCGCGGTCCGCTGTTCGCGCTTGTAATATTCACGATCATTATGCCTCAGATAACGCTCGCGATACCGATGTATCTGAACTTTCAGAACATCGACTTCTTCGGGCTGTTCGGCCTGTTGGGCGGGCTTATAGGCGTGGATCTGACGCCTAACCTGATAGGCACGCCGTGGGCGTATCTGCTGCCGTCGGCGCTCGGCATGGGTCTCAGGAGCGGGCTGTTCATATTCATATACCGCCAGTTCTTCAGAGGCCTGCCGCGCGAATTGTCGGACGCCGCGCGCATAGACGGCTGCAACGCGTTTTCGACGTTCACGCGCGTTATGGCGCCCAACGCCGTGCCCGCCATACTGACGGTTTTCCTGTTTTCGATGGTGTGGTACTGGAACGAATACTTCTACCCGCAGATGTATATGGGCGGCTGGCGCGTGGTGTCTACGGCGCTCGCGTCTTTGAGGCAAAACCCGCTGTTGGGCGTGAACATAAACGACCCGTATCAGTACGCGACCAAATTGCAGGCGGGCGCTCTGCTTTCGATTTTGCCAATGCTCGTCATGTACATTGTGTTCCAGAGATACTTCACCGAAAGCATAGAGCGCACGGGCATCGTCGGCTGACGATTACCGACCTTCCACAGATGATGTTGCCGCGTTTAACGCGGAAGCACATAAACAAAAACAAGGAGGCACAATCATGAGGAAACTTGCATCGCTTATCCTTTCCCTCGCGCTGCTCATGTCCGCGGTCGCGTTCGCGGTCGAACCCTACGCGGAAACCGTAACCATCACGAGCTATTGGTACGGCGAGGTGGACGCAAGCACGCAAAAAATGGACCAGTGGATACTCGACAAGTACAACATCAAAATGGAGTACGAAATCGTGGGCTGGGAAGAGCGCAACCTGAAGCTGCTCACGGACGTTGCGGGCGGCACTTCCAAAGACATACACATAATGACGTTCGAGGAGTTTCCGAAGAACATCACCAAAGGTCTTATGCAGCCCCTCGACGACTACCTTGACGTGAACGCGAGCGTGTTCTCTCCCGTCGTCAACAACGACTACGAGTGGATGGGCAAGCACTACGCGGTCAACAGCTCCGAAGGCGGCGTTCAGCCGGTCGGCATACTGTACAACGTGACCATGTTCGAAAACAACGGTCTGACTACGCCCACCGAATACTACGAAAACGGCGAGTGGAATTTCGACACTTTCCGCGAGCTCGGCGTTGAGCTTACGCAGGACACCGATAACGACGGCGCTTACGACCAGTACGGCTACGAAAGCTGGATGAGCGAGCTGTTCATCGTCGCCAACGGCGGCAACATCGTCGAATACTCGAAAGACGGCGTTATAACGCTTGCGTGGAACAGCCCCGCCGTCCTCGAAGGTATGCAGATGCTGAGCGATACTTACAACGTCGATAAGTTCGCGACGGTCGATTTCAACAACCTCTGGTACGACATGTTCCTGTCCGGCCGCCTCGCGATGGCGGGCGAGCGCTACAGCTATTTGAAGAACCTCGCGACCGACGGCGCGAAATTCGAATACGCTTGGGTGCCGTTCCCGCTTGGTCCGTCAAACACCGACGGCAAAGGCCCCGGCCTGTCGACAGGTTACGGTATTCCCGTGGGCGCCAAGAACCCCGAAGCCGCCGCGAAATACCTGTACGCGATGTCCGAATACTCGCAGCTTCACTACGCTGAAGATTGGGTCGAATACTTCGACGAGGAGCAATCCAAAATCAATGAAGAAGCCCGCCTCAACTGTCGCGCGGCGCGCTTTGGCGGCATAGCCGATTTGTGGAACATACAGTGGGATCTCTGGGGAGCTTTCAAATGGGGCGGCGAGGACGCGGCTAGCGTCGTAGAGCGCTTCACGCCCGCGTGGCAGGCTCAGGTCGACATAGCCATGCAGAAGTTCGAACTGCCCACGATCGAAGCCTTCGAGCCGCTGCCCGCAGTCGACTTTGAGGATGGCACTACCGGCTGGCTCAAGACGAACGCAGCGACATTCGAGATCGTCGAGGGCGACGAGGCTATCGACGGCAAATCTCTCAAAGTGACTCAGGAAAACAGCGCGTGGGGCGTGCTTATATACGCCGACTACGACATGGCTCCCACCCCGGATTATCACAACTACACGATGACGTTCGATTATAAAATACTCGACGACATGCAGGGCGACTACGGCCTCATAGTGCGCGCCCGTCCCTATGCCACGATATTCGAAGACGTTGACACGCAGGGCTGGGTTACTCTCGATAAGGCGCTCGCAGGCGACAGCGGCACGATGAGCGCGACGATAGGCTTCCAGAATGTTTCCGAGCCGACGTTCTTCATCTACGCGGGCGACAACTTCGATTTCATAATCGACAACGTTTCAATCGTGGAAGCGAACTAACTCAAAAAACGCATACCTTTCCGGCGGGGGAGCTTGTCTCCCCCGCCGCTTCGGAGGAGAAGTTATGAAGCGTCTGGCGATAACTGTGCTCGCGGCAATATATCTACTGGGAGGCGTGTGTATGGCTGAGCAATGGCGGCAACTGCCGCTCGTGTCTGAAAAACAACTGATGGCGGGATATACGGGCGGCGAGGGCTGCCAATGGCTTCAGGCGGTAACGTTTGACGAGACCGACGGCCGCTACGCTTTGGCGGGCACGGACGTGGGCGGCATATTCCGCTCTACAGACGGCGGTCACACATGGAAACCCGCGAATACGGGGCTTAACACGCGCGGCTGCTGCGATTTCGCGTTCGACCCGACGAACCCCGAACGCGTTTTGATGGTCGCAGGAAATTCTTTGGAAAACACGATGCACGGACTCTATCAGAGCTTCGACGGCGGCGAAACGTGGCACAGCGCGCTGGCGAAATCAAATCTCGGCTACAGGGATTTCAGGAAACAGGTCAAATACGATAAGTCGTCATATTCGCCCGAAAAGGGGTATTGCGAAACAATATACTGGTCGAGCCAAAAGAGCAAAGCGGAGGACGGAAATCTGTTCCGCTCGGACGACGGCGGCGCGACTTGGGTCGTCGCAAACGATGGAATGGGCGATTGCATACTCGGCGTGCACCCGACGAAGGGCTATGTGTACGCGGGCGCGAAGGACGGGTTTTACGTAAGCCGCGACGGCGGCGCGACATTTAATAAGGCGATTCCCGATGTGCGCGTGACGAGCGTGTGCGTCGTAGACAAACAGCCCGACAGAGTGTTGGTCATGGTGAACGGGGCTATATACGTAAGCGCCGACAGCGGCGAAACGTTTTCACAAATTCAAATCGAGACTGCGCCGCCCGCGCTTCCGTCGGACGGCTCGAACGACTCGATGCAGGGCTGGTGGCAGCTCGCGGTCAGCCCGGCGAACCCGAACAATATGGTTATGACTTCGAAACTTGCGGAATACGACTGGGCGTGTTATTATAGCGAAGACGGCGGCCGCAACTGGGCGAAGTCGAAGCTGGACGCAACGTATTTCTATATGCCCATAAACGGCAGACAGTCGGTGTTCGCGTGGCACCCGACCGACGAAAACACGCTTCTGAACCTGCGCGGCGACGCTATAATCAGAAGCGACGACGCGGGGCGTTCATTTATGTATTCGAACACGGGCAACGCGTCCGTGATGCTCGGGGCGAGCTATCAGTTCAATCCGTACAACCCCGACGTGATGCTTTTGTCGTCGCAGGATTACGCCGCCAGCGCGACACTGAACGGCGGGCAGAGTTTTACATACTTCGACGTTCAGAATTACGGCTGGGGCGGCTATTGCTACGGAGGCTACGCCGCGTCGCCCGACGTTATGTTCACGGGCGGCCGCAAACAGGGCTGGAACTCGGATTTGTATCTGTATTTAAGCCGCGACGGCGGCGCGTCGTTTAGGGACACGGGCATCATATTGCGCGGCAAAGCCGTGTCGTTCGGCGACCCGACATATCAGAACATACTGTTCGCGTCTGATTACCGTTCGACGGATCAGGCGCAGACGTGGACAAAAATGGAGGGCTGCGAGGGCGTGCTCACGCAAAAGCCCGACGGAACGCTGATAGGCGCGTACAAAAACCAAGTCGTCGTTTCATGCGACCACGGAGCGAACTGGACGCAGCTTACGACAGTGCCGTCCACGATAGCAGACATTGCGTATGACTCGTCGCGCGACCGCTATTACATAGTCACCGGCGATAACCGCGTGCTCAGGTACGATTCGGAAGCGGGCATAGCCGACATAACGCCGCTGTTCCCCGCCGACCAGTACGGCGCTCGGCCTATAAAGAGCGTCGCTGTAGACCCTGTGAACAACGACGTAGTGTACGCGACGTACAACGCGAACGTATATATGTCCGACATCGGCGTAGCGCGTTCGGTAAACGGCGGGCGCTCGTTCCACGTGCTGACTCGCGGGCGTAAGGACTCGCGAGTGCGCGAAGGGCTTGAAGGTCCGCGCGAAGCGTCTTGGGTGCGCGTAAACCCCGTGACGCGTGAGGCTATAGTGGGCACGAGCTGTTACGGCATGTGGCGCATAGAGTCGCCCGACGGGCTTTTCGAAAACGACCGCGCGTCGGCGTTCGCGTTCATAGACGGCGATTCGCTCAGGCTTTCGTTCAGCGCCGAGGGCGTATGCGAAATACTGGCGATGTATGAAGGTCAGTCGGAATATACGCATATCGCGACGGCGGAAAACGAATGGTTTGATTCAAACTGGGCAAGCGGCAAGAACGTTAGCTATATAGTCGCGGGCGCGGACGGAAGCCGCGCCGAATGCAAACTGAATTTCGACTGACGGGCGTTTATGCGCGTTGGCGCGGAGGAGGGACTTTATGAGGAAAGCGGCATTGTTGTTTTGTTTACTCGCGGCGTGTGCGCTCGCCTGCCCCCGCGCCATGGCGCAAGAACCCGAGCTGCCCGCCGAACTGTACGGTCTGGAGCTTAAATGGTATGTGCACTTCGACGGCTACAACGATCCCGGCTACGCGCAGGGCAATCCCACGTCGGACTGGATTCGGGACATTCTGGGCGTGAAGGTCACATATGTTTCGAGCGGCAATCAGGCCGAAAAGACGCTCGCCAAAATGCTTGCGACGGGCGACATGCCGGATGTTATAACGATGGCGCGCGGTCCGCAGCTCGACCACCTGATAGCGCAGGGCTGGGTAGTGCCGTTGGACAGTTATTACTGGCAATACCCGAACTTCCGCAAGTGGATGGACGTTTCGGCCTTAAAGGCGCTGTGCTCGACGGTGGACGGCAAATGGTACGCGTTTCCAAGCTGGTACACTGACGACGAACACGCGCTCGGCAACGCGGGCTGGATAGTGAACCGCAAAATATACAACGAACTCGGCAGGCCGCCTATAGAAACAACGGACGATCTGCTTGTATATTTAAGGAATGTGAAGGCGATTTACCCCGAAATGAAGCCGTACTCGCCGGGCGTGACGATGGCGGTAATGTATACGTCTTTCGGCGACGAGCGCGCCTACACGCTCGCTTTGAGCGGCATGTGGTGCGACGGGCGCGGCATTCGTCCATTGTGCGAAGACCCCGCGTGGCGGGATATGGCGCTGTTTCTGAACAGGCTCAATTCGGAGGGGCTGTTGGCGACGGACGAATACTACCTTTCATATCAGCAGCTGAACGAAAAGCTGTCGAACGGACAGATCGCCGTCACGGCGACTTCCGACGCGCTGAACGGCATAATGAAGCACGACGCGGCTTACAGACTGCTCGACCCGAACGGCGGTTATGAAGTCATATATCCGCCCGTCGCCAAAGGCGTTACGCGCCCCACGCCCGCCGCATACGAATACGCGGGCGGGCAGACTGTGACCGTCATAACGACGATGGCGGCGCAGCCCAAACTCGCATACGCATATCTCGACTGGCTCGCGGGCGACACGGGCTGCGCCGTCACGACGTGCGGACCTCCCAGCCTGTACTGGAACGAGCTTATAGATTTTATGGGCGCGCAGATTCCTGACACGAACACCGACGCGTATTTGAACAGAGACACCGCGCAGTGGCTTCACGACACAAGCAGCGTAAACTGCAACTATGTTCCCAACGGCGCGTGGAGTTATATCGAGAGTATATACCGCGATTCGCTGAAACCCATCGCGGAAGGCGCGTGGGACAATCAGTCATACGCGAAAATCACGCGCTCCACGGCGATACAGACCGACCAGTACGCCGAAATCGAGCCGTCTTACGGCGTGGAGGGCTACGACGATTTTATCGCGATTCGAAACTGCATATACGATCTCACTCTCGAAGCAATACTCTCTCCAACCGAGACGGAATGCCGAAAAATTCTTGACGACATGAACGATCGCGTGAACGAACTGGGCGCTGAGGAATTGTTCGATGGCATCACGCGAAAATGGCTCGCGCGGCGCGCCCGGCTCGGATATGCCGACTAAGCGGACTACATAAGCGGAGGCGCGTCAATGAAAAACGTGCTCATTGCGGACGACGACAGGCTGACTCTCGAGGGGCTGCAAACGCTCGTCGATTGGCAAAATCTCGGCCTTTTCGTCGCGGGCGTCGCCGACAGCGGCACGTCGGCATTGAAGCGCATATCGGCGCAGCCGCCGGATATGCTCATAACCGACATATCCATGCCCGGCATGTCGGGCGTCGAACTGGCGCGCGAGGCGCTCAGGGTCAGACACGACATGTACGTCATATTTCTGACCGGCTACGCTGACTTCGGGTACGCGCAGGAGGGGCTTAAGCTCGGCGTGAAGGACTATATACTGAAGCCGATTGATTATCAGAAATTCGCAGTCACGCTCGCGGAGCACGTTAAAAAGCTCGCGCCCGAAGAAAACCGAATCGAAGACAGCGTCGATCACGCGGCGCTCAAAGGCGCCCTCAAATATATGCGCGCGAACATAGAACGCGGCGTGAGCCTCAACGAAACCGCCGACGCTATAGCCATGTCTGCGAGCAACCTGAGCCGTCTGTTCAAAGGAGTTATGGGCTCGAGCTTTTCAGACGTTTACACGAACATGCGAATGGAGCACGTGAAGCTGCTGCTTGACGACCCGTCTCTGCGCGTGAGCGACATAGCCGACCGCATGGGCTTTAGGAACATGACGCTGTTCCACGCCAAATTCAAGGAGATATACGGCGTGACCCCCGGTATGTATAAACGCGGAGAGGGGCGTAAAGGCGAATGACGCGTAAACGCCGTGTGTCGAAGTATCGCTCTTACGTGATGCCGGTCGTGGTGCTCATCACGATATATCTGTTAGTGCTGTTCGCGCTGGGCGCGTTCATATCCGACTCGACGCGCAAAGCGGTGTACGACTCCGAATACGAAAACAAATCGGGCATGGTAAAACAGCTCTGCGTCGCCATAGACTCGCGCTTCGATATATACAACCGAATCGCGGAGCACGCAAGTCAGGATTCGAGCGCTCAGGGCAACATGGCTAAGCAGACATGGACGATCAGCAACATGAGAATCGTGACAGAACAGGTGAGAAACTGGCTGCGCCTTGCGCCGTCAGTGTGCCGCGTAGAGTTCTGGCTGGACTACGACGAGCTGCCCGCGTACTACGCCGACACATACGACTATTCGCAGGCGTTGGACGGTTCTACGTCTACGGTCATGTTTTACAGCTACGGTTCGGTCAGGCAGAGTTACGGAGACGACTGGAACGCCACAATAACGGGCGCGGGACAGTGGCGGCAGATACACAGAGACGGCGAATACGGCTGCATATCGTGGCTTGAGCCGCTGTGGAATTATGAAATGCTGTTGTCGAGCGGACGTTCGGGCGCGCAGCTCGGCTTTATGCGAATAACCGTATCCCTTGACGACATCATAAACGAAGGGCTTTTGGCGGACGACGAGAAAGCCTACGATCACACGGGCGTGTTTCTCGTTTCTGCCTCGGGGCGGGAGCTTATGTCGCTCACGGGCGGCTCACTTGCGGAGATGGACGCGGAACAGCCATTCTTCAAATACACATACCCTATCGAAAACACAGACATGCATTTGGTGGTCATAACCGACTCGGACGCTTTCAACGCCATAAACGACCGCGTCAAAACGGTTATGGCGATACTCGGTTCTGTCGCGATAGCCGCCTGCATAGCCGTGAGCGCGCTCTTTATCCGGCGCGTAAACAGGCGCATATCTGTGTTTCAGAAGCTAATAACCGATTACAGGGCGGGCGATCCGATAGAGATAAACCGCCAAGGCAGACCCGACGAGTTCGCGGCGGCGGAGGAAGCTCTGCGCGAAATGTCGCTGACGGTCGCGAGGCTCATAAGCGAGCGCGACACGGCGAACGCGCTCAGAACGCGCGCCGAGCTTGAAATATTGCAGGCGCAAATCAACCCGCATTTCCTGTACAACACGCTGTCGTCCATAAGCACGCTCGCTCAGCTCGGTCGATATAAAGAGATGAACTCCATGATGTCGTCGCTGTCGGATTACTACCGCATAGCGCTGAGCAAGGGAAATATGTTCATACCGACGGAGCGCGAGCTTAAACACGCCGAGCACTATATAGACATTCGCAAAATGCAGTTCGGCGACAGGGTGACTTTCGAAACTGGCGCTACCGACGAAGCGCTCAACTGCAAGACGCTCAAAGTCGTGCTGCAGCCGTTCATCGAAAACGTGTACGAACACGCGATAGAGGACGGCGCGAGCGTGCATGTGAGAATATCGGCGTTCGTAGAGGGCGGCGCGCTCGTGTTCGAGGTATCTGACGACGGGCGCGGCGCGACCGAGGAAACGATTTCAATGATGAACACCGAAAAGGGCGGCGGATACGGCGTGTACAACGTCAACCGCAGGCTTACAGCGCAGTTCGGGTCTGACTTCGGGGTGCAGGTCGTTTCACGCAATCAACGCGGGCTTACGGTTCGGATAAGGCAGCCGTACATGCCTATATCGGGCGAGGATAACGCGCGGGAGTTATGATATAAACGGAGGAACTGGTTTATGAGGAATACGTCAATCGCAAAAACGCCGCCCATGGGCTGGAACAGCTTCGATTGCTTCGGCTGGTCGGTAAACGAGCGCGAAGTGCTTGAAAATGCCGAGTATATGGCTAAGAATCTGCTGCCGTTCGGCTGGAACACAGTGGTCGTCGATTTCATATGGGCGATGCCCGGCGCGTCGGACGACCCGAACCCGCATCAGACCTCTGATTTTGAACCGCGCCTGAACATGGACGAATTTGGGCGGCTGCTTCCCGCCGAGGACAGGTTTCCGTCTTCGCGCGGCGGCTTGGGCTTTCGGCCTTTATCGGACAGGGTGCATTCGATGGGGCTTAAATTCGGCATTCACATAATGCGCGGTATACCGCGTCAGGCGGTTTCCGTAAACGCGCGCATATGCGATTCGAACGCCCGCGCGGCGGATATAGCCGACACAAACAGCGTATGCCCATGGCTCAACCATATGTACGGCCTGAATATGAGCGCGGACGGCGCGCAGGAATACATCGATTCGCTGTTTGCGCTGTACACTGACTGGGGCGTCGATTACATCAAAATAGACGATCTGAGCTATCCGTATTACGCGCGCGAAATAGAGGGTTACTCGCAAGCCGCCGCGAACTGCGGCAGGGATATGGTTGTGAGCACTTCGCCCGGTGAAACGCCGCTGAGCAGGGGCTCTCACATTCGGGAACACGCGAATATGTGGCGCGTGTCGGGCGATTTCTGGGACGAGTGGCGGGCGCTAAAGGCACAGTTCAAGCGCTTGGACGACTGGTCGGCATATCGGAGCGAAGGCTGCTGGCCTGACGCGGACATGCTGCCGCTCGGCAGAATCTGCCTGCGCGGCCCTATGGGCAGCGCGCGGCGCACGCGTTTTTCGCCAATCGAGCAGAGAACGCTCATGACGCTGTGGGCGATGGCGCGCTCTCCGCTTATGCTGGGCGCGAACATGCCCGACCTTACGAAAGAAGAGCTGGAGCTTTTGACAAACGAAAGAGTGCTCTGTATAAATCAACATTCAACCGGAAACGCCGCCGTCCGCACGACGGATACGGACGCGGTCTGGCGCGCGTCGCTCGGAGACAAAGAAGCGGCGGCGCTGTTCAACCTGTCGGACGTCGACGCTTTGGTGTCCGTAAACGTAAACGACGTTTTTATGCAGAAGCGCTCAGGCGCGCTCGACCCGTGGACGGGCGAAAGAGAGCAGCTGGGCGACCGCATTGCGTGCAAGCTGCGGCCGCACGAGTCGAAACTGCTGATCGCCGAATAACAACAGGAGGCGCGATATGATAAAGCCCGGAAAATTCTCGCAGGTGGTATACGCCGACAACCGAAGGGACGAGTTCGATGTGCAGAATGAGACGCTCGCGCTTTCGGGCGCTTCTGTCAAGTGCGTGTTTCTCGGAGACTCGATAACTCAGAATTTCGAGCCGGGAGCGTTCTTCAGCGGCGCGAACGGCGCGTTTATAAACCGCGGCATAGGCGGCGACGTTCCTAAGTATATGCTGAAGCGGTTCGACGCGGACGTCGCGCAGCTAAAACCCGATTGGGTCGTTGTGCTCGCAGGCATAAACGACATCTGGGTGCTCGACGACGCGGCAGAGGACGGCGAGCGCAGCTACGATAGCCTGCTCGACTATATATCGAACGGCGTGCTGGCTCTGGCGGAGCGCGCGAAGGAAGCGGGTATAAAGTGCGCGGTCTGCGGACTGCTGCCGACCAACATACCGCCTTGGATACCGGGCGGTTTGAACAACGAAAAGCGCAATCTGCTGATATGCGACATAAACTCGCGCCTGAAAGCCAATCTGGGCGACTTTGACGCCGTATATGTGGATCTGAGCGCAGAAATTATCCTCGAAGACGGCGTTACATTGAACCGCGGGTATTCGCTTGACGGCATACACCCGAACGGGAGCGCCTATCAACTAATGGCGGACGCTCTTAAAAGAGCCGTGCCGCAGCTTGCGGAATAAATTATTCGGAGAATTGATATGAAAATCGGAGTCGCGCTCTCACTTGTGGCGGTATTGATATTGACGCCGTTTGCGGCATGTGCGGAGGAGATACATATAAACAGCGTTCAGACTATAATTGACGACATGACGCTCGCGCACGAGCGCGCGCCGCACGGCGTTCCGAAGAGTGTGAACTGGGCATACGCGCCGCGCATTGGCATAGGCGTCGATCCCGCGTCGGGCAAATTCACGGCGTTTACGGCGTGGGGACAGATTTACGAAAGCGAGCAGGGCAATCACGCGCTTAACACGCGCGTGCAGATAAGGGGCATGAAGGCGTATTATCTGAGCAAAACGACCGGTGAATGGATAACGCTGCAATCTTCCGACGATATATCTGGCGCGGCGTTCGTAGAGGATTTTGCGAATAACGAAAACTCGCGGGCTGACATACGAAACGAGTCTTTACGGGGCGGCGGCATATCGGTCGTGGCGGGCGGCGGCTTCAACTTCCACTTTTGGCCGTCAGGGTCGCGAGCCAATATCGATACCGACGATATATCCGCGCTGTTCACGACATTTCAGGTGCGTCTGGTACTGGCGGACGAAGGCAAGTTCGACGACCGCTTTTTGGCCGATTATATCGCGAGCGCGGGCGGCGACTATTGGAAGGACGCGAGCACGGGCTGGCTCGCCGATTGGAGCGCCAACGGCGATTTCGCTATAGGCCGCTTCAAGCGGGTGACGAATGACTGGCAGGCAATAAACGCATACGCGGGTTCGTTCGACACGCTCCGGCAAAATCCGCCGCCTATGGACTGAACGGCTCGGACATCAGCTAAGCGGAGAAAACCGCTCTTCATAAAACGGAGGTAATTCGCATGAAAATGACGACGCGGGAACGCGTTTCGCGGGCGATCGCTCACAGAGAAGCCGATCGCGTGCCGGTTATAGACGACCCGTGGCAGGGCACACTGGCGCGCTGGCGCGAGGAAGGTATGCCCGAAGGCGCTGATTACAAAGAGTTTTTCGGGCTTGACGACATATTGCTCATAAGCGCGGACAACAGCCCGCGCTATGAGGAACGCGTTGTCGAGGAAACCGACAGATTCGTTATATACACGACGAAATGGGGCGTCACTCAGAAATCGTTCAAAAAGCTCGATTCGACGCCGCAGTTCATAGAACACACCATAACAAGCCCCGATATATGGCGTAATGCGAAGGAGCGAATCGCGCCCACCGACGACCGCATACCATGGCAGTGGCTTTCGACCAACTATAAGAACGCGCGCGAACGCGGGGCGTTTATAATGTGCGATCTGTTCTTCGGTTTCGACTGGCTGCACTCGTGGGTGTGCGGCACCGAGTGCATACTGACGGCGCTGATAGAAGAGCCGGACTGGTGCGTCGAGATGTTTCATCATTTTCTGGACACTCAGTTAAAGCTGTACGACCGCATGTGGGCGGCGGGCTACGATTTTGACGCGCTGCGTTGGCCTGACGATTTGGGTTATAAAGGCACGCTGTTCTTCTCGCCCGATATGTACAGGCGGCTTTTGAAGCCCGCCCACAAAAAGGCGATAGACTGGGCGCACGCGCACGGCATACCCGCCTTAATGCACTCGTGCGGCAAGGTCGATTCGCTGATACCCGATTTCATAGACATAGGGCTTGACTGTCTGAACCCGCTCGAAGTCAAGGCCGGCATGAACCCGACGGCGCTCAAACGGCTGTACGGGAGCGAGCTCGCTTTCTACGGCGGCATAAACGCTGTCAACTGGTCTAATACCGCCGCCATGGAAGCGGAGGTACGCAGGGTCGTGCCCGAAATGAAGCGCGGCGGCGGCTATATATTCGCATCCGACCATTCCGTGCCGCCCGATGTGAGCCTAAAGGATTTCAGGCACATAATCGAGGTAGCCAAAGAAGTCGGCAGTTTCGAATAAACGGGAGGAAAACTATGGAATACAGCGTTCGCGACATGCCTTTCAGCGTATACGGTTCATATTTCGCTATCGGTTACGCTTCCGGCGGCAAATTCGGAGACACGCTCTATCTGCGCAGCGTTCACGGCTCGGAGCGCTTCCGCCCGCTTTTCAGGGTGACGGTCGTAAAAGACGGGCGCGAAATACCGTTTGCGGCGCGTCTTAAGGCGGGCTTGATGCGCGTATACGATGATTCGGATTCGATACTTTTCGAAGCGACGTTCTCGGACGCGCGCACGCTCAGGATGCGCGCGCGCGATTGTGCGGTTCGGCTGGCTATGAACGACTGCGGGCAGTATCACCTCGCGTATGCCGTAGGCGACGGACGGTATGAAATAAACGCGGCGAGCCACAAATTTCTGTTCGCGCCCCTGCGCGGGAGTCTCGACGTGCAAGCCCCGTGGCGCGACATGCGCTGCGAAAGCATTCTGGCTACTTTTGAGGGCGAAATCGCCATAAGCGAATACAGAAACGTGTTCACGGGCGCGGATTTTGATAAGCCTTTCGACGAGTGCGCCGAGACGCTCGAAGCGGACTTTCAAAAGTTTCTCGCGCGTCAGCTTAGCGTGCCCGAGCGTTACGAAGGCTTGCGCGAGAAAGCGGCTCTGACGAACTGGTCGGCGGTCGTCGCCCCTGAGGGTTATTTCAGGCGCGACGCAATGCTCATGAGCAAGAACTGGATGAACAACGTTTGGAGCTGGGATCACTGCTTCAACGCGCTCGCGCTCGCGGAAGCCGATCCCGACCTCGCGTGGGCGCAGTTCGTTCTGCCTTTTGACGAGCAGGACGAAACCGGCTCTCTGCCCGACTGCATATGCGATTCCGACATAATCAGAAACTTCGTGAAGCCCCCCATTCACGGGCTTACGCTCAAGCGCCTTATAAAATCCCCCGCCTGCGCGACGCGCGAAAGGCTTGAAAAGATATACGAACCGCTCGCGCGCTGGACGGACTGGTGGTTTACATATCGCGATTACGATTCCGACGGCATACCTCAGTACAACCACGGAAACGACAGCGGCTGGGACAACTCGACTGCGTTTCTGTCTTCACCGACGGTCGAAGGCTGCGATCTCGCGGCGTTTCTGGTTTTGCAGCTCGAATGCCTGTCCGAAGCGGCGGCGCTGCTCGGCTGGCGAGAGGAGTCCTCTGTTCGCGCCGAACAGGCGCGCGAATTGACGCTCAGACTAATAAAGCATTTCGTGAGGGACGGGAGGCTGTATTCCATGGTCAACGGCTCGCATGATGTAGCGGACGGAGACACGCTTCTGAACTTCATGCCGCTCATAATGGGCGAACGGCTTCCCGCGCATATACGCGAAAACATGCTGGCGGCGCTTAAACAAAGCGGGCGCTTTCTGACGAAGCACGGGTTTGCGACGGAGAGCGTCTCAAGCAAGTACTACGTGCCCGACGGCTATTGGCGCGGGCCTATCTGGGCGCCGTCGACGTGGCTTATGATACAGGCGCTCGACGCGTGTTCTGAAACGAAACTCGCCGACCAAATCGCCGAAGCGTTCATAGACATGTGCGAGGCGGGCGGTTTTTCCGAAAACTACGACGCGCTGACGGGCGCGGGTTTGCGCGACAGGGCGTACACATGGTCGTCGAGCGTGTTTTTGATGCTCGCGCACAGGCTGAAGCTCAAGGAGGGCGCGTCATGCTGAGCGAGCTATACAACCTTGACCGCCGCAAGATTGATAGAAACAAGCGCAGGCTCGACCGCCTGCTCGGCGGTTCGGACGACATACTGGTCAAGGTCGAGTGGACGGGCGGCAGATTCGACATGTTCGATCAGCCCGCGTGTTATAACGATTTTGAGCAGGAATACAAGCTGTATCTGTCATATTACAACATGCTGAGCGAATCTTGCGACCGCGGCTTCGACAACATACCGTTCATGCGCGTCGATTTCTGCCGCGTTGCGTATTTGATGGCGATAGCATACGGCTGCAAACCGATATTCATCGGAAACGTTATAAACGCGAAGCCTATAATTCATTCGATCGAACAGATAAGCGCGTTCAGGAAGCCCGAAAACATATGCGAATGCGGGTTTTATCCCGAAATCACGCGCCGTATGCATATTATCGAGGAGCGTTTGGGTGATGTTCTGTTCGTATCATCCGACACGCAATCGCCCATGGACGTATTGACGGAAATTATGGACACGCAGGAAGCCATGTGCGCCATGTATGAAGAACCCGAACCCATTCATGCGCTGCTGGACATGCTTACGGAGTCGATAGAGGAAATCAACCGCTTTCAGGCAGGCACAGTGCAGAACTGGCTCGGTTTCGGTCACGACTACCCGATTACGCGCGGCATTCATTTAAGCGATGACGACGCGGCGTTCTTGTCGCCGCGCATATACGAAGAGTTTGCCGCGCCTTACGCGGAAAGGCTGTCGCGGGCGTTCGGGGGTTTGACATTGCACTGCTGCATGAGATACCGCCAGTGCATAGAACCAATGTCGCGCGTCGAGGGGCTTATGGGCTTTGACCCGCAGTTCGCGCATCATTCGGACGGTGAAATATTGCCGCACGCTCGCGGAAAATTTCTGCGCGTATTCTGGATTCCGAATAACGAGGACGCGTTCAGCTTTTATAAGCGCGTGATAGACTCTACGCGCGGCGTATGCGGGCTGATGCTCGAAATATTCGGAAGCGATAAGGACTCGGCGCTGCGACTGGGCGACAGGGTTCGCGAGTATTCCGAAAGCGTAATGAGAGCGGGTTGACGCATATGCCACTCGGATTCATGCGCGACAGCGCCGGCAACGAGGGCTTCGCAAGGCGGCGCGAGGTTTACAGGCGCATATAAAACGCGGGCGATGGCATCTGGCTAAACAAGCTTACTGACACTTTATACTTACTTAATCCCCACTGCGTGTTCATCGGAAGCGTGTCGCGCGTAAAGCGCGTGACAGCGTGAGAATGACGAACAGACACAAATAGAAAATACGGAGGACGGCATACGATGGCAAAAATGGAGCGTTCATATCACAACGACGAATGGCATTTGCCCGATTTTATCGACCTGCGCGACTGGCAGGACGATAACGCGGTGCTGAAGAACCCGCACAAGGGCTGGTATTGGCACTATATCGACAACGGCTTCGGGAGTGATAAATACCGCGCGGAGCACGACCCAGACGACGCGCTCGCGGATTTCCCTGGGCTGAACCATCTGTATTTGCGGTTCGACTGGGGCGACATAGAGCCGACGGAGGGCGCGTTCAGGTTCGACAGGCTCTACGAGATAATCGAAAAGTGGGGGGCGCGGGGATTTCGGTTCTCGATGCGCGCGTGTACGTTCGAATCGGCAACCGAAGGCGAGCGCGCGAACGCAACGCCCAAATTCGTGTATGAAGCGGGCGCGAAGTATACGGTTCTGCCCGGAGGAAAGCGCGAGCCCGACTACGGAGACCCGATCTACCTAAAAAAGCTGGACGCGTTCATGCGCGCGCTCGGGCGCGAGTTCAACGGGCATAAGCTGCTCGAAACCATAGACGTGGGCACGTTCGGCACGTGGGGCGAAGGTCATTCGAGCTTCGGTTCGGAAAAGACATGGCCGTACGACGTTATGAAGAGGCATATGGACTTACACGCGCTATATTTCCCCGATACGCAGATACTGCTGAACGACGACCATATAAACCACCGCGCTCCCAGAGCGGGTCAGGTTGAGAGCGCGAAGCTGCTCGAATACTGCAAACAGCTCGGCTTCGGGCTGCGCGACGATTCGGTTTCGGTGGATTGGTACGCCGAGCGATACGGCTACGACACGCTGCGCACGCCGTATATGTTCGACGAGTTCTATAAATACGCGCCGATAGATTTAGAGTTGCAGCACTATCACGAAATACTCAGAGACGGCGGCAAATATATGCGCGGCGGACTGCCTTTCGTCGAGGCTATGCGGCGCACGCACGCCACATACGCGGGCTTCCACGGTTATCCGCGCCCATGGCTTGAAATGTTCCCTGACATAACGGAGTATTGCGCCAACCGTTTGGGCTATTGGTACTTCATTGACGGGGTACAGATTCCTGAGATGGTTTCGGGAGCCAAGAACTATATTGCGATAGCGCTCGAAAACAGGGGATTCGCGCCGTGCTACACGAAATACGACGCGCGCTTCACGCTTGCAAACGCCGACAGGAAAGTCACGCTGCCCGTCGACATCGACAACAGGAGCATCGCGGCGGGCGATAAAAAACTTATGCGCGTAATGCTAAACCTGCGCGACGTCCCTGAAGGCGAATACGATGTGTCGTTCGGCCTGTTTGAAGGCGATAAGCCCATAGAACTGGGCATGAAGCGCGAACTGCTCGATTCAGGTTCGTACCGCGTGGGCTGCGCGAAAGTGTCGGGCGTTTAAGCGGTATCGGGGTAACGGGCTATAATAAAATTTTATTCGCGATAAATATTTTTGTTGACGAAGTTTGGAGACCGGACTATACTGAATGCGGCTGAGTTTACATCATGCCGCATTTGTGTTGTCTCGCCTCTCATCGGATTCCGCGGAGTCGGGGGCAGACTTCATACAGAAGTAGGAGGAATCATTCATGAAACGTTTTCTGGTTGTTCTGGTCGCGCTGACAATGCTTGTTTCCGTTGCCTATGCAGAAGAAATACATATCAAGCCTTATGAGGTTGAATTAACGGGCAGCGAATCCGTTACGATTCGCGTTAATGTCGCCATGCCCGCGGAAACGACTTGGGATTTCGTTGTTGAAGACGATAATGTTGTCGAGCTGATAACAAGCGAGTTTAACGGCGATGAGCCCGATTTTATCGGAGAAACCGCCCAGTATGCCGCTTCCTTCCGCGCTGTTCCCGAAGCAACAGGGGAAACCAAGATTATCTTCACCGAAACAGGAGCAGAAGACGTTGTTTGCGGACAGCTTTTCTTCAGCGTCCGCGCCGAAAATGGCTCGATATTCTTGGACGTAGCCGATGCATACAAAATAACGGAGCAGAGCGAGATCACCTTCTATCTTGAAGCCAATGCCACGACGGGTTACGCGTGGACATATGCCATGGATACGGATAAATGCCTAAACTTCGTATCCGATGATTATATCGCGTTTGAAGCGGAAGATGGCGCGGTCGGCGCAGGCGGCGTTTATGCCGCAACCTTCGAAACCGCAATGAACGGCGCAGGCATGACGGCGATTCATTTCGTCTATGCCCGATCCTTTGAAGGCGGGGAGACTGCGCGCGGCTTGACATGCAATATCTGGACAAACGAATCGGGTACGTTCAATGTAGAGTCGGTCGTTTTCGAATAACGCTGTTGCTTCCCGATATATCAGCTTGCGATGCGTGAGCTTACGAAGAAACTGAAAGCTGCGAAACGCAACTGGTCGCTGTCTGCGCGGAACAGGCGATCATGTATTCCGTCAGGTTTCGCGGCGCATGATTGGTCGAGAACTTCTCTCAACGCCCGCCTTGACAGGACGCGGGAGAAACGCTATAAAACCTGTAATCGCTTGTGTGAATCGACCCGCTCAGGAATCGGTTCACCCTCACATGGCAGGATTGGGTTTGACAGGCATCATATTGCGGGAGCTTGCGGAACGTGGTGTTTCGCAAGCTCCCGCTTTGGTTTATTCGGAATATTCGCTCATGTCTATACGCTGTCCGTTATATTCAGCGTACCCGCGCGAGGCGGGCGCGCCAGTCTCGTCGGGATCGAAGCATATGCGCGGCGGGCGCGCGTAGCTTCCCGAGCGGAACACCAGCTTCATATCCATCTTGCCCGCCCTCTCGCCCGCGAGAACTAGGTTCGCCACATACCGCACCTCACCGTTCGCGCTCTGCGACACGCTCTCGAAGCCCGTGTAACAGCCGCTGCCGTCGTCTGAGAAATCGCTGAATTCTATGCGCGATTCACCCGACAGACCGCCCTCCGAGCGCCACTCCGACTTTATTTCGCACTCGCCCGAATGCCTGCCTATTATGCGCCCGCCGCGCAGCCCGTTGTTTGCGAGCAGCTCCGGCGATTCCACAGCGTAGGGAATGTCGTCGGGCGTGTCCTTCGCGGGCACGTCGGGCTGCGGCGGACGGTCTTTCAATATCACTATGCGCGCCCTCGGCTCGCCGCCTGTGCGCTTGCGCTCCATCCACATTGCCCTGTTGCCGTGCGGATGCCAGCTCATCGGCGAATGGTACACCCATTCTTCGTCGGGGTCGTTCAGCGTCGCGCCCATGTATCCGTCTTGCTTCATCGATTTCTCGATGTCTATCAGCACCGGTCCCACGTTTCCCTTGCGGAAAAAGCGCGAGCCGGCGATGCAGTACATGTATATGTTGTTGTATATCATGCTGAGCACATGGCTCGCGAACGGGCGCGGCAGCAGGCCGAGTATCGCCAGATTCGTGCGCTTGGACGCGCGCGTACTCATAACCAAACCCAGCTTCTCATCGGGCGAGAACATTGTCGTCTCCTCATATCCGGGCTGGCGGGTTATCTGCACGCACTCGTCCGAATCCAGTTTTTGCACGGTCGATTCGGGCAGCGCCGACATTTCGCCCGCGCCCACCTGCGATATTGCCGTTCCGCCGTACACAAACTGTTTCACCTCGCCGCCGCGCATAGGCACGGGGCGCACACAGCCTTCGTTGGCGGGGTCGGGCACGAAATTTTGCATAGACGAAATGACCTGCGTTTTTTCGATTATGTATTCGTTCTCGCCGCGCTTGAGCCGCCCCACGATAACGTCGCACGACATTCTTTTATACAGCATTGTCCAGCATATATGCGCGCCGTCCGGCGACGCGATTATTTCGGACCAGTGACACCATATGTCATCTCTGTTCACAATTCCCCATGGGTATACAATCGGCACGATCTTCACGCTCGCGCATTCGCGTATGTCAGGCTCGCATTCAAGCATGTAATCGCCCATGAGAACGCGCTTATTGTCGCGCAGCGGCATAAGCCTCATGCCGTTCGAGGACTTGACGACCTTTATCTCGCCCGCGAATATCTCGCGGAAATTGCTTCCGTCGTCCTCGAGCGTTGCAATGCGCGTGAAGTCGCGCGTTTCGGGGTCGCCCTCCAGCTTGTACATTATCATTACCTGCCCGTTGCACAGGTACGTGGCGAACAGCCCCTTCGCCTCGCAGGGCAGCGGCAGCGTTTTAAGCTCCAGCCTGCCAAATTCTTGCGTGTCGATCGCGCGGTTCATCTCGGTCACTCCTTATCGATTTTATTTTGCAATAGCCTTTTTCGGAACTCGCCCGGCGTCGCGCCCGTCCGCTTCGTAAACTCCCTGTGGAAGTGGCTCGCTGACGAGAACGCGAGAAGGGTGGCTATATCGTCTATCGTCTTGCGAGTGTCTCGCAATTCGCGGCGGGCTATCAGTATTTTATACTCGAGGCTCGCCTGCTTTATCGTCCTGCCCGTGAGCGCCTTATACCTGCGCGACACGTACTCCGCGTTCATGCCCAGCGCGTTGGCGACGATGGTTGGCGTTATCTTTACATACGCGTTGCGCGAAATCACCCTCGCCACGCGGCGCACCAAGCCCTCCGGCGCGTCGCCGTTCTTCGCCCGCGCGCTGGCGCGGCAGTACGACAGCATTATCTCGCCCACATACGTCATTATTTCGTGATAACCCGTGAGCTCTCCCAACCGCGACAACTGTTCGTTGCGCATTTTGTACGCGGTTATCGGGTCCAATCCGCCCTCCATCGCCGCCTGCATTCCCCACGCTATCGAGAACAAAGCGTCTATATGCCTGTCCTGCGCCATATCGCCCATATAGTCTATCAATATGAAGCTGTTTTCACTGAACAGCCGCATAAGCGCCGTTTCGTCGCCTGCGCGCACTATGTCCATGTACTGATTCATGAACAGGTGGTACAGCTCTATCGCGGCGTGCATGTCGTCCGGACCGGAGTCGTTCGTGCGTAGCCTAACTATCTTGTACGAGCCGTCGCGGTTGCGCGCTTCGCGGATTATATCGTATTTTTTCATATATCGCACCTCATTGCAAGCGTTTTGTGTATATGATTATACCAAAACATACGTTTTTATGCAACTAATATCGGCGTTTTCATATTTTCGGATAAGAGATTTGCTGTATACTGAACATAGGTCATAAATTCAGTCAATATAAATTGGGAGGCGAATCCTATATGAAAAGATTGATCGCGTGTATACTTGCGCTTTCGATGCTCGTAGGCGGATACGGCGCGCTGGCCGATTCCGACACGGTCGGGTTTTCCGTGTGGATTCCCAAGGGCGAGGATTCCGTATACTACGCAAGTTACGACCAAAACCCCGTCATGCAATATCTGGAGTCTATCGAGTGGAGCACGGGCCGTAAAGTAGATTTTGAGTTTTTCGTGCCTATATCAGGCGAGGAAAAGAACAACTTCAACACGTACCTGTCCACGGGCGAGTATTGCGACATGATGAACATAGCCTACTGCGACTCGTCAGTCGAGGAACTGTATAAAGAGAGCATAGCGCTCGACCTCACTGAGTATGTCGAGGAGTACATGCCCAACTATCTGGCGTGGCTCGACGCTCACCCCGAGTATAAGCATCAGGCGCAAACATATGTTGACGGCGAATGGAAATATCTGAAACTGTGCTCGATGGCGGACAACCCCTCCGACCCGTTCGAGGGCTTCCTGTACCGCCGCGACTGGATAGTTGAATACGGCGAATGCCCCGAATATGTGTGGGACGCGGACAGCGAACAGGTTAAAACAACAGGCCGCCCGCTGTATCCTTCGTATGCTCAGGCGTATGCGCAGGACGATTGGACGGGCTGGAAAGCGCACGACTGCGAGGCGTTCGCGGCCGATTACGGCGACGATCCCGATAACACGTATACCGACAACGTTATTTTCCCGTCGGGCGGCACAGACCCCGTGTATATAAGCGACTGGGAGTGGATGCTCAGTATATTCGCCGACGCTCTGTACGATTTGGGCATTGACGACGGCTACGCGTTCGCGCTGTGCGGTTTAGGCTATGTGGGAACAGGCGATCTCATATCGTCGTTCGGCGGCGGCACAGCCGAGTGGTACCGCTCGCGCGAGGGCAATGCCGGCTTCGGCGCTACCGGCGACAACATGCGCGCCTATATCGAGTGCATGTCCGAGTGGTACGACCGCGGTTGGCTCGACACCGGCTTCGACCAGCACGCCACAGATATGTTCTACGCCGTGAACACTTCCGTCACGCACATGGGCAAGGTTGGCATGTGGCAGGGACGGCAGGCCGAGGCCGCCGGAGGCATGGATTCGGGCACGGAGTATACTAAGGGTATAATGGCGTTCCCCGCGCGCCTGCCGATAAACGATCTGTACGGCGGCGAGGAGCAGAAAATGAAAGCGCCTGATTCGCTGTACGCGTTTTCGCGAATCAATTCGTCTCATATAATCACCTCTTCGACCGATTCGGACGACCTGCCCACGCTGCTTGAGATGCTCGATTGGATGTACACGCTCGAAGGTTCGCTCGTCGGCAGCGGACTGAACGCCGAGCAGCTTGGGCAGATTCCCGACCCGTCCCTGTATGAGCGCTTCGGCATAAGTAACGCGTTTGAGTCGGTCATAGAATCGGACGGTTCGCACATGCTCGTGTACTGCCCGCAGCTCAAGGAAGATATATACCTTAGAAACGCGTGCATCAACAACCGCTGGTTCGGCTACGGTTACGGTTTCGTGCTTGACAGAGGCGAATCCAAAGTGCTCAAGCACGCCATAAGCGAGTGGTCGGCTTATGAAAACACGGGCTTCATAATGACCGTGGCGGTTTCGCAGATGACCGCCGAGGAGTCGGCGGTGTACAACAAAACATACAACTACCTCACCACGTTTCTAAGCGTGAACATACCCAAGTTCGTGAAGGGACAGCTTGACGTGACGGACGACGGCGACTGGGAGAAGTTCTGTAAGTCCGTGAACAAGTATCGTCCCGATAACGTGACCGAAATATACGCCCGCATTATATCGCTGGTTTACGGCGACTGACGGAGGCGGTAACGATATGCTCGCAAACGCAAAGGCACTCGGAGCGCGCGAACGGAAGATTTCGTGGCGTGAAGACATGCGCAAAAACGGCGCGCTGTATCTGATCTTCCTGCCTGTTGCGGCGTTCTTCATAATATTCCATTATGTGCCCATGTTCGGCATTGTCATGTCGTTTCAGCGCTATTCGTTCGCGAAGGGGTTTTTGGCAAGCGAATGGCTGGGCTTCGGAAACTTCGCCGAGCTTTTCACAGGCGATACGTTCACGTTGGCGCTGCGCAACACGTTCATCATGTGCGCGTTCAAAATAACGTTCTCGTTCGCCGCGCCTGTAATATTGGCGATGATAGTGTCGCAGCTTCGTTCGCGCCGCTATTCGCGAGCCGTGCAGACGATAACGTACATGCCGTATTTTGTATCTACCGTGGTCGTGTGCTCTCTGGCGCAGGAGTTTCTGGGCACGTCCGGCGGCATAACGAAGCTGCTCACGGTTCTGGGCTGCGATAAGCAAAACTGGCTCGCCAACGCGCGCCCGCCCGTGTTTTGGGTTATTTGGTGCTCTATCGACATATGGCGCGGCGCGGGGCAGGGCGCGATTATATACATAGCCGCCATTGCCTCTATAAGCGGCGATCTGTACGAGGCGGCCGTCATAGACGGCGCTAACCGCTGGCAAAGGCTGTGGAAGATAACGTTTCCGTGCATAATGCCGATTGTTGTAATGATGTTCACGATAGCCGTGGGCATGGCGTTTCGGACGGGCTATGACATGGTTCTACTATTATACATGCCCTCGACATACGACGTTGCGGACTGCCTGCACACATACACCTACCGCGCCGCATTCGGAAACACAACCAACTACGGGCTGGCGACGGCAAGCGGGCTGTTCCAGTCGGTTATCGCGACGATACTGCTCATTACGTCCAACTCGCTCAACAGGCGGGCGAGCGCGAACGCGTTGTTTTAGGGGGAGCGCCATATGATAAAACAAAAATACGGCGGGCGCATGGTAGACAAGCCCACGCTCTCCGGCCGCGCGGCCGACCTGCTTATATATCTGTTCACGTTCGCCTGCATGTTCATATGCATCATGCCCGTGTGGCACACGCTTATGAGCGCGTTCTCCGACGGCATGTTGCTTATGGCGCACGAGGGCATTGTGTGGAAATGGTTGGGCGACTTCAACATCGGCGGTTATAGATACCTGTTCGCCGATGCAAGCATACTGCGCGGGTACGCAAACACGTTTATATACGTCGCGGGCAACGTGTGCTTCGGGCTTGTGATAAACGTGCTGGGCGGGTATGTGCTTAGCCGTCCCACTAAGCTAAAACGGCCTCTCACGCTGTTTTTACTGCTCACGATGATGTTTTCGGGCGGCGTAGTGCCCACATATATGGTGATACGCTCGCTTGGCATGACAAACACTGTTTGGTCGCTCATACTGCCGGGCTGCACGAACGCGATGTTCGTTGTGCTTATGATGAACGCGTTCGCAATGGTTCCTGAATCCACTGTCGAGGCGGCCTGCATAGACGGCGCGGGTCATTTTAGGCTTATGTTCCGAATAATGCTGCCGCAGGCTATGACATTCGGAATGGTCGCCATCATAAATACCGCGATACTCTCATGGAACTCGTGGTTCGAGGCGTCAATATATGTGACCGGCAAGCGCGAACTGTGGCCGCTCCAGCTTTTCGTGAAGCAGCTTATGGCCGGAAACGAGGAATTTCTGAATTACACCAATCCCGATTATGACCGATACCTCATTCAGTACGCAGTGATAATAGGCGCTACCATACCTATACTCATCGCTATGCCATTCTTTCAGCGGAAGCTGCAACAGGGTACTTTATTGGGCGCGGTCAAAGAATAGCGCCCGATAGGATATATAGAAAGGAATGAACATCATGAAGAAGCTCATCGCATTCGTACTCACATTCACGCTGCTGGCGGGCTGCGCCGTTTGCGCGGAAGGTATGTCTCTCGCGGATAAGTACATAAGCTACTCGTTCACCGCCGAGGGCTACGGCGACTTCAATCACTACTTCCATTTCTACCCCGAAGCGCCTGTGCTGGGCAGCGTGTTCTACGCGGGGTTCGTAAACAACCAAACCTGTTTCGCGGGCACGTATACGGTGGAGGAAAAGGAATGCGCTTATACAGTGTTCGAGAACCGCAAGGCGATCGAGGCGAGCGCCGAGAAGCTGACGGGGGTCGCGCCCTACACAATCACGTTCTACGATTTCGCGGGCAACGTTCTGGACGAGTGCGCGTTTGACGGAACGTATATGTACAACGACATGGACGTTGTGAAGGGCACGTCGTCAGGTCCCGTCATATACTCGCTCGACGCTGACCGCAAGCTGCAAAGCGCCTATGACGGCGAGCTTGGCGTGAACTACCTGTCGTTCGTCGCCGACGACGACGATACTTGCACAGTGCAGCTTTCGCACAACATGACATACGTCGATTTGATGAGCTTCATCGTGGAGGGCAAGTGGTCCATGGCGGCGCGCGACGACGGCGGCTACGATTATACGCTTTCGCCCGACCTTGAGGGCGACGTGGGCGCGGTGCTCGGCGTTTCCGCCGACAGGCTGACGGCGGTGTACACGTCCGATGAGGGCGACGTTTGGCAGATGACGAACACCGAAGCGCTCGGTCCTAACTTGGCATATGTGGGCTTGGGAGAGTTCCATATAGACGCATACGGCATCGACGCGCAGGCTGCGCTAAACATGTACGACGACGGTTCGTGCGAGCTGCTCGCGGAGCTGTTCGGCAACAGCGCGGCGCTCGACGCGGGCGAGTACGTTATGAACGCCGATTACTCCGTGTCGTTCGACTTCGATAACGCCGGAGATTTGACCGCGCGTGTCGACCCCGAGAAGATGGCGCTCTTGCTTGACTACGCGTGTGACAAAACGCAGATAGGCGCGATCAATGTGTCTCTGCAAATCGGGCAGGCGGAAGCGCCCGCGCCCGAAATGCTGCTGGAAGTGGCGGGCGGATTCACGACGATCGCGTTTTACGACGATTTTACATACGAATTTAAGTTCGAATCCTATGGTCTGACCGAAAAGGGCACATGGGGCTTCGCGAATTACGCGCTCTCGCTCACTCAGTCCAACGGCAACGTTATAAACGCGACTCTCGACCCGTCCACATACGCGCTTTCGCTCATATATGTCGCCGAGGCGAACGCCGCGCTCACGGACACGTATACCGTAGAATCCGCCGTATGGGGCACTGCTTTCGTTAAGTAACGCCTGACGGTCATTCATAACCGAATATGTTCGCGCTTGACTTGCGTATGGGTTGGTAATAACTGGATACCAGCCGCAAGTCAGCGCGAATTTTTCGTTATGAGCAGAAAATCCAATAGTAATATTTGCAGGCAACAATGAAAGCAGCGAAAACGTTGCTTATGTGTTCTTAGAGCAGCCGAAGATTGAAATCGAATTGCCTCTCGCCATCGCGGGTCAGTCGCTGAGTTTTTCATTTCTCAAACAGGCAACGCCGCGGGCGTTCCGCTCGCTGTTCAGCCTTTTATCGCTCCTCCCGACAGCGCCTTTATGAAGAAACGTGAACAGCAGCAATAGAGCAGAATCGGCGGGAGAATAGTGATTATGATCGCTGAGAACAGGCCGTTATAGTTGGTTTCGAAACTGGTCGTGAAGTTAGAAAGTAGCGCGGGTACTGTCAGTTTATCGGGATCGATAAGTATAAGTGACGACCAATAGTATTCATTCCAATTGCCGAGGAAAGCGAGCACGGCCGCCGTCAGTATGCCCGGCATGGCGATGGGCAGCATTATATGCCAGAATGTGCGAGCCATTCCGCAGCCGTCGATCATCGCGGCGTTTTCCAGTTCGACGGGTATCGTAGTGAAATAACTTCTGATCACGAAAAAGCTGACGGCGATGCCGCCGCACGCATAAATCAGTATCAGCCCGGCGTGCTCATTGTATAAACCTAGGTCGCGCACAACCTTGTACACAGGATAAGTCATCGCCGTCGCGGGAATAAAAAGAGTTGACGTCATAAGCACGGTGATCAGTCCCTTTGCCCCGAACGGTATTCGCGCCACTACATAAGCGGACATCGTGATCATCGAAATGCTCGCCAGCACCGACAGCGTCGCAACCGTCAGACTGTTTCCGAAGTAACGCATGATTCCCATGTCCCGAAAAAGCGTGACGTATCCGTCGAAACACAGGCGATCCGGCAGCATGAAACCCGGAAGCGCCATTGGGTCGGCCTTTAGCGACGATAGGAGCACCCAGCTTATGGGAAAGAGCGAAAAGGCAAGCACAAACGCCGTCACGGCATAGCTGAACACGATCTGTCCCCGACTGTACAAACGCACGCCGCTCACGGTTTTCCCCTCCTCTTGGCGCGAATGTTGTAAACATCGATTCTGAATATAAGGTTCACCACAAAAATCAACATCATTCCCACAATGATCTGAACAACGCCCACAGTGTTCGCGCGGGAGAATTGCGTGCGCGTGGACATGACCGCCAAATCGCGAATGATGAAACTCAAGCTCTTGGTGCCGGCTGCGCCTTTCGTCAGGAAGCGGCGGTTTTTGATTTCGTTTATCATCAGCGCCAGCAGTATGGGCAGCGGGAACGACCACACAAGCGAGAGCAGGCTGATTTTAATTGTGTTGGGTATCAATTCGGAAAACTGGGGCGACGTTAGAAAGTATATGAAGTGCTTTAGCCCCATCCACGGGCTGCCCGTCACGCCGAGTTTCGCGCCGAAATCGCGGAACGCGATTTGCAGCCCGTACATGGGCGCGTAGTTGAACAATATCAGATATATCATTGTGGGCGCGAGCAGCACGTAAAGCTGCCAGCTCTTTTTGAGCCGCCCCACCGCGTAGGCCGCGTTCTTCAGTTTTGTTCCCGATGCGCCCGGCTGACGTGTCATTGCTACGGCCTCCCTGTTTTGTATGCCCGGATTATAAGGGCGGAGGCAATATTAAGTCAATCATTCGACGGTGTGCGAAATTATAACCATGCCGTATATGGCAATATTGCCCAATACAGAACGCGCGCGCGGCGCGTTTTTAACACGCGGCGCGCACTGTGTGAAATTCTCGCACAAAAAAAGCAGGCTTTCGCCTGCCGATTTTGTGCCTTATTCAGCCTGCTCCCGCTTCTGTTTGCGGTATGCCGCGGGGCTCAGACCGTAAAAGCGCGTGAACTTGCGCGTGAAGCTCGAAACGTCTATATAGCCGATTTGATTCACTATCTCGCGAACGCATTCGTCCGTGCGCACGAGCAGCTCGGCGGCGCGGGCGAGCCGCTTTTGCGACACGTAGTCCATAAACAGAACGCCCACTGATTCGCTGAACATTCGGCTCAGCGATACCGGCGTCAGGTCGAATTTTTCGGCTATGAGCGTTTGCGAAAGCTCGTGGTCTGTGAAATGACGGTCAATATATCCTAGCACGTCGTCCATGCGCCTGTTGCGCCATGTG
The DNA here is from genome assembly GCA_964453505.1 of uncultured Oscillospiraceae bacterium. Classification (GTDB taxonomy): domain Bacteria; phylum Bacillota; class Clostridia; order Christensenellales; family Aristaeellaceae; genus CAYVPJ01. The sequence goes on along the minus strand of CAYVPJ010000014.1, from coordinate 9,609 downwards.
CTGCGCTTCTGCGATATGTTTTGGGCGCTCTGCACGCACAGCGGGCGCAGGTGCTGCATGAAATCCTGCGGTTTCAGAGAGTGCACCGCCAGGTTTATTTTCCATGATATATCGGTCGTTCCCGCTTCCTCGAACACGGGAAGCAGGTCGTTCAATATTCCGTTTACGATAAACCTGTACGCGACTTCGTCCGTCCGCCTGTACAGCGCCTCGAGTTGATCTGAAAGCGCCGAACACGCGTCGTCAGTGGCGGCGGGGTCGGCCTGACGTATCGTCTCGGCAAGCATTATGCGCTGCCCTACGACGGTTTTGTCGTAGTATTCGAGCTTCATTTCGGGCATGTTTTCGAAGTATACTATGCTCTCTTCGGCGTTGCTGCGCAGAGCCGCCGCGGCTTCTATGAGGCTGCGCCTTAAATCGCCCAACTGTGAGCACGTTTGACCCACGCCTATTCTGACGGGCGGGTATTCGGGTCTTTGAAGCAGCGCGAGTATTTTTTCTGCCTGTCTGTCGGCGAAACCTTCGCCGCCGTCTCCGTCGTAGAGCGCGGCTATCACGCCCGCGCGGTAGCCTTCGGTTGCGTATATTCCTTCGTCGTACAGGCTCATAATCGCGCCGTCTATTGCTTTGGACGATATTTGCCCGCCGAACCCCACGGCCATAACGGCGTGATACTCGCCCTTGAGAGACAGACGGCCGCGTTCGAGCCATTTGCGCAGTGTGTCTTCGCCCGCGTCGCCCAACAGTATGCGCGCGAGAGTTTCGCGGCACAAAGTGTCGCGCTTTTCGTCAAGCGCGCGCCGCATTCCCTCGTTCGCAAGCTGCATTGCGCGGTTGTCTTCGAGTATGGACGTGACGTGGTCGTGCACCAGATGCTCCTGCGCCTTGTCGCTGCCGAGCAACGCGCCCAGACTGCGCACTGGCCAGTAATATCTGATCGCCACCATCACGCCCACCGCGACGCAGGCGAGCGTAGCCGCCAATATTGACGCGAACAGCCACGCATGACCGCCCAGCATCATGTCGCGCATGGACGCGTATGAAACCGCGCTCAGATATTCCCAACCGTTAAGGCGCGATTTGACGCTGATCAGCCGCCACGAGTCGCCCCCGACAGACGCGTCGCCTTCTCCGACGCTCAAAGCGGCCGTCTGAAACTCGTCGCCCGCGCTGCCCGACGCAGCGAACAGTATGTTTCCGTCCGCGTCCAGTATCATTGAAGGCGCGTCCTCGTCCGCGAGCAGGCGCGTTTTGAACCACTCCGTCGGAAACAGTCCCACGCCCGCGCCGTATATTACGCCCTTTGTCGCCCACGGGTAAACCACCGTCACATACCGCCTGCCGCCGGGGTGCGCGCCCATGAGCGTGCAGCCCGCGGGACTCGCGCCATAGGGCGCGGGCGCGTTGAGCATATCGAGAAAGTCGTCGGCGCTCCAGCCGCCTTCGAACAGATACTCCTTTTTGAATGTCGAAAGCGACATCTTGCCGTTGGGCGAATAGAAGCACTCGTCTGCGAGTATGTAAAAGAAAATCTGAGTGTCGCCCAATGTTGACGCGTGCTGCTTTAAGTGGTTAAGCGCCGTCACGGTGTCGTATGAGTTCTGTCTGAGCTGGAACGGGCGCAAATCATTGTCCAAAGACGCGTATACCATCATAGAGCCGAAACTTTCAAGCCGCTCGTCGACAGCATCACGCGTGCGTTCCAAGTCAACTGTGCGCATTTTGACGATTTCGCCCATGAGCTGTTTCTGCATCGAGAACAGGAACAGCAATATGAGTATAACTATCGGTATGAGCACCAACAGCAGATTGTACACGATATAGATTCTGCGCGGCAGAAAACGCGAATGGTCTCTCACCGTTTGATTCCCCCGCAATGCGCGTTAATATGATAACACAATATACTATATCATTTTATGCCGCCATTGGCAATCTCCGAATGAACAAAACATCGAAACCGCCCGCGAAACGCCTGCCGCGCCGAAGCGCTTAGGGCTTTCGCGGGCGATTGTGTTTTGTTGGCGGGCTTCGCTCACGCGAGATTATTGAGTATTGCGGCTTCGTTTGAAGCGTCGTATATTATGAGCGCCCAATCGTTTTGACCCGCGCGCCTGTCGGGCGGCGTGAAAACCGCGTCGGACGAACGGGGCGCGTCGCCGAAAACGCTCGCCGAACCGGATACTGTGTCGTACCACAGACCGCGCGAATGCGCGAACGGGAGGGCTTCGGTGTCTACGCGTATCGGGTTTCCCTCGTATTCATACACGCAAAACGCCGACGAAGTCAAAAGCGCGGGGCGGTACGCGTGCTTTTCGCCGACAGGACCGCGCAAAAACTCGGGCGCGGGGCGGCCGCTCTGAAAACCTATCGCTTCCATGAGCTTGCGCGCGTGTTTCATTTGCCCGCTTCCCGCGTCGTGAACGGCTCTTTTCCAGCCCTCGAGCGCGCTGTAATCGCCTTTGCCCTCGCCGTTCCAGAATTGCATGACGGCGTTGTCGCCGTATGTGTGCCCCGCGGCGCCTGAGAGCAGCGACCAATACGCGTATCTGCGCACGTCCGCCGCCTGCCAGTACGGCTGCGACGGGTCGTGCAGCCCGTGCGGTATCAATTCATAGCTCGGTTCGCCGTCGAGCGTCGGCTTGACGGGCGAAAGCGCGCGGTCGCACTCGACATAGCGGTAGTTGTCCTCGCCGTAGAACACGTCGTTATCGTCCCACGCGTTGAGCATTTTCTGACCGTAATCGCGGTGTCCCGACTGGAACATGTTGAAATCGAGCCAGCGCTCATTGTGAAACCAGAAAGACGACGAGCAGCGCCCGAACGGGTGATAGCCTATCAGCCTGTCAGGACAGAGCTGCTTTAACTCGCTTCCTATTATGTTGAAAACTTCGGGGTTCACGTCGCCGCGTATGTCGCCGCCGACTATCCAGACGACGTTTTCACACTCGCCGAACGTATCCGCTAAGAATCTGACATACCCGGCGGCGTTTTGCGCGTTTAGCCGACCGTCCTTCACGAACTTGCCCCACGACGGCAGAAGTCCCATGAACAAGCCCTGCTCCTTCGCGAAATCCACAAGCCTTCTGACGCGCCGCCAGTAGCCGTTTTCGCCCGCGTCGGCAATCGGCCTTGCAAAATCGTCGTCCGCGAAAGCCTTCGCGCCCTCCGGCGTCGCGTAGCCGTATGTGTGGACGAGCGTAGCCTGTATGACTGTGAATCCCTTCGCGCGGCGATTTATCAGGTATGTCTTTGCTTCCTCCTCGCCGAGCTTCGAGAACATAAACCACGCGGTGTCGCCCAGCCAGAAGAACGGCTTTCCGTCGAGTGTGAAATAGCGCTTGTTTTCAGAGACAGACAGCTTCATATAATCATCCTTTCACAGAGCCAATCATTACGCCCTTTACGAAATACTTTTGCACGACAGGGTACAGCATCAATACGGGCAGGCTTCCGAACACGATCACGGCGTATTTCAACACCTCGACGACCGCCAAGCGCTGGCTCTGCTCGAACGTCGCGCTCGCCATTTCCTCAATCATTTTGGCGTTCGCCATTATGTTCCTGAGCACCACCTGCAGCGGCAGCATTTCTTCTTTGTTCAAATAGATGAACGCGTCGAAATACGAGTTCCAGTGCCCGACCGCGTAAAACAGCACCAGCACCGCGATTATGGCTTTTGAAAGCGGCAGCACCAGCCTTGTGAGCACCTGCATGTCGCTCGCGCCGTCCAATTCCGCCGCCTCAAGCATTTCGTCGGGTATGCTGTTTAGGAAAAACGTGCGCGCTATCACCATGTTGTATGTGGATATTGCGCCGGGGATAATCATCACCCACACGGTGTCTATCATTTTGAGGTTGCGAATATTCAGATACGTCGGTATGAGCGGCGCGGAGAATATCATCGTGAACACGAACAGCCACATTATCTGCTTCCTGCCCACGAAATCCTTGCGCGAGAGCGGATACGCGCACATAACGGTCATGACGACGTTTATCAGTGTTCCCAAAACGGTGTATATGAGCGAGTTTTTATAACCCGATATGAGCAGGTTTGAGCGGAATATCTCGCGGTATGCAAGCAGCGTGGGCTTTTTGGGCCACAGCGACACGCGCCCCGCTATCACCTCGCTTGGGCTTGAAAACGACTGCGCAATAACGTTTATAATTGGAAGCGCCACGAGCATCAGCGCCATCAGCAAAAACAGAGTGTTCAAAACCGAAAACGCGTTGTCGCCGAACGTCTTTTTCAGATGCGGTAATTGCATTTTTTCGTCCTCCTCACCACAAGCTCGTTTCGCTTACGCGCTTGGACGCGTAGTTCACTATGGTAAGCAGGCATAGAGACACCAGCGACTGGAACAGCCCTATTGCCGTGGAATAGCTGAACTGCATTCCCTCGGCGATGCCAATTCTGTACACATAGGTCGATATGATGTCCGACGTGCGCATGTTTTGTAGGTTCTGCAAAAGCAGCACCTTTTCATAGCCCACGGTGAGTACTTTGCCGCACGACAGTATCAAAAGTATTATGGCTGTGGGCAGTATGCCCGGCAGATCGACGTGCCATATCCTGCGCCATATATTCGCGCCGTCGACGATCGCCGCCTCGTGCAGCTCGGGGTTTATCGCCGCGAGCGCCGCTAAATACACCACGGCGTTGTAACCCGTCGATTGCCATACGCCCGAAAACACGTATATGCTTCTGAACAGCTCGGGCTTGCTCACGAACAGTATTTTCTCGCCGCCCATATTTTCAATTAACGTATTCACTGGTCCTGTGAGCGAAAGCATTCGGGTGACTATGCCCACCACAAGCACCGTGGATATGAAATACGGCATGTAAGTCACCATCTGAACGGTCTTTCCGAAGCGCTTGTTTACGGCATAGTTGAGCCCGAACGCAAGCAATATTGGCGGGAACAGCCCCACGGCGATATTGTATACGGATAGAGACACTGTGTTTATGAGCAGCGTCCCGAACTGATTCGCCTTGAAGAATTTTATGAAATGCTCTATAGAGACCCATTCGCTGTCCGATATGCTGTCTCCGAGCTTATAGTTTTTGAACGCAATCTGAGAGCCCCATATGGGCACATATCTGAACAATATAACGTATATGATGGGCGGCAGCACCAGCAGATACAACTGCCAATGGCGCATTACGCCGCGCCTGAACCGCGTCAGCTTTCGCCTGTTGATTTCGGAATATGCCCGCGCCGTGACGCTCATACGCTCCGAGCCTCCGTATCGAAGAATTTGCGCGTAAGCCCCGCGCGACGGGGCTTACGCTTATGTTTGCCGTCAGGTTTTTGCGTGCGCGTTTCAGGACGCGGCGAACGAGCTTGCGTCGTATGCGGCCTGATACATTTCGAGGTATTCTTCAAGCCCTATGCTGTTTAGTTCGCTAACATAGCTGTCCCAATCGGCCTCTATGTCAAGATCGCCCGTCACGAAGCGCACCAGCGCCTGATTCTGATAGTCCATAACGGTGGTCTTAATGAGGGCTATGTCTTCGGCTATGTCCTCTGTGAAGTACAGGCTCGGCAGCACGCTTTCGAGCGGCTGGCGCACTTTCTCGTGTTCGAGAGAGCCTTTGTACATGACTATCTGACGGCCGTCGAGCGGCTTCACGCCCTCGGCATACGGGTCGGGGTTGGTCGTGAGCATAACGGTGAACCGCGTGTCGCGCACCAAGCCCGCGAGCTGCGTCCACATGACGTTGGTGTCGTCGTTCGGAAGCGCGGTTATGGTCGCCTGCGTGCCGTCAAGACCGTATTCGCCTTCCTCGGCGCGCACCCAGTGCTTGCCCTCGACGCCGAACGCGGAGCGTATAGAGCCTTCCTCGGTCGCCAAGTAGTCTATGAGCCTGAACGCCGCCTCGGGGTATTTGCAAGTGCTCGACAGGAAAGTCATGCCCGTCTGATACATTATGTAGGGATTCCACGCCGCGACGCGGTTGCCGTCGGGACCTTCGAGCGGCGCGAGGGACTGATACTGCTCCCACTTTTTGCTGTTGGGAATTGTGGAAAGGTCGCATGCGTAGCCGGGTCTCTGAGCCATGAAGCAGCCTATCACGCACACGTCGCCGTTTTCGTTCAGGTTGACCTGATTGTTCTTATCCTGAGTGAAGCTCTCCGGGTTGAGCAGGCCTTCCGAGTAGAGCTTGTACAGATAGCGCAAGCCCTCGCGGTAGCCGTCCTGCACGCCCGCGAACGTCACGACTCCGTCGTCAACGTACAGTTTCGTGGTTTCAGGGGTGAGCTGGAAGGGCGCCATCAGGAAGCCGTCGATCTGAGTGCCCGCGCCCGATTTCACGCCGGACAGCGGAATCTCGTCGTTCGGGTCGCCGTTGCCGTTCGCGTCCAGCTCTTTGAACGCCTTGAGCACTTCGTAGAACTCGTCGGTGGTCGTGGGCATTTCAAGGTTCAGGTTTTCGAGCCACTGCGTGTTTATCCACATTTTCATGTTGTACTGAACGTGCAGCGAGCCGTCAACGTTGGGCATCGAGTATATGTTTCCGTCGGGCGTGGTGATGTAATCCCTCATGCCCGGCAGCTTATCGAACGCGTCTTTGTAGCCCACGGAAACCGTGTCTATCAGCTCGTTGAGAGGCATAACCAAGCCCTGAGCGCCCAACTGCGCTTCTGTGACCATGTCGAGGCGGTCGGCCTGACCCACGCCGGTCATTATGATGTCGGCCTTGCCCTCGTCGCTGCCCGCGAGCATCAGATTGAGCTTCTCGCGCAGGCTGCCGGTGGGGGCGGTTATCCATTCTATTTTGATGCCGAGTTTTTCTTCCAGTTCCTTCGTTTGCAGGTTGTCGGCGCGGCTGTTCTCGCCGTCCTGCGGGGCGAATATGCGCAGCGTGATAACTTCGTCCGCTATCGGAAATTCTCCGGGCGGGTTGTACTTGGGTTCCGCGATTCCGACGGAACACACAAGCATCAGGCATAGCGCGAGCGTGATGAGTTTCTTCATAAATAAGTTCCCCTTTCGGTTATAATTGAGCGCCGACGCGTTCCCCGTTCGGCACTAACTGCCACAATATTAAGATATAGGAACGCGAAAAAACAAGGCGCAATGCCTTTTTCGGGCGTACATTTCATTTTAATCGAAAAGATTGTACGGTGGCAGTGTGAAATGAACCCCTATTCAACCTTCGCGCGCCTGAGCGGGGGTCACGCCCAGAACTCGTTTATACGCGCGGCGGAAGCTCGAGTCGCTCGAATAGCCGACGCGTCTGGCTATCTCTTCAACGCTCAGATCGGTGTCGGTCAGCATTTCGGTCGCCCTTTGCAGGCGCACGCTTTCCAGGCGCTGGCTGAACGCTTCGCCGGTCAGCTCCTTGAAAAGCGTCGAGAAATAACTTTCGCTCAAATTGAAGCACGCTGCCGCGCCCGCCACGCACACGCTTTCGTCCGCGTAGTTATCGTCTATATATTTCAGCAATTCGTCGCGCATTTCTTCTTTATGCCCGCCTGCGCGCTCAGCCCGCGCTCGGCAGACAGATATGAACGCGTCCTCGAGCGCACTCAGGCGCGAACCGAAATCGTCTGAACGCCTCACTAAGTGCAACAAATCGGACAGGTTTTCGACCGCGGCGACCTCCTCCGCCGCCATCAAAAGCGCGGCTTCGATGGTCGATATCAGCACGCTCTGAAGCGTTGACGACAAATGCCTGTCCTGCGTGTTCTCGACGGATATGCGCGCGAATATCTGCCGCACGGCATCCTCGTCGTGGTGGCGCACCGCGTTTTGCAGCCGCTGCTGCTGTTTGAGGGAGAAGTGCGGCGCATTGAAGGCTCGGCTTACATTGTCGAACAGGTCGATGTCGTTTTTCGTGTCGCCCAGCTTCGCGCAGTAAAGCGACTGCTGGCAGGAGGTCGGCACGTCGGATATGTCGTCGTACAGTTTGCCCAAGCCGCCGTGGGGCGCGTTCTCAATGCCGTCTATCAGCCCGCGCAGATAGCCGACCGCCGAATCTCGGTTCTCGCGCGCGTTCTTTGTGTCGAAGAAGAATATGAATGCGACGCAGCCGTCGCGATAGCGGTTGAATATCACGCGGAAGCCGTCGCGCTTGAGCGCCCGCGCCAGATTGACGATTTCGTCGGCATTGCCGCAATGCGAGAGCGTCGCCACGCAATACATGTCGGCCTGAATGCTCACGCCGATCTTATCAGACAGCGCAATCGCGCTTTCGATGTTAGAATTCCCGCCTTCGAGTATCAGGTCGGCGAGCCTTTCCAAGCGGATCGTCTCCTCGAGCGTCCGTTTTTCCATAAGCGCGGCGTCAATGCGGCGCTGACTGCGCTCGAAGTGGCTTATTGACTTATCGAGATACGCGTAATCGCTAATATTCTCGTCGTTGTCGGGCAGATAATCGCGCACGCTGGTCACAAATTTTCTGATAGGCATAGCGTTTCTGCGCGCGAGATACACGCACAGCAATGCCTCGACCACGGCGTATACTGAAAGCGCGATCATCGAAAGCCGGCGCACGGCGATCGCGTCGGATATGGCGACGCGCGTGTCCTGAGCCGTGAGCAGCAGCATATCTTCTGATGGTCGGTAGTATGTCAGTATGTCGTTATCGTCGTCGGCGTAGAAAAAGCCCGAACCGCCCGTCATTGCGCTCAGGTCGGGCTCGTAGCCGCGCGCGCGGCCGACGCTCGCGGTTTTCTCGCCGTTCCGCGCGTATATGCACGCCTGACCGTCGTCGCCTATGAATGAAAACAGGTCTTCAAGCGTGTTTCTGGATATGAAAAACTGCACGGCGGCGCGCCTGATCTCTCCGTTGGCGGCGCGCCGCTTGAGCGGGTAGTTATATGTGATTGCGTCCAGATTGAGATTCGACACGAACGTTATTGAATCCATGGGTATAAGCTCGCGCTCGTCCGCCGCGAACACGCGCTTCCGCCATTCGTCGGTGTCCATATTGTCGTATTTTAGCGCGTACTGGCAGTAGAAGTCGAAACCGTAGCTCACGTAGCCGTTGTAAAACACGAACTCGTTGTTCTCCAAAAACACCCTGTAGCCTGTGTTTTCGGAGTCCATGCTCTTGAATTTATCGTCGAGCATACGGCTGAAGCGCAATATCTGATAGACGCTCGTCTCGCCGCCGCTCGGACGGGCGAGGCTCATCATCTGAGCCATGTCTGAATCGTATGACAGCGGCATGACCGCCGCGTCCATGTTTTCAAGCTGTTTCTGAAGCGTCGCGCCCGCGCGGGCAAGCTCTACTAGCGCGCGCTCGACGCATCTCTTCTCGCTCGTCTGATAAACTTCCCTGACGAGAAAAACGGTGAACCCCGCGGGCAGTATAAGCAGCGCGAGATACGATATGAGCAATAATGTGTACGCGCGCTTTACGCGGTGCTTAACGCCCATAACGCTCTCACTCCTTCGCGCCCGCCGCAGGCGTCCCAAGCGGCGTCGCTGTATCCGAATCCGACGCCCCCGGTCAACGCGGATATGACAAAACGCGATAATTCTAAACCGTTAATAAAGTATAACACCGCGCCCGAATGTTGTCAACAAACGCGCGATACGGTTACAGGGCAATCGCTTACGGAAACTCTGCGGAGTTTCCGTAAGCGATTGCGCGGGGAA
>CAYVPJ010000013.1:0-72541 GCA_964453505.1 uncultured Oscillospiraceae bacterium | reverse complement strand
GTGCGGATAGTGCGGAAGTTGGTGAGCGTGCCGCCCAGCCAGCGGTTGTTGGCGAAGAACATGCCGCAGCGCTTGGCTTCGGACTCGATGGATTCCTGCGCCTGCTTCTTCGTGCCCACGAAGAGTATACTCTTTCCGTCGAGAGCCAGATCGCGCGCGAACATATACGCGTCGTCGATTTTGCGAACGGTCTTTTGCAGGTCGATGATGTAGATGCCGTTGCGCTCGGTGAAGATGTACTGCGCCATCTTGGGGTTCCAGCGCCTGGTCTGGTGGCCGAAGTGTACGCCCGCCTCCAGAAGCTGTTTCATGGAAATGACAGCCATTGTGGGGTTCCTCCTTATTTGTTTTTTCCGCCTCCCGCGTCATGTCCGTATCGGCACCCCATAGGGGCACACGCCGCCCGGAATCGGCGAAAGTGAGAAATCGCGCGCGGTGATTTGCGCGCCGAATCATTATACAGCGTAAGCATTTCAAAATGCAACGGGATTGCCGGAAGCGCACGTCAAATTTATGTTATTTCGTCATACGGCTTCATTATAACTATCTCGCCGTCGCGCATCTCCATGCGGACGCGGTTTCCAGAAACGCCCAGCTTCGTCAGCATGTCGCGCGGAAGCTGCAAACGTCCCGCCTTGTCCATAACCGCGTATTCGTCCTGCACTTCGTCAACGCTCGTAAGGGACGATATTTCGTTCAGGCGCTTCAGATAGCTTTCTTTCATAATGCGCTCGCTGGAAATTTTGCCGTCGCGTATGGCTACGACGCGGCTGACCTTTTTGGCGAGAAGCTGGTCGTGCGTGACTATGACAATCGTAACGCCCGAATTTTTGTTTATGTCCCTGAGCATGTCCAATATGTAATCGGACGTTTTCTGGTCTACAGAGCCGGTGGGCTCGTCCGCCAGAAGCAGCTTGGGGTTGTTGGATAGCGCGATAGCGATCGCCACGCGCTGCTGTTCGCCGCCCGAAAGCGTTGACAGCTTCGCGTTTTTGCGCTTGGAAAGCCTGACCATGTCGAGCAGCTCGTTGGCTCTGGCGCGCCGTTTGCCGTCGCCCGAGAACAGCATAGGCATCATGACGTTCTGAACGGCGGTCAGATACGGCAGCAGGTTGCGGGCGTTGTTTTGCCACACGAAGCCGACCGTGCGCAGCTTGTACTCGACGAGCTGCTTGTCGTTCAATTTGAACAGGTCTTTGCCGTCTACTACGAGCCTGCCGGCGGAAGGTCTGTCCAGCCCGCCTATCATGTTGAGGAACGTCGATTTGCCCGAACCCGAATTGCCTATTACTGCCATCATCTCGCCGTAATCGACGGTCAGGTCGAGCCCCTGAAGCGCCAGCACCTCGATGTCGGGCGTTTTGTATATCTTCACAAGGTTGTCGCACGATATAATGTGCTCGGGTCTTTCAATCCGCTCCATACACGATCTCCCCGTCGTCAATCTCGAACACGGCGTCGCCTATCTCCATAAGGCCGGTATCGTGGGTCGTCATTACGACCGAAACGCCCTCGGCCTCTATCATGTCTTTGAATATCTTGACTATGCGCAGCCCCGTGTTCGTGTCCAGTTCGCCCGTGGGCTCGTCCGCGAATATAACCTTGGGCTTGTGCGCGAGCGCCCGCGCAATGGCGACGCGCTGCTGTTCGCCGCCCGAAAGCTCCTGCGGCATGTGGTTCAGGCGCTTGTCAAGCCCCACGAGCTTCAGGCACTCGATAGCGCGGGCGCGCCTGTCGCCCTTGTATTTGCTAAGCCTGAGCGCGTATTCAACGTTCTCAACGGCGTTCATCATCGGTATGAGCGCTATCGACTGAAACACGAAGCCTATCGAATTGCGGCGCAAAACCGTGCGGGCGCGCTCGTCGGGCTTCACTATGTTTTTGCCCGCGAGCAGCACCTTGCCTGTCGTCGGCATGTCAAGCGCGCCCAGTATGTTTATGAGCGTAGTCTTGCCCGAGCCGCTTCTGCCCTTCAATATTGTGAGCTTGCCCGCCGGAACGTCGAGATTGACGTTTTTGAGCGCCCAGAAATCCCTGCCGCTCACCGGAAACGCGCGGGACACGTTCCGCGCCTGTATTATGTACTCTTTGCGCATACGGTTACGCCCCCTCAATCCTCGCCCAGCTTGAGAGCCTGAGCGATCTTCATGCGGCGAATTATAACGACAAGTATTATCATGCATAAGAGCAGCATTCCGCCCACTAACAGGAACATAAGCGCCGTATCGTGCATATTGACGCCCAAGCGCAGCGGAAGGTACGTTTCGCTCGACGCGTAGGCGATCTGTATAAGCGGCATGAACAGCTTTGCCGCCGTGAAGCCCACCAGAGCGCCCACCGATATGGCGGTTATCGATATGCATATTTGCTCGTTTATCAACATGCCGAATATTTCGCGCATGGACATGCCCATCGCCCTGAATATGCCGAACTGCAGCGTGCGCTTGCGTATGGAAAGTATCCAGTACATCAAGAAGCCTATGACGCACAGCGACAGAACCACTATGAAACCGACCGTCAAAACGCCGTTCAGGCTCTTGAGCATCGGGTCGTTCTTCTTCTCGACGATCTGCTGTTCGACGTCCAAGAACGTCGAAAACAGTTTTCCCGTTTCGTCGGCGAACTCGTATATAAACTCGGAGTCGCCTTCGCATTTGAGCCACACCTCATAGGGCTTCACGCCCAGAGCGTCCTGAACCTGAGACAGGTTTGCGACGATGAGGAAATTCTCGCTTTCGCGGAACATGCCGTCGGTGCCGCGCTTATACGAAACGGGCGCGTAGCCAGGCCAGTAGTCGACGAAGCCGTAAACGATTCCGCGCGCGCTCTCCTTTTCGGCGTTCTGATACAGAACCGCGTCGCCCACTTTGAAGCCGTATTCGTCCCTCAGGTTGGTGGACAGCAAAACCGCGCGCGCGTTGCGCGCCATGGCGTTCAGATATTCATACCAGTGGTGGGGCAACAGCGTTTCGTCGAACCACGCGGTGTTTCCGAAGTCGTCGGTGTCGATAGCCATCAGGTTTACGTCCTTCACGCTGCCGCCCGTGACGCTCAGCGATATGCCCGCCGTCCTGTACACCTTCGCGGCGCTCGCGACGCCGTCCATAGTAAGATACGCGCCGAAATCAGGCTCGTAATATATAAGGTCGAGGTCGGGGTTCTGCTCGACCTGCATCGAGTTGTTCTGCCACACCTCGCGCAGCGCTATGTCCGCGCCCGTTATGTAGCGCGTGTTCTCCTCGGCGCTCTCGTTTATCGTGGAGGCGGTCTGCGCGTCGAAAACGCCGAGCGCTATCGTCATTACCAAGAATATCATGATGAAATCCTGATTCGCCCTCTGGCGCAGGACTTTCAAAAACGACGCGTACATCGCGGGCGACCACAGCCGCCTGAACAGGTTGAACACCAGCGAAACTATCAGCGGAATTATACGTATCGCGAGCAGACCCGCGCCAATTATGAACAGCGACGAGCACAGAAACAAGAGCGGGTCGGGCACAGCGCCCTCGATTATCTTTTGGGCGAACAGCTCTTTTTGAGAATTAAACGAATACAGCCCGTACACCGACGCGCCGAGCGCGATAATGTCTAGGAACGCTACGCGCCACAGCGGGCGGCGCGGTCTGTGCTTGCCCTGTTTTTGAGTGACTATTGAGTCCTTCGAATATTTACGCACAGGCAGCACCATGGCGCACACGGCTATCGCGGCGGCGACGAGCGCGTATATGAGCGCCTCCGCGTCGACTTCGGCGGGCAGCGGGCGGCGCGACACGAATTGCAAGAACGCGTTCGCCGAGCCCAAAACCTGAGTTATGAACGAACCGAGCGGCACGCCCGCCAGAACCGCCGCAAGCGCCAGCAACGCGCTTTGCAGCGCGTACATGCTGATGATCTTTCCGCGGCGCACGCCGCGGCTCTTCAAAACCGCGATCTCGCTCTCCTCGGTTTCGAGTATCTGCCGCGACACCATGAATATGAAGGCGGCGAGCAGTATGTATATAGGCACTTGCAGCACCCACAGTGTCACGGTGACTTTCGCCTTAGTCTCGAGGTGCGATTTGAGTATGCCGTCGAAGTTGAGAGTCATCGATATGTACGAATCGTCCTTATCTAGCACTCTGTACGCCTGCGCGACGTCGTACATGTGCGCGGATTCGTCCGAGCGCATTTTGGAAGTGTCCAAAAGCGTATACCAAGTCGCGTTCAGAGGTATGACGCAACCGTCGTATGCGAACAGTTTATTGAACACGTCAAAGTTCATGAGGCACTCGGTGCGGTACGACGAAGGCGTTCTGACCCAATACACGTCCGACGGGTCGGACACGTCGAACACGCCGACCACCTCTATCGTGAGCGGGTTTCCGTTCAGATCGGGCAGTTTTTCGAAAACGCGGCGTTCGCCCAGCAGCAGATTGAGGTCTATAAGACCGCGCTGGCTCACGACGACTTCGACGACGCCGTCAGAGCGTATGCCGTCTGAATACATGCGCCCCGCCGTTATTGACGCGTGTTTTTCAAAATCGGTGATTGAACCCAGCATTATGCTCGACGATTTCGCGTCGTCGCGCTCGACGGTCGGCGTGTTCGAAGTCAGGTTCAGATAGTAGTGGGTTATCTCGCAGACCGACGGAACGCCAAATTCCTCGGACAGCCTGCCCGCCTTTTCCTCGTATTCGCCGCGCATGGCGTTTCTGCGCACAGAACCGGCGAAAACGGTGCTTATTGTTCCGGGGTATGAGTTTTTTTCGGTAAGATACGCGTCAAGCTCGTCGGACAGCATTCGCTGCATGACCGCGCCCGCGTAAATCGGGTTTGAGCAGGCGATGCCTACCAAAAGTATGTTGCCTATCAAAAGCGCTATGAACAGCCATTTCTTGCTTATCATTTTGCGCAGAACAAACCTAAGCATCGAAGTGCCCTCCCGTCAGTCCAGTATCAGCGTGTCGCCGGGCTCGACGCCCTGCAAGAGCCACGCGCCGGTGGCGGCGTTGCCCGTGAAATAGTTTACATAGCGCTTCGACACCATGCCGTCGGGGGCGAGCTTGTATACGAAATATCTGCCCCCGTACAGCGTAAGCGCGTCCCTGTCCAACACGGTCACGTTGCTTATGCGCACGGTTTCGAACTCCACCGACGGGCGCGTCAGGTTTATCATTTCGTCCTCGTCGTAGTCGGTAACGCGTATAAGTATCTGGTTTCCCGAAGCCGCGCTCGGCAGCACGTTGTAAGCCGACACGACTCTCCCCATGCCCGATACGCGGCGGTTGTTCATGCCGACGCTCACTTTTATTTCCATGTTGTAGCGCAAAAGTCCGTTTTCGTCGCTCACGCCGAAGAGCACGTCCATCGGGTCGTACAGCCACAAAAGCGGCGTGTCGCCGTACACGATCTCGCCGTCGCGCAGGTATACGGTTTCGTATATCGTGCCGTCCTCGGGCGCGTAAAGCATGTAGTTTTCATACGATTGGAGCAGCTCATCCAAATCTTTCTGCAAATCGGATATGTTGTTCAGGGATTCGAACTTGTATTTCTCGAGCTGCAAATTTGCCTTTTCAAGTTTGAGCCTCATGATCTCGCGCGAATGCGCGTCGTATGCCAATGACAAATCGCGCTCCGCGTCGGTTATGGATTCCTCAAAATCTTTAAGCCCGCTCTCGTAGTTTTCCTGAGCGCGTTTGAGCGCCAAGCGCATTTGGGTCACCGCCACTTCGTCGCGAACGGGCGTGAACGTGGCGAGCAAATCGCCCTTCTTAACTTCTTCGCCGCGCTTTCTGTTGTATTCGACGAACCGCGCGGGCGCGCCCGTGTATCTGACTTCATACTGAGTCGGGTAATACAGATACGCGCTCGCCATGCCGCTCTTTACGTAGTCGCCGTTTTCGGCGACAGTCGTCTTGTAGTTCGCTGTGTCGGTGACTATCATGTCGTCGGGTATCAGCATACCGTCGGAGACGGCGGGAAACGCCGTGAGCGTCAGCAAAACGGCGGCGAGCAAAATCGGTTTACTTATCCGTGACATATATGCGCTCTCCTTCCGTAAGCCCTTCGAGCACGCGGGCGTATATGCCGTTCGTTATCATGCGCACTTTTATGTCGCGCTTCTCGCGACCTCCGTCTTCGGTCACGACGTATACGTACTTTCCGCCGGCGGAATTGAGGACGGCGTTCGCGGGTATGAGCAGCGCGTCGCTATCGTAATTGTTTTTGAGCACGACCGCCGCGTACATGCCCGGCTCGACTTCGTCGCTCCAGCCGTCAGGACCGATTATATCAAACTCGGTGTATATGCTCGCCCCGGCGAGTATGGCGGACAGATATTTGTTGGAATCCATTTTGCGGTATTGTATATCGTATTTTCCGTCGCCTATGAGCGCGTACACGCCGCCGTTCGCGATGCTGAGCGCGCTTTCGGATATGTACGGCGAGGATATGTACAGCTTTGTCTCGTCCGCGAGATACACTATGGTCTGATACGCGGGAATGCGGGTGTCGCGGCTGTACTCGACCGAGCGGGCGATAACGCCGTCGAAAGGCGCGTATACGGCGTCGTATTCAAGGTCGGCTCTGAGCCTTTCAAGCTCGGTGCGCTCGGCGCGCAGCGACAGCTCCTGCGTTTCCTTCTGCTGCGAAAGCGCGAGGCGCGCGCTTTCGACGTCGAGCTCTTTAAGCGCGATCTCGCGGCTGTCGGCGTTTGCGGAAATAAGCTCGCGCAGCTCGACCTCGCGCACGCTTATTTCAAGCTCCGATATGCGGTTGTCGTATTCGTTCGAAACGGTTTTGCGGCGTATCGACTCCGTAAGCTCCGCTTCCCTTTCGCGCTCGTCGTCCAAGTTCATTTTGACGAGCATGTCGCCCGCCTTCACATGGTCGCCGGGGCGCACCAGAACCTGATCTATTACGCAGTCGACGGGCATATTCAGTTCTTCGACATACGGAAGCACCGTCGAATCGTATGCCTTGAGCACATAGTCTGAACCGCGAAACACGGTGAATATGTCGGAAGCCACGCCCGCCGCGGGCAAAAGCTCTATTTGTGTATCGGTTTTTTTGTCGCCGCCCGAACAGCCCGAAAGGCAGACCGTCAGCAAAACGAGCAGGCACGCGGCGAATGACAGGCGCTTTTTCATACGAGGATCACCGCCTCGCCCTCTGTAAGCCCTGATATGACTTCGTAGTATTTATCGGCGTGCAGACCCACCGTGACGGGCTTGTATGCCTTCATGCCCTCGGAATCCATATAGTAGACTATGGTCTCGCCGCCCGCCTTGCTGACCGCGTCCTCGTGGATCTTCAAAACGTCGGTGCGCGAATCGAGCTCGACGATGGTCGAGCCTTTGTCGTTGTCCTCAAGGTCGAACGTCGGGGTCACGAGCGTGAAATACATGTTCGAGTTCTTACCCGGAACGCGCTCCTCTTTAGGAAGCCCGAGCGCGACTTCGTCGGCTACGACGGCTTCGTATTCCACCTTTTTGACGGTTATAGTCACGTGCGTGCCGACGGGCAGGTATTCCCAAAGCTCAGTTGACGCTGTGAAAAGCGACATAGTCGAGTCGGCGATCGTCACCGCGCGTTCGGTTTCGCTTGAAACGCTCGACTCCTGATATTTGCGGACATATGTCACCGTTCCGTCAATAGTCGCGCGAAGCTGCCTTAAATCGCGGGATTCTTTAAGTGAATCGAGCCTGAGCGAGTTTATAGAAAGCGAATCGCTTATTGACAGCGCCGACTTATCGTATGACGCGTTCAGTTCGTCCACGGCTTTTATAAGGTCTTCGCCGTCATACGCCGCGTTGGCGCGTTCGAGCGCCAACGCCCTGTTTTCCTCCAGATGCGCTTTCTGCATGTTGAGCCTCAGTATTTCGGCTTCGCAGTCCGCGATGTTCTGCTCGACTCCCATCAGCCTGAGCTGACCCAGCAGGTCGCCCTTTTTAACGTAGTCGCCGACGGACACATATATTTCGTCGATATACTCGCCGCTCACGCCGAAATACAGCCCGACGCGCTGTATGGGCACGTATGTGCAGCTCACGCGGCGCGTGAGCGACATGTCCCCGCGCGTGACGTATGAAAGCTCAAATTCCTCCGCCTGCGTGAGTTTAACTATCGGCGCGGTGCGGCGAACCTCCTCGGCGGGAAGCAGCGCGCAACTGCACAGAGAGATCAGGAGGCACGAAAGCGCTACCATTTTCGCATATTTTATCAATCGGCGACGCATATGTATTCTCCGTTCGGAAAAATGTTTATTGTTCATTATAACGCAACAGCCTGCTTACGGACAGCTTCGCTCTGTAAATTTCATTGCGGCTCGCGCCGCGTTCGGCGGCTTTTTGGAGCGCCGAATCGAACGTTTCGCCGTCGAGCAGGGCTTCGAGTATCATGACTTCGGCGCGCTGCTTCTTTTCGGGCGGCTCGGGTTTCCCGACATTGGATATGTCGAGCACAACGGCATACTCGCCCTTTTCAGCGTTCGGGTCGTCCTTGATTTTTTCGTAGACTTCCGAAATGCCGCCGCGCGTTATCTTTTCGAATTTCTTCGTCAGATCGCAGCACACGCACGCCAGAGCGCCGGGCAGCGTTAAAGATATTCTTTTGAGCAGATTCGTTATCCTGTGGGGCGACTCGTACAGCACGCACACGCCCAAGCCCGACAGGAGCATTTCGTTCAGTTTTTCGTCTATCGCCTTGTTCTCGCGCGGCAAAAAGCCGTAGAATGCGAACTCGCGCGCGTCAAAGCCCGAAATTGATATGGCGGTAGCGACTGCCGACGGTCCGCTTACGGGCACGACTTCGATGCCAGCCTCCCACGCCGCGCGTATAAACGCGTCGCCGGGGTCGGATATGCCGGGAGTGCCCGCGTCGCACGTCAGCGCGACGGTCAGGTTTTCGGAGACAATTTTCGCGATTCCCCAATCGGCGCGCTTTTCCTCGTTGTGGCGGTGGCACGAATACATGGGCTTCGATATGCCTATGGAGCTCAACAATTTCATTGTGACGCGCGTGTCCTCGGCGAACACGCAGTCACATTCGACAAGCGCCTCGCGCGCGCGTTCGGTCAGGTCTTTCAGATTTCCGATGGGGGTCGCCACGACGTAAACTTTCGCCATATCAAACACGCTCCGCTATGTACGCAAGCTCGCTGCCCAGCGTGAAGGAGTCGCGCACGATATGAGTTTCGGGCAGAACGCCCTCGAACCACTCGGCGTAGTGTCTCTCCATGCCCACGCGCCGCCCGCCGAGTGTGCGCGTGGGGAACGTTATTAGCAAAAACCGCGCGTTCAAGCCCCGAATGACGTCGCTCGCCGCGCCCTGACGCTGCTTTTCGAGCACTGGCAGCAGCTTCATGAGCAGCGCCAAATCGCATTCTTCGCGCGGTATGTCGCATATCAGATCGCCGCCGAACGCGCGCGCGTCAAGGTCGAACGCCATAGCGCATTCGTTTATCAGATCAACGCAGCCCATGTGTATGTCCACGCCCGTGACGCGGCGAACGCCCTTAGCCGCCAGATACAGCGGGTTCAAGCCGCACGCAAGGTCGAGCACGCTGGGCGCGTTTCCCACAACCGAAAAGACCCTGCCGTACAATTCGTCGGCGTAATCGAACCTTTCGCGCACCGACGCGTGAAAGCGCGAGGCGGTCAGAAGGTCGCCGCCGAGCGCCGCCTTTCGCGCGTTTGACAAGTCTTCTGACGACATGAAAGCGCCCGTGACAGCGTGCATAAAAGTCTTTGCCGCTTTCTCCGCTTCCTTGGGGCGCGGATAGCGCGCCATTTGCTCGGCGCGCACGCGCTCGACGGTTTTTTCGTATATGCACGCGTACTTTTTTGATGTCAACGGACTAGCGCTCATTTCTCAAACGCTCCGTAAGCCGCGCGTAGAAGCGCAAATTGTGAGCGGTAGCTAAGCGCTGCGCCTGCGCGTCGCCCATCTTGAACAGGTGCTGTAAATACGCGCGCGAGTGGTTTTTGCACATGGGGCAATCGCAGTCCGGCTCTATCGGGCTATCGTCGCGCGCGTATTTTTCGTCCATAATATATATGAATTTATAGAAGCCGTCGTCATAAACGGACGCGCCTTCGTTGAACGCGTACAGGCGCATATGCCGCGCCTCGCGCGTCGGGATCACGCAGTCGAACAGCGAATAGCCTATGCGCGTCAGCTTCACGATCTCTTCGGGTCTGCCCACGCCCATAGCGTATTTGACCTTATTGTCGGGCATAGCGTCCGCTGCCATTTGAAGCGCGTCGTACAGCATTTCGCCGTTTTCGCCCGTAGGCCAGCCGCCGAAACCGTAGCCGTCGAAGCCAATTTCCTCGAGCCGCCGCCCGCACTCGAGCCTGAGCGAACGGTCTCTGCCGCCCTGAACCACGGCGAACAGCAGCGGTTTTTGCCCCGAAACGGACTTTACGAGCCTGTCGAACTCAAGCCGGCAGCGCGCGCCCCACTTTACGGTAAGCTCCACGGCGCGCCTTTGAACCGACATGTCGTCGTTCGGGTGAGTGCACATGTCGAGCGCCATCATGATGTCGCTTTTATACATAAACTGCGCCTGCACGCATTTTTCGGGAGTGAAATGCACCTTGTCAGCGCCCATGTCGGGGCGGAACAGTATTTCCTTTTCGCGAATCTCGCCGTATGCCGGGTTTTCATGTATCATCGAGTAAAGTTGAAAGCCGCCTGAATCGGTGAGTATAGCGCCTTTATAGCCCGTGAACGCGCCCAGACCGCCCAGAGACTTTATCAGCTTGCCGCCGGGGCGGTTGTACAGGTGATATGTGTTCATTTCAAGCCCCTGCAGGCGTGAGGCGTACACGTCGTCAAAGCCCGTCGCGCGCACGGACGCGTATGTCGCGTCGGCGAAGAACGCGGGCAAATGTATTCGTCCCGAGGGCAGATCGAGCGTCGTTATCATTTCAAACCTTTCATATCGGGCAATGTCACAGCTTTTCGGCTATGCGCAAACTCGCGCTGCGCGACCTTGGGTTTTCGGAAAGCTCCGCGGCGGAGGCTTTCAATGGCTTTCCCGTGACAGCCTTAAGCGTCGGCTTTTTTCCGCACACGCATATCGGAAACGATTTCGGGCAGGTGCACGGGTTTTCAAGCGCGTTAAACGCGGTTTTGATTATTCTGTCCTCAAGCGAGTGGAACGTCAAAACGCATATGCGCCCGCCCGGATTCAGCATGTCCGCAATGTCGTAAACCGCGTTTTTGAGGGGCGTCAGCTCGTCGTTCACGGCTATCCTGAGCGCCTGAAACGTGCGGCGCGCCGGGTGCGAACCGTCCTTCGCCCTGAACTTTTTGGGAATGGACGCGTCAATTATGCCGACCAGCTTGAAAGTCGTGTCGATAGGCGATATTTTGCGCCTGTCGCAGGCGACTCTCGCTATCTGCCGCGCCCATTTTTCTTCGCCGTATTCAGATATGACGCGCGTTATGTCGTCCTCAGACCATTCGTTCATTATTTCGGCGGCGGTCAGCGACTGACGCATGTCCATGCGCATGTCGAGCGGCGCGTCCGCCTTATACGAAAACCCGCGCGGCGCGGAATCGAGCTGATGCGACGAAACGCCCAAGTCCATAAGCGCGCCGTCGATTTTGTATACGCCCAATTCGGCGAGCAGCGCCTTAGCGTCGTGGAAATTGCCGCGCACGGCGGTCGCCTCGCACCTGCCGGAAGCCGCCGCCCTTATGCGCGATTCCGCGGCAGCTATGGCGTCGGAATCGCGGTCTATGCCTATCAGGCGGCCGCCAAGCAGGTTTTTGCATATTTCGGAGGAATGCCCGCCGCCGCCGAGCGTGCAGTCGAGATACGTGCCGTCGGGCTTTATGTTTAAGCCCGCGACGCATTCGCCGAGCATTACGGGCAGGTGTGAAAACTCGCTCATAGGCTCATATCGTCCGAGGGCAGCATCAGCCTGCGCACGTCGCCCGCCACGTACACGCTGCCCGCGACGACGACCACACCGTCGTCTCCCGCGAGCTTTTTCGAAAGCGCGAGCGCGTCCGAAACGCTTTCGCGCGAATAAACGCGGCCGGCCTTTTCGGGGAATATGCGCAGATACGTGTTCGCAAGCTCCTCGGCGGGCAACGCGCGCTGCCATTCGACGCGCGTCGCCACGACGCAGTCGGCGAAAGAGCCGAACACGGAAGCGCACGCGTCGATTTGCTTATCGTGCATCATGCCCGTGAGCAGCACGGTCTTTCTGTCTTTCATATGCTTTTTTAGGTATTCGCACAATGCGTTCGCGCCCTGCGGGTTGTGGGCACAGTCGATGAGCACGTTCGAGACCCATTCGAGCCTGCCCTGCCACTTCGCGAGCGCCACGCCCGCGGACGCTTTTTTCATGTCAATATCGAGCCTGTCGAGCGCCGTGAGCGCCAGAGCGGCGTTGCGCATCTGATGTCCGCCCGCTATTGACACGCTCTGCGAAAGCAGTCCGTAAGCGGGCAGATCGACCGAGAAGCGCGAGCCGAACGCGTCCTCGTTGAGCGCGATCTCTTTTCCCGTCTCGAACAAAGGCGCTTTTACGGTTCGCGCGTAATCGCGGAACACGCGCATGACAGTCTCCTGCTGCGAAAGCGCGACGCACGGAACGCCGGGCTTTATGATGCCCGCTTTCTCGCGCGCTATATCCTCTATTGTGTTTCCGAGCCTCTGCATGTGATCCATGCCTATCGCGGCTATCACCGACACCGTGGGCGACAATACGTTCGTCGAATCGAGCCTGCCGCCCATGCCGACCTCTATCACGGAATAGTCGACGTTTTCTTCGGCGAAGAACAGGCACGCCGCCGCCGTAAGCAGTTCGAACGTCGTGCAAAAAACGCCCGCGCCGCTCAGCTCAAGCGCCGAAGCCGCCACGGTTTTGGCGACGCTTATCAGCTTTTCGTCGGATATGGGCTTGCCGTTTAGGCGTATGCGCTCCTGAAAACAGCACAGATACGGCGACGTGAACAGCCCAGTCTTATAGCCGCACTCGCGCAGACCGCGCTCTATGAACGCGCACGTCGAGCCTTTGCCGTTCGTGCCCGCCACGTGCACGATTTTTCCCATGCGCGTCTGAGGGTCTCCGAGCGCCTTCAGAAGCGCCCGCGTGTTTTCAAGACCATTCTTTTCGCCCTTCCAACGTTCGCCGATTATCCAGTTTATCGCGTCTCCGACGCGCTCGAAAACAATAGAATCGTTCATAAAATCCACCCGCACAGCGCGATACGCGCGCCGAATAAGCCGCCGCAAGGCATACCGCGTTTATTATAGCACAAAACAGAACGCGTAGCGATATAACAGAATATTTAGTTTTTGAAAGCGGCGCGAAATGCCTCGAAAAAAGTGTCCTAAAGGGTATTGACAAAGACACAAACAGGTGTTATTATCGGGTTGTGTCTTATATGACACTTTTGTCGGAAAGGCGCGACTACGGCATAGGAGGCGGTTATATGAACGCTAAGGTCAATTTTTACTATAACAAAAGCGACATGTTCGAGGACGATTACATAACGTACTATCAGGTGAGACAGATGACGGGGCTTGACGCGGCGAGCGCAATGGCGCTGATAAAGACACACGGCAGGCTACACAGGGGCAAGCAGCTCATATCGCGCTCGACGCTTTGCAAGCTGCTAGGCATTATAACGGGAGGTGTTTCGAATGGCGAACGCGCGTGAACTGACTGTAAACAACATAGCGCTGGCATATTACGCCGCGCGCAGGTCGGGCTATATCCGTGCTCTCGATTTCGACGAGCGCGTGAGCACGGCGATGCTGGGGCTTGTAAAAGCGGCGAACAGCTTCGAGCCTGACAAGGGCGCGCAGTTTCACACATACGCGCTGAGCGTCATACAGAACGAGCTTAACATGGAGCTCAGGCTGTTAAACTCCTATAAGCGCACCGTCGTAATGTTTCCCTTAGGCGACGACGTGGAGGAAGAATATCGGAGCGCCGAAGACGAGGCAATATCGCATATGAGCGTCAAGGCGGGGCGCGCGAGCCTCACTCCGCGCGAGAAACGCGTGGCGGCGCTCAGAATATGCGGTTCGAGCCAGTTGGCGATCGCCGCGGCGGAGGGCGTAACGCAGGCGACGGTGAGCCGCATACTCAAAAGAATGAAAGCAAAGTTTCAGTAAAATTTGACAACGCGGGCGGGCGCTGATATACTTCCTAACAAAAGCACAGGGAGGGTGAATTTTTGTGTATACGCCCGAAACGTCGAAGCATTTCATAAAGAGCGTCGATCCGGCGACGGGAATAATATCGTATGTGCTCAAAACGCGCGTCGCCGCGCAACAGCAGTCGTTCTACTTCGTGAATCCCGCGATGGACGACGCGGGGCGGTATCTGTGGTTCATGTGCACGTTCCCGCCGTCTATGTACATAACGCTGGGCGTGGTCGACTTCGAGCGCGACATGGTTTCCCAATTTCCCGAAACGGAAAGGCGCTCCGGCCCGCTGGTGGATCTTCAAACGGGCGAATGCATATTCGCCGGGCCGAACGGATTTTACAGGCGCTCGCCCGACCCCGACGAACCTCTCAGGCTCATAGCGGACGTGCCCGACGAGCTTAGAAAATACGGCGAACCCAAGTCGCTGGGCACGCATCTCACGTATTCTCCCGATAAATCCGAAATATTCGTCGACGCGCGTTCGGGCGACATGTTCATCGCGGGCACGCTGAATCTCGCGTCGGGAAAATTCAATGTGTGGCGCGAATGGGATTACTGCCGAAATCACGGTCAGTTCAATCCCGTCGACAAAGATATGGCGCTGATGGCGGAGGATCACTGGGTAGACAACAGAGAAAACAAAACGCGCCCGATGCGATATAACGACAGGGGCGAATATATGCGGCTGTGGACTGTGCGCCGCGACGGCTCCGAAAAAATGTATCCGCCTTTGAATCTTGAACGCGCCACTCACGAGTGGTGGAGCAGGGACGGAAAGAAAATATACTATTGCAAGTATACGCTCGAGGGCGGCAACAACGGCGTGACGCGCATAAACATGGATACAGGCGAGCACAAAGTCGTCGCGCTCGTCAGAGCGTGGCACGCGTTCACATCGCGCGACGAGAGTTTTCTGACGTTCGACGAAAACGACGTGTTCTATCGCGGCACGCCGTCGCGCGTGGGCTTTTACAACGTCACGACAGGCAAAAGCGTATACATCGTGAGCCAGAATCCGCCGCTTGCGAGCAGGGACAAGCCGAGCAAATATCACCTTGACCCGCACCCGCAGTTTGTGGGGAACGAGAAATACGTGAGCTACACGACGGCTGTGTTCAGCCGCCCCGACGTGGCGCTGTCTCCCGTTGACGCGCTTATGAACGCGACTAAATAGACTGAAAGGAAGTTCGGGCATGGATACGCTTTCCATAAAAGACATGATGGACATGCAGGCGGAGCTTCAAAAGAAGTACGAGGGCATATGGCAGCCGACAGTTCCCGAAAACGCGCGCGATTCGCTTTTGTGGGCGATAGGCGAGGCGGGCGAGATAATCGACATATTCAAAAAGAAGGGGCACGAAGCGGTGCTCGCCTCCGACACGCTCAGAACGCATCTGATGGAGGAGACAGTCGACGTCATGATGTATCTGTGGGATATGCTCGCGTGCATGGGCATATCGGGGGACGAGTTCAGCGACGTATACTCAAAAAAGCACGCCTTCAACATGAAGCGCACATACGGGCGCGACCATTTCATAACCGAATAAATAAGCGGGGCGCGGGTTCGGAAATGCCGAAACCCGCGCCCCGCGAACGATTTGCAATATCAAAATTTTACTTGGCGTTCAGGAAATCCGCGAGAGCCTGAGCGTTCTTTTTGCGGTCGGGCACGAGCACGCTCATGCCGGACACTGTCTGCGACGAATACGCGCCGTCAAGCGGCAGTTTGAGCTGCCGTATTTCGGCGTCGCCCATGGCGATGACGGCGGGCGCTAACGACAAAAGCTCGCTTATAGAAAGATTCGTCTCGACCATGGACGCGTTGTTGGTTACGAAAGATATGAGCTCCATAATGTTCATGTTTTTGAGCTTATCGAATATTATGGTGAGCAGCTCGCGCTGGCGCTCGGAGCGCATGTGGTCTGTTTCGGAATAGCGGTATCTCGCCCACGCCTCCGCCTGCTTGCCGTTCAGAAGCTGATAGCCGCCCTTCGTGAGATAGCCGTCGCGCGGGTTTTTCAGGTTCAGCACCTGTTTGTTATACCAGTATATGACGGCGTTCACGCGGTCGACTTTTTCGTCCTTCACGGTGACGTACACGCCGCCCATCTCGTCTATCATGTTCGACAGCCCGCGCAGGTTGACTGCGACGTAAGCGTCGGGCTTCACGCCGAAATTCTTCTCGATGGTTCGCGAGAGCAGGTCGTAGCCGCCGAACACATACGCCGCGTTCAGGCGGTTGTTCTTCTTACCGGGAATTTCAACGTATAAATCGCGCAAAAACGACGTCATTTTGATTATGTTGCCGTCGATATCGACAGTCAGCAATATCATTGTGTCGGTGCGCCCCGTAAACGAGTTGTCGCGCGAATCCATGCCCAGCAACAGTATGTTGCGCATCGTGTCGAGCTTCTCAAAGGCCGACGCTATCATAACGTCGTCGAGTATTATTTCGTCGTCGGGGTTCTCGTTTACGTAGTCGTCGTCCTCATCGTCCAATGACGAAAGCTCGTCGTCGTCGAAGCCGTCCTCGATAGGATCGTTTATGATCACAACGTCGCCGCGCTCAGGGCGCTCTTCGGCGAACGAAGCGCCGACAGTAAGCAGCGCTATCGCCAGTATAAAGGAAAGTATTCTCCGCATGTGTGCATTCCTCGCTTTGCATTCGTATAGGCATAAGACGCATACCCGACCCAAAGTGTTCAATTTTCGGGCAGGATTTACGATAACATTATAACACAGGCGAAGCGGTTTGAAAAAGCCAATTTATTGAACGCACGGCGCGCTTGCGCGTTTTTGCTCACAGTGTTTTTACGTCTGTCACGAAATTTGAGAACGACACGATTTCGAGCCTGTCGCCCGCCTTGAAATCCGGCAGTTTCTTGTCGACGTCCCAAAAGTAGAGCCGCTCGTCCTTCTCTTCTGGCCCGACGCGGGTTATGAACTCGTATACCTCGACGCCGTCGCGCATTCTCGTTTCACCCGACACCGACACGAACTCGCTTTCCAGCTTTTTACGCGCGCCCGACTTTAGCTCACGCATAAAGCGGTTATATTTGACCCACGGCATGACCTTGAAATTGTACAGGAAATAACATACGCAGAAGCCCAGCGCGGCGCTTGCCATTGAAAGCGGCTGTATGCGCAATATGTCGAAAACTACCATAAGCGCCAAAAACGCCACAGCCAGCATTATGAATAAGAAAAGACGCATGCCTGATTTTTTTGCGACTGACTCGTAATCCGCTTCGGTATACACTTGAAAACACCTCCGAATACGCTTGCTCACGCAATATATTAACGGTTTTTTGCCCGCCTGTAAAGGGGAATAAGTTAATTAGCTCTCTTTTATACCAAGTTAGTCAAACTTGAACGCGTTTTCACGGCTAAAATGATTCCGTGCTTAATAAAGTCCTATAAATCGAATAACGTTTAGCCGCAGCGCCGATTTACAACGGTTCGCGCGTGTGTTATAATTTGTTATACGCATTTTTCGGGGAGATGAACAAATGAGCAGGCTCGAAGTGCTTGTGGCGACGATGCGGCAGGACGATTTTTCACTATATGACAAAATGAACATAAAGACCGACGCGCTGTTTATGAATCAGGCGGACAGAAACGACTGCGCCGTTCAGGCGTTCGGCGCGAACTCAGCGCGCATGTATACGACCGACACTATCGGCGTGAGCGTCAACCGCAATTTCTGCCTGATGCGGGCGAAGGGCGAGATATGCGTGCTGGCGGACGACGACATAGAATACGACGACGACTACGAGCAAAAAATACTGTCGGAGTTTGACTCAAACCCGAAAGCCGACGTTATCATATTCAACATAACCACGTCCACGCCTGAGCACGGCAGGATTCCGCCGCTCATCAAAAAGCCCGGGCGTATGCATATATATTCAAAAAACCCTTACGGCGCGCCGCGAATGGTGTTTCGGCGGCTCAGCGTGCTCAAGGCGTGCGTGTCGTTTTCGCCGTTCTTCGGCGGCGGGCACATGTTTTCAAACGGCGAGGACAGCATCTGGCTCAACGCGCTTATAAAGGCGGGGCTGAAGGTTTATCTGTCCGATAAGCACATCGCCACTGTTGAATACAACGAGTCCACATGGTTTACGAAGGACATGAAAAAGCGCATGTACGCGCGCGGCGCGTTGCTAGAGGCGCGGTCGAGCGCGACGTGTCTGTTCTACATACTGTATTACACATTTTTGAGAAATCGCGGCAAGCTCTCGCGCGCGGATACGTTCAGATGGCTCATGAACGGGCGGCGCGGATACAAAGACATAATTTCATACGAAGACTTTTGCGAAAGACAACGGCGCGGATAACAATCCGAAGCAATCCAAGCGGAAACGGAGTAAGCGCGAATGGCGGAAAACGTGTCGGGCGGGCGTAAGCGCAAGAGTTTGCGAAATCTGGCGGTGGGCGTGGGCGCTCAGCTCATAACGGCGCTCATCAATTTCGTATTGCGAACGGTCGTAATCAAGTCGCTGGGCTTGGAATACGCGTCGCTCAACGGCCTGTTCACTGAAATAATCGCGATGCTGACGCTCGCCGAACTGGGCGTGGGCAGCGCCATAACGTACAGCCTGTACAAGCCCTTGGCAGAGCGCGACGAAGCGCGGCTCGCTCAGCTTATGCGTCTTTTCAAAAAGGCGTACCGCTATATCGCGATCGCGGTGACGCTTCTGGGCTTGGCGCTAACGCCGTTTATACACCTGCTGGTGGACGACATTGGCTTCGAACGCGACTATGTGCGCCTTGTGTTCGTGCTGTTCGCGATAAAAACCGCAAGCTCCTATATGTTCTCGTATAAATCGACGCTCATAACGGCCGACCAGAAAATGTATAAGGTCACTATCGTGCGCCAGCTCACGCGGCTCATGACGGGCGTTGTCGGCATTATACTGATTCACTATTTCAAGAGCTTCATAGGCTACATAGTCGTTCAGCTCGCGTTCACGCTTGCCGGAAATTTCGCGCTCTCCATTATTGCCGACCGCGAGTATCCGTTTTTAAAGCGCGGGGGCGAGCTGCCCGCCGCCGAGAAAAGCAAGATATTTTCAAACATCAGGTCGGTGTTCATCGAAAAGGTGAGCGCTAAGATAACGAACTCGACCGACAACATACTGATAGCGCTGCTGGTCGGCTCTATGTCGGTTGGTTATTACAGCAACTACGCGCTCGTAATAGCGACTCTGACGGGTCTGTTGTCGTCCGCCGAATCGGCGATTTCAGCGAGCGTCGGGCATCTGTTCGCGTTCGACAATAACGAGCGCGTTGAAAAAGTGTTGAACAGGCTGCAATTCGCGTTCGCGCTTGTGGGCGTGGTGTGCGCCTGCTGCCTGATGGGCTGCTTGACGCCGTTTGTGACCATATGGCTCGGCAAACAGTACGCTATAGGCAGCGAGACGGTGTTCGTAATATCGCTAAACTTCTTCTTCCAGATGGCGCGAATGCCGCTCTGGATTTCGATGAACGCAGCGGGGCTTTTCAAATACGACAAATACACGTCGATAGCCGGAAGCGTCGTGAATCTTATAGTGTCGCTAATATTGGGCAGCATGATAGGCATGACGGGCATATTCGTGGGCACGACGCTCACGCACGGCGTGCAGGCGGCGCTGAAGCTCAGGCTGCTCTACAAGCGCAGGCTGCTAATGCCGCTGCCCGACGCGTACATTCGCTGGGAAGCGTGGGTGCTGATAGCGGTTCTGACGCTCGGCGCTTCCTCTTGCATAGGGGAAGCGATATGCGCCGTTCCGACAATACCCAAGCTGATACTCGCGTGTCTGGCGTGCGGGTCGCTGGGCGCAATAGCGTCGCTTGCGTGCTTCGCGAAAAGCGAGGCGCTGTCATACTATATAAAGCTTTTGAGCGGCAGGCT
The DNA here is from genome assembly GCA_964453505.1 of uncultured Oscillospiraceae bacterium. GTDB lineage: Bacteria > Bacillota > Clostridia > Christensenellales > Aristaeellaceae > CAYVPJ01. The sequence goes on along the minus strand of CAYVPJ010000013.1, from coordinate 52,490 downwards.
CCCCCGCGCGAAAGCGCATAACTGACTCAAAAGGCGTTCATATTTGTTAACATATTTCCGCCGTCGGTTCATGTTTTGTTCATCTTCGCGAAATACAATCCGGGCATAGGGTCGGATTGGCGGAGGTGACTAAAGATGCTCAGACAGACGGCATACGCGCGCGGCTATCGCGTTCGCGTCAAGAAGACAGAAGCGACGCTTATTGCGGCGGTAACTCTGTTCAACATGTATTCGCTGGCAATATCGTGCGCGCAACGCAATTCTTTGTATATACTCAGCAGCTTGGCAAGCGTCGCGCTGGTGTTCGCGCCGTATCTCTGCGAGAGGCTGTTGAGCGTCCGCATATCGACCGATTTGAAATTTACATATATATTGCTCGCGATGTGCGGTCCTGTGCTCGGAAACGTATACAAATTCTACTACATAGTGCCCTACTGGGATAAGGCGCTGCACATGCTGAGCGGTTTTTCGTTCGCGGCGCTCGGCTATTGCCTGCCCGACTTGTGCGACAGGCGGCACGGCGAGCACTCCGCGTTCATGAAATCCGTTTTCGCGTTTTGCTTCTCGCTCGCTGTGGCGGCGCTGTGGGAGTTCTACGAGTATGGCGCCGACATGCTCTTGGGGCTGGATATGCAAAACGACACGATTATAAACAGCATATCTTCATACATGCTGGGCGCGGAAACCGGCACGATAGGCGGCATGAGCGACATAGCGAGCGTGACGGTGAACGGCGCGGCGCTGCCGTATGCGGGCTATCTCGACATAGGTCTGATAGACACGATGAACGACATGCTGATTTGCGCGGCGGGAACGATGGCGTTTCTGTGCCTGTCATATATTAAACGCGGCTCAAACTCCTTCGCGAGCATAACGGTCGTCAAACGGGATTGACAAACGACAAACACACAGACATATTATACATGTGAAGCGGCTTTTCAATATGAAAACCCGCTTCACATGCGTTTTATTCGGAATACAGCAATCATGTTCCGAGTCGCGCGCAATTCAACGAAGCCGAAAAATACAATGTTCAATCCGAACGGGTTAAAGAGCCGCTAAGATAAAAAACAAAACAAACAGAAACGGCGGCGGCAATGACCGTTCTTGCTGTTTTATGATATAGATCGCTCGCCCATAGCCGCCGTGAAAGACGTTTTAAGAAACTGCGCCCGTTTTTGCGCGATAATCGCGAAAAACAGGCGCTTGCGCAAGTTATAGAAATATGATAGTATAACAATGATAAAAGGAGTGAAGCGCGAACATGAAAACATATTACGCCGTCGTGAGCACGTACTACGATAGCGGCAGGGTGACGGCGTTACATGCGGAAACCGTACAGGCCTGCAAAGCCCCGGCGAACAAGCGGCAGTCGCTGCGCGACAGAGACATATACACCGAATGGTTCGAAAGTTACTCGCTCATGCGCGAATACATCAAGTCGACGCTAAAACTGTTCAGATAGCCGTTCGCTCGCGTTTTTTGTCAAACCCTTATCTGACCGTTCCCGCGCACGATGTATTTATATGTCGTAAGCTCCTCCAAGCCCATAGGCCCGCGAGCGTGCAGCTTTTGCGTGGATATGCCCATCTCGCAGCCCAAGCCGAACACGCCGCCGTCCGTAAAGCGCGTGGATGCGTTTATATAGACGGCGGCGCTGTCTACGGCGCCCGCAAACGCCGCGCACGCCGCGCTGTCGTTGGATATGATAGCGTCGGAGTGGTTCGTCGAATGGCGCGATATATGCTCTATGGCGTCGGCGAGAGAGTCTACGACCTTGACGGCGAGCACGTAATCCAGAAATTCGGTGTCGAAATCGCCGTCCGAAGCCTTTCGGCCTTCGATTATGCGGGCGGCTCTTTCGCACAGGCGCAATTCGACATCGTGACCGTCGCGCCTGTTCTCGGTGAGCCGCTTTTTCACAAGCGGCAGAAACGCGTTCGCGATGTCCTTATGCACCAGCAGCGCTTCCATGGCGTTGCACACCGACGGGCGGCTCGTCTTGGCGTTGTCGATAATGTCGAGCGACATATCGAAATCGACGTCTTTATCGACATACACATGGCAAATGCCCGTGCCCGTCTCGATGCACGGAACTTTCGCCTGCTCGACGCAAGCGCGTATAAGCCCCGCGCCGCCCCTCGGTATAAGCAGATCGACCTGACCCCTCGCGGTCATAAGCTCCGTCGCGCCCGCGCGTGACGCGTCGCCGACCTGATTTATCATGTTTTCGTGGACGCCCGCGTTTTTCAGACCCTCACGCAGCGCGAACACTATTGCCGAGACCGAATTGAAAGCATCGCTTCCGCCGCGCAGCACGCAGATATTGCCGCTCTTTACACACAGCGCCGCCGCGTCCGACGCGACGTTCGGGCGGCTTTCGAATATGATAGCCACCACGCCCAAGGGCACGCTCGTCTTTTCAATCAGAAGCCCGTTCTGGCGCTCGACGCGCTTCAAAACCCTGCCGACGGGGTCGGGCAGCGCCGAAACGTCGAGTATGCCGTCCGCCATATCGGATATGCGCTTACGCGTAAGGCGCAGTCTGTCGAACATGACGTCGCTTATGCGGCCGCGCGCCGCCAGAACGTCTTTTTCGTTTTCGGCAAGTATGTTATCGGCGTTTGCGTTGAGCGCTTCCGCCATGCCTTTGAGCGCCCTGTCGCGCTCGTCAACCGTCAATGAGCGCGCGTACACGCGCTCGGCGTTCGCTGTTTTAAGCATTTCGGCGGTCGTCATATTTCTGCCTCCCCTCGGCTTTTGCGCGTGAACATCGTCCCGGCGGGCTTTCCTTCGATTATATCGTATAATATCATCGGGTTTTCGCTGTTCGCGATGACCATGTCTACGCCCGCTTCCATCGATATTCTGGCGGCGTTGAGCTTAGTTGACATGCCGCCCGTCGAAAGAGACGAACCCGCACCGCCCGCGAACGCGGCGATTTCGGGCGAAAGCTCGCGCACCACGGGTATCAGCTTCGCGTTCGGGTTTATATGCGGGTCGGAATCGAAAAGACCGTCAATATCGCTCAGCAAAACGAGCAGGTCGGCGCGTATGCCGACCGCGACGATTGCGCTCAGCGTGTCGTTTTCGCCTATGACCACGATCTCGTCCGTGGCGACAGTGTCGTTTTCGTTGACTATGGGCAGCGCGCCCAACTCGAGCAGTCTGAGCATCGTGTTTTGAAAGTGCTCGCGGCGCTTCGTGGACGACACGTCGTCTCCGGTTATGAGCACCTGCGCCACGGTGTGGTTGTATTCAGAGAACAATCTATCGTATGTGTACATCAGCTCGCACTGTCCCACGGCGGCGGCAGCCTGTTTCGTGGGCATGTCCGTCGGGCGCGACTTCAGCGAGAGCTTGCCCACGCCCATGCCTATAGCGCCGGATGACACAAGAATTATCTCGTGCCCCGCGTTTTTAAGGTCGCTCAACACCTCGCACAGCTTTTCGACGCGCCTTATATTCAAAAGCCCCGTCGAGTGAGCCAGCGACGACGTTCCGATTTTGACGACGACGCGCATGTAAGCGCCTCCCAACAATCATTCGTTGGGCGTATTATAATGCATAAACGCGTTTTTGTAAACGGCAAATACGCAAATGATTTGATAAACAGCGCCATAAAATGCATAATCTGAAATGCTGCGGCTGCATTAAAAGCGCCGTTTTAGCGTGAAAAAGCCGGAACGCGGGCTTTCATTCAAGAGCGCGCGCAGCGCGGTTACATTTTAACGGCGCGCCCGCAGGCGCGCCCCCCCCCCGCTTCCCCGCCGCAGCGGGGAAGGTTAACCTCTCCCGTCAAGCCATCATGACAAGCGCTTTTCTGGCCTTCACCTCCTCCGTACCGCCGTTCGCCTCCTTGACGCGCGCGACCGGCGTTCTGTATTTCTTGCCTATCGTCCACGCGCTGTCGCCCTGCGCGGGCCACACCATCAGCACGCCGTGGGCGCGGTCGTTCTCGCCCGACGCGCTAATATCTTCCGCGATCTCAACGTTCTCGCTCTCGCGTTTATCCGAACAAATAATCAGCATACACTTTATCTCGACCCTGTCGCTCATGAGCGCGTTGCCCTCCGCGCCCGTCGCCGTCACGGTTATCCACGCGTCCTCCGGCAATTCGGCGGCAATCGTCGCTTCGAACGGCATTTCCGAGCTGGCGCGCATGAGCCTGTCGCCGCTTCCCGACATATACAACACCTGCGCGTCCACCACGCCGCTCAGCGTTGTGCGCCCGTTTTCGTATGAAACCTCGCCTACGCTCGCACGCGCCCGCACCGCGAGCACGCTGCCTACCGCGCCCGCGCCGTCGGGCAGCAACAGCGTGCCCCTGAACGGCTCTGAAACGCACAGGCTGGCTACGCCCGTGCAGACCTCCAACTTACGCGTTTCGACGTTCAGGTTCTCCGAGCCGGTCGAATACGCGTCGGTGAGCGCGTTCACGCTGTCCTCGCCAATCGCGGAGATATGAATCTCAATCTCCGCCTCCATGCGCAACGCGCCGTCGTCGCCGCCCGCCGCCTGTTCGACCTCCGTAGTCGCGTTTTTGACGGACGCTTCGGCTCTCGTGTCGCCCGAGAGCCATTCGGGCATCTCGACGAGCCTGTCGAATGGCATTGTATAGCGCACGAGCGCCACCGGGCGCGCCGCCACGCCGCTTGAAATCAGCGACTCGCACATAACGTTGCCCGTCACGCGCACGCCGCCCAAGTCCCTTCGCGCGTCCACGTCGGAGACGGTCGCCCATTCCATAAGCGCCGTGCGCGCGTCAAGCGCTGCCGGCAGCGCCACGCGCTCCGCGACAAGCTCGGTAACGGCGTTCTCGGCGCTCAGCTTGAGCGATTTTACAGGCGCGTATTTCGCCTCGACGCGTCCGTCCGCGTCCTCAACGTCGGTTATCAGCTCGACGGGCGTAAGCTCCATGACCCGCGCCGACAGCGTGACCGACACGTCGAAGACCATATGCCCGTTCTCGTACTTCGCGGTCACGCCGTCAACGTTGGCGTGCACCTGCGCGTACATGCGCGCCGAAGCGCCCTTTATGTCGAACACATGGTTGAATGTGGCGCGGGCGTTGAGCGCGCGCGCGGCGGATTCGCCGCCCAGCCGGTACGCCGCCTGCGCCGACACCGAACCGTCCAGCACGACCCTGTCCGTCTGCACGTCGACGCTCCCGAGCGTCGCGCACGCGTCCGACATCAGTATTTCGACCTCCTCGCGCCCCGCGCCCGAAACCAGCGCTTCCGCGCGCAGTAAAAGCTGGCGCGTCTGAGCGCCCACCAGCCTTTCCGCTTCGAGCGTTTGCCTGTTCACGTTCAAATCCATATGCAAATCCCTCCCAGTCGCTGTCAAATGTTATTCGGAAATACGCGCGTCTATTCCAATCTTGTCAAACGGCGCGTTATATGATAGAATCGTTGCGAACAAACATGAAACGCGGTGAGTGAATGAAGCTCTTCAAACAAGCGGATAAGCGAATCGTATCGTCCGGCATGGCGATAGCCCTGAGCGCCGTCGCGCTGTACTGCCTTTTGAATAATTTAGGTTCGGTAAAGGGTTTTGCCGTAAGGCTGTACGGCTACATAACGCCCGTCGTAGGCGGCGTGGCGCTCGCTTACGCGCTGCGACCGTTCGCGCGTTTCCTCGAAAGGCGCGTGCTCAAAAAAATACGCTCCGAAAAGGCGCGCGTTCACATCGCGGGCATAACGGTCGTGCTTCTGTTCGTATTGGCGATCATACTGCTGATAGCCACGCTGCTCCCCGAAATAATCGAGAGCATACGCATGTTTTCAGAGAACATAGGCTCATACATAACGATGGCGAAAGACTTCATACGCGAATACGCCGAAAAAGTCGACCTGACCGAATTTGACATAGACGAGATAATAGGCTCAAATCAGTCGCTGCTCGACACGGCGGGCACGTGGCTCACAGAGAATATAGACCTGCTGCTTGACGCGCTCTACAACATAGGCTCGTACATGTTCCAGTTCATAATCGTGGTCGCAATGTCCCTCTACGCGCTGCTCGACCGCAAGAACATCAAAAAGGGTCTAAAGCGGCTCGAATACGCGGTCATAGGCGATGCGAAGTCGGCGCGCGTGAATGAAATACTCAACCGCGGCGACGATTTGATGGTGCGCTTTTTGGGAAGCAATCTGATAGACGCGCTGCTCATAGGCGCGGTGAACTTCCTGTTTTTAAGCATATTCAAGGCGCAGTACGCGGTTTTGATGTCGGTCATGCTGGGCATGTTCAACTTCATACCGACGTTCGGTCCTATTCTGGGCGGCCTGATAGCGTGCGTGGTCGTACTGCTGACGAATCCGTCGCTTTTGTTGGGTTTCGCGATATTCACGCTTGTATTGCAGCAGATAGACGGAAACGTCATAAAACCCGTGCTGTTCGGCGACTCCACAGGCATGTCGCCGTTCTGGGTGCTCGTTTCGATAATCGTGGGCGGGCGGGCGTTCGGCGTGGCGGGTATGCTGCTGGGCGTGCCCGTATTCGCGCTGCTGTCGTCGATATACACGGAAGTCATCGACAAGCGCACGCAAATCAAGCGCGCGGAAATTGCGGCGCAGCCCGCGGCGGCCGACGCGCCGCCGCCGCCCGTTGAACAAAAAGCGCAGGAAAAACCGAAAAAGCGCAAGCGGAAATAACCCGTCACGCCGACTTCTGAAGCGATATTTTGTCGGCTATCAGCGCAATGAACTCGCCGTTCGTGGGCTTGTCCTCCGCCGAAAACACTTTATAACCATATATGCGGTTCACGCTGTCGAGCCGTCCCCTGCTCCACGCGACCTCTATCGCGTGCCGCATCGCGCGCTCGACCTTGCTCGGTGTGGTCATATATCTTTTCGCGATGCCGGGGTATAATTCTTTCGTTATGCGGTTAATCAAATCGTGATCTTCTATAACCATTTTAACGGCTTCGCGCAGGTATGTATAGCCCTTTATATGCGCGGGAATGCCGATCGACAAGAAAATATTGGTTACGCGCTCGTCGGCGCTTCCGGGCGAAAGTCTGCTCAGATCGCTCAGACCCGTATACGCGTCCGCGTCCTCCGCCTTCGCGGTGTCGAGTATTCGCGCGTACAGCGTCTGCATATCGAACGGCTTTATCATATAGTAATCCGCGCCCAAGCGCATCGCGCGGTTCAAAAAATCGTCGCGCGAAAGCCCGGTCAGCATTATCACCTTGGGGCGCTTCGCCAGATCCGCCTTTGAAAGCGCCTCGAGTGTCGAAAATCCGTCGAGTCTCGGCATAACGATGTCGAGCAGCAAAACGTCGGGGCACAGACTCGCGACCATTTCGAGCGCCTCCACGCCGTCAGCCGCCATGCCGCATATCTCGATATCGGGCTTGCGCGAGAGCGCGTCCGCAATTAAACGAGTCAGGGCTTGATTGTCGTCGGCGAGCAGCACGCTTATTTTTTCCATATTATGCACGTCCTTCCGAATATCAGTATTCGGCTATATATATTCACAGTAACGGTGCAATATGTACGCAAAAACGATAAAAAACGCGCGCCGCTTTCAAACGGCGCGCGCGGATATGCGACTGTAAACATCAATAGTCGTATGTTTCGTATGAATAAACCTGCGTTTCGTAAGTCTCGCCCGCGAACTCTATCGTTTCGGGCGCGTTTTTAAGGCGCTCGGCATATGAGTCAATGTCAAATTCCTGCTCGGGTTCTATGCCCTGTTCGGTCAGATACTCCTCGTATGTCACAAACCCGTAGTCGGCGGGGTCGAACTGTGCGACTTCGGTAGAGCCGTAGTCGTAGGCCTTGCAGTCGAACTCGATTTCGAGCGAGTGGCGAACGCCGTCTATGTCGGTTACGGCTAGCTTAATCGCGCCCTTAGCGGCTGTTATCATGCCGTCTGCGTCGTCCGTCACTTTAGCTTCGAGCGACGCTATTTCGAGCTTACTGAACGTAGCCATTATGCTCTGCGCGACGGTGCGCTCTTTCGTGTAGAAATTGTAGGGGTCTTTGGAATATTCGTCGTAAGTCCCGTCGTTGTGAACGATTATAGCCACAGTGTCGGCGTTCTGCTTCGCAAGCTCTTTGTAATGCTCGTCCATTTCGCACGTCAGGGCGTTATACGCATCCCACAGGTCTTCGTTGGCGGAATTCGATATGGCGAACACGGCGTCGTCCGTGAGCGGCGTTCCGAATTTCTGCTCGTAGTACACGGACACCGCTTTCGCGTAATCGTCGTAATACACGTAGTCGAGGCTTACTGCTCTCATGTATTCGGCTTCGTCCGCGAACCATTTATACGTTCCGTCCGCCAGCGCGAGCAGCACGCCGCCTGTATAATTCAGCGCCTCGGCGTTTATGTCGGCGTACATGTTATCGACCACGGTAGAATATTTCGTCCAGTCCTCGTCTGTGAAGCTCTCGGTGTCGGCAAGGTAGTTTTCGGGAATTTTATCTTCGAAAACCCGCTCGTATACGACGGCGAACAGAGCGTTGAAATCCTCGAACTCGCTGCGGCAGAACGAGTTTATGTCATAGTTGACATAGCCGTACTCGCTCTCGATATACTTCTGCGCTACGAACGTCGCCGCCGCGTTTATGAACTCAGGCGCGGAATCGGCCTTCAGCTCGTATGTTCCGCTGCCGTCTGAGGCGGTCTGCTTGACTATGTACTTATCGAGCTGCGGGGAAATCGCGCGCAGACCCGCCTCTATAAGATTAAGAGACGTTATCAGCGACGAGCCGGACTGCAAAAGCGTGTTCTCGACGCTGCCGTTCGACGATAAGTAGTAGTTTCCGTTTATGGTGTCGTTGGAATACACGTCCGAACCGTTGCCCACGACCGTGTAGCCGCCCGTGTATACGCTGCCGTCAGCCTTGGGCGTGTCGAGCATTATGCGCAGGTACGAATTGATGTCGTCCTGCTTGTATTCGCCGCGGAAAGTCTTGAAAAGCTCCCCGTCATACTTGAAGGTCGCTTCCGCCGTCAATGATACGTTGTTCGTATCGAACAGCAGCTTTTTGACTCCGTTATACAAAGACAGCGCGTCGCCCTCGGCGAAAGCTATCATGTATACGCCCAGCGAGAGCACCAGCACCAGCGATAAGAACACTATTGCGCGTTTTTTCAAGTGAAATTCCCCTCCGATCGATAATCAGTAGCGCGTTCCTTATTTATAGACGCACGCAGAGACGGAAAAGTCACATGAAAATTGTAAAGATTTTCATACATTAAGCGGGTTCCAGCGACCTCTTGCGTATCTTGCGCACAGCATAGCCCCGAACGCAATATTGTGGGCTATCATGCACGCCCACGCGGCGACGAGATCCATGTTCAGAAACTCGACGCATATGAACGTGCCCAGTATGCGTATGCCCCACATGCCTATCACGTTGAACTTGAACGTGCTCATAGTGTCGCCCACGCCGTGGAATATGCCTTCGAGTATGACGGCGACGCCGTATATAGGCTCTGACAGCGCGACCATTCGCAAAACCGTCGTGCCCATCCTGACGACCGCCGGGTCTGTCGCGAATATGCGCATAATGCGCTCCGCGCCTATGAAAAGCAGCGCCCCCGTCGCGCACATTACGAGCGTCTCGATTACAAGCAGCATTCGCGTGAGAGAGCGCATTTTGTCCTTGTCGCCCTCGCCAACCGTCCTGCCCGCGAGCGTCGCGGCGGCGGCCTGCATACCGTAGCCGGGAATATAGAACGCGCTCTCGGCGGTGTTCGCGATTGTGTGCGTCGCCGTCGCGATTTTGTCGAGCGAGTTTATGATTGCCGAAAACGCGACGTACCCCAGCGACGTTACGAACCTCTGCGCGACGGCGGGCAGAGCGATCTTGAGGCACGGTTTCAGCGTTTCCGCGTCGGGTTTTATCGACAGCCCGCGCGGCGATATGACGGGGCTTTTATAGAGCTTATATGTCATGAGTATACCGCAGTAAGCGAACGCGACCGCGCTGCCGACCGCCGCGCCCGTAACCTCCATGCCCATGCCGAACATAGTGAAACGTATGCCGAGCACGTTCATTTCGCGCGTCGGGTATATGAGCAGGAAATTCAGAACGACGTTTATGACGTTCGCCTGAACGTTTACGAGCATAGGCGTGCGCGTGTCTCCCGACGCCCTCAAAACCGTTCCGAATATAATGGCGAACGTCCTGAGCAGCATCGGCGCGTATATGATGAAAAAGTATCGGCTCGCCTGATCGCGAATTTCGGGCGCGGCCTGCATCCAGCGCGGCAGCGGCTTCGAAAGCGACAGCGCGAGAACCGTTATTATCGCGCCCGTGACTATAGCCGCGAGCACCGCCTGCGCGGCGGCGCGGCGCGCGAGATCGTTCTGACGCGCGCCGAGCGCGCGCGATATGTACGCCAGAAAACCTATGCCCAACGCCGAAACGGAGCTGCCTATCAGCCAGTTGACGGTCATCGTCGCGCCCACGGTCGCCGTCGCGTCCGTGCCCAACTTGCTGACCATAAACGTGTCGACATAGTTTATCGCCGTGCCGAGTATCTGTTCAACCACCGTAGGCCACGCGAGCGCGAATATCGCCGAAAGCATCGCGCGGCGGCCGGTCCCATTCTGCATAGCCGAGCCCTCCGAAATAACGCTACAAACACTATATCACGCCTGTCAATACGCGCCGCGCGCGGAAGCAAAACAAAAGCGAATCTTTTTTAAGTTGATTTATGGTTCGCCGTATATAATCCGCGTTGACGCTGAAAACGGGGAGGTAACGCGCGAAAATGCAATACAGAAACGAGCTGAAATATGTGGTCACGGCCGCCGACCGCGCTTCCGTATGCGCGAACATGCGCTATGTGGCGAGCATAGACGAGCACGCCGCGCCCGACGGCAAATATACGATACGCAGCCTGTACTTCGACAGCCCCGACGACAGGGCGCTCAGGGATAAGGCGGACGGCGTGAACGAGCGCGAAAAGTTCAGGATACGAATGTATAACTCTGACGACGCGTTCATACGCCTCGAGAAGAAAATCAAGCGCGACGGGTTGGGGTGCAAGATCTCATGCGAGCTTACGAAAACGGAGGTGTTGCGCATACTGTCAGGCGACGTATCGTGGATACCCTCGTGCGGGCGGGCGCTCGCGGTCGAGTTGTACGCGAAAATGAAGACGCAGCTTCTGCGCCCGAAGGTGATAGTCGAATATGAGCGCATACCGTTTGTATACGCGCCCGGAAACGTGCGAGTGACAATCGACTACAACATACGCACGGGGCTGTGCTGCAAAGATTTTCTGAAGCCCGACTGCGTCACGATACCCGCCCCTGACGCTCCCATATTGCTCGAAATCAAATGGGACGGCTATCTGCCGAACGTGATACGCGATTCAGTCGCGCTGAAGGGACGGCGAAACGGAGCGTTCTCAAAATACGGCGCGTGCCGAATTTACGGATAACGGTTATGCATGAAAGGAAGGACGAAAAATGACAAACTTCAACGACATATTCAAGGCCGGCTTTCTCGAAAACATAACGAGCGTCTCGCTGCTTGACATGCTGGTCACGCTCGCTCTCGCCTTCGGCGTGGGACTGTTCATATTCTTGGTGTATAAAAAGACGTACTCGGGCGTAATGTACTCGTCGGGCTTCGGGGGCACTCTCGTGGCGCTTACGATGATAACGTCCATGACGATACTCGCGGTAACGTCAAACGTGGTGCTGTCGCTGGGCATGGTCGGCGCTCTATCAATAGTGCGCTTCCGCGCCGCCATAAAAGAGCCGATGGACATAGCGTTTCTGTTCTGGTCGATAGCCGTGGGCATCGTGCTGGCGGCGGGCATGATACCGCTGGCAGTCTTCGGAAGCGTCATAATAGGCGTAGTGATGCTTGTGTTCATAAACCGCAAGGCTGTGCACAATCCGTATATCGCGGTAATATCGTGCCGCGACGGCGCGTCCGAAAAGGACGCGGTGGCTTTCCTTCAGAAGAACGTGGAGAAGGCCGTCATAAAGAGCAAAACCGCGCAGAGCGGCAATATCGAGGCGACATACGAAGTGCGCCTTTTGAAGAACGACACCGACTTCATAACGCGCCTGTCAGAAATTGACGGCGTAACGAGCGCCGTGCTCGTGAGCTATAACGGCGATTACGCGGGCTGAGGTGTGTAAGATATGCTCCGACACGCGAAAACAGACAGGATATGCTGCTGGGTGCTGGCGTTCACGCTTATAGCGACGTGCGCGTACATGGGCGCCGCCGCGAGCGGCGTTATACAAACCGTCACCGCGATTGGGTATGAAAACCGCGTGTTCGACCAATCGCGCGTGCATACGATAGACATCGTTATGGACGATTTCGACGCGTTCCTAGAGACGTGCGCGAGCGAGGAATACTCGGCGTGCACGCTTGTAATCGACGGCGAGCGCTATGCGAACGTCGCCATACGCGGTAAGGGCAACACGTCGCTCACGTCGGTCGCGAGCTACGGAAACGGCCGCTACAGCTTCAAAGTGGAGTTTGACCGCTATCAGTCGGGAAGCACGTATCACGGGCTTGACAAACTGTGTCTGAACAATCTGATACAGGATAACACATACATGAAGGATTACTTCGCTTACACGCTCATGAACAAAGCGGGCGTCGCGTCGCCGCTGTGCGCGTTCGCGCAGATAAGCGTAAACGGCGAACCGTGGGGGCTGTATCTGGCGGTCGAGGGCGTTGAGGAATCGTTCCTTTCGCGCAACTACGCGGGCGCGGGCGAGCTGTATAAGCCCGACAGCATATCGTTCGGCGGCGGCAGGGGCAACGGCAAGGATTTCAGCATGGGCGGCTTCATCGAAAACTTCGGGTCGGACGGCGCGACTCCGCCCGATATGTCGCAGATTCCCGAAGGTTTTCAGCCGCCCGACATATCGGCTATGCCCGACGGTTTCGATATTCCCGAAGGTTTTCAACAGCCCGGCAACTTTGAAATCCCGTCGGGTTTCCAAAAGCCAGACGAAAGCGGTATGCCCGATGGCGTTGAGCCGTCTTACGGAACTGACGAAAGTGCAAAATCGCGTCGCTCGCAAGGCGCGGGAATGCCTGATACGGCGAACGCGTCGAAGCACGGCGGCGGAATGTCGATGGGCAGCGACGACGTGAAGCTGAAATATCTGGGCGACGACCCCGCGAGCTATGAAAACATATTCGCAAACGCGAAAACCGACATATCGGAAGCCGACAGCCGACGCCTGATCGCCGCCCTGCAAGCGCTCGGCGAGGGCGACCCGACGTGCCTAGACAGGGATTCGGTGCTGCGCTATATGGCGGTTCACAATTTCCTCGTAAACGGCGACAGCTACACGGGCACTATGGTTCACAACTATTACCTTTATGAGCACGACGGCGCGCTGTCTATGATACCGTGGGATTACAATCTGGCATACGGCACGTTCGGTTCGGGCGGCGACGCGACGGCGAACGTGAACTCGCCCATAGACTCTCTGACCGGCTCGGCCGATTCGGGCGACAGGCCGATGGCGGATTGGATATTCTCAAGCGACGAAAGCGAGCGGGATTATCACGAAATATATGCGGAGTTTATTGAAACGGTGTTCGGGAGCGGTTGGTTCGACGCTGAAATCGAGCGCGTCGCAAACATGATAGCGCCGTATGTCGAGAACGACCCCACCGCGTTTTGCACATATGCCGAGTTTGAAACGGGCGTTGAGACGCTCAAAGTATTCTGCGAAAAACGCGCCGAGAGCGTCGAAGGTCAGCTGAACGGAACGATCCCGTCAACGACCGAGGGGCAGGCGGATACGAGCGCGTTCATAGACGCGTCCGATTTGACCCTGTCTGACATGGGCGCGATGAACAGAGGAAACGCGGGCGGCGCGGAGTTTGCGGGCGACAAAACGGCCGCCGCGTCGGAAGCGCGCGACAGAAAAGCCGCAATGGCGAGCGCGTCAGAAATCGCCGCGAAAGGCGCTCCGGCGGAGGCACGCGATGAAAGGGTCGCGATAGCGAGCGCATCCGAAATCGCCGCGAAGGGCGCCCCGGCGAAAGAGAACACTGAAAGCGGCTATATCTGGCTCGCTTCGGCAGTCGCGGCGCTGGCGGCGGCATGTGCGTTTGCGAAATTCACGAAATTCAGGCATTAAGGTCGGCGGGCATAGGCGCAACCAAAAATTAGGTTGCGCCTATGCCCGTTTTAGTGTAAACTGTTATAAACTGTCGATGGAAATCAAATCGTCGGAGGCGCATACGGTGGATATAAGCATCTCTCCAAACATAGTCAAACACTACCTGCAAAACGCGTACTTCATAAACGGGCACAGCTACGCCGGGAAATCGACTATGGTCAAAATGCTTTCAGAGCGGTACGACATGGTGTTCTGCGGAGAAAATTATCACGATTGCTTTCCGCGCGAAAAGCTGTCGCGGTGGCAGCAGCCGGGTCTGAGCTATTTTGACACAATGAGCGGCTGGGAGGAATGGCTCAGCATGTCGCCCGAACAGCACCACGCGTGGATAGAGCAGACCACGCGGGAGTGCATCGAAATAGAGATACTCGAAATTACGCGGCTGTCGGGCTTGGGAAAGAAGATAATAGTGGACACAAACATTCCTCCCGAGGTGCTGCGCGAAATATCGGACTATCAACACGTCGCGATACTTCTGTGCGATCCGCCCGACATCACATCGAGGCTCTTTTTCGACCGCGACGACCCCGACAAAAAGTTTATGATGGATCAGATAAAGCTGTGCAAAGACCCTGAGGCGACGCTCAAAAACTTCAGGGCGTGGACGGTTTACCGCCCGCCCGTAGAGCCCGACTGGCACGGCACGGGCTTCTTCACGTACACGCGCTCAGACTTCGAGAGCGACACGCGCGAGGAAATGCTAAAAACGCTGGCGGAGCATTTCGGACTCTGATCGACTACGCGCGCGCTTTAAGCGCGCGCGTCGCGTTGAGAGTCGCAAGCATCATAACGCCCACGTCTACGAACACCGCCAGCCACATATTCGCCATGCCCAGCGCGCCGAGCGCGAGCACAACGGCCTTTATAGCCAGTATGAACGCTATGTTCTGCTTGACTATCGACATAGTGCGCTTAGCCGTCTTTATGGCGAGCGCGATCTTTGCGGGGTTATCGTCGGTCAGCACAACGTCGGCGGCCTCTATTGCCGCGTCAGAACCGAGCGCGCCCATGGCGATGCCCACGTCCGCGCGCATGAGCACGGGCGAATCGTTTATGCCGTCGCCCGCGAACGCGAGCGGCGAATCTGTTTCAAGCAGTTTTTCAACGATTTTCACCTTGTCGGCGGGCAAAAGCTCCGAGAAAACGCCGTCAGTTCCCAAGCTCTTGCCGACAGAGTCCGCCACATTGCGCCTGTCGCCCGTCAGCATATATATGTGCTCGATACCCATATCGCGCAGTTCGGAAATGGCGCTCTTAGCGGTGGGCTTGATTTCGTCCGCCGCCGATATGCTGCCCAGATAGACGCTGCCGTCCGCGATATACACGGTCGTGCCCGAATCTTCCGATTCGGTTATTTTCGCTCCCGCCGCCGCCATAAGCGCCGCGTTGCCGGCGCGAATCTCGCGCCCGTCGATTTCGGCGACGACGCCGCTTCCGCCGAGTTCCGTCACCTTGCCTATGCGCGACGGGTCGATCTGATGTCCGTATGCTGAGACTATCGACTTGGCTATCGGGTGGCTTGAGTTCGCTTCGGCGTGCGCGGCAAGCTCTATAAGCCTCGCGTCGCTTACGTTTACGGCGTTTACGCGCTTGACCGCGAACACGCCCTGCGTGAGCGTGCCGGTTTTGTCGAACGCGACGCTCTTAACCTTCGAAAGCGTTTCAAGATGGTTCGAACCCTTTATGAGCACGCCCTCGCGCGAAGCGCCGCCTATGCCCCCGAAGAACGAAAGCGGCACGCTCACAACCAGCGCGCACGGGCACGACACCATCAGAAAAATCAAAGCGCGCTCCACGCTCTGGGCGAAAGAAAGCCCGAACGCGAAATACGGGATCGTCGCGAGCAGCGCCGCCGCCAGCACCACGCATGGAGTGTATACGCGCGAAAACCGCGTTATGAATTTCTCGGAGCGCGCTTTCTTTTCGGACGCGTTCTCGACCAGCTCCAATATGCGCGAAACGGTGCTCTGCGCGTATACGCTCTCGACGGTCACGTCGATGACTCCGGTAATGTTTACAGAACCGCTGAGCACCCGTTCGCCCGCTTTTCGCGCGACGGGCAGGCTTTCTCCGGTGAGCGCAGACAGGTTCACGTCGGTCGCGCCGCTCAATATCTCGCCGTCGAGCGGTATGCGCTCGCCCGGCCGCACGCGGATTATGTCGCCGACATTCACTTCATCGGGCGAAACGACGGTCTCCGCGCCGTTTGAAATTACTGTAGCGCTGTCGGGGCGAATGTCTGTGAGCTTCGCTATGCTCTTGCGGCTGCGCCCGACAGCGACCGCCTGAAACCACTCGCCGATTTGATAAAACAGCATTATGGCGACGGCTTCCGGGTATTCCTTCAGCGCGATAGCGCCGAGAGTCGCGATGCTCATGAGCAGTTGCTCGTCGAACACGCGCCCCGAGAACGCGTTGCGAACCGCCGAATACAACACGTCGTAGCCTATCAGTAGGTACGGCAGCATGAACAGCGCGAATCTGAGTATGGCGTTATCATCGGGCGCGAATATGTATACGAGCGCGAAAACGGCGGCGGCTAATACTATTCTGTACAGTGTTTTTTTAAGGCGGGCGCTCATTTGCGAAGCCTCCTATCTGATTACCTTGCAGTCGGGTTCGACTTTCTTTATGACCTTCTCGACTTTTTTCATGACTTCTTCGAATATGCTGTCGGGCGCGTCAACGGTGAGTTTTTGCGCCATGAACGCGACGCTCGCCGACGCGACGCCTTCGATTTTGCATACCGCGCGCTCGATTTCATTCGCGCAGTTCGCGCAGTCGATTTCGGATAACCTGAACGTCTTTTTCATTTTTCTTCCTCCTCCGTGAGATGCTCGTAGCCCTGACCGATTATTGTGCGCACGTGCGAATCCGCGAGTGAATAGTAGATAGTCTTGCCCGCGCGGCGCGCGCTCACAAGTTTGTTCTGCCTGAGCATTTTGAGCGAATGCGATATGGCGGACTGCGTCATTCCCAAATGCTCTGATATGGCGCAGACGCACATTTCGCTTTCGAACAGCGCGTATAATATGCGCATACGCGTGAAATCGCCGAAAACCTTGAACAGATCGGCCAAGCCGCCAAGCAGTTCAAGGCTGGGCGAATCGCGCCTTATCTGTTCGAGCAGCTGCGTGTGATCGTGCGCTTCGCGCTTCATTTACCCCGCCTCACATTCATTTGAACATCTGTTCATATGATACATCGTTCATATGTTTCTGTCAAGGCTTTCCCGCGTTATGTTTTGAAGCATGAAAAAATCCGCCGCGATCAAGCGACGGACACTGTGAATGGTTCGCTTACGCGTTCAGCACGAACGCCTTATAGCCCTTATACGCCTCGAACAGGTCGGCTTTTGAAATTATCTCCCACGGCGCGTGCATATTGAGGACAGCCACGCCGGAATCTATGACGTCCATGCCGTAGAGCGCGCAGATATAGGCTATCGTTCCCCCGCCGCCCTGATCGACCTTGCCAAGCTCGGCGGTCTGGAACGCGACGGACGAATCGTCCATCACGCGGCGAATCTGAGCCATAAACTCGGCGTTCGCGTCGTTCGAGCCGGACTTGCCGCGCGAGCCCGTGTATTTGTTGAAGCACACGCCCTTGCCCAGAAACGCGGAGTTTTTCTTCTCGAAAACGCCCGCGAAGTTCGGGTCGAAACCGGCGGACACGTCGCACGAAAGCATACGGCAGTTTGAAAGCGCGCGGCGCAGTTTCAGTTCGCCGACCTCGCCGTGAAGCGCCATCAATTCGGCGACGGCGTTTTCGAAGAAACGCGCGCGCATACCCGTCGCGCCGACCGAGCCGATTTCCTCTTTGTCGGCGAGTATGCAGCAGATCGTTTTCGCGGGAGTCGAGTCTATGTCGAACATAGCCTCGAGCTGCGCGTAGGCGCACACCCTGTCGTCGTGACCGTAGCCTATAAGCATCGAGCGGTCGAAGCCAAGCTCGCGGCACTTGCCCGCCGGCACAACCTCTATTTCGGCTGAGAGGAAGTCTTCTTCGTCTATGCCGTATTTCTCGGAGAGCATGTTGAGCGCGAACTGCTTGACGGGCTCTTTTTCGCAGTCCTTAAGCGGCATACCGCCTATTATGACGTTCAGCATTTCGCCGTCGATGGCTTCGGAAACCTTTTTGCCCATCTGGTCGGCCGCCAGATGAATCAGTATGTCGCTCACGCAGAACACGGGGTCGTTTTCGTCTTCGCCCACGCATACGTTCACGATGCTTCCGTCCTTTTTCGCTATCACGCCGTGCAGCGCGAGCGGGGTCGTGACCCACTGATATTTCTTTATGCCGCCGTAGTAGTGAGTGTCGAGGTAGGCAAGCCCGCCGTCTTCGTACAGCGGATTCTGCTTAAGATCCATGCGCGGCGAGTCGACATGCGCGCCTAATATGTTCATGCCGCGCTCGATGGGCTGTTCGCCCACGATGAACAGCATAAGCGACTTGCCCATGCAGTCGCAGTACAGCCTGTCGCCCGCGACGATCTTTTCGCCGTCGGCGATCTTTTTGTCAAGGCAGACGTAGCCTTTTTGAGAGGCGAGCCTGATGGCCTCCGTCACGCACTCGCGTTCGGTCTTGCCCGCGTCCAAAAATGCGCGATAGCGCGCGCTCACGTTTTCGAGCGCCGCAATTTCAGTTTCGCCGTATGAAAGCCATGCGTTTTTGCGTTCCATATAAAAAACCTCCAACGATTTGAATTACAGATTATAGTACAGATATAAGAATAAAACCGACAGCGCGATGAACGCCAGACCCGTGAACAGCATAAAATATGTGGGCTTCGCGCGTTTCTCGGCCTTTTCGGATTTATAGTCGAAATACTTCGCGTGCTGCTTCGGGTTCTTGAGAGACGTGAACAGCACGCCCAGACTTTTGAATGCGTACCCGAACATGTCAAAAAACCCGGTCGTGGATATCAGCATCAAAGCGCCTATGCCCGCCGTCACAAAGCCGCCCGTAAAACAGCCGTCGCTGAGCGCCCGAATGTTCTCGATCGGCGGTTCGCCTATTTTGAATCCCCACGCGACCGCCGAAAGATATGATACAATCCCGGTCGCCAACGCGCATATAGTATATTTGATGAGCCTGCGCCCGTTCTTCATTTATCTCCGTTCAGCCGTTCGCGAAGTCGTTTTGATTCAGCTTTTGCCTGTACGCTTCAAACTCGGCGTTATTGCAATATACGAAATGTCCGCTCAGCACCTCGCGCAATTCCGGCTTGTCTACGGAATAGTCGTGCTCCGCCAGCGGGCGGTACGTTATGCGCACTCTGTTGCGTTCGGCTATCGGGTCGGGGCGCGGTATCGCCGACAATAGCGAGCGCGTGTACGGGTGGAACGGGTGAGCGAACAATTCGTCGGACGAGGCGAGCTCGACGAGCTTTCCGAAGTACATAACGCCTATGCGGTCGGAAAAGTATTTGACGACCGACAGATCGTGCGCTATGAACAATATCGTAAGCCCGAGCTGATGCCGCAAATCGTTGAGCAGGTTTATGACCTGCGCCTGTATAGACACGTCGAGCGCACTCACAGGCTCGTCGGCGATTATAAGGTCGGGCTGCATCACTACCGCCCGCGCCACGCCTATGCGCTGCTTCTGCCCGCCCGAAAACTCGTGCGGATAGCGGCTGGCGTGCTCGCGCACCAGACCGACCATTTCAAGCACGTTATACACCTTTTCGCGTATGACGTTCTTGTCGCGCTCGCCCTGTATTATGAGCCCCTCGGCTATAGTCTCATACACGGTCATGCGCGGGTCGAGCGACGATATGGGGTCTTGGAATATCATTTGAATTTTGGTGACGAACTTTTTGTCGACGCTCTTATGGTCGCGGCGCGCGTCAGCTATGAGCGCGCGCTGGCGGGCGATTTCGGCCTTTAACTCGAGCTTGCGTTCGGCGTCGGCGGTTTTCATCTCTTCGCGCGCCGAGGCTATCGCTTCTTTATACGAGCGCGTTCCGGCGGCTATGCGCTTGCCCTTGAAGTATACGTTTCCGCCCGTAATATCGTACAGCCGAATAATCGAGCGCCCGGTGGTGGTCTTGCCGCAGCCTGATTCGCCGACAAGCCCGAAGACCTCGCCCCGCATTATGTCGAAGCTAACGTCGTCTACGGCCTTGTTGGTCTTAAAATACTGGCACAGCCGGTCGACCCTGAGCAACACTTCATCGTGTTCAGGCATTCGAAACAGCCTCCTTTTGCGATTTCATGTTGGCGATGCGGTTCAACACAATCTTGGGCGGATCGACCTTGGGCGCGTTCGGGTGCAAAAGCCACGTCGCCGCCCAGTGCGTGTCGCTTATCCTGAAAGCCGGAGGCTGGCGCTCGAAATCGACCTTCATGGCATAGCGGTTGCGCTCGGCGAAGGCGTCGCCCTTAGGCGGATATATCATGTTGGGCGGCGTGCCGGGAATCGCCTCGAGCTTCTCTTTTGTGTCGAGGTCGGGCATCGACGACAGAAGCGCCCACGTGTACGGGTGTGCGGGCGAATAGAACACTTCCTCGGAAGTGCCGTATTCGACTATCTTGCCCGCGTACATGACCGCGATCCTGTCCGCCATGTTGGCTACCACGCCCAAATCGTGGGTTATGAATATGATCGAAAGATCGCGCGTGCGCTTCAGCTTGTTTATAAGCTCAAGTATCTGCGCCTGTATGGTCACGTCGAGCGCCGTTGTCGGCTCGTCGCAAATCAGTATGTCGGGGTCGGCGGCGAGCGCGATGGCTATGACTATGCGCTGGCGCATACCGCCCGAAAACTCGAACGGATACTGGCGATAGCGGACGCGCGGCTTGTCTATGCCGACTTCCTCCATCAGCTTGAGCGCCTTGTTTTTGGCGGCGGTCTTCGAAACCTTTCGCGCTGTACCGAGCGCGCAGTTTTTGACGTACTCTATGAATTTTTCTGCCTTCGCGCGCTTGTTTTCGTTCGCCTCGACGCCATTGCGCTCGATATAGTGGGCGCGCAGGTTCTTGAGCAGGCCGACTATGTTTGTTTTTACAAGCCCCAGATCGATGACCGGAGGTGCGGCGACGGTGTAGTCGGGCTTATGCCCGCGCTGAGCCTTGGCGTTATATTTCGCGAGCTGCTTTTGATATTTCGCGTTCAGCTTACCGTTTATATGAACGCCGGTGTTATAGTCTTTAACGAAGCCGTTTAAGCTGTCGCTGAAAGTGTACGCCGAACTGTCCTTCACAACGTCAAACGGGTTTATTGACGCTTTGACCGCCGCGCACAGTTCGGCGGCGAGCGGCGCGAACTGATCGATAGTGAGCGCGTCGATTTCGGAAAGAACTTTGTCGAGCTTTTCGACCACGGTTTCGCGCAGTTTAAGATATTTTATATCTACGCGGGAGAGCGCTTCGGTGACAGAACCCATAAACCCGTCGAGAAAACCGCTCCTCAGGCGCGCGGCGCATTCTTTGTTCATGAGCGATATATCCGCGTTTTGCGGCATCAGTCTCTTGCTTTCGCAATAGCCGAGCGAGAAAAAATCGGGGCGCTCGAACGAAAGCGCTTCGCCGATTATCGCTTCTATCAGCTTTACGCGCTCGGCGAGCTTTGAAAAGTCTTGCGCCTGCGCCATTGTTTCCAAGCCCGCAAACAGCCCGTTCACCGTTTCTTTCAATTCATAGGCGCGCGCCGATACGAGAAACGGGTTTATGGCGCGCGGCGCGAACTCGCGAATGTTGCGCAAAAGCGATTTAGGCTCGTTGAGCGCGTTCTTCTCTATCAGGAACAGCGCTTCCTTCGAGTTTGCCAAAGCGTCCTCCGCCGCCTCGCGCGCGTCGGAATATTTCTGCTCGAGCAGCGTGCCGAGCTTCGCTATCTCGCGAAACTCTGCGCAGGCACGCTTCGCCTCCGCTTGGTCTTTCGAGACCTCAGAAAGCGCTTCCGTGAGCAGCTTCATTTTTAGGTTGTATTCGCGCCTGTTCGAGCGGCGGCGCGCCTTGCCCTTTAATATCATGGCTTCCGTGAGCTGCTTGCCTATGCGCATTATCGGGTTTAGGCTCGAAAGCGGGTCTTGGAATATCATGGCGAGCTTGTCGCCGCGCAGCTTGTAAAAATCTTCCTCTGAGATTTTCGCCAAGTCCATGCCGTCGTAAAGTATGCAGCCGCCCTCTATTATGGCGTTGCCCGCCGAAATGCCGAGCACAGCCTTAGACGTGACGGACTTGCCCGAGCCTGACTCGCCGACTATTGCCAGCGTTTCGCCCTTGTGCAAATCGAAGCTGATGTCGCGAACAGCCTGCAGCTTGCCCGAAATTGTGCGGAACGATATTCTCAAATCGCGGACGGATAATTTAGTTTCCATTGATTACTCCACCCCTCTCAACGAAGGATTAAACGCGTCTCTCAAACCGTTTCCGAACAGGTTGAACGAGACCATCAAAAGCGATATGAACAGCGCTGGGAAGAATATGATGTACGGGTCGCTCTGCAAAAACTGCCTGCCGTTTGCGAGCATAGTGCCGACGCTGGTCATCGTGGACGATTCGAGGTTGATGATGCCCAGATACGTAAGCGACGACTCGCTGTATATGACGCCCGGTATCACGAGCACCGAGCCGGTTATGATAGTGCCCATCGAGTTCGGGAAAATGTGCTTGAACATCAGCCTGAAATCGCTCGCGCCGAGCGTGCGCGCGACGAGCACATGTTCCTGACCTTTGAAGCGGTAGAATTGCATTCGCACACGCGACGCCATGCCTATCCAGCCCGTGAGCACGAACGCGAACAGAAGCGCGGGTATGGTGCCCACCGATTTTGAAAGGTGCAGCTGGAACAGCGTCGTCACCACGATGAACGGCACACCGCTCAAAACGTCAGAGAAGCGCTCCATCGCCAAATCGACGATGCCGCCGTAGTAGCCCTCTATAGCGCCGTACATAGCGCCTATGAACAGGTTTATTATAGAAATCGATATGGCGAGCAGGAAGCTGAAACGCGCGCCCGCCGCCAAACGGGTGAGTATGTCCTGCCCCTTATCGTTAGTGCCGAATATGAACGACGGTTCTTCGCCGTACAGGTATTGGAAATACGTATATTTGCACAGACGCACTATGTACGCCTTCGCGTCGGACGTGCCGGTCACACGCGCGTATGAAAGCGGCTTTTCGGGGTCGTTGTCGGCCGCTATGCGCAGCGAGTGATACGTTTTGTCGGACGGCGTGGTCGTTTTGTATATGGGCTTGAAGTTGCCGTTTTTGTCGAGCTTGGGCGCGCCCTTGGCGTTCGCCTCATACCAAATGTTGCCGTCGGTCTGCTTGGCGTCGGTTATGACGGGGTATATGACCTGTATTCCGGTCTCGTTCTGCCACTCCTGTATGCGCTCGAACTCGTCGGGCGTGATAGTGCTTCTGAGCATTCCCATGGCGTAGTAGTTGTCGCGGCGAATGTCGCAGTACGTCGATTTCGCGCTCGCGGTTTTGTCGGCATACGATTCTCTGAACACCTCGACCACAGGGTTAAGCCCCGTCTCTATCGCGATAGCCCTGTATGTGTTGTAGTCGTTTGTGTTGACGGTCACGTTCGAAGTGCCGTCCAAGCCCAGCCACGCAAGCGCCTCGCTTTTGGGCGGCAGCTTTCTGTATTCGAGATACGTCGTGTCGGTGAGCGAGAGCGAATACTTGGTCTCCGCGAATATCGGTATGAATATCGCGTACAGCACCAGCACGAAAATAATGAAGGCGGCGACGACAGAGCCTTTATTCTTCGAAAATCGTATGAAAACGTCCTTAAAATAGCCGACCGGCTTCGTCTCGAATTTCTTGTCGTGCAGCCGACCTTCCTCGGGCACGAATTCGAACTCGGAAAGCGGTATATCGGGCGCGTCCGACATTTTGCTTATATAGCTGTTCATCACTTTCTGCTCCCCATTCTGATTCTAGGATCTATGAAGCCGTAGCTTATGTCGACGATTATGCCTGACGCCAAGCCGATCAGCGTGTAGAACGCCGACAGCAGCAAAAAGAAGTTGTAGTCGGGCGGGGTCGACGTTATAGATTCAACATACAAAGGCCCAACGCCCGGTATGCCGAATATGTTCTCGATAATGAGCGAGCCGGACATTATGCCTATAAACTCGCCGAGTATCATCGGGAAAATGGGAACCATGGAGTTTCTGAGCGCGTGGCGCACGGTCGTCTGCGCCTTTGAAAGCCCCTTAGTGCGCGCGAGCAGCAAAAAGTCGCTCGTCAGAACCTCGGTAAGCTCGGCGCGGGTCATGCGCGTAAGCCCCGCGACAGTGCCGAAGCCCAGCGATATGATTGCGGGCACGAGGGAGACAAACATTGACCACGAGAAATAGTCGTAGCCCGCGTCCATCAGGAACGGAAACCATTGCAGCTTGTAACACAGGAAATATTGCACCAAAAACGCGTAAACGAAGCTCGGCACGGACACGAAAATAATGACTGCGGTCGACAGAAAGTGATCCTGCCATTTGTTCTTTTTGAGAGCCGCGTATATGCCGAACATAAGCCCCAGCGGCACGCTGAATATCATCGTGTATACGTTTACGAGCACGGTCGCGGGCATTTTCTCCATGAACTTCTGCCACACGTCCTGACCGGGGTAGCGCATCTCGCTCACGCCCCAGTCGCCGCCCAGCAGCGATTTGCGCAGGAAAATGCCGTATTGTTCCATAAGCGGCTTGTTGTAGCCCAGCGCGTTCCGGCGCTGCTCGATCACGGCTTTGTCCTTTCCGAACTGCTCCGCGGGCTTCGTGGGCAGCAGCTTGATGAGCACGAAGCACGTGGATATGATGATAAAGAAAACCATCAGCATCAATAATATTCGTTTGATTACATACTTTACCATGGGGACGCCCCTTTCGCATTGCCTGCGGCCGAATCCGCGCTTTCATATAACCCGGGTGCGGCCGCAGAAAATGTTTATAATGCTTTCGTATCGCGCTAAAGCGGGGATGCGGAAAGCATCCCCGCCGCGGGCGCGGGAGCGCGAAGCCCTCGCGCTAAACGCGAGTGATTATTTGTAGTTCAGAGTTCCGCCCTGAGAGGCTACGAACTCGGTCCACTCGGCGTCGGTGTAGTTATAGGTCATGAAGCGAACGCCGCCGCGACCCATCGGGAACAACTCGTCCTCTGTGTAATACTCGATCTGCATACCCTTGAGGTTTGCGGAGGAGTCGTTCATCAGCGGTATGAAGTTGTAATTCTGCAGTATGGCGTTCTCCATGGCGGAGAGCACCGTCATACGCAGCTCGGACTGATGAGCGTCCATGCTGTACGGGAGCGCGAGCGTGGCTTTTTCGCCGGTTTCCTTAACGGTGGCTTCGACTTCAACGCCCTGCATGATGTTGTACCAGTCCTTGGCGGACGCGGTGTATACAACGTCGTCAAGCGCGATGTCTACGAAGTTGACGGTGGAATCCCAGCTGCGGTCATACTGATAGTTAGGATCGACATAGACCTGCATCAGGCCGTAGGGATCGAACGTCGAGCCAGTCCAGCCAACGCCGAACAGCATGTCGACCTTGTTGTCGCGCAGAGCGTCGGAGAAGTTGTTGCCGAGCGTGGAGTCGCGCTCAAACACCAGCTTGCCTTCGAGCTTCGTGCCCTTGACGGCTTCGGAGTAGTTGTTTACGATGTAGTCGTAGCCGTTGTTATAGAACTTGCTGGTGGCGTTCGGCGTGCCGACGATTATAGTAACAACGTCGTCCTCGTCCATGTATCCAGCTTCAACAGCCTTGTCATAGGCGGCGTTGAAGTACTGCTGAGCCATTTCGAGGTTGTAGCCGCTGATGGAGTCTACAGCGTCGTCAAGCGTCGGATAGAGCTTGCCGTCGCCGACTTCGTCGGTCAGTCCCCAGAAGTCGACTATAACCTGCTTCGCCCTTTCGGTGGAGCGGTAGGTGACGCCGTTTTCGGGGTCGGACACGGCGCGAGAGCCGTATATCGCGAACGCGGGAGCGTTGACGGGGCTGGTGGCGAGTATGAACCTCGCGCGGTCAAGACCCAGAGACATCGCGGTGCGGAATTCCTTCAGCGTGAGTATGGTCTTGTTGACGTTCTCGCCTGCGGTCTTCTGGTTCGCCTCGAGGGCTTCGAAGTTCGGGTTGAACACCATTGCGAATACGGAGTCGCCGGTGGTGTAGTAGGTGTAATCGGAGGTCGCGTATTCCTTGATGTAGTCCGCGTCGAGGCCGAAGGAGTCGAGCAGACCGTTCTGGAACATTTCATGACGCGTGGCGGGTTCTTTCACGCAGTCATACTGCAAATGGGTGGTCTGATACAGGCCTTCGTTGGAAGGATCAGCATAGCCGTACCAGTAGGGGTTCTTCTCCAGCGTGAACACCTTGTCGGACTGGAAGGAGGTGAGGGTGTACGGGCCGTAAGACATCGTGTTTTCGGCGGCCGTGCCGTAGTTGTTGGTGTAAACGCCGTCAACTACGCTCTCGCAAGCCTTGTACATTTCCTCGTGTACCAGATAGGTGGAGGTCATCCAGTATTTCAGATAGAAGCCTTCGAGCGGGCGCTTCATTATGAAAACCAGCTCGTAGTCGCCCGTCGCTTTGAAGCCGACCTGATCGAACGACATTTCGGGATAGGTGTACTTGGAGTAAAGCTCGTCGAGCGCCCAAGAAACCATGTCTTCGTCGGAAGCCCACGTCGCGTAAGCGCGGCCCGCGCCGACGGTGTAGAACTCGTACAGCTCTTTAAGCGTCAGACCCGTGTCGACGACCTTGTCTTCGGACGCGCCCGTCCAGGCCTGAGCGGCGAAATCGTATGTGTCGCCGAAAGAGTAGTCCCAGTTGATCAGGCCTTTGCCGTCGCCGAACTGCTCGAGCAGACCGTCTATGCCTTCAACGCCGGTAAGGCCGATGTACGTTCCGAGAGTCGTGTCGGCTTCGGTGCTCTGCTTGAAGTATGATTCGGAGTTTACGATCACGACGTTGCCCGTCCACATGCCGTCGGCGCGGTAGTTGGCGGCGACGGGGTTGAGCAGGTATTCGTATGACTTAACGAAGTCGTGAGCGTTGATCGGAGTGCCGTCGTTCCACTTCATGTCGGAGCGGAGCGGGATTTTCCAAGCGCGGTGCTCTTCGCCTTCGGCGATGCCCCACTCTTCGCCGACGTAGTCGGCCGATACGTCGATAGGCTCGCCCGCCGCCATCTCAGGGCGAAGCACGTAGCCGTCCATATCCTCGTTGTAGTCGAATGTATAAATCGCGCTGCTTATCCAGTCGAGTATTTCGGAATCGTTCGCAGTCTGCGACTGATGCGGATTCCAGTTGGTCGGGAAGTCTACCATAGCCAAGTTATAGGTGTAGGTAGGCGCGGTTTCCTCCGCGAACGCGGACATGCCGCCGAGCAGCATTAACAGCGCCAGAAGGATTGCCAGAGTTTTCTTCATGTGCGTATTGTCCCTCCCATTTATGATTATCGATGGGTTACACCATCTCCAAACAGTATATATGAATTTACTCATTCTTGTCAAGTCAAATAGCGTTTCACAACGGGGCAATCGCTTACGAAAAACCCCGGGGATGCTCGAAGGGGGCGCGCCCCCTTCGACTTCAATCGTACCGGCGGCATGTACGCCGGGGCGGGCGGTTTTCCGAAGTTTACGTAGGAAAACAACCCGTGTCCCGGCGCCGCCCGGAAATTTTCGCAAAAATTTCAGGCGCCGTCCCCATTCCCATCGCAATCGCTTACGTAAACTCCGCAGAGTTTCCGTAAGCGATTGCCTTGAGGTTCACAAGCCCGATATTCGCTCCGCCGTATCGCGTTTTCGAGCGGTATGACATATCCGAGTCATATTCTTACAATACTGTTACAGATATTGCCGATGCTTGTAGTTTTGGGATAAAACTTGAAAACGTCCCGCGGCAGGTATAAAATGCGTGCATAATGCATAAGAAGATGGTTCGGAAATACGCTGTCTTAAAGGAGATGTTGCCGATGAAATACAAACGTATACTTGCGGTGGCGTTTCTTTTGATGTTTTCGTTGTGCTTCCTTCAGGCGAACGCTCAGATTAAAACATATTTAACTTTCCGTGTGACGACGCGCGCTCAGAGCGCGGTCGTGAACGTGGGCGAAGATCTACAAATAGACGTGGGCGTAGAGGGCGCGAACCCCACGAGATGGCAGTGGTTCTTCGGCGGCGAGGAAATAACGGTAAACGGCGACGGCCGCGTTTACAACATAATAAACGCTCAGCCGGAGGACGCGGGCATATACCGCCTGTGCGTATACGACGACGACTCGATGCTCATTTCAATCGAAGTGAACGTGCGAGTGATAGACCCGCAGCTTCTGCCGCGCTCCGGCGACGACTCGCTGCCCGTAAGCTACCTATTCGGCGCGCTGGCGCTGTGTGTGGGCGCTCTGGCGCTGCTCGTTATAAAGCGCAGGCGGAGCGCATAAACATAAATAAACAGCTCTAATAATCTTCGGTGATCCGAATTCGGATCACTTTTTTGTCGGAGGATAATATGCCCAAACCGTTTGAATTTGAGCTTCTTCACGTGTGCCGTCAGACGGGAGCGCGGCGCGGGCGTTTACATACGCCGCACGGCGTTATAGAGACTCCTGTTTACATGCCCGTCGGCACTCAGGCGACAGTCAAGGCGGTGTCGCCTGACGAGCTCAAGGCGCTCGACGCCGAAATAATACTCTCGAACACATATCATCTGCATTTGCGCCCCGGCGAGGACTTGATTTTCAAGGCGGGCGGGCTGCACAAATTCATGAACTGGGACAGACCCATACTCACCGACAGCGGCGGCTTTCAGGTGTTTTCGCTGGCGGCGCTCAGTAAGCTCACGGACGAGGGCGTGACGTTCCGCTCGCATCTGGACGGAAGCAGCCACATGTTTTCGCCGGAGGTCTCGATGGCGGTTCAGGAAAAACTGGGCAGCGACATAATGATGCAGTTCGACGAGTGCTCGCCGTATCCGTGCGATTACGACAGGGCGAACGCCGCCATGAAGCGCACGCAGCGCTGGCTTGCGCGCTGCATGGACGCGCATACGAGAAGCGACACGGCGCTGTTCGGAATCGTGCAGGGCGCGTTCTACAAAGACCTCAGGATAGAGTGCGCGAGAGAGATGGCGAAGCTCGATCTGCCGGGCTTCGGAATCGGCGGGCTGTCGGTCGGCGAGCCTAAAGAAATAATGTACGATATGCTGGAAGCCATAAACCCTGTCATGCCGGAACAAAAGCCGCGCTATCTGATGGGCGTGGGCTCGCCCGACTGCATAATAGAGGGCGTTATGCGCGGCGTGGACATGTTCGACTGCGTGCTGGCGACGCGCGTCGCCAGAAACGGCACGGCTTTCACCAGAAACGGAAGGCTCGTCGTGAGGAACGCGAAATACGCGGACGATTTTGCTCCGATAGAGGAAAACTGCGATTGCTACGCGTGCAGAAACCACACGCGCGCGTATATAAGGCATCTTTTGAAGGCCGACGAGATATACGGACTGCGCCTGTGCTCAATACACAACCTGCGCTTCCTTACGAAGCTGGTGTCGGACATACGCGTCGCCATCGAGCAGGACGCTCTGCGCGATTTCGCCGAGGATTTCTACGCGAAAAGCGAAAGAGGAAAATGGTAGATTGCCGTCATGCGTTCACATTTTTGCCGTTTTTCGGGTTGTTTACAAATATTGCCGATAGTGATATAATCGTACCATTATTATTTGGGAGGAATGAATTTTGCTCAATGATATTATAAGCCGCTGCGGTTCGCTGTTTCCGGCGGGAGCGCACACTGAGCTGCGCGCTCAGCTCAACCGCAACCGCGTTGTCGCGCTCGTGAACGGAAATCTGGTGTCCAACACGCGCACGGACGCGTCGGGCGTGTCGGCGCGCTCATATAAAAAGGGCGTATACGGTTTTTCGTCAATGGCTGAAATGAGCGAAGAAGCCGCCCGCGCGGTGCTGCTCGCCGCCGCCGAAAACGCCGATTTTATGGCGAAGCACGTGCCGAACGATAAGCCCATGTACCCGGCGATAGCGGGCGCGCGCTTCCCGCTCAACATGACGATTGCGGACGCGGAGCAGAAAGCGTACATCGACTTCGCCCGCGCGCTCGACTCATACGTCGAAGCCAACTGCAAGGGCATAGCGTCGCGCACGATAATAGTAAGCGAAGACTCAATGGAAAAAATGCTGTCGGTGTCGGATGGCGTGAACGCGCACACGATCATTCCGCGCACGTTCTCATATGTAGTAATGAACGCCGTGGCTTCAGACGGTTCGCCCATAGAGCGCGTGGCGGTGAGCTGCGGTCTCGGTCATTTCGATTCAGTCTTCAAAGACCCCGCCGTTGTTTATCCGAAAATTGACAAGGCATACGACGAGCTCATGCAAAAGCGCGAGGCGGTTTTCCCGAAGGCGGGGCTGTCCACCGTCGTGCTGGGCGGCGATCTGTGCGGTATGCTCGCGCACGAAGCGGTCGGCCACACGGTCGAAGCCGATCTGGTGAACGGCGGTTCGGTCGCGGGGCACATGCTCAACAAGGTCGTAGCGTCGCCGCTCGTGAGCCTTACCGACTTCGCGAGCGAAGTATTCGGCGAAAGAGCGCCGCTGCCCGTGTACGTAGACGACGAGGGTACGCCCGCCGAGGACGTTGAAATAATCAAAAACGGCGTGCTCGTCGAATATATGAACAGCCGCGAGACGGCGCTGCAATTCGGCATGAAGCCCAAGGGCAACGCGCGTGCCTACGCGTTCTCGGACGAACCGCTGATACGTATGCGCAACACGGCGATACTGCCGGGCAAATCGACTCTTGACGACATAATCGCGTCGGTCGACGACGGCTATTATCTGGTTGACACGAACAACGGTCAGGCGGACACCACAGGCGAGTTCATGTTCGGCGTGTCGATGGGCTATGAAATCAAAAACGGCAAGCTCGCCCGCCCGATACGCGACACCACCATAACAGGCATAGCGTTCGACATGCTCAAGACCGTGGACATGGTCTCCGACCGTATGCGCTGGGCGTCGTCGGGCATGTGCGGCAAAAAGCAGCCTATGCCCGTCGGCATGGGCGGCCCCGAAATTCGCTGCAAAGTCATGATTGGAGGCAGATAACAATATGAACGAGCTTTTCAAAATTGCGGATCTCGCCGTAAAAGGCATGACGGACGCGGGCGCCGACAAAGCCGCGTGCACCGTTACAAAATCGGAAAAACGCGAGTTTAATGTCGACGGCGGCAAGTTTTCGCTGTATCGCACGCTGTTTTCAAACGGGCTTTCGCTCACCGCGATGAAGGGCGGCAAGCGCGGCAACGTAAACGCGAACCATCTCGACGACGAAAGCGTGCGCGAAGCCGTGAAGCAGGTAATGGACGTGTGCGGTTCGGGCGAGGAAGACCCCGCGTGGGGCATGGCGGAAAACGAAAAGGGCATAGTTTCGTCCGACGGCTGCCCCGACGGCGACATGGATAAATTTTTCGAGAGGATACGCGAGCTGACCAAGCAAATCGGCGAGCGCTACCCCAAGATCATAATCGAGCAGCTTATAGCGTCGCACACAAAGGCGTCTCAGGTGTATGAAAACAGCTTCGGCGTAAAGCACGATATGACGAGCGGCAAGTATTCGGTATCCGTTATGTATTCGGGTCACGATGGCGAAAAGGCAGGCTCGTTCTTCGGAAGCGAAGTAACGACCGACTCGCTCGACAAGCCGTTCATCGAAATGGGCGCGCTCGCGACGGAGCTTGCCGACGCCGAAAAGCAGATATACACGCAGCCGCTGGAAGGCAAATTCGAAGGCACGGCGGTATTCACGCCGAACTGCCTGATAACCATCTGGTCGGTCGTCGCGGAAAACTTCACAGGCCTGCAGACGATGCTCGACGGTTCGAGCATATGGAAGGACAAGCTGAATCAAAAGGTCGCCGACGAGCGCATAACGCTGTCGTTAAAACCGCGCGACTCGCGCGTGGTATGCGGGCAGCGCATGGCGGGCGACGGCTTCGCGGCGGAGGACTTCGACATCATAAAGAACGGCAAGCTCAATTCGTTCACGCTGAACCTGTACGCCGCAAACAAAACGGGCAACGCGCGCGCGCTCAATTCGTCAGGCAACTTCGTAATGGAAGCGGGCGACAAGCCGCTTGACGAGATCATAGCGGGCATAGAGCGCGGCATAATCGTAGGCCGTTTTTCGGGCGGTATGCCGGGCGCGAACGGCGATTTCTCGGGCGTGGCGAAGAACAGCTTCCTGATAGAGAACGGCAAGGTCACGCAGCCGCTCAGCGAAACTATGATAAACGGAAACCTGGCGGACATGCTCAACAATCTCTGCGGAATATCGCGCGAATGCGTGCTGGACGGCGAAACCGTGCTGCCCTACGCGGCGTTCGGCGGCATAACCGTATCGGGCAAATAGAGACAGCTATGAAAAAGCCGGGGGTCGAAAGCCCCCGGCTTTTATGCGTCCTCCTCAGGCACTTTAAGTGACAGAGCGGCGTTTCCGTACTCCCGTATTCCGGTCAGGTCGCGCAGCACTTTTATGCCTTCAAGCGGCGGCACATACTGCGCCTCGCTTTCAAGCTCCACTTCCATGACCGCTTGTTTGCGCCAGAACGGGTATATGTCGATCTCATACAAAAGCCCGCCGCGCGAAACCGTATACCGCGTTTTATATATTGTCCTTCGCGCCGCGTCGGCGCTTTTCAAAAGGGATAAGTATTCGTCTTCCGATATGACGCGCTCGTCCTCTATGTTGGACATTTCGCTTATTCTGTTTTTGATCGTGCGCGTATAAACGCGCCCGCTCGCGCCCTCTCTCAGCCTGACCCTGTCGGTGAAACCCTCGCGCACGCGCAGATACGTCTGCGCGATGCTCGTCTTTTCGCAGTTTTCAAGCCTCGCAAGCGCGCCCTCGTCCGGCATGGCTATCAGATATTTGCGCTCAGTCTCGGTGTGCCCGCCCATGATGAAACCTCCGACATTAAAACGCGCACGGCGTATCGCACCGTGCGCGTCAATTCAAAAGCGCGTTATAGCTCCGGCTCTTTTTCGTTCTCGAGCGGCGCGTCCTCGACGGTCTTTATAGCCCAGCGCGCCATGTTCATGACGGTCTGCGCCTTGCCGACCGACAGTATGACCTGATCGTCGCGCAAGCCCGTGACAGTTCCGTATATGCCGCCTATGGTAACGACCCTGTCGCCGACCTTCAAAGCGGACAGCATGTTCTTGACGGCCTTGTCCTTCTTGCGCTGCGGGCGGATCAGGAACATGTAGAACACGACGATCATAAGACCCATTATGATCAGCGTGTGCACTATGCTCTGCGTGGGCGCAGGATCGGGGTTGGTTATAGTCTCGTCTGCCAACGCCACCAGCAGGTTGTTGAGCGCGGGGAACTTAAACATATCGGGAATCTCCTTTATCGCTATAATCATACTTTACTATTATACATTATTCTCGCGCCGCAAACAACTTTCAATCGTGTTCGCAATGTAAAGTTTAGTAGAATATGTATATCAGAATCAAACGCGCTTTTATCTTTTATCAAAATAAAACACAATATACGCGCCGAAATCGCGATTGAGTGGCATAATAATTGTACGCTTACCGAACGACGCTTTCAATAAACATTGAGAGGTAGAAGCTTGGATATCATAAAGCGCATCTACGGGCTTATAAAGCCCTACAAACGGAAGCTGATATTCGCCATGCTGTTGCACACGGGCATAACGCTGAGCCGGCTTCTGGCGCCAATTCTTACAAAGTCTGTCATCAACGACGTGATTCCGCAAAACAACATATCTCTGCTGGGTTGGCTGTGCGCGGGTCTGTTAGCGCTTGCCGCCGTGCGCGGCGTGGGCAACTATATACGAACCGTCATAATGGAACGTAT
This sequence comes from uncultured Oscillospiraceae bacterium, assembly GCA_964453505.1. Classification (GTDB taxonomy): domain Bacteria; phylum Bacillota; class Clostridia; order Christensenellales; family Aristaeellaceae; genus CAYVPJ01. The sequence goes on along the minus strand of CAYVPJ010000013.1, from coordinate 18,481 downwards.
ATCGCAGAACGCCGTGTTCGACCTGCGCACCGGGCTTTATAAGCACATGCAGGAACTGCCCTACGGCTTTTACGACAACCACAGGGTCGGCGAGATAATGTCGCGCATGACGGGCGACATCGAGGGCATACGCAACCTGATAGCGGGCGGGCTGTCCACCGTGTTCGACAACCTGATGAGCTTTCTGGGCGCGCTGATATTCCTGACGGTGCTCTCGCCGCTTCTGATGCTGTCGCTGCTCGCGTTCGCGCCCGTAATCGCCGTGGTCGCGTGGGTGTTCCGCAAGAAAATCAGGCCGGCGTTCATGGCGACGCGCGAGCAGAACGCGGTTCTCAACACGCGCACGCAGGAGAACATCGCGGGCATTCGCGTGGTGAAGGCCTTCGCGAGAGAGCCATACGAGTTTGACAAATTCGCTCAGGACAATCGCAAACTTTTGTCCGACCACCTGAGGGCGACGTGGATATGGTCGAACTTCGTGCCGGTCATGGAGCTTTTAAGCTCTCTGTGCACGCCCGTGATGCTAATCGTCGGCTCGTACCTCGTCATACACAAAAACATGGACTTGGGCACGCTGATTGCCGTGAACGGATACGTGTGGATGATAACGAACCCGATGCGTATGCTCGCGAACATCGTCAACATGCTGACGCAGGCCGTCACGAGCGCCGAAAAACTGTTCTATTACGCCGATTTCGGGTCTTCGATAAAAGAACCGGCAGACGCCGTATCGCCCAGCGAATACAGGGGCAAAGTCGAGTTTGACGACGTTACTTTCTCATACGGCGGCGAGGACGTTTTGAAGAACATATCGTTCACGGCCGAGCCGGGGCAGACCGTCGCCGTGATGGGCGCGACGGGCGCGGGCAAAACGTCGCTCACGCTTCTGCTGGGCAGGTATTACGACGTGCGCTCCGGCAGCGTAAAGATCGACGGCATCGACGTGCGCAGCCAAAAACTCGAACCGCTGAGGCGGCAGATCGCATACGTGCCGCAGGAGACGTTTTTGTTCTCCGACACGCTCGAGGACAACATTCGCTTCGGCAGACCCGACGCGGGGCGCGAACCGGTCGAAGAGGCGGCGCGGGTGTCGCAGTCGGTCGAGTTTGTCGCGCACATGCCGCAGGGCTACGACACCATCGTCGGTGAGCGCGGCGTGGGGCTTTCGGGCGGTCAGAAACAGCGCGTCGCCATAGCGCGCGCAGTGCTCACCGACCCGAGCGTGCTCGTTATGGACGATTCAACGTCCGCCGTGGACATGGAGACCGAATACGAAATACAGAACGCGCTCAAAGAAGTGCTTAAAGGGCGCACGACGTTCATAATCGCGCACAGAATATCGTCGGTAAAGCGCGCCGACCTGATACTCGTTTTGAAAGACGGCCGCATCTGCGAACGCGGAAACCATAAGTCGCTCATAGAGAAAAAGGGCGAATATTACAACATGGTGCGCGAGCAATACCGCGATTTCGACGCTTTCGCCAAGAAGGGGGGCGCGGACTGATGGCGAGAATGCTGAGACAGATAGACGACGAAGTGCTGGAGATGCCGTTCGACAAGCGTCAGTTCATGAGGCTGCTCAAATATATGAAGCCCTATGCAAAGCGCGTTTTCATTGCCATAGGGCTTATGATAATCGCGTCGGTGTGCTCGCTCGGCACGACGTTTTTACTGAGCAACGCCGTAAGCGCGATCGAAATAAAGGACGAAGACCTTATATATTCATATTTGCTGGGCATGATAGTCTGCGCGGTGATAGGCGCGGTGTGCGTAAGGTACAGGGTCAGGCTTATGGACTCGTCCGGCAGGCGCGCGCTCGCGAAACTGCGCGAAGATCTGTTCGCCCACATACAGTCTTTGTCGTTCACGTTCTTCGACACGCGCTCGGCTGGCAAGATACTCGTGCGCGTCATAAACGACGTGAACTCGCTGAACGACCTGTTCACGAACGGCATCGTGAACGTGCTCGTAGACTGCCTGACGCTCATAATACTCATGGTGGTCATGTTCGTCGTGAACTGGAAGCTCACGCTGATATCGATGTGCGTGCTGCCGCTGTTGCTGTTCATAGTGTTCAGGCTGAAACGCCTGATGCGCAAGCGCTGGCAGAAGGTCAGGCTCAAAACGTCGAGCATGAACGGCTACCTGCACGAGTCGCTTTCGGGAATGCGCGTCACAGAGGCGTTCGCGCGTGAGGGCGAAAACCAACAGATATTCGAAAACGTAAACGAGGACATACGCAAATCGTGGATGAGCGCCATACAGGTGAACAACGCGTTCTGGCCCGCGCTCGACTTGACGGGCACGATAGGCACGGTGCTCGTATACCTGTTCGGCGTGCGCATGATGGGCGCTGAGACCAACCCCCTGGAGCTTGCGAACATGCTGCTCATACTCTGGTATCTGGGGCGCTTCTGGGAGCCGCTGAACACGCTTTCGAATTTTTACAACAGCCTCTTGTCGGCGATGGCGTCGATGGAACGTATATTCGAAATAATGGACACTCCCGCCGACATAAAGGACGCGCCCGACGCGATAGACCTGCCGCCCATAAAGGGCGAGGTCGCGTTCGACCACGTCGTGTTTTCATATGAAAAAGACAAGCCCGTGCTCAACGACGTGAACTTTACCGCCCGCGCAGGTCAGACGGTCGCGCTGGTCGGGCCGACGGGCGCGGGCAAGTCTACTGTCGTAAATCTGATAAGCCGCTTCTACGACGTTACGGGCGGGAGCGTCAAAATAGACGGCTACGACGTGCGCTCTGTGCGCCTGCGCACGCTGCGCGAGCAGATGAGCGTCATGATGCAGGACAGCTTCATATTCTCAGGCACTATCATGGACAACATTCGCTACGGGAAACTCGACGCGACAGACGACGAGGTCGTTGCGGCGGCGAAAGCCGTTTACGCCCACGACTTCATAATGCAGACCGAAAAGGGCTATCAGACCGAGGTCAACGAGCGCGGTTCGAGCCTGTCGGTCGGTCAGAAGCAGCTTATATCCTTCGCGCGGGCGCTGCTCAACGACCCGAAAATTCTGATACTCGACGAGGCGACGTCGTCAATAGACACGCACACCGAAATACTTATACAGAAAGCGCTCGAAACTCTGCTCAAGGGGCGCACGAGTTTCGTTATAGCGCACAGGCTGTCGACAATTCGCAATTCGGACGTTATAATGGTCGTGCGCGACGGCATTATTGCCGAGCGCGGCTCTCACGACGAGCTTATAAAGCTCGAAAACGGGCACTACAGGGCGCTGTGCGACGCGCAGTATAAATTCATAACCGAGGAAGAGCCATAATAAATAACGGGAACGAGGTGTCGGAGGCATGTCCGAGTTTGAGATCGGCACGCGGTGCGTGCGCGCGGGTTACGAGCCGCAAAACGGCGAAGCCACGCAGCTTCCCATCGTGCAGAGCACGACTTTCAAGTATGATTCGAGCGAGAACATGGCGAAGCTGTTCAATCTGGAATCGGGCGGATATTTCTATTCGCGCATAACGAACCCGACCGTCGACGCGGTCGCCCGCAAGATCGCCGACCTCGAGGGCGGCACGGCGGCGCTGCTCACGTCGTCCGGGCAGGCGGCGACGTTTCTGGCGCTGTTCAACATATGCGAATCGGGCGGGCACATTGTGTCGTCGTCGGGCATATACGGCGGCACTTTCAATCTGATTAAGAACACGATGGCGAAGATGGGCGTGAAGTCAACTTTCATATCGCCCGACTGCTCAGAGGAAGAGCTCGATGCGGCGATCCTTCCAAACACAAAATGCGTGTTCGGCGAAACGATAGCGAACCCCGCCATGTCGGTGCTCGACATCGAAAAATTCGCGAAAGTCGCGCACAGGCGCGGCGTGCCGCTCATAGTCGACAACACGTTCGCCACGCCGATAAACTGCCGTCCGATAGAGTGGGGCGCCGACATAATCACGCATTCGACCACGAAATATATGGACGGGCATTCGTCGTCGATAGGCGGCGCTATTGTCGAGGGCGGCAAGTTCGACTGGATGGCTCACAAGGACAAATTTCCGGGGCTGTGCGAGCCCGACGAGAGCTATCACGGCATAACGTTCGCCGAGCGCTTCGGCAAAGAGCGCGCGTATACGTCGAAGTGCACGTCGCAGCTAATGCGCGATTTCGGCGCGTCGCAGTCTCCGTTCAACGCGTATATATTGAACTTGGGGCTTGAAAGCCTGCACGTCCGAATGGCGCGGCACTGTGAGAACGCGCTCGCCGTGGCAGAATATTTGAGCGGGCACGAAAAGATCGCGAAGGTGAACTATTGCGACCTTCCGGGCGACGGAAGCTATTCCCTCGCGCGCAAATACCTGCCGAACGGCTCGTGCGGCGTTTTGTCGGTCGAGCTGAAGGGCGGGCGCGAGGCGGCAAGCGTTTTCCTCAGCGCGCTCAATGTGTGCACACTGCAAACGCACGTCGCCGACGCGCGCACATGCTGTCTGTGCCCAGCCGCGACGACTCACAGACAGTTGAACGACGCCGAATTGAAGGCGGCGGGCGTGAGCGCGGGGCTTATACGCATGTCGTGCGGCTTGGAGAGCAAAAACGATTTGCTAAACGACGTGCGTCAGGCGCTCGAAAAGGTGTAAGCGATGTATATTTCCTCCGAATGGCGCGACTACGAGGTTCTGGACACGGGCGACGGCGAAAAGCTGGAGCGCTGGGGCGAGTATATACTGCGCCGTCCCGACCCGCAGGTCATATGGCGCAAGCGCGAGCCGGACATATGGTCAAAATGCGACGCGCATTATCACCGCAGTCAGAAGGGCGGCGGCGAGTGGGAGTTTTTCAGGCGGCTGCCCGAAAAGTGGACTGTGTCTTACGGCGACCTCAGGTTCTACGTGCGCCCGACGGGCTTCAAGCACACGGGTCTGTTTCCGGAGCAGGCCGTCAACTGGGATTGGATGCGCTCGCGCATAAAGCCCGGAATGAAGGTTCTGAATCTGTTCGGATACACGGGCGCGGCGACCGCCGCCTGCTGCAAGGCGGGCGCTATCGTCACGCACGCGGACGCGGCGAAGGGCATGGTTCTGTGGGCGGGCGAAAACAGAAAGCTCTCGAACCTGCCCGAAACGTGCGTCAGATGGATAATAGACGACGCGGGCAAGTTCGTGGCGCGCGAAGCGCGGCGCGGCAGCTTTTACGACGGCATACTCATGGACCCGCCGAGTTACGGGCGCGGCCCGAACGGCGAAATATGGAAGCTGGAGGACGAGCTGTTCGCGCTGGTCGAATCAAGCGCGCGCCTGCTCTCCGAAAACGCGTCGTTCATGCTGATAAACAGCTATACGACGGGCTTGCAGGCTTCAGTGCTCTCGAACATACTCGATATGACAGCGAAAAGTTCGCGCGGCGGGCAGGTCGACTCGGGCGAGGTGCTGCTCCCGGTGTCCTCGGGCGGAGTGCTTCCGTGCGGCGCGAGCGGCAGATGGTTTTCATAGATAATAAACGGAGGACTGCATAATGTCAGAAATTCGCAAAACGGCTCACCCGCGCCCCGACTTCATGAGAAAAGACTGGCTCAACCTGAACGGCGACTGGAATTTCAGGCTGTTCAAACAGGGCGACGAGCAAGCGGAGAGCGGGTTCGACCGCGCGAGCTATACGGACAAAATAAACGTACCGTTTTCGTGGGCGTCGCCGCTCTCGGGCGTGTGCAGAGACGAGCCGGGCACGGGTTGGTATATGAAAGAAGTCGAATACGACTTCGACGCGCGGCTGTTCCTAATAATCGGGGCGTGCGACTACTATACGAGCGTATACGTGAACGGAAAACTCGTTGCGGAACACGAGGGCGGCTACACCCCCATAGAGGCGGAAGTAACACAGCACTTCAAAAAGGGTCTGAACCGCATAGAAGTGCGCGCGAGAGACGACAGAAAAGACAGCCAGATGTACGGAAAACAGGGCTACGGCAACATTTCGGGCATATGGCAGACGGTATACTTGGAGAAACGCGCGGCAAACTTCATAAAGTCGTTCCGCGTGACGACGCGCGTGAACGGCGACGTTGTGATCTGCGCCGAAACGAGCGGCGCGGATTCCGACGAGCTGACGGCGCGCTTCGCGGGAATCGAGGCGAGCACTCCCGTTAAGGCGGGTAAAGCCGAGCTGCGCTTCCATATAGACTCGGCGCGGCTGTGGTCGCCTGACGACCCGTACCTCTACGAAGGCGAATTGTCGCTCAAATCGGGCGACAGAGTGTCCACATACTTCGGCGTGCGCGAAATATCGACGGGCAAGTTCGACGGGCGCGACTATAACTGGATAACGCTGAACGGCGAACCGATCTACATAAACGCGACGCTCGATCAGGCGTTCAATCCGAAAGGTTATTTCACGTACCCGTCTGACGACGACTGCATGGCGGAAGCCTTCAAGCTCAAGCGGCTGGGTCTGAACGCGGCGCGAATACACATTAAATGCGAAGAGCCGTACAAGCTGTATTGCATGGACAAGCTCGGCGTGCTTATAATCGCCGACGTGCCGAACTTCTGGGGCGAGCCTACGCAGAGCGCCAGAAACGCGTATGAGAGCGCGTGGCGCGAGTACTTTACGCGCGACATAAACCACCCGTGCATATTCATGTGGGTCATGTTCAACGAAACGTGGGGGCTGTTCACAAAGACGGGCGGAGGTAAGCGCGAATACACTACAGAAACTCAGGCGTGGGTCAAAAGCGTGTACGAACGCGCGAAGGCGTTCGACCCGACGCGCCTAGTCGAGGACAACTCAGCGTGCAACTACGACCATGTGGCGACCGACGTGAACACGTGGCATTTCTACATACACGGCTATAACAACGTAAAGACCCACGTAAACGGCGTGGTAGAAAAGACTTTCAAGGGTTCGACATTCAACTTCATAAACGGAAATAAGCAGACGGACGCTCCGCTCATGAATTCGGAGTGCGGCATGGTGTGGGGCGTCGACGGCAGCGCCGGCGACAGCGACATAGCGTGGCAATATCACTACATGCTCAACGAGTTCAGGCTGCGCGACAAGCTGTGCGGCTTCGTGTTCACGGAATTTCACGACGTTGTGAACGAGTTCAACGGATACTACCGCATAGACGGTTCGGAGAAGGATTTCGGCTACGGCGCGTTCGCGCGCGGCATGACTCTGCGCGATATGCATTCAAAGGTGTTCTTGGCTACGGACTTCCCGCCCTGCGTGACGCTGGCGGCGGGGGCGATAGCCAAAGTGCCGCTGTATCTTTCAAACTGGGCTGGCGCGGGCGCGGGCGGCGCGAAACTCATCAAATGGGAACTGTGGCACGAGGGCGCAGACGGGCGAATAACCGACTCCATGGGCGAAACGGCGCTGCCCGAATGCGGTTGGGGCGTTTCGGAGCTTAAACCGCTCGCGGTCGAGATGCCCGCCGAAAACGCGCTCGCGGTTTTGTCGCTGTACGTCGCGGACGCTTTCGGAACTGTGATTTCTCGCAATTTCACGACTTTCGACGTGCGCGACGCCCTGCCGGAGAACGCGCTTGAAATTTCGCTTGACGACGTAAAAGCCGAGGGCTTTTCGACGCTCAGATACGCGCAGTCGGGCGGCAAGCTCAATATGGGCGGCGCGGGAGAGGCGAGCTTCCGTGTAAAGCTCGATAACGCGCAAAACGCGGGGCGCATACGCGTGCTGTTCGAAGCGGGCGCGAAACGCGTGCTCAGCAAGGATATGGGCTCGACCGAGCGGAAGGAATCCGACCAGAACTTCATGCTGGGCTACAGGGTCGACAGGGGCGCGTTCGAAAACTCGTACTGGATGACGGACGAGACGCGCTGCCCGTCGGAACTTGAAATATCGATAGACGGCATTCCCGTAAGACGCCTGACGCTCGAAAACGACCCCGCCGACGCGAGGGGCGCGCTCTCGTGGCTGTATCAGCGCGAAGCCCGCAAGCTCGACGACGCGGGCTCATACGGTCAGCGGGTCGAATTTGACGTTCCCGTGGGCATGATACCCGACGTCGTCAAAAACGGCGGGTTCGAAGTGTCTCTCAAAGCGTCGGACGGCTTGGCGCTTTACGGGCGCGATTCGGGCAGATACCCGTTCGGCATAACAGTCATGGTCGATAAATACAAATAGCGGGAGAAATCTATGCTTAAACTGAAATACCTGTTTGAAAACTTCGATTTGGCGCGCAAGTGCGTCGGGCTGTACGATTTCGACGAAAGCTCGCTTGACGAAATGCTTGATGATTTCAGAATTTCGTCAAACGCGGTCTATCCGTTCAGAAGCGGCTCAGACCCGCGCGAGGTGCGGTTTTTGAGGCTGTCGCCGAAAGAAGAAAAATCGCTTGACGAAGTTATGTCCGAAGTGCGGCTTATATGCTGGCTTAACGAACGCGGCTTTCCCGCGATGAAGCCCGTGCCTATGAAAAACGGCCGCCTCGCCGACGCGATAGCGACCGAGTGGGGCGAGTACAACGTTTCGTGCTTCGAATGCGTCGAGGGCGACGATCTGGAGGACGTCGGGTTCACGCCCGAAATAGCGCGCGGCTACGGCCGCAGTCTCGGGCGGCTTCACGCTCTGCTGAAAGAATACCCCGCCGCGAACGAACGCGGCGATTACGCCGACATGATGAATACCGCCGAAGCCCGCATGAAGCTGTACGGCGCGCCCGACTTCATGCTGACAGAGCTTGAGTCCGTGCGCGCGGAGCTTTCGGCGCTTCCCAAGACGAAGGACAATTTCGGCATCGTGCACTTCGATTACGAGCCCGACAACGTTTTCTACGATTCCGAGACGGGCGTTTACAGCGCCATAGACTTTGACGACGCCATGCGCTGCTGGTTCGCGCTCGACATACAGCGCGCGCTCGACGCGATGGACGAAATGACCGACGAACCCGATTCAGGCGCGGCGAGCGCGGAGTTTTTGGCGGGCTACCGCGAAGCGTGCGCGCTTACAGACTTTGACGAGAGCACCATACCGCTCATGCGCCGGCTGGTGCTCATCAAAAAGTATACGACGCTTCTGCACGTCATGTCGGAGGCGACGCAAGACGAGCCCGACTGGCTTGTCGAATTGAAAGAAAAGCTGAATGGCAGGCTGCGCTGGGTGGAATCGACCGTCAAGGAGCGCGAATAACCGCCTGACAATCAGTCTATAAGCTCGACCTTGTCGCGCCCGAGTATGTCGAACGTGCGCGCGAGGTTGACCCCCGCCGCGCTCTTGGCGGGAGCGGGCTGCGCGTCCTCGACGCGCAGCTTTATTTTTACGCTTTTGCCGAAAGCCTGCGACAGCTTTTCTTCAAGCAGCGGCGATTTGCGCTCCGTCATCTGCATCTGCATGAGCGAATTTTTGTCGAACACCGCGAACACAACGTCGTTTTCAACCTTCTCAAAGCGCATACGCGTGAGAAACGACCTCATCGAGGGCAGCGCTTCCGCGACCAGCTTCATAGCCGCGTCGAATTTGACCCCGTCCTCCGTTTTGACTTCGGGCTTAGGCGCGGAAGCCTTGGGCGGCGTCGCCGCCTTTTCTTTTACCTTTGCAGGCTCTTTCTTTTCGGTAACGGGCTGCGCGGTTTCTTGTTTTTCGGGAGCGGCAGTCTGAACGAAACCGTTGCTCAGGCGCTTTTCGAGCGCTTCTATGCGCTCCGTAAGCGCGCGCACGTCCGAACCGCCCGGCGTTTCGCACGCCTGAACCGCGCACGATTCGAGCACGGAGCGCGGGGACGACACCCAGCGCATATCGCCCTCGGAGCGTATGAACATGTCCATGCACCTGAGCAGGCGCGTCCTTTCGAACCTGCCCGCCTGTTCCGAAAACCTCGCCGCGTCCTCGCGTGTTATTTCGGCAAGCTCGGCGAGCGCGTCGCCCGTGAGCTGCGCCATCATGAGCGTGCGCAGATGCGTCGCCGCTTCCTTTGCGAACACAGCCGAATCGCGCCCGTCGCGCATCGCCCTGTCGATTAGTATGAGCGCAGTCTTTGCGTCGCGCCTTTCGAGCGCGTCGGCAAACTCGAACATGAACTCGCGCCCGACCGCGCCCAGAGCCTCGCGCACCAATTCAGCCGTAACCGTTTCCGACGCGTAGCTTAAGCACATGTCTAAAAGCGACAGAGCGTCGCGCATACCGCCCTCGGCGGCGCGCGCGATTTCGTCGAGCGCCGCGTCGTCTGCGCTTCTGCCGATGCCGCTCAAAACGACTTTAAGGCGCGAGACTATGACGTCCGCCGCTATGCGCTTGAAATCGAACCTCTGGCAGCGCGACAAAACCGTCTGCGGCAGTTTCTGAGGCTCGGTAGTCGCCAGTATGAACACGGCGTGCTTGGGCGGCTCTTCGAGCGTTTTGAGCAGCGCGTTGAACGCGCTCATGGAGAGCATGTGAACCTCGTCAATTATATAGACCTTATATTTGCCGACCGTCGGCGGGTACGCTATGCGCTCGCGCAGCGCCCTCACCTCGTCGACGCCGTTGTTGCTCGCCGCGTCGATCTCGAGCACGTCCATTGTGTTTTCGCGCTTGAGCGCCTCGCAGACGGGGCATATGCCGCACGGGTCGCCGTCTGAATTGTTTTCGCAGTTAATGGCGCGCGCGAGCACTTTCGCGGTCGTCGTCTTGCCCGTGCCGCGGCTTCCGCAAAACAGGTAAGCGTGAGCCACGTGCCCGCTGACGATCTGCCTTTTCAGCGTGCGCGTGACGGCTTCCTGCCCGCATATGTCGGAAAACGTATCGGGTCGCCACGCCCTGTACAGCGCCTGATAATCGCTCAAAAACACACCCCCGTCCGACTTCAGACCAACTCGTTCATGTCGTATATATTCGCGCCCAACGCGCCGGCATCCTCTGTGTTGTGCGAAATTATAACGAGCGTTTTTCCGCGCGTCATGTCGTTTACGGTCGCAAGCGCCCGCAATCTGTTTTCGCCATCCAAGCCCTTGAACGGCTCGTCCATGAAAACAACGTCCGAATCGTACAGAAGCGCGCGGGCGATGCACACGCGCCGCGCCATGCCGCCGCTTAATTCGCGGGCGGGTTTATGAATGTCGTTTTCGTGTAAGCCCAGTTTGGCGAGCGTTTCTTTGACGCGCGAGGAATCCGCCCCGCGGGGCATGACTATCAGGCAGTTGGACACGGCGCTCATATGCATAATGAGCCTGTCCTCCTGAAACACGATCGCGCAGTTCGCGGGCGGCTCGACATGTCCGGCGCTCGGCGCTTCCAGCCCGGTAAGCACGCGCATAAGCGTGGTCTTGCCCGCGCCCGAAGCTCCCGTCACGCATATCCTGTCGCCCGGCTTTATATTGAGGGACAAATTTTCGAAAACGGTTTTGTCGCCGTATCTCTTTGCGGCGTTTATAAGCCTTATGTCCGCCATTCGGCTCACCTCCCGCCTATCGCGCGACCCGCGAGCTTCAGAATCGCCTGCAGGCAAAACTCGAACAGCAGGCTCGCGAGCACCAGAGCCAGCGTCCAAGCGAGCGTGTCCGCCGTCTTTATGTTCGTTTTTGAGTAGTTGAGCATTTCGCCGACAGAGCCCTTAGGTATCGCGATATATTCCGCCGCTACGCCGCTCTTCCACGCAAGCCCCACCGACACGTTGAACGCCGCTTTCAGATACGGTATCACCGCGGGAACGTATATATGCCGAAACCGCTTTATGTTGCGCATATGAAACGCGCGCGCCATCTCGGTTAGCCGCGAATCCGCGCTCTTAACGCCCGCCAGCGTGTTCGTGTAGAACACGGGAAAGCATATTATGAACGATATGACCGCGCTCAAACGCGTTTCGGCCGAAGGTATCAAAAACAGCGCGATTATGATGAACGACACGACCGGCACGGCGCGCGCCGCCGCGACGAGCGGCGCAATAAGCTCGCGCACGAAGCCGAACCGCGCCGCGAGCGCTCCGAACGCGCCGCCCAACACAACGCCCATAAAAAGCCCCGCGAATATGCGCGCCGACGAATACGCGACCGCCTTGTAAAACGAAAGCGTTTGGCACATTTTGACAAAGCGCGAAACTACGGCTACAGGCGACGGCAGTATTATGTCCATGCCGACCGCCTGCGCCGCCAACTGCCATACGCACAGCCAGAACAACACGGCGGCAGACCGCGCCCATACGCGCGACCCGCCGCCTGCCTGCTTGATTTCCCTATCGGGTTTCGCCATAATAAAATTCCGCCGGGGGCAGCGCGCCGCCCACCGCGTCGGGGTTTTGCCCGAACAGCACGCCCAGATAGCCGGACAGCATATCGCGCATATCCGAACCCGTCACGCACACAATGTTGCAATACGGGATAGCGATTTTGGCGACGTCCGCGGGCACGATGTTGTATTCGCCGATTATTTCAGCCGCCTCGTCCACGTTCCCGTTTACGAACGCGACCGACTCGGCGTAATCCGACAGAAATTTTTCGACGGCCTCCGGGTTTTCGTCAATAAACTCGCTTCTCGCGACTATCACGCCCGTAACCATGGCGGAGCCGTTTTCGTTTTCGGTTTGAAGCGCGTCCCATTCCGCCGACATGTCGAGCGCGATTCGAATGTCGTCCTTCTTGCTCTGAGCCACGGTTACGAACGGCTGCGGCAGCATCGCTATAGCCGTATCGTCGTTAATGAGCGCCGCAAGGCATTCGGCGTGCTCGGATTTGTATATCACGTTTACGTCCTTTTCGGCGTCGACGCCGTTTTCGGAAAGCAGGTAATTGAGCGCGTATTCGGGGGTCGCGCCCTTGCCGCTGGCATATACCGTGCGCCCGGCGAGGTCGGCTATCGAATGCACGGTGTCGCCGCGCTCGACAATATAGAGTATGCCCAGCGTGTTCACGGCGATAGCGCGCACAAAACCGTCAGCGTTATTGTATATGGTGCTCGCCAGATTCGCGGGCACGCACGCAATGTCGATTTCGCCGCGCACCAGTTTAGGCGTTATAAGGTCCACGCTCGCCGCGAGGGACACGTTGTATTCGCCGCTTTCGTCCTTCATGAGTTTCGCCATTGCCATGCCCGTAGGCCCCAAAAGCGCCGCCACGTTTGTTTCCGCGTCCGCAAAAGCGACCGACGAAAACGCCAGAATGATTGCCAATACGCATAAAAACAGCTTTTTCATTCGTTTCACAGCTCCTTATATGTCGACCGAGTGCTTCACGCGCTGGCTTTCCTCGGCGCGCTTGGCGTTGTTGAACCTGTCGAGCGTGCCGACCAGATAGCCGGTTATGCGCCTTATGCGCTCAAACGGCAGCTTGGTCATGTGATAACTGATGTCGGCAAATTCGCCGTCGAGCTTCACTTCGATGCTTTCGAGCGCGCGCCCGTACTTTTCAAGCCCCCGCGCCCTGTATGCCGCCTTCTCCTGCTCGGATATTTCGCCGCCCGTTACAGTAATCCTCACGTCGTTCATTTGGAGCATCTCCTTTCACTGCCGTCATCATACGCCGTTTTTGACGCCGTTTCCGTTGCATACGCAACGCAAATCACTCGTCGCGCCTTGGAAGTATTGTAAAGCTGTTTTTATAGAAATCTATTTTGCCCTCGCGCCGCAAGGCGCTCAACTCGCGCGACATTGCCGAGCGGTTCACGCCCAGATACGCCGCCATGCTCTCCCTGTCGAACGGCAGGTTGAAGTTTCGCCCGTCGCGCGTAGAGTGCTGCGAAAGCAGCGTCATCAGCTTTTCGCGCAGCGTGGGCTTCGACAAAACCTGTATGCGGTCGTTCATTGACAGCGTTTTGAGCGTCAGCATTCGTATGAAACGCCCGCACTGACGGCAGTCGCCGTACTGAGACGCTATGCGCTCGCAGCCGAGCCACATTATGTCGGCAGTCTCGACCGCGCGCGCGTATACGGGCGATTCGGAAACGCCGCGATAGCACAGCGACTCGCCGAAAGTCTGCGACGGGGCGACCGTCGCCATTATCATATGCCGACCGTCGAAATCGTCCATCATTATCTGCACCGCGCCCGAAAGCACCAGCCCGAACCTCGAAACAGGCTCGCCCGCGCGTATCAGAAAATCGCCCTTCTGATACGACTTTTCGCGCGCTCCGTAAAACTCAAGCGCCGACTCGAGGTCCGAACCCGTGAGCCCCTCGAACAGCGGGCAGCCCGCGAGCGCCTTTGAGCGCGCTACGTCAGACATCTATTCCCAGCAGCGCCTTCGCCGCAAGCCCTATGACGAACGCGAGAACCGCGACGCCGAGACTGATCGCCGCCATCTCAGCGAAGCGCGACCTGAATTTGAGGTCTTTCGTGACCGAAATATAGTAGGAAAACATCGCGATCTCGGACACGACGACGGCGAGCATTATGCCGAGCGCGACCGCGAAGCGCTCGGACGGCAGCAGCAGGTACGGAAGCACCATCAGCGCGACCGTTATGCAATACGCGATGCCCGTGTACGCGCAGCTTTTGAAAGCGTCCTTCCTGCCGTCGCTCTTCGCGGAAAGGTACTCGCTCGAAGCCATCGAGAGCGTCGCCGACACGCCCGTTATAAGCCCCGACAGCGCCACAAGCTTCGTGTCCCTGAGCGCCAGCGTAAGCCCCGCCAGCGTGCCCGTTAGCTCTACGAGAGCGTCGGACAGCCCGAGCACCATTGAGCCTATATATTTGAGCCGTTCTTCGTCCAACAGCGCTATCAGCGCGTTTTCGTGCGCGTCCTCGTCGCGCATGATGCGCTCCGCCTCCGGCGCTTCCCGTTTGAGCTTATCGTATTCGTCCTTAGCTTTCGCTTCGCCGTTCTCCATGCGCTTTATGGCGAAAGTGTATCCGAGTATTCTGGCGGTCAGCGAGTACAGAAGCACCCGCGCCGCATTCGGCTTCACGTCTTTATGCGTGTAGCCTTTCCATATTTCAGCGTGCGCTTCCTCCTCGGAGGCTATCCGTAAAAGCGTTTCCTTATCGGCGGGCTTCTTGACCGTTTTCGCTATCGCCCTGTATACGGCGGCCTCGGTTATCTCGTTTTGCTGCATTATCTCGATTTGTGCAATTGCCGACTCGCTCAAAGCCATATGCTCACTCCTCACCGCTCTGTCTGACCTTCATCATTATCGCGCACTCTATGCGCTTCTTAAACAGTTTGCAGCCGTATTCGTACACACCCAGTATGTCGCCGGTCGCGTGATACGCGTTCGCGGCGCAGCCGCCCGAGCAGTACAGTTTCGCCCAGCAGTCGGCGCACTCGGGGCGCGCATAGGCGTTGCACAGCTTGAATTTGTCGCGCGCGCCCGGATTCGTCACGCCGTCGAACACGCTGCCGAGCCTGAAATCGTCGTTTCCGACGAACTGATGGCACGGGTAAAGGTCTCCCCACGGCGTGACCGCCATGTATTCCGTCCCCGACCCGCAGCCCGCGACGCGCTTGTACACGCACGGCCCGTGCGACAGATCGAGCATGTAATGGTAAAACGTAAACGGCTTCCCCTCTTTTTCGCGCCTGAGCATCTCGACGGCGAGGTTTTCATATTCGGACATAAGGAGCTCAAGGTCGCAGTCGGTCAGCGCGAACGGGTCGTCGGGCGGGCACACAACGGGCTCCATGCTCAACTGCGTGAAGCCTAAGTCCGCCATATGATATATGTCGCGCGTGAAGTCGGTGTTCAGGTGCGTGTACGTGCCGCGCACATAGTAGTTTTTGTCGCCGCGCGCCTTAACGAATTTCTGGAATTTGGGGACGATTGTGTCGTAGCTGCCCTTCCCGGAGTGGTCGACCCTGAAGCGGTCGTGCACCTCGCGCCTGCCGTCAAGGCTCAGCACCACGTTGTGCATTTCGGCGTTCGCGAACTCGGTCACATCGTCGTCTAGCAGCATACCGTTGGTCGTGAGCGTGAACCTGAAGCGCTTGCCCGCGTCTTTCTCTCTTGCGCGCGCGTAACGCACCAGCTTTTTAACGACGTCCCAGTTCATAAGCGGTTCGCCGCCGAAGAAATCGACCTCAAGGTTCACGTGGTTTCCGCTGTTCTCAATCAGAAACTCAAGCGCGCGAACGCCCACGTCGTAGGACATGAGCGCCCTCTCGCCGTGATATTTACCCTGCGACGCGAAGCAGTATTCGCAGTTCAGGTTGCAGGCGTGCGCTACGTGCAGGCACAGCGCCTTTATGTCGGTGCGCCTGTTTTTGAAGTCTATAGCTATGTCGCGAAACTCGTCCTCAGAGAACAGTTTGCCCGATTCCTCGAGGCTCTTTATGTCGTCAAGGCACTCGAAAACCTCGCTCTCGGCGACCGAATATTTCTTGGAGAGCGTTTTAGCGATGTCGTCGCGGCGACAGTCTTTATACATAAGAATAGCGTCGTAAGCCAGATCGTCGACCGAATGCACCGAGCCGGAATAAACGTCGAGCACAATATTCAAGCCGTTAAGTCTGTATGCGTGTATCATTTGTTTCTCCCCATAAAAAACGCCGTTTGTTCATGCGTTCATGGACAAACGGCCGTGTGCTTTCAGCTTATTTCTTTTCGCAAGGTTGGTTTGCCACGCCGCAGGACGTTTTACATGCCGACTGGCAGGACGTTTGGCACTCGCCGCAGCCGCCGTTCTTAGCGCTCTTCGCCAAATCGCGAGTTTCAAGAGTTTTTATCCTTTTCATCGCGGAATCTCCTTCTCAATAACGTTTGAACATATTGTACTCCGCCAAAGTTCCCATGTCAAGCGCGGTCAACAGCGTTAACAATTACGGCGCGCCCGAGCTTCAATAAAAAACGCGCTTGATTATTTACGGTGTTGTGATATAATTGCAGGGCTATGATGAAAAGTAGTACGCCGAATACGCTTTTTTCAGAGAGTCGCCGGGCGGTGCGAGGCGATTGAGCGTTCGGCCGAACTCGTTTCGGAGCTTCCGTGAGCGGACGGCTGCCCCCGTTACCGGGCGAATGAGCGGATCTCGCCGGATCAAAAAGAGTGGTACCGCGCGGCAAACATTGTCGCGTCTCTTTGCGCGGGGATACGCTTGTATTTTTATAAGGAGCGGTACAATATGAATCGGTTCTCTGACTACAGCCCGAAGTCCATCGAACGGAAATGGCAGGCGCGCTGGGAAGAAAGCGGCTGCCTGAACGCTCAAAAAAGCCACGACATGCCCAAATACTACCCGCTGATAGAGTTCCCGTACCCGTCGGGAGCGGGTCTGCACGTGGGACACCCGCGCTCCAACACCGCCATGGACATAATTGCCCGCAAGCGGCGCATGGAGGGCTACAACGTGCTGTTCCCGATAGGCTACGACGCGTTCGGCCTGCCGACCGAGAACTTCGCCATAAAGAACAAAATACACCCCGCCGTGGTCACGAAGCAGAACGTGGATCACTTCCGCGAGCAGCTTAAGAGGCTCGGCTTCTCGTTCGACTACACGCGCGAGGTCAATACGACCGACCCCAAATACTACAAGTGGACGCAGTGGATATTTCTGAAGCTGTTCGAACGCGGCTTGGCGTATAAGACCGAAATGCCTATAAACTGGTGCGTGAGCTGCAAAATAGGGCTTGCGAACGAAGAAGTCGTGGGCGGCGTGTGCGAGCGCTGCGGCGGAACGGTAGTGCGCAAGGTCAGAAGTCAGTGGATGCTGCGCATAACAGACTACGCTCAGAAGCTGCTCGACGGCTTGGACGACGTGGATTTCATAGAGAAGGTCGTCACGCAGCAGCGCAACTGGATAGGCCGCAGCGAAGGCGCGGAGGTCGACTTCACGCTCTCGACGGGCGATAAACTGCGCGTGTTCACGACGCGCCCCGACACGCTGTTCGGAGCGACTTATATGGTCATATCGCCCGAACACCCGCTGGTCGAGAAGCATAAGGACATAATCAAAAACTACGCGTCCGTCGTCGAATACCGCGAGGCGGCTTCCCGCAAGAGCGATTTTGAGCGCACGGAGCTTAACAAAGACAAGACCGGCGTGGCGCTTGACGGCATATGCGCGATAAATCCGATGACGGGCAAGAATATTCCCGTCTGGATATCCGACTATGTGCTGATGGGCTACGGCACGGGCGCTATAATGGCGGTGCCCGCGCACGACGACCGCGACTGGGAGTTCGCGACGAAATTCGGCCTGCCTATAATCGAAGTGGTCGCGGGCGGCGACGTTTCGGAAAGCGCGTATACCGACATACAGTCGGGCATAATGGTAAATTCGGGGCTTCTGAACGGCATGACCGTCGCGGACGCGAAAAAGGCCATAATAGACGAGATCGTCAAGCGCGGCATAGGCGAGCGCAAGGTGAACTACAAACTGCGCGACTGGGTGTTCTCGCGTCAGCGCTATTGGGGAGAACCAATACCGCTGGTGAAGTGCCCTAAATGCGGGTTCGTGCCGCTTCCGTATGACGAGCTGCCCCTGAAGCTGCCCGAGGTCAAAAACTACGAGCCGACCGACGACGGCGAGTCTCCGCTCGCAAAGATGACCGACTGGGTGAACACGGTTTGCCCTAAGTGCGGCAGTCCCGCCAAGCGCGAAACGGACACGATGCCCCAGTGGGCGGGTTCGAGCTGGTATTTCCTGAGA
>CAYVPJ010000012.1:0-82082 GCA_964453505.1 uncultured Oscillospiraceae bacterium | reverse complement strand
AAACATAGCGAAGCGGTTTTCTATAGGCCATTTGCCTTCCACGGTGATAGGCAACGCGCTATATAAAATGTACGCGTTTTTGGGTTACGAGTGCGTGGGCGTCAATCATCTGGGCGACTGGGGCACGCAGTTCGGTAAAATGATAGCCGCATACAAGCGTTGGAGCTGCCGCGATGACATTATTCGGGGCGGCATAAACGAAATGGTAAAGCTGTATGTGCGTTTCACGGCCGAAGCGAAGGAGAACCCCGCGTTGGACGACGAAGGCAGGGCGTGGTTCAAGGCAATAGAGGACGGAAACGAAGAAGCGCTCGAAATATTCAACTGGTTCAAGCAGGTGACGCTCGAGGACGCGCACAAGGTTTACGATCTGATGGGCATAAAGTTCGACTCATACGCGGGCGAAAGTTTTTATAACGACAAAATGCAGCCCGTCATAGACGAGCTTACCGAAAAGGGTCTGCTCGTGTCGGACGGCGGCGCGAAAATCGTAAAGCTCGAGGAATACGGTATGCCGCCCGCCATAATACTGCGCTCAGACGGCGCGACGCTGTACGCGACGCGCGACTTGGCGGCGGCGCTCTATCGCAAGAATACGTATAATTTCGACAAATGCCTGTACGTGGTCGCATATCAGCAGGATCTGCACTTCAAACAGCTCTTCAAGGTCATGGAGCTGCTCGGCTGGGATTGGGCGAAGGGCTGCGAGCACGTCAACTTCGGCATGGTGTCGTTCGAGGGGCAGACGCTTTCAACGCGCGAGGGCAGGATCATATATTTAGAAGATTTGCTGAACCAAGCGATCGAGAAGGCGGAAAGCATAATCGAAGAAAAGAGCCCGACTCTGGAGGGCAAGCGCGATATAGCGAAGGACATAGGCGTGGGCGCGGTCGTGTTCTACTGCCTGTACAACGGCAGAATAAAGGACATCGACTTCTGGTGGGACAGGGCGCTCAACTTCGACGGAGAGACAGCCCCATATGTCATGTACACTCACGCGCGGGCGGGCAGCGTGCTGCGCAAGGCGGGCGACTGCGACGCGCCGGCCGACTACGCGCGCTTGGACGACGAAGAAGCGCAGGCTGTTATAAAGCTGATAGACGCGTTCCCGGACACGGTGAAGGCGGCAGTCGAGCGCAGCGAACCGTCGCTTGTGACGCGCTTCGCGGCGGAGCTCGCAAAAGCGTATAATAAATTCTACTATGAACGGCGCATATTGGACGACGACCTGGGCGCGCGCAGAGCGCGGCTCAACCTTACCATCGCCACTAAGCAGGTCATAAAGACGGCGCTCATGCTGCTCGGCATATCCGCGCCAGAGCGCATGTGAGGGAGAGCGAAATGTATCCACTGATAATGCAGCCTTGCTTCCGAAGCGGCGCGCAAACGCCGTGGGGCGGCGAAATGCTAAGAAACGCGTTCATGAAGCCCGCGCCGGAAGGCAAGGTGGGCGAAAGCTTAGAGGTTTCGGCGCTTAGAGGGTTGGAGAGCGTCATCAAAAACGGCGAAATGGCGGGGCGAAAGCTTTCGGACGCTTTCGGAAGCGATTTCCCGTTGCTTTTGAAGCTGCTCGACGCGCGCGAAACGCTGTCAGTGCAGGTGCACCCGGGCGATGAGTACGCGCTTGAGCATGAGGGCAAGCGCGGAAAGACGGAGGCGTGGGTCATACTGGGCGCCGAAGCGGGCGCAAAAATCGCATACGGTCTGAAGCCGACCGACAGACCGCTCAACGACATAATTGAGAGCGGTGAAATAGAGAATTATCTCGACTGGCGGTATGTCTCGGCGGGCGACGTTTACTATCTTCCGCACGGCATGATACACGCGCTGGGCGCCGGCATACAGGCATACGAAATACAGCAGTCGTCCGACGTTACATACCGCATATGGGATTGGGGTCGCACCGACGCGCGCGGCAACGCGCGGGAACTGCACATCGAGAAAGCGCGGGACGCGGCGCGAACCGAACTGCGCTTGGATAAGATAAAGGGCGCGACCGTTCTTCGCGACGGGGGCAGCATAACGTACTATATAAGCGACGAAAATTTCGAGCTTGCGCGGCTAAACGTCAACGGGCGCATGAAGCTTTCGGAGGGACGCATGGTTTTCATAACGCCCGCTTCCGAATGCGCGCTCGAATGGAATGGAGAACGAATCGATATGAAGCCCTTCGAGACGGCGGTCATACCGCCCGACGCGAGGGACGTATACGTGAGCGGCCGACTCGCGATATTGCGCTCCGGCGCGCCCGACGGCGAAAGGCTCGCGGCGGAATTGGGCTATCGCGCTTGCGACGTGGGAGGGTTAATTATATGAAGATACTGAGAAACACAATCGAATGGCTGGCGCTGATAGCGGCGGTTTGTCTGCTGGCGGCGGCGCTCATAACCGACAGGCGCGAACTGCTAGCGGCGGGTTTTGCGTGCTTCGCGTCGTCGGAAGTCTTGAAGCGGATCGGAAATCGCAAAAAGCCGGAGGACGCATAGCGCGGCTCTCCGACTTTTCGCGGGTATCCGGGAGGGTTATTCGCCTCTGTGTTCGCGGGCGGGCATTTTCTCTTTGAATAAAAGCGATATGCACCACAGCCCCGCGATGCCGACGATGGTGTACACAATGCGGGAGATCGTGCTCGCCTGTCCGCCGCAGATGTATGCCACCAAGTCAAATTGGAACAGTCCGACAAGCAGCCAGTTGATTGCGCCGATTATTGTGATGACCAAAGATGTGTTGTCAAGCAATGCGCTCACTCCTTTTTTACGCCGTTTATGCGGCGGATAGCCGTAGTTTAGCCGCATATAGCCAAAATATACCCTTCCGAACATAATTTTTTTCTTTTGAAACGCTTTTGATATATCATTTTCCAAAATTTTATGCTATACTTTAGTATAAAAAGGCGCGCCTGTGCCTTTGGCGTGTTCAGATGAGCCGAGGAGGTTTACAGAATGCTTAAAAGGAAATCCCTTGCTATCGTGTTGGCGGTGCTGTTGGCGCTGTCTATCGCGGCTAACGCGATACTGCTGGTCGAATACGATAAAAAGCGCGAAGAGAGCTCCACCCATTATACAAATTATATGAACACAAAAAGGGACTATAACAATTCGTCCGAGGGCAAAGAGCTGCTTGAGACGAGTCTGAACGAGAGCCGCGCCGAATACGACAATCTGCTCGCAAAGCTCGGAGAAGTCGAAGCGAGCGCAAAAAGCAACGAGGCGGAAATAAGCAGGCTCACAGCGAAAATAAGCGATTACGAAAAGGAGATCGCCGTCGCGCAGGCGAACTCGGAAACGCTGAACGCGCAAATTGAGTCGCTTAACTATCAAATAGAACTCAAGAACATCGAAATAGACGGCTTCAACTCGACTATCGCGGGCATGAGACAGGATTACGACGGCTTGCTCGCGGAATACGATTCCGTGAAACAGGCGGGCGAAGAGAGCGAAGCGCTCAAAACGCGCATAGCCGATTTGGAAGCGGGCATCGCATCTTCTACAGAAGCGCTTGAAAAAGCCGAAGCCGCTAAAACCGCGCTTGCGGCGGAGCGCGACGCAAGCGTCGCAAAGATAAACGAACTGACCGAGGAATTGACGCTCGTAAACGAAAAGAAAACGGAGAGCGAGAATAAGGTCGCGGCGCTTGAAAGCGAAGCGGCGGCGAACAGGGCGCGCATAACCGAGCTTGAAACGCAGGTCGCTAAACTGGCGGGCGAAACCGTCGAGCTTACTGCTAAAGCGGACGAAGCGGCGGCAAGGGCGGAGCGCAATAAAGAGAAGTACGACGGTCTGCTGGAAGATTACAATAAGGCCGTAAAGAGCCTGAGCGATCTGCGCGAAAGCGCCGCGGCGCAGGCGACGGCGTATGAGAGCCTTAAAACGGATTACGAGACGAGCGTGAGGCTCATAAACGAGTCGAATGCCGAAATCGAACGGCTGGGCGGCATAGTCGAAAACGCGAAAAGCGCGTCTAACAGTCTGAGATTCGACATACTCAAGCTCAAACTGGAACTGGCGCAGGTCGAGTCAAAGTATTTGCAGACGCTTTCGCAGTATGTGAGCAGTTTACAGACGGATTCGGCGAACGCGTCGAGCGCTTTGAGCGGCATGTCTGACGAGCTAAAACTCGCGTCCGACAAGCTGGAACAGGCGATAACGAGCTTACAGGGCGTGGCGCAGGTGATCGAAGGCGCGCAGAACACCGAGGATGTAAGCGAGACCGATATATCGCAACTCAAACAGGAGCTAGCGGCGATGAGCGCGTCGGTCACGGAGCTGGCGGGCAGCGACAGGCTGAACGCAGAGCAATTAAAGAACCTGTCGTTCACGCTGGACATGCTGAGGGCTTACATAACGTCGGTCGAGCAGGGCAACGAGCAGAGCGAGGACGAGGACTACGAGCGGTTGAAGGGCGCGGTCGGCGACATGAACAACGCGCTCGAAGCGTCGCGCAACACGATCAACATATTGATGACGTATAACGCAGACTTGGTGAAGCGCGCGGGCGCGCTCGAGGCGCAGCTCGGGGACGCGAAGACGACTTCCGAGGATCTGATGCAGCAAGTCGGCGATCTGAAAGCGGAGCTAAGCGATGCATCCGAAGCGCTCAAGGCGGCGGACGAGGCGCAAGCTAAGTCGGCGGCCGAGTTTACGGCGATAGAGGCGCGCATCGAGGCATATGAAAACGCGCTGGACGAAGCGAACGATAAGCAGACGCAGCTTGAAACATCGATCGCGGAGAGCGAAAAGCAGCTTGCGGACGTTAAGGCTGATCTCGCGAAGACGGGCGAACTGAAGTCGGAAGCCGAAGACGCGCTGAAGCAGAGCCGCGAGAAGGCGGACGGATATTTGGCGGCGCTTACTGAAGCCGAAACGATGCTGAACGACGCGCGCGACAATCTCGCTAAAACGGAAACGGCGCTCAGGCAAACCAAGCTCGATTTGGCGACAGCCAACGCCGCCATCAAAATCAAGACGAACGAAATAAACTCGGCGCTTACGGAGACCGCGAACACAAAAGCGGAGCTTACCGACACCAAGGCGGCGCTTACTGATACTCAAACAACTCTCGCCGATACGCAGACGCAGCTTGAAAGCACGCAGGCGACTCTCGCGGACACGCAGACGGAGCTTGACGGCACTCAGGCGGCTCTCGCGGGCACGCAGACGGAGCTTGCAGACACGCAGGCGGCTCTCGCGGGTACGCAGACGGAGCTCACAGACACACAGGCAACTCTTACCGATACGCAAACGGAGCTTACAGACACGCAGAAGGCGCTTGCGGACACGCAGGCGACTCTCGCCGATACGAAGACGGAGCTTTCAGGCGCGCTCACGGAACTTTCAGGCACGCAGGCAGAGCTTTCGGATACGCTCGACGCGCTTCACAAGACCGAAAACGATTTGGCCGACGCGAACGGCGTTATACAGGATACGCGCGCCAAGCTCGGCGAAACCGAGACCGCGCTCGAGAGCACCCGCGCAAAGCTCGCTGAAACCAGCGACGAATTGCAGAAGACGGAGACCGCGCTCGCGGAAACGAACGACCTGCTCAAACGCACGCAGGATACCCTTTCGGACACCGAAAGCGAGCTGGCTCTCACGCGCTCCGATTTGAGCGACGCGACGGCGGAGCTTCAAAGCACGAAGAACGCGCTGGATAAGAAAACCGCCGAGTACGACGCAATAATCGCGCGCCGCGAGGACGCTCGGACGGAGAGCGCGTATTCCACGAGCGACGTAAACGCCATAGTGTTCGACGCGACGGGCATGAAGGGGCGCGTCGATTTGGATAACACGTCGAACGAGGCGCGCAAGTTCCTGATAGAGTTCCTGAACTCCGACGGCGAAACACTGTTCTCGGCGACGGTGCGCAAGAATAAGACGCTTGAATACATCGAGGTCGAAGAACCCATCGACGTAAACGAGCAGTATTGGCTCAAGTACACCTATTACGACAACAGGAATAAGGCCGAGACGTCGATTATGGTACAGGCGGCGGTCGAAATCGAGGAACAGGCGGAGTAGTCTCTTAAAGCAATAATTCATTAAAGCCCGTCGCGAGCGCAATCGCGGCGGGCTTTTATCATGACCGAAAACGGCCGCGCGTCATATTATGCCCCATGAACAGTTTGGGAGGGGTACGCATGGGGACTGCGGTCTTTGGGGCGGACGCTCGGTTTGGGTTACTTATCGATATGCTCGCGGAGGGGGGCTTCGACGCGCGCGGCGTCGCGTCGGCGCGGGACGCGGAAAGCGCCGATATTTTTATTGCGAAGTACCCGTTCGAGGCGGGCTGCGCCGAATGCGTGAGCGCGCTTTCAAAGGATTCAAAGCTGATACTTCTTAATTCGGGTTATCCCACTAAAGATGAGACGGGCGGGCGCGAGTGCGTCTGCCTCTCGGACGACGGCGTGTTCGCGCTCGAAAACGCGGTGCTCACGGCGGAAGGGGCTGTTTGCGCGGCGATGAACCGCGTTCCGTTCGCGCTTAACGCCGAGAATATACTCGTGATAGGATACGGCAGGATCGGCCGCTCGCTCACCGAAATACTCGTCGGGTTGAGGGCGCGCGTAACGGTCGCTTCGCGCCGAGAAGCGGGACGCTTGCAGGCTCTGGCGCGCGGCGCCGCGAGCGTAGACTCGGAACGCCTGAAATCAGTTCTGGGCGACGCGAGGGTCGTGTTCGTAACCTCGCCCGACAGGGTATTGGGTTATGACGAACTGACGCGCGTATCGCGCGGCGCGCTTCTTATCGACCTTTCGGGCTCTCCGCACGGCGTCGACATGGAAGAATGCGAAAAACTGCGCCTTAACGCTCGGCGCGAAAGCGGCGTGCCGGGCAGATACTGCCCCGAAAGCGCCGCCAAGGCTATGTACCGCGCCGTGCTGCGCGCTTTGAACGGGGGCGTGAAAACATGAGGGGCGTTCGGGTCGGCTGCTGCATGACTGGGTCGTTCTGTACGTTCGAAACGGCGTTCAACGCGTGGCGGGCGCTTAAAAAAGAGGGCGCGGCGCTCATACCGATAATGTCCGAAAACGCGTATAACCTCGACACGCGCTTCTACACGGCGGCGGACGCGCGAATGCTGTTTTCAGGAATAGCAGAGCGAGAAATAATACACACTCTTCAAGCCGCCGAGCCTATAGGCCCTAAGCTGCTTACGGACATAACGGTTGTGATGCCGTGCACGGGCAACACGATGGCGAAAATCGCTGCGGGAACGGTGGACACGACGGTAACGATGGCGGTGAAATCGACTATCAGGAACGATAAGCCCGTGCTGATAGCGCTGTCTACGAACGACGGCTTGGGCACGGGCGCGAAAAACATAGGCGCGCTGCTGACAATGCGAAACGTATTCTTCGTGCCGTTTAGTCAGGACGACCCGGTTTCGAAGCCGCGCAGCCTGCAATCGCGTTTCGACCTGCTGCCACAGGCGGTCGCGGCGGCGCTCGAAGGTAGGCAATTACAGCCGATACTCGCAAATTCGCCCTGACGCGGGCGCTATTCGGCGGGCTTTATGAGGAACGCGGCGGGCAGAGCGCGCGAAACGTCCAAGCGGTAGCCGCTGTATATGTTTTCGCCGCCCAGATACAGGCAGGTGGAAGTGCCTCCGTCAAGATTGCCCGCCGCCACGGCGCCATATTCAAGCATTATGTCGACGGCGTCCTGAAGGCTCGCGCCATAACTATCGGGCTGTCTGCCGCGCGCTATGAACACGAGCACGCGGCCGTCCGCGTCCTGCCCTATCACGGTGCGGGTGGTGTATTTTTCGCGTTCTCGCGAAATATCCAAGGCCGAGCCATCGGATATTATGGCGGGCGAGAAAGCGAGCGCGTCGCGCAGGTTGAGCGCGTTCGCCTCGGCGACTGTGTACTCGCCTACGACCAGCTTATCGTTTATATCGAAGCCCATTATGACCTTTGTGCCCGAATTGCGCGGCGTGTGCTCGCGCAGCTTGACGCCCTGCGAATACACGATTCCCGACGGCGAACCGCCCTTGCCCGTGCCGTTCGGGTCTTCGAAGCCGCCGCCGTTTATGCCGCCTATAGCCGCGTATTTTTCGGTCATAGCGTCTATGCGCAAGCCGCGCTCTTCTCTGCCGAATTTGTCTATCGTGCCAACGAACACGCGCGACGGATCGTCAATCGTGAGCACGAAACCCGTGAAAGAGTCTCCCGAAACGGCGGCGAGCGTAATGCCCTGTTGTTCAGACGTGACGCGCTCGGCGGTGATTTTGTCGTCCTCCCTCGCGATGTTCACGCAATCGTATATCTGCCATACGTTTTTACGCTCGTTGAGCATATAGCGGAAGCGGTACGCACACGGAAAAGTCTCCTCAGTGCCGGTGTACGCGTATTTGATTGTGAAATTGCATGAGGCGCTCACATAAAACTCGGTGTCGCTCACATACGTCCAGTCGAAAGTCCGCATGTCTGTAAACGCGGGATTGCGCGACTTCGAAAAAAAACCTCCGTCGAACGCCATGAGCCGCTTCCAAGCGTCTGTCTCTCTGTTGAACTGCGCCAAGTGCTTCCACGCGCCGTCAATAGGAAACTGAGCCGCGCCTTTCAGAGCGGAAAGCACGTCTTCTTCGTGGGCTGAAACAAGAGCGTCGATTTTACCGTCGGTTTCGCAAACGCCCGCGCAGACGAGCGCTATGAGTATTAAAAGTACGGCGCATAAACGCGTTTTCATGTTGTGTGTATCCTCCGATATTTTATAGGGAGCGTCAGAAAACTCCGGCGGCCTTCAGGGCTTCCAGCTCGGAAGTGATCCGGTCGATGGTCACGCTCGGCAGTTCACTGTTTATCTTGTCCTCGGCGATATGGATAAGATAGTCGTAGAACGCCGCCGCCATTGTGCGCTCGGTTATGTCGAACACCGCGAAGGGCGGCGCTTGCTTTATGAGCAGAGCGCGCGAGTTGCCCTTCACATACATAGTCACTTTGCCGCTGCCGTCGGAATCCAGAAACACGGCGCGGTAGTTCGCGAACGTGTGCAGATGCCAGAGTATGCGTTCAAGATGCGCTTTATACTCATACGGCGTATAATACATCGTGCCCTTTGGCATCACGTTTGTGCCGGGTATGGGCTCTTTGCCGGACAGTACGTTTTTAAGCGATGGCATAATCATCATGTCGGTGATGGTGTGATTCTTAAGAACGTTCGCGCGCGCCTTGCCGCGCCTTTCGAACGATTGCGCCATGCGCATGGCGAAAGATGTGCCCCGATAGCGTATGCGGTCGATTATGACGGGCGGAAGCGTGTTTACGGACAGGCCGCATGTTTTGTAAACGCCCACGTCGTCGATG
Source organism: uncultured Oscillospiraceae bacterium (assembly GCA_964453505.1). Classification (GTDB taxonomy): domain Bacteria; phylum Bacillota; class Clostridia; order Christensenellales; family Aristaeellaceae; genus CAYVPJ01. The sequence goes on along the minus strand of CAYVPJ010000012.1, from coordinate 72,775 downwards.
GCTGCCGTCGTCTCCGCCTCGTCGAACAGCCTTTCCGACTCGGCCGAATACGAGCTCATCGCGGGGCGGCACAGACGCATGATTTGCAGTATTTCGTCGTTGTATACGTCCACAAGCTCGCTGTCGGTCGTAACGAGCGTGACGCCTTCGGACATAGTGCCGTATACTGAATTTGACGCCATGGCGATATGCCCGGAGACTACGAATATTGTGCGCCTGTGCAGATTATCGCGCGCCCACGGGTAGTAATACTGCTGTATAGCGCCCTTCATGAAGCCGTTCAGCCAGCGCTCTATCGAAGCGAAATTAAATTCGGCGTTGTTAAACGGCGGCTGTATGCGCTCGAACTTCACGCCCGCCGCCGCCTGTTCGCCCAAGCACCTGCTCATGTATTTGAGTATCTCATTGTCCTCGTGCATCCATTCGTAAGACTCGTCTGTGAACGTGCGCACGGTGCATTTTCCGCCAAGCGCGCCCACATAATCCATTATGTCGCGCAAAGCCTGTCTTTTGCCGGCATTTCCGCGATACAGGTATATGCCGCGCGTTTTTATTCGGTCGCCCGCGCCGTGCGTCTCCTTAGGCGGCGCGGAATCGCGCGTGTACGCGTCGAATGTGGAAAGCAACCGCCCCGCGGGTGTGTCGTATGCCTTAGAGCCGCCTATGAACCAGTCGTATATGACGTCTGAAAGCGAGCGCTCGTCGAGATATTTGTTGACGCGCGGGTCGTTCGTAAACTCCCGCAGCGCGTTTACGCGGTATTCATCCTTGCAGCGCGCGGCGAAGAAGCGCGATATATCGCGCACGGTACGCATGTTCGAAGGCATTCCGCGCGCTCCCGTTTTGAGTCGGCTCACATACGGTCTGCCCAAACCCAACCCGTCCGCCAAGGCGGAGCTCTTCGACGCGGTCAAGGTTAATAACAGCGTGAGTTTTTCTGAAAAATCCATAACGGCATCACCCGAATTGATTATAACGCATAAAACAGCTTATGACAATCGCGTTGCCAGTAAAAATTACAATTCGACGTTTTATAACATGGTTAAACAAAATTTCATTTATATACGGTAATTTGATTGCCAAAACGTTTCATTTGTTATATAATGTGAGCATGAGTAGTATTGTATTTTTATTTACTACTATATAATTATAGGAGAAGATGAAATGACTCCGCGACTTTTAAGCGCCCTAAAGCTGCGCGAAACCGACATCAACGGAGCGTTGAAGCGGCTGGGAGGCGACGAAGAGCTGTATTTGACGCTGCTAAAACAGTTTGTAGACGACCCGACGATTACACAACTCGCGAAAGCGATTCAAAACGACGAATGGAACGACGCGTTCACGTTCGCTCACGCGCTGAAAGGACTGGCGGGCAACATGGGCTTCGTGCAGCTGATGCACGTTTCGGGGCAACTGGTCATAATGATACGCGGCGGGCGCACGCGCGAGGCGCGGGACTTTTTCAAAAAAGTGGAGTCGAGTTACGCGGATATTGCCGACGCGGTAAACAATAATCTGCGCGAAACGCAGGAGAAACACGGCGACGGACTGAAAAAGCGTATACTAATATAGATCGGGGAAAAATATGGACAACAGCAAAAAGTACATAATAGGCATCGGAGCGTCGGCGGGCGGGCTTGAAGCGCTGCAAAAATTTCTGTCGGCTTTGAAGCCGGACACGGGTTTCCCCTATATAATCGTTCAGCATCTGTCGCCCGATTACAGAAGCCTGCTGGGCGAGATACTCGGAAAATACACCGACATGCCCGTCATACAGGCTGAAGAGGGTATGACGGTCGAGCCAAATAAAGTATACATCATTCAACCCGGCAAAAACATGAGCATAAAAGGCGGAAAACTGCGCCTTGTAAACCAAATCCCCAAGGAACTCAACCTGCCAATCGACATATTCTTCCGCTCGCTCGCGGAGGAAGCCGGCTCGAACGCGGTCGCAATCGTGCTGTCGGGCACGGGCTCGGACGGCACGAACGGCGTAAAGACCGTGAAAGAAAACGAAGGCATCGTGATAGTGCAAGACCCCGAAACGTCGAAATTCGACGGTATGCCGCGCTCGGCGCTCAGGACGGGCGCGGTCGACGCGCAGATGTCGCCGGAGGAGATCGCGGCGGAGCTCAACCACATATCGGGCGACGCGATACTGCCCGTGCTCGGGCAGGAAGCGTATGAAAACAACGCCGAATTGATGAAAAAGGTTTATGTCATACTTAAAAAGGTAAGCAACGTCAATTTCACGCACTATAAGCAGACGACCATACTGCGCCGCATGGAGCGCCGCATGATGATAACCCACAAGGAAAGCCTGTCGGATTATGTCGATTATCTGTACGAGTCGCCCGAAGAAGTGCGGATACTGTCGAAAGAAGTGCTGATAGGCGTTACGTCGTTCTTCCGCGACCCCGACTATTTCAACGCGCTCAAGGAAAAGGCGATAACCGAAATACTCGCGCGCTCCGCGGGCGAAGATCAGGTGCGCGTGTGGGTCGCCGGCTGCTCGACGGGCGAAGAAGCGTATTCAATAGCGATCATGTTCTCCGAAGTCATGGAGGCGCTAAAAAACACGCGCAAGGTGAAAATATTCGCGACCGACCTTGACCCCGAATCCATAACCGCCGCCGGAAGGGGCGTGTACGGCGACAATATAGTTGACGCGGTTTCGCCGACCCGACTGAGCAAATATTTCATTCGCCGCAACAACACGTATGTCATAAACCGCGACATTCGCAAAATGATAGTGTTTTCGCCGCACAACGTGTTCCAAGACCCGCCATTCGGCAGGTTGGACATGATTTCGTGCCGAAACATGCTGATATACTTCCAGACAGTCTTGCAGAACGACCTGTTCGCCATATTCCATCAGGCGCTGCGCGACGGGGGCTTTTTGTTCCTCGGAAAATCCGAGGCTATAGGCATTTACACAGACGCGTTCCCGGTCATCGACGCGGCGGCAAAGATATTCTCGCACAACGCGGAAGCGAAGATCGCAGGGGCAAAAAAAGTGCCGTTCATGCAGACCAAATTCATGGACGACGACATGCCGACGGATTCGGACGCGGGTCTGAGAGCGTTCGAGCGCGGCGAAAAGGCGCGCGAGCCGCGAGACGTCGCGATAGAAAACGACATACTCGAACAGTTCATGCCGGCGTGCGTGATTATTAACGAAAAGAACGAGCTTGTGCACACATACGGCGACACGTCGAACGTCATGCATCTGTCGCTCGGAAAGTATTCGAACAACCTGTTCGACCTTATAACGGACGCTCTGAAAATTCCCGTGTCAACGCTGCTCAAGGATTCGCGCGAACAGAACCGCAAGACGCAGTATTGCGACATCAAATACGCGGGCGAGCGCAGAAACGCCGTGCTCGATTTGACAGTCGCGCCCGCGAGCCGCAACAACAACGCGTCGGAAAGCCTGTTCGCGGTCGTGTTTTCGGAAAACGCGCAGCGGACTGTGGACGAGGACGCTATAGTATACAACGTAGACAAGGTTTCATCGCGGCGCATAACCGACTTGGAGCAGGAGCTTGCCGAAAAACAGACGAAACTCGACCAGAGCGTGTCTGAACAGGAGACGGTCAACGAAGAATTGCAGGCGGCGAACGAGGAGCTGCTCACGGCTAACGAAGAATTGCAAAGCTCGAACGAGGAACTGCAATCGGTAAACGAAGAACTGTACACCGTAAACACGGAGTATCAGCAAAAGCTCACCGAGCTTTCCGACCTAAACGACGACATTGCGAATTTCCTGTCGTCTACGCTCACGGGCATAATATTCGTGGACAACAAGCTGAATATTCGCAGATATACCGACTATGTGACGAGCGAGTTTTCGGTGATGGACCACGACATAGGCAGGTCGCTCGCGTTCATATCGTACCACTTCCCAGCCGTGGACATAACAGAAATCTGCACGAACGTGCTAAAAACGCTGATACCCGACGAGCGCGAGATTGCGACGACCAGCGACAAGGTTTTCTTCATGCGCGTAGCCCCATACCGCTCGACCGAAAACAAAATACTCGGCTGCGTTATAACGCTTATGGACATCACTCCGCAGAAACAAAGCCAGCAATCGCTCAAGAGCACCGAAAAGCGGCTGACTATAGCGCAGCAGGCGAACGACGCGAAGAGCAGCTATCTTTCAAGAATTGCCCACGAGATACGCACGCCCATGGGCGCGCTTATGAGCCTTACAAAAACGTCGCTCAAGCAGGCGGCGGACAACGCGCCTCTGGTTTCAAACCTCGAAAGGATTTCCGACATCGTAAACTATCTGACCGCGATAGTTACAGACATCGCGACGGCTTCTGTGAGCGAACGCTTGGCAAACGAACAGGCGGACGCGCCGTTTTCGCTGCGCTCGGTGCTGGAGAGCGTGTCGACGATAATCGGGCAGCGCGCGCAGGAAGCAGGGCTTACATACGAGCTGACCATGGACGACGATTTCGACCCGACATATATAGGCAGCCGCACGAAGATTCAGCAAATACTGATAAACTTCCTGAATAACTCCGTCAAATACACGAAACCGGGCGGCGCGGTGGCGCTCAAAGCGTTCGAGTCGGACGGCGACGACGAAAGGGCGCTCGTCACGTTCATTATATCCGACACGGGCATAGGCATGAAGCCCGAACAGCTTCCGCTTTTGTTCAAGCGGCCCGACGGCGGCGACGAAGCGGACGAAAAAGCGCCTTCGAACATGGGCTTGGGGCTGTCCATAGCGTACAACCACATACTGTCGCTGGACGGCGAAGTGGCGGTCGAGAGCGAGGTCGGCAAGGGCACGACGTTTACCGTAAGCGTATACCTCGACAAAAACGAAAACAAACAGCATGAAACCGAAGAATACGGCGCTGAAAGCCACAAGACATACGACCTAACCGGGCGCAACGTGCTTATTGCGGAGGACAACGCGCTCAACCGCACGATACTCGGCGCTCTGTTGAGCAAGGAAAACATGAAGTATGTGGAAGCGGTTGACGGCGAGGAAGCGTACAACAAATATATGGACGCGCCCGACAACTCGTTCGACTGCATACTGATGGACATGCGTATGCCCAAACTGGACGGCATACGCGCGACCGCTCTGATTAGAAAATCGGGAAAGAGCGACTGTAAGACGATACCCATAATAGGCGTGTCGGCGAACGGTTTTGCCGACGACATACGGCAGGCTCAAATAGCGGGCGTGGACGCGTACACGACAAAACCCATCGACAGGGACAGCCTGCTTTCGACAATGTCGCGGTTTATTAAAGCCGGCGGCGAAAGGAACAAGAAGAATGGATACCACAGAGGCGCTTGAATACGGCATAGACCGCGAAAAAGGCCTGAGCATATGCATGAACAGGTCGGAGCTATACAGAAAAATACTCGGCATGTTCATAAACGACGGGTGTTTTGAAAAGGCGAAGGCGGCGCTTGCAAAGCGCGACTATAAAGAAATGTTCGCAAGAATGCACGAATTGAAAGGCTCGAGCGGCAACATCGCGCTCACGGACTTATATAAGGCTTCCGCGAAGCTGGTCGAAATATTGCGCGCGGGAGACATAGACGAGGAAGCGGCGAGAGCGAGCTTTTCGTCGGTCGAGGAAGCGTATTCGCGAGCCGTAGAGGGCATAAGAGTTCTGCTGAGCCAAAACGACTGAACGTATTGCGCTGCAGCGCTATATAAACGCGGGCGCTCGCATATTCAAAAAACGCAGGGAGGATTCGCACATGAGAACACGCGTAATTTGCGCGCTTACAGCGCTTATCGTCGCGCTATCGTGTCTGCCCGCTACGGCGGAAGAGCAAATAACTCTGAGGGTGTCCGGGGCGTGGGAGGATTGCAGGGCGATAGACTCGCTCGGCAGGGCGTTCACGTCGAAATACCCAAATTGCGCGGTGGAGTATGAATACATACAAAACTATACCGACGCTATAGTTAAACGCATGGAGGGCGACGAGCCTGTCGACATATTCTTCACTAACAACATACAGTCCAACGCGGCGTCAAGCGAACTGATCGAATACGCGCTCGATTTGAAGAGCGTAAGCGGGCTGGATCTTTCAAATACGTTTCCGGGGCTTGTCGACAATTTCATGTTCATAGAGGCGGACAAGGCGGAACGCACAAAGCTCTACGCGATTCCCGTGGGCGCGGAAATGCGCGGTTTGTGCGTGAACAAGACGCTTTTAAGCTCGCTGGGTCTTGATGTGCCTACGAATCAAAGCGAACTTTTGAACGCGTGCGCCGTGTTGAAAGAGCACGGATATATACCGTTCCAAGGCAATCCTGCGCGATTCGGGCAGCTTCTGATATATCCGTGGGTCAGCAATCTGATAGCCAACGCCGAAGACCCGGCTCAGGTTTACGCCGAAGTTGACGCGCGCACCGCCGATTTTAAGGCGCTTTTGAGAGAGCCGGTCGAGTTTTTGTACTCTCTCGTGGAAAATTACTACTACGACTACAAACGCGCACAGACCGACTACAATCTGTTCACGGAAGACACGGACATTATGAACGCGCTCAATTTCTTCAACATCGTCAAGAAAGACGGCGAGTGGGTGAAAGCGGACGACGTGGGCATCGTGGCTTTCATGCCGCAGGCGCTGTCTATAGCGAGCCTTATGGAAAAGACAAAGGACGACTATCACAGCGGAATCGATTATGTGTTCGTGCCCGCGCCCGTGAGCGATCAGGGCGGTTTTGCGTACATGTCGCCCGCGCACGGGATCGCCGTAAACAAGCTTTCCAAGAACGTGGACTGGAGCGTCAAATTCATAAACTTCATGTTCATGCCCGAAAACACGGAGCTGTTCTGCAAGGAATTTGGTGCGATACCCAACAACAAGGACGCGTTTGAATATGTAAGCTCGCTGTACGACATACCCGACGGGAACATATCGCATCTGGGCGAGGTCACGTTCACATACGATTTCTATAAAATCGTGCGGCTGCTTTTGACGGACGTGTCGAAGGCAAACAACCCGAAATATATGAAACAGCTGGACGACGGTACGACAGAGTTGTATCCTCTCGAATACTACCTGAACGCACTGGAGGAAAACCTTAAAACGCAATGAAGGACGTGAAAAGCGCCAGAAAAGCTCTGTCGGGGCTGTTTCGCCGCGCCTCCGCGGCGACGATGTCCGCGCTGAACGTGCTGCTGCTGCTGGGCGTGGTCATACTGTATGTGCTGTGCATAGACACATACGAATCGCGGCTTCGCGAGGAAAACATAGTCAACGTCGCTAACCTGAACCGCTCCGCCGCCATAAACATAACGGCGCTGTTCGAAAGCTGGAACGTGAAGCTGGACGACGTCGCGAAGTACATCGAATCGCGAGATATGTCTGTTGACGAGGCGCTCGAATTTTTGTGCGAAAGCAATTCCGACAACAACAGAACGTTTCAGATAATCGGAAGCGACTATGTCGGATACACGGCGCGGCAGGACAAAAACGGCGGGTTCGCGAAGGCCGACTATTCGAACGCGTCTTACGCGCCGTTGCAGGCGGCGTTGGATTCGTCCGCCCAAAACAACGGCAAAATGCACTTCGCGCCCGAATTTACAGACGCGGACACGGCGCTCAAGTCGATAGCCATATATAAACGCGTGACGCTTCAAAACGAAAACGGCGAGAGCGAGGAGTATACAATATTGCTGGCGACGCGCTCCAAAGACGCGCTCGCCGCGCTGAACCTGCAATATGACTATGTGGGTCAGTCTACGGTGCTCACGGACGCCGAGGGCAACTATATATTCGGCAACAAAGAGTTCAAATCCACAAACTTTTTCAAATATCTCGAAGTTTACAACAACCTGACGCTCGACGCGCGCAATGAGGTCAAAGCCGAAATGGCGCGAAACGGCAAGGGCGAAATATACTACAAAAACGCGGGCATCGAAATAAAAGACTGCCTTTACAGGTATGAGCGGCTCGATTTGGACGGCTGGTATTGCATAACGTGCGTGCCCATAGATTCGTTCCACGCCTCGGCTTTCAACTTAAACTACATCGTATACGCGATAGTGCTTCTGTTCACGCTGTTCACAGCCGATATACTGTGGTTGCAGGGCATGAACCGCCGCCTGCGCGTCAGCATGAGGCGCGAAAAAGAGGCGAGCGCCGCGAAGGGCAACTTTTTGTCGCGCATGTCGCACGAAATACGCACGCCGCTTAACGCGGTCATAGGTTACAACACAATCGCGCTTAACGAGTTGACGCATGCTAAAGAAAGCAACGATAAAAACGCCGAAACGAGCGTTCTGAACTGCCTGACAAAGAGCGACATGGCTTCTAAGCATCTTCTTTCAATCATAAACGACGTGCTCGACATGTCCGCCATAGAGAGCGGAAAAATAACTGTGGCGAACGACAGGTTCGACCTGAAGGGACTCATCACGTCATTGAGCACAGTGTTCTATTCGCGAGCGAGCGAGAAGGGCATTAAGTTCGAAGTGCTGCTGGGCGAGCTTTCGGAGGAATGGTTCTTGGGCGACCAGCTTCGCGTGAACCAGATACTCACAAACCTGCTCGCGAACGCTTTGAAGTTCACTCCCGAGAACGGCGAAGTGACTCTGCGCATCGATATGGCGGAAGCGAACGCAAGAGAGTGCCACATACGGTTTGAGGTCAGGGACACGGGCATCGGCATGAGCGCCGAATATATGAGCCACCTGTGGACGCCATTCGAGCAGGCCGATTCGTCAATCTCGCGCCGCTTCGGCGGCACAGGGCTGGGGCTTTCGATCACAAAAACATTGGTCGATATGATGAAAGGCGACATAAAAGTCGAAAGCGCGCTCGGCAAAGGCACAGTGTTCAAGGTCGATTTGCCGTTTGAGAGAACCGAACAGCCGAGCGATACGGGCGCTTACGACTTCGGCAACGTGAACGCGCTGGTCGTGGACGACGATATAAGCACTTGCGAGTATATAAGACTTCTGTTTAACCGCTGCGGCGCGCGCTGCGCCGCAGTAACGTCGGGCGAGGACGCGGTGAAGGCGGTTTCGAACGCAATCAAAAACGGCGAAAGTTACACCGTGTGCCTGGTTGACTGGCAGATGCCCCAAATGGACGGCATTGAGACGATACGCCGCATACGCGAGTTGATGGGCGCGAACGCGCCGTTGATCGTGCTGACGGCTTACGACTATTCGGGCATAACCGAAATCGCCGAACAGGCGGGCGTGAGCAAAATCGTGTCGAAACCGCTGTTCCAGTCGTCGCTGTTCGACCTGCTGGCGGGCTTGAGCGCGTCTCAGTCGCAGGGTCAGGGCTCGAAGGAAAACGGCGCGATCTTCGCGGGCGAGCGGGTGCTGCTGGCGGAGGACAACATGATGAACATGGAAATCGCCAAGACCGTCATGGAGTCGGCGGGGCTGAAAGTTGACGGCGCGTGGAACGGCAGAGAAGCTGCCGACATGTTCATAGCGTCCGAACCCGGCACGTATAAAGTGATATTGATGGACATACACATGCCCGAAATGGACGGTCACGAGGCGACCGGCAAAATCCGCGCGTCTAAGCACCCCGAAGCCAAGACGATACCGATCATTGCGATGACGGCGGACGCTTTCGCCGAGAACGTCGCGGAGGCGATAGCGTCCGGCATGAACGACCATATCGCGAAACCCATAGACTTGAACACGCTGTTCGGCACGCTCAGAAAATATATGAGATGATGGCAGATTCATAAGCGGTCTTGATAAAAGGCGCTCCGCGTGTTATAATTTCACAAAGAATCACATGAGTGCATATATGCTGTGCGGGGTGCGTTTACAATGAATCCTATTGCGAGATTTTTCAGAAAACTGTTCAAATCGGGAGCGCAAAGAAGAGACGAGGCGCAGGCGGCGCTCAGGTTTTCGCTCAACGCGCTTACGCGCTGGGAGAAAACGCTTGACAGGCGGCTTAAGTCGCTGTACCCTCTCGCGAAAAAGGCGCTCGAGTTTGGTGAGATGAATCAATACAAACTGGCTCTGGGCGGCATAAGCCTGATATTAAAGGGGCAGTCGCGCGCGAGGGCGATGCGCCTGCGCATTGAAATTGCGTCCACGATGTATGAAATGAACGCGCTGGGCGGCGATTTTTCGAAGCTGCTCGGAAAACTCGGTCGCGTTATAACGGGCACGATAGGCGACGTCGATTTTATGAACAATCAGAAGAAATTTGAGGAAGGGCTCAGGGTCGTCGAAGGCACGATGGACAAGCTCGATTACACACTGAACCAATCTCAGTGCGCAATGGAGACAATGAGCGACATGGAGATAACGCCCGCGACAGACGACGCGCTCTCGAAGCTGATAGACGCGGAGATACAGAGCGGACTGAAAGGCGCGTCGGACGCGGACATAGAGGCGCGAATAAAGCGCCTGCGTATGCCCGGATCGGACGGTGACGGCAAATGAACGCGCTCATAACGCTGTATTACGACGAACTGAAGCGGCGCTGCGCCCGCGCCGAAGCGCTCGAAAAGAGCAAACAGCCGTCGGAAGCCGCCGACGCGTATCAAAGGGCGGCGGAGACAGCGCTGTATATGGCGAAGGTCGCCGACGGCGAGCTAAGGCAAAAGCTCGTATCGATTGGCGACGGGCTTGCGGTCAAGGTTTCACGCCTTAGAAAAGCGGGCAGCGAACAGGCGGCGACGAACGGCGAAGCGTCTGAATGGACGCCCGAAAAAGTGCCAGACATATCGTTTGACGACGTGGCGGGCATGGAGGACGTCAAGCGCACTGTGCGCGAACGCGTGTTGCAGCCGTATAAAAACCCCGAAGTCTACAAAAAATTCGGGCTGAAACCGGGCGCGGGGCTTTTGTTGTTCGGCCTGCCCGGCACGGGCAAGACGACAGTCGCCCGCGCGATAGCGCACGAGCTGAACGCGCCGATATTCGTCGTGAACTGTTCAGACATAGTCGGCAAATACTTGGGCGAGGGCGGCAAGCGCGTGAAGGAGCTGTTCGCGGAAGCGCGCAGGCACAACCCGTGCTGCATATTCTTCGACGAGTTCGAGGCTATAGCCCGCAACAGGAGCGACGTTCACGACGAGGTCGCCCGCATAATATCTCAGCTCCTAGCGGAAATCGACGGCTTTTCGAAGAACACGAACAACCTGCTGCTTCTGGCGGCAACGAACATACCGTGGCAGATAGACCCCGCGTTCACGCGGTCGGGTCGGTTTTCGAGCCTCGTATACGTGCCGCTGCCTGACAAGGCGGCGCGGCTCAAGATAATCGAGATACAACTGCGCGGCGCGCCCGTATCTCAGGACATTCAGCTCGATTCATACGCCGACATGACCGACGGCTGCAACGGAAGCGACTTAGCGGGTCTGTGCGACAGCGCGAAGATGTCGGCAATACGCAGGGCTATGAACGACAAATCGAACGGCGACAGTATCACGCACGCCGATTTCATGAACGCGTTCAAGGGCTTTACAAGCTCGGTAAACGCGTCGAACGAGCTTGAGTTCCGCGAATACCTGATGGACATAGGCTATCAGGCTGCCGAATAAGCGGCTATATTTCGGATATAACGCCCTCGATGCGCTCAATAGCGCCTTCGAGGGCGCTCATATTTACGTTTGAATAGTTTATGATGAGCGTGTGTTCGCTGACATACGCTCCGTCGAGCGCGTAGTCGGACAGGCAGTAAACGCGTACTCCCGCCTGACGCAACGCCCATTTGAGCCTGCTGTCAGACGCTTGCGTGTCTACGCTCAACAGAAAATGCAGCCCCGCGTTCGCCTCTTTTATAGTCACCCTGTCGCTGAACGCGCTCCGCCTTATAAGGTCGATAACGCGGTCGCGCCGCACTTTGTACGCGCGCTTCGCCCTCTGTATGTGGCTGTCGAAATAGCCGAGCGTCAGGAAGCGCTCCAGCGCGTACTGCTCCAAAGCCGGCGCGGTACACGCATAGAAGCCCAGTTTGTCGGCGTAATCGCGCGCCATTTTTTCTGGCAGAACCATATAGCTCACCCTTACCGACGGCGCGATGCTCTTTGAGAACGTGTTCACGTATATCGCGCGGTCGTTTTCGTCTATGCCGGTAAGCGCGGGTATGGGCATACCCGTCAGGCGGAACTCGCTGTCAAAGTCGTTTTCGATAACGCATCTGTCGCCCTCCGAAGCCCACTGGAGAATTTCGCGCCGCCTGCCTATCGGGGTAACTATGCCCGTCGGAAAGTGATGCGACGGCGCGCACACGAGCGCGTCAGAAACGCTTTCGTGCAGTAAGTCGACGCGCACGCCGTGAGCGTCCATGCGAATTGGCGCGCAGCGCACGCCGTTTAAGCTGAGTATGCGCTTCACGAGCGGATAGCCCGGATTTTCGGCCGCGCACAATCGGTCTCTGCCCAGAAACTGTATGAGCATGTTGAACAAATACTCGCTGCCCGCGCCTATGAACACCCGCTCCGGCGCGGCGTTTATGCCCTTCGAGCGGTATATGAGCGCGCAAATCGCCTCGCGCAATTCGTAAAGCCCCTGCGGGTCGGATATTCTGGAAAGATCCCGCGCGTGTTCCGATAAGGCCGCTCGCGTGAGCCGCGCCCACACGGAAGCGGGGAACAGATCCGGGTCGGCGGCGTTTTCGGCTAAGTCGATTTCATATTTGAGGTTCGGAGAACGAAGTTTTTGCGGTTTTAATGCCGCCGCCGCGCCATCGTTTACGAATGCGGCGGGCGCGTTCACGCGCTCGACATAGTGCCCGCCGCGGCTTACCGCCGATATATAGCCCTCTGCCGCGAGCTGCTGATACGCGTTTACAACAGTTATCTTGCTCACGCCGAGCTGCTGCGCGAACGCTTTAGCACCCGGCAGACGCTCGCCCGCCTTCAGGCGGTCTTGCTCTATGTCGCGGCGCAGAAACGAGTAAAGCTGCGTGTACAGGGGCGACCGCGAGTCTCTTTTGAGCGCGTATGAAAGCATGTTACGGTATACCTCCATCTGACCCTATAAAAATAGTCGGTATTAGGCATTGTCAACACGTCCAAATCGGCTATAATGATTATATGCGCGATTCGCGTTCAAAGCAATATCATTTCGGAGGTTTACAATATGAATCAACCCAAGACAGTCAGGCAGCTCATAGACCGCGCCGCCGCGATGTTTAAGGACAAGCCCGCGTATGTGCAGGTCAATTCCGAGAACAAAACCGAGACATTCTCGTTTACACAGCTCAAAAGCGACGTGGACGCGCTTTTGACGGCTCTCAACGGTAAAGGTTTCACTGGCGGACACATAGGCGTTATGGGGCTTAACTCATACGCGTGGATCGTGTCGTATCTCACGTCGCTGTGCGGTCTGGGCGTGGTCGTGCCCATACCCGCCGACACTCCCGCGGACGCGCTCGAGAAACTGCTGAAAGCGGCGGACGTGACCGCCGTGCTCGCCGACGACATGTTCGCAAACGCGTTCAATGGCCTTGTTAAGACCGTGGTGTTCTCAGAGTACGCGCATTTCATAAAGGAAGGCGAAGCGCTGATAGCCGCGGGCGATAAAAGCTGCGAGTTGCTCGCGCCGGACGAAAACGCGTTTTCGAAAATCATATTCACATCCGGCACGACGGGCGAACGCCGAGGCGTGATGCTCACGCAGGCAAACATGATGTGCATAGCGGTGAGCGAGTTCGTGCCCTTCGCGGGCAACGTCAGCGTTTCAATACTGCCGCTGTCACACGCCTTTGAAAGCGTGTGCCACGCGCTGGTCATGCTCTACACCGGCGGCACGCTGCACCTGTGCACGGGCGTGCGCTCATTCCCGCCCACGCTCGCCGCGTCGGGCGCGGACAGCGTGTACATCGTGCCCGCGCTCGCCGAAGCGCTGCTCACGCGTTTCCGCCCGTTCCTCGACAAAGCCACGAATCTAAAGAAGCTCATATGCGGCGGCGCTCCCGTGCCGCAGGCGCTCGTGGACGCGTATGAAAAGCTGGGCATAGACGTGCTCACAGGCTACGGCCTTTCGGAGTGCTCGCCGCTGGTGTCGCTAAACATGAAGAAAAAGCAGGAATCCACGGGCAAGGTCGGTTCGTACTGCCGCGTTCGCATATCCGACGAGGGCGAAATACAGATAAAGGGCGAAAACGTGATGCTCGGCTATTACAAAAACGAGCGCGCGACGAAAGAAGCGTTCACTTCGGACGGCTGGCTCAAAACGGGCGACTTGGGCGTTCTGGACGACGACAACTATCTGTCGCTCACGGGTCGCATTAAAAACCTGATAATACTGCCGAACGGCGAAAACGTGTCGCCGGAAGAAATCGAAAACATGCTGCGCGACAAAATCACGAACGCTCAGGACGCGCTGTGCTATTCAGACGGTCAGATGCTGTGCGCCAAGCTGTATTTGGGCGGAGACGCGTCCGAAGCCGCTCTCGCGCGCGCCAAGAACGAGCTTGCGGCGCTGAACGCGAAGCTCCCCGCATACAAGCGCGTCGCGTCGCTTACGCTCACGCCAGAGCCGATACCCGTGTCGGCGACGGGAAAGAAGATACGCTGACAGTTATATGAAAAATATGCCCCGCGTCCTGACAGGCGCGGGGCGTTGTTTGTTTGTGAACGGTTATATGAGCTCGTATTCGAACGACTTATCGCCTGCCGATATTTTTAGCTTCCAGTCGGCCGGCGCGTCGAGCAGGTATTCGGGGACTTCGCACACGCATATCAGGCGCGATTTCTGCAATATGCCGAGCGTGGTGCTCAGCTTTTCGCCCGCGTCGGTTTCGCAGTACAAAAACGCGGGGAAAGTCCATTTTTCGGCGTATGTGATTTCGGCGGTCACTTCCCATGACAGCGACAGCGCGTCGGTGTGGACGCTTTTGATGAAGCCGTCGGCGATTATGAGCGAATTGTCCTTGCTCGCGCGCGCCTTGATTTCGAGGGGCACGCTCGTCGATACCGCGTTCGCCGTCCACCAGCGGTCAAGCGAGAACATGATTTCAGCCGATTCGCATTCATAAGTCAGCTCCGATGTGGCTTCCCGAACAGCCTGCGCGGGCGTGCCCAGCGCGTTTATGAGCGCGGCGTCGGCGTATCCGGTTTGAATCATGCCGTAGCGCGCCTGAGCGCGCCTGACGGCAGCGCGCATTTCCTCGGTGACGGTCGCGCCCTCAGAACCAGCGAGAAAACCCGAATCGCACAGCAGCTTCTGAACGTCGCGCACGCTCGCGCCGCGCGAACCGTCGCCCAGCAGTCCGAATTCGTCGTCGAGAGTAACGGCGCATTTTTCGGATATGCTCGCCTTGCTCATCTCGGGTTCGATGCCAGTTTTGTTGAGGTATACAGCGTTCGCCTGCGCAAAAAACGGATAGTCTGCAAAGTCGGGCGAACCGTCGGCGAGAGTCAGCGCTCCCGCCGATTCTGCCGCGAGCTCCAAGCGCGGGGTCGCGTATGTCTGGCGCTTTTCGGCGTTCAGTGTGAACTGCCCGTCGCCCATGAGAGATATGCCGAATTTAGCGGCCGCGGAAAGCTCGTTTACGAACAACAGCCCGTCAGAATCGAGAAAGACGGTGAGCGTCTCAGCGCGGACGCGCCCTATCGACTGCGACGCGCGGCTGACGGCGAAATCATACCTTGAACCGTTGAGCGCGAACGATACGGCGCGCGTATTCAGAGGGGTCTGCGAAGCGTACACGATTTTGAGAACCGGATAACACACGCCCGTGTTGACGTTTCCGTGCGTTTCGAGCCTGAAATACACGATGCCCGCCGAGGCGTAAGCCGCGAGTCTTTCAGAAAACAGGTCTTCAAGCGCCGCGCCCTTATCGTTGGTCGCGAAAAAGTCGCCGTTTGCGTCGACCGTGTAGCCGCACGCGTTTTTGAGAGCGGCGAAGTCAGCGCCCGTGTCCGCGCGTTCAAGCTCCAGCGCGAAAGCCGACGATATGAACAGGCACGCCGCCAGACACACAGCCAGTATCTTCTTCATTATAGGTTTCACTCCCGTATCGGATTTTGTATAAGTATACCACAAATTCAAAGTCGCAACAACTAATCGGACGAATTAACCCGCTTGCTTATGAGCCTTATGCCCGCGACCGCCAGACACATAAGCCCGCCCGTTATGAGCATGAGTATTTGCTTTCCAGTAAACGCCATGCCCAGCAGCGTAAACGACGCTTCGCCCGCCGACGTTATGTAGTACCGCCCGAGCGTGACGCCTATAAGCGCCGCCAGATTCGCGGCGGTCGAATAGAAGCCTATGAACACGGTTTGATTTTGCTTGGGCATGTTCACATACGGTATGCCAGTGAACGAAAGGTTGATGCCCACGGCGCACGCGTAGCCCATTATCTGCGATATAGGATACACCCATTCCGTCTGTTTTGTGACCAGCGCGAGCGCGACGTAGTGGAGTATATACGCGCCCATTGCGACATAGAGCGTCTTGAACCAGCCGAACCGCCCGAGCACCTTGCGCCACAGAGGGGTCAGAAACAGCACCATAGGCACGTTGACCATGCTTATGAGCGTGATATATGAATATGAAACTTCAATGTTTTTAAGCAGGTACACCGTGAAATACGAACCCGGAATGTTCGCTGTAACGTTCCACAAAAACGTTACGGCTACGGTGAGCAGGTATGTTTTTTCCCGGAAAGGCTTCGTGACCAAATCCTTTATCGTGAAGCCCGAACCCGCGCCCTCGTATGGATATTCCTTTATCTTGAAATACATGAACATTTCGACCACGCACAGAAGCGCCGCGATTATTCTGAGCGTCATAAGCCCGGCGTATTGCATGTCGTTTGCTGTGAACACGTCGACAAGCCAGCCGCCCAGCAGATTGCAAACGGCGACGACCGCGCCCACGGTCATCGTTATAACCGAGAAATAGCTGCGGCGCACTTTGTTGGGCAGGCTTTGCATATGCCATATGCTTATGCCGGGCGATATGAACGCGTTTACCATGTTTACGATAAGCACGCCCATGCCCGTCAGATATAGTTTTATCTGCCGTGAAGCGGGGAACAGCGGTATAAGCCCTATCAGCAGCACGTTTATAAAGTACATCGCCGCCCGCATAAGCGTGAGCAGCTTACGCCGCTTGGGAAACCTCTCAAGCAGCAGCGGCGACAGGCACTGAAGCATGTTCGCGGCGGTGGAGATCATGCTCATAGTGCCTATGAAGCCGTCGTCGGCGTTCATGTATATCAGAAGCCCCGTCCAGAACGTGCCGCCCACAAGGTTGGCTATGATGTTCGACGTATAGTTGCACATCACAAGCCTGCCCCTGTCGGCGCTCATCGGGTCGCCCTTCATATACCAGCCTTCGAGAAAGCCGTATTTGAGCATTTTGAACGTGCGCCTGAGATCGATAGACCTTATGTTGGGTAAGCTCCATTTTCTCATTTGCGTCCTCCGACTTACGTCAGGACACGAAATTGCGTATCCACACGCCCTTCTTTACGAGCGCGTAGCCTATCGCGTCCTTTACAAAATCGACCGAATGGCACGCTATATATATGCCGACGATATTCCAGTCAGTATAAGTAACCAGCAGGTAAGCGAGCGGCACGGGGAGTAACCACGTAAACGCGCTGTCGAACAAAAACGTGATTATGGTGCGCCCGCCGGAGCGTAGTATGAAATACGTGCAGTGCGCGAAGCCCGACACGGGCATCATGAGCGCGCAGATTATCATGAATTTTGTTGACAGCGAGCGCGCCTCGGCCGAAACCTTAGTGTACAGATGAGGCAGCACCGGCGAAAACGCGAGCAGCAGTATGCCGATAGTCACGCACAGGCATATCTGGAAGAATATGACGCGGCGCGCGTTTTCTTTGGCGAGGTTCGTGTCGTTCGCGCCGAGCGCCTGCCCCACCATTACGGAAGCGGCCGTGCCCATCGACAGGAAGAACACATTGAACAGGTTGGTTATGGCGGAAGTCACGCCGAGAGCCGTTACGACGGTGTCTCCGCGCATGGAGTATTGCTGAGTAAGCGTAGCCATGCCGAGCGACCACAGCGCCTCGTTTATGAAAAGCGGCGAGCCCTTGAGGATTATGCGCTTGATTAGCGCCATGGGAATTAAGAAGTGCCTGTACGCGCCCTTCAGAAACTCGTACATTCCCCTCTTTACCTGCCGAATGTGAGCGCCCGCGACGACTATGCCCATCTCGACGAAGCGCGATATGACAGTCGCAATGGCGGCGCCCCGCGCCATCATCGGAGGGAAGCCCAGATGTCCGAATATGAGCACGTAGTTGCACACGAGGTTTACGAGCACGCCCGCGACGGACGCGTACATGGGAAGTTTCGTCTCCCCCGTTACCCTCAAAACGCCCGCGTATGCCTGAGTTATCGCGAACGGTATAAGCCCCGCCAGCATTATGAGAAGGTAGCCCGTGCCAGCCGAGAGTATTTCCGCCGCGTCAGCCTCGGATTCCACATTGTTTATGTATAGAGACACGAGCGGTTCGCGGAATATGCCTATCACAATCGTGCCTATAGCGCCGAGTATCAGGGACACGGCAATCGCGAATCTGAAGGAATGCCGCACGCCCATAATATCATGCGCGCCGAAGAACTGCGCGCCGAATATTGCCGAGCCCGCCATGCCGCCGAATATGCACAGGTTGAACACGAACACCATTTGATTGGCGATCGTCACGCCGTTCATCTGGTTTTCGTTCACGCCGCCGACCATCAGGTTGTCGAGCAGGTTTACAAAGTTCGATATGCTGTTTTGTATTACTATTGGCACGATGAGCGCCAACACTGCCATATAGAACGCTTTATCCCCGACATAGCGCTTGGCAAAGCCGGTGTTCAACGCCCTTTTCAGTAATCCGCTGTTCTGGTTCATTTTATACTCCCGCGTAAAGTAAATGCCGACGCCTAATTATATCATGAAGAAGGCGTCGGCATATGATATAAACGGGTTAAATTAAAGGTCTCAGGCATAAAAAACCGTTAATGTTACATCTCCCACTTGGATAGCCAGTCGTTGAACGCCGAGGATATGCGCGTATACCTGAGCGTGATCTCGGGCTCTGCCGTGAGCGAGAACGTGTCGCTTTCGGGGATATACGTATACTTGCCCTCCGAAAGTTCGCGCAGCGCGTCGGAAACGAGAGTTTGCATGTCGTTTATGATTTTCACCAAATCTTCCAGCTCAGTCGGGCTTATCGCCCTCGCCCGCCGTATGAGCGACGGGAAATAATCCGCGTCGTTCTGCTCTTTATAGCCGTAGGGCGCGGGCTGCTCCATGAAATATTGAACGTCGTCGGGGTACATGTTCCACGTTTGGGTCGTGCCGTCCTCAAGCGTGGACGTGCCCTGATATTCGTTCCAGAAGCAAGAGAAGTAGACATAGTTGAACGCGTTGTTTACTTCAGACGCCAAGCCGTCCTCGGATATTGACAGCCACAGCGAGTATTCCTTTGACATGTTGGTCAGATCGACGACCTCGTATGTCGCGTCGATAATCCTGTATTTGTATTTATACGAATACTCGTCTATGAAGTCGCCGACCTCGATAGTGCCCGTGACTTTGATCGACCTGTCTGTGAACTCGAATGTGTCGCCCGATTTAGCGTACACGGCTATCGTGTTCGCGAGCTCGGTAGTGTAGGGCACACAAAACGGGCAGCTCTGGTAAGGCATGTTCATTAAGTAAATGAATTTGCCGCTTATGGGCGACAGCGTCGCCATGTAGCCCGATATGCTCACGCGTTTTCCGTTAAGCGCCAATATTGTTTCGGTGTTCACGGAATCAGAGAACCGAAATGTCGTTATGTCGCTTTCGTCGCCCTTCTTGCAGCCCGCGAGAGTCATTATCATAACCGCAATAAGCAACAGCGCCGCCCGTTTTTTCATGTTTACACCCCTTTACGTATCCAAGCCGCCCTTGCGCGCCATCAGGCGCACGCATATGACCGTAGGCAGCACGCTTATCAGAAAGACTGCCGCCATTATGAGAAGCTCCGCAGAATAAACGCGCCACGCGTTCAAAACGATGCCCATGTCGCTCACAATGCCGCTTATGAGCTTCAGCCCGAACCGCGACGCGAGCAGCGCGAGACATGTGGACAAAAGCCCCGCGAACGCGTTTTGTATCATGTACAGCCGCTGTATGCGCCCCATGCCTATGCCTATAAGCCGCATGAGCGCGATCTCTTTTTTAGCGTCGTACATGTTGAGCAGCGTTATGACGGTTATTACGAATATGTTCATAATGAGTATCACGGCGCACAGCGCGTACACGATTTTCGACGACAAATCGACGTTTGAGAGCACCTCGCGCAGCACAGTAGACGGGTTTATGAACAAAAGCGACGAATCCGACGCATACGCCTGTTCGAGCTTGAAATAGTCGGCGGCGCTCTTTGACTTCACGAGCACGGCGCACACGCTGCCCTCGTGTTCGTGCTCGTGCACCTCCGCTTCTTCGCCCTCGTCGTGTTCTTCACCGTGCTCGTGCAAAGCCCACACGGATTCGTAATGCGTGAACACGGCGTTATCATACGCCGTATGGGTTTCTTTCAGTATGCCCACGACCTTGAGCGGGTTCGCGTCATGTTTGGCGCCCGCCGACATCAGCCCGTGCGACGTTATCATGTCGTCGCCTATATCAAGCCCGTAGCGCGAGGCTACGGCAGAGCCTATAACGGCGTCGAACGTGTCTGAAAACATAACGCCTTTGGATAGCTCTTTATCGGTCAGGTAATCGGCGGTCGTGCCCACGATTTTCGAGCCGTTGAAGCTGTCGCCCATCGTGAAGGGCACGACGGAGTTGGTGAACGGGCTGTCCCTGAGCTGCTCGTACACATCGAAGGGTATAGTGCCCAGAGGTTGGTCGGTGAAGAACATCGTGTTCATGGCAAGCTGCGTGGAACTGCCCGCCGGGCCGATTATTATGTCGTAATAGCCCGTTGTGCCGACGATGCCCTCGCGCACCTGTCGGGACACGTTGAACGCCAGAAGCGCGACGCTTGCCGACAGCACGACCGATAACACCACGAGCAGCATTTTGGTTTTGCGAACCAGCATGTTTTTGATTGCGAATCTAAACATTGCGGCTCACCGTCCCATCGCCCAAAACGAGTATATCCTGCATACGCATAACGTGGTCGAACATTTGAGCCAACCTGTCGTCGTGAGTCACGGCGATAAGCGTGTTGCCCTTCGCGGTTTCAGCGAGCAGGCGCACGACTTCGACGCCTATTTCGTAATTCAGGTTGCCCGTAGGCTCGTCCGCCAGCACGATCTTGGGCTTTTTGATTAGCGCCCGCGCGATCGCCGCGCGCTGCTTTTCTCCGCCTGAGAGCTTCGAGACCTTGCGCTTGCGCAGGCGCGATATGTCGAGCCGTTCGAGCATATCGGATATGCCGGACGTGTCCGCGCCCTCAAGCTCGGTTATGCGTATGTTGTCCTCGACAGTCATTTCTTCGATCAGCTTGAAATCCTGAAATATGTTGCCTATGTTCTTGACGCGGTAAGCGTCTCTCGCCTTTTGCGAAATGTGCGTCATATCGCGCCCGTCGATTATAACGCGCCCGCGCGACGGCGTGAGCACGCCCGACAGCATGTTAAGAAGCGTCGATTTTCCGCTGCCAGACGCGCCCAGTATTACATACGATTCATTGTCGCGGAATGTAATGTCTTTATATGCGATTTGAGATTCATTGGGAAATTGTACAGCTAAGCCCTCGGTTTGTATCACCGAAAACGCCCCCTCATATATTTATGTCAATATATAGGGACGTATCAATCGTTAAGGCGGACTTTGGCGGATATGAGGTCGGTATATGAAACCGCGCCTGAAACTTCACGAGAATAACTCGCGCACAGACACGCGCGGAAAGCTATGAACGCGGCAGAAACGGCTATGAAAAGCAAGCGCCTTATCTGGTTTAAGAGCGCGCAAACGTCGCACCCCTCGCCTATGCAATGGTGGTCGGAACACGCAAACGCGCACGCCGACAGAAATACGACCATGCATACGATTGCCGCGACCCTGCGCCAATTCACGCGCTCACCCCCTTTTATCACAGTATACCCGTCAATGTAAATATGTCAACCCCGTTTCCGATTCGCTTCATAATAAAACGCGCAGGTGACAATTATGTTACAAATTGTCTCCCGCGCGAAAACGCACAATGAACGCGGATTATTTCAGCTCTCTCACCCACACGCGCATTTCGCCCGCGCCCCTGTTGTTCCAAGCGTAATACGGCACGAAACGCGCGGTGAACTTCTCGGTCGCGTTCTTCCTGCCGCAGGCGTACAGCTCGTAATCGTCCCAGCCTTCGCATATCTCGCGCTCGGCTTCGCATTCTATAACGTTCACGCCGCCCAGCAACTCCGGCTTTTTGATAACCGCAAAATTCGCGTCAGCGCTAACGGACACGTTATGCAAATCGCGCCCGTTGTCGGCTTCCTCTAGGCAGTACACGATAGGTCCGCGCTGCAAGGCGATTTTGCCCGCGTCCGCCTGCGCGCGAGGGTGGGCGCGCATGACCATTACGGGCATGTCGAGATCGAGTATTATCTCGTCGGAAGGCTTGAATTTCTCGTTTATATAGATGAAACCCTCGTCCATGCGCGTTATGACGTACCCGCCGTTTAGCGATAATTCATATGTATTCGCCCACGCGGGCAGCCTGAGCGCGATTTCAAGCCCGTCGAATACGCTTTCGAGCTTCAGTTTTATGCGCCCGTTCCACGGGTAATCGGTTTCGACGGAAACGCGGGCGCGCCCGCCGTCCATTTCGGCCTCGGCTTCGCACGACGTATACATCGCCAAGTACAAAGTGTTTCCCTTCTTGTGAAACACGTAGCCCGGCAGCGACGATATGAGCCGCGCCAGATTCGGCGGGCAGCAGGCGCAGCCGAACCATTTCTGCCTTTCGCTCTTTACGTGCGAAAACTGCTGATTGCGCGCGTTGCGCTCGGGCAGCGATTCGAGCGGGTTCACATAGAAGAACCTGTCGCCGGAAAGCGACATGCCGCTGATCGTGCCGTTGTATATGAGCTTGTCCATAACGTCCGCGTATTCGCCCTTTGCCTCGAGCCTGAACATGCGCGCGGCGAAGAACATAAGCGCTATGGACGCGCAGGTTTCGCCGTACACCAAGTCGTTCGGCAGGTCGTAATCGAATGAAAACGCCTCGCCGAACGCCGACTGCCCGACAGCGCCTGTTATATACATCTGCCTGCGGGTAATGTTCTTCCACAGCGCCGCGCACGCTTCCTTCAGACTCGCGTCGTCTGTCTCGCGCGCCACGTCCGCCATGCCCGAATACAGATAGCACGCCCGAACGGCGTGTCCGCGCGCCGTTTTCTGTTCGCGAACGGGCATATCGGCCTGATAGTACGAGTTATTGTCGTATACGGTGCGCTCCCAGCCCCTGCGACGCCCGTCCTTTTCGGCTTCCGCGTCGAAATATGAAGGCTGTACCCCGCGCTCGTCTATGAAGAATTTGGCTAACTCAAGATGCTTTTTTTCGCCCGTAAGCCCGTAGAGCCTGATGAGCGCCAGCTCCAATTCCTCGTGACCGGGATAGCCGCGCAGCTTGCCTTCCCCGCGCCCGAAGCGCTCGTATATGTGGTCAACGAACCTTATCATAACGTCGAGCAGGCGGCGCTTGCCCGTCGCCTCGAAGTACGCGACCGCCGCTTCAAGCATGTGACCCGCGCAATACATTTCGTGGTTGTCGCGCAGGTTCGTCCAGCGCTTTTCAATGCCCGTCAGTATGTAGTATGTGTCGATATATCCGTCGGGCAACTGCGCTTTCTCGACAAGCTCGACGACTTCGTCTATATGCGCTTCGGTTTCGGGGTCGCGGTTCCAGTTCAGCATGTTGGCGGCGGCCTCTATCCACTTCGCCAAATCGCTGTCCTGAAACACATAGCCGCCGTGCTCGGCGTTTATGAGACCCGCGGCGGCGCGGAAGTTGCGCAGGCAATAGCTCTTTGTCGCGCCTTCCGCCGCGTCGTTCAGCGCCAGCCACTGATAGGGTATCATTTTATCCTTCGCGATCTCCATAAGGCGCGAGAAAAACGACTCGCGCACAGAGACGTCCTTTATGCCGAGCGGGGTCGTGTAAGCGTGTTCAGGCATCGGGCAAACCTCCTAGTCTTTCGTATATACTGAAAGTATTTCGCCGAAGTACAGCGTGTGAAAGTCGTCTTTTTCATAAACGCCCAAGCGTATCTCGTCCGCCATGCCGTCGGGAGTCATGGGCTGCGAGAGCAGAATTTTACACTCGAAGAATATGTCGCATTCCGCGACGACGGGCGTTTCGATTTTCTCCGACGCGAGCTTAGTTATTCCGTGACCGTCGAATTTGTCGAAATCCCTGCCCGAGCGCGTTCCGCAGAACGTAAGCGCGCTTTTCAGAGAATCATCAGTTTTAAGGCTCACAGTGAACTCGCCCGCCGCGTTTATGAGCTTATATGTATGCCTTTGCGGGCGCACGACCACCGTGAACACGGGCTTCCCCCAGTAAAACCCGATAGACCCCCACGCAATGGTCATTGTGTTGTCGGTTTCACCCTTGACCGTCAAAAACGCGTTTCCGCAAGCGAGCGCCTTTGTCGCGGGCGCTATCGCCTCAAGATAACCGAGCCGCCTCATAAAACCGCCTCCGTCCGTTTATTGAGTCGCCGTCATTTTAACACATATGCCGACCGATTTCAAATATTACGCGCTTACGGGCGGAGTCGGATTATGACGTACTCCGCCCGCCTTATATAGCGGGTTTGTTGACGCGCGGTCAGTCGTCTTCCTCAGCGCCGCAGTCGTCGCATATGTTTTCGGACGACGCGCTTCCGCAGACGACGGCCGCGTCGCCGACGGTCGCTGTCGCGCCGAACTCTACAGGAACAGCCAAGCACAGCGTTTGGCTCAACGTGAAAGTGCACGAACCGTTCACTTCGCCCGCGCAAACCGTCTCTCCCGCAGTTACGAGCGGCTCTCCGCAGCAGCGCGTGACGCAAGCGCCCGCGCGCACGTAAGGCGTGACGGTGACGGGCACGCACACCGTCGCCGTCTGATAGCCCATTGACGGGCATGTTTTATACTTTGTCCACATAAATAAACGCTCCTCGTATAATAGATTTACGTGTTTTTGACAAGAGCACCGCAGGAAAAACTTGTTATACTGCTATGGATGTGGGATAATGAGCGTAACAGACAGAGGGCGCAGTAACTGCTCCTTGAGGCTTGGCCTCGAACGAAAGAATTGCGCCTCTGTCCTTACGGTTAGATGCGAATGAGCTGGATAGCGATAATGCGCTAAATATCTAACGAGGTTGTGTTGCCGTAAGAATCAGAGGGGAATCCTGTCTGTGATTTTGTCATAGGGAGGGTTTTTGTTGTATTACTGTGGAATCGACATAGCTAAGCGCAACCACGAAGCATCGGTCATTGACGCCGAGGGAAAGCCGTTGCTGGACAGCATCACAATTACAAACACCCAAGAGGGTTGCGAAAAGCTGTTTGCTTTGTTTGAGCGTCTTGGTATCGGCACGGACGCTATCATCATCGGGATGGAGGCGACCGGTCATTATTGGCTGTCGGTTTATGAATACCTGACGGAGCAGAAGTATGATGTCCGGGTTATCAACCCCATCCAATCAGATGCTTTCCGCAAGATGTACATACGCCAGACCAAGAACGACTCAAAAGACAGCTTCATCATCGCCCAGGTGATGCGGTTTGGGCAGTATTTTGAGACAACATTGTCGGACGAGAACACTGTCGCCATGCGCCAGCTTACCCGGTTTCGAATGGAGCTGGTGGACAACTGCGGTGACTGCAAGCGCAGGATAATCGCACTGCTGGATCAGGTGTTTCCTGAATACGCCGATTTATTTTCTGACACCTTTGGGTCAACTTCGAAAGAACTGCTGCTCAACTACCCAACGCCGGACAATATGCTATCTGTTTCCACTCGGAAGTTAACCGCATTTCTAAACAAAGCCAGTCACGGACGGTTTGGAGAGGAAAAGGCGAAGGAGATTCGCACCGCCGCTGCCGGTTCATTTGGCGTTGGCTTCGACAAGAACGCTTTTGCTTTCCAGATTAAGCAGCTTATCGAGCAGCTCATGTTTCTGGAAGCTCAGATTGAAGAATTGGACGAGCAGATTTCTCATCTACTGCAACAGGTTAATCAGGTCATCACCACCATACCGGGTATCGGTGATACACTGGGCGCTATCATTGTCAGCGAGATTGGCGATATCAACCGCTTTGACGCGCCAAACAAGCTGGTAGCCTTTGCCGGTTTGGACGTAAAAGTCACGCAACCCGGTGAGTTTGAGGGAACCAAACAACATATTTCCAAGCGCGGCTCGCCCTATCTCAGGCGGGCTATTTGGCTTGCCGCCAACCGGGCGGCATTTTGCGACCCGATTCTGTCCGAGTATTATCAATCACTCAAAGCAAGGGGCAAGCATCATCTGACCGCAGTCGGCGCGGTTGCCCACAAAATGTGTAATATCATCTTTACGATCCTCAGGGAGAACAGACCGTATCAGGCAACGCCGCCGAAGAAAATTAAGGAGGGAACATTGTGAATCTTGTTGATACCGCAAATTCGATTCGGACATATTTTTTATCACTCCCAAATGTTGTCAACTGCCATATTTACGGCAGTATTGCAGAAAACTGTTATGACGAATACTCGGATATTGATATTGAGGTTGATGTATCGGGTTGCGATAACAGCTCATTTTCATTGGTAATTCCCGATATCATCAGCAAGTTATACCCTGTTTTGTATTTTGACTACGCTCCCAGCTTAATGCCGCAAAGCTATATCGTGTCCAATGCCATTTCGGAAAAAAATCCTTTTCTCATTGTTGACGTGAAATGCGTTGCCACACCACACATGAGTACTCTCGGAAGAAGCAGTTTCCCGTTTGACCGTTATGATCACACGCTTAAAGTCTTTGTCTCCAATCTAAAACACTTTCTACGTGACGTTGATTGCATAGACGATATCGTCCGTATGCACTCTCGTGTTTGCGGCACATCAAGTCAAATGGAACCGGATGTCATGTTGAAGCAAGTGTTTTCTTGGCTCATGGATAATGCCAATCAAAGCCATATGACCTATTTGAAAAATCTCCAAAACTTTCTCGATTTTTAGCTTGGCTTTTTATAGCTGGTCTTTCGACGCACACCAGTAGCATGTTATGTAAAAGCATCTGAAAAGGAGCGCGCCGTTTATTTTAATATAACTTCGCCGAGTGCGTCGGAGAGAACAGCGAGGGTTTCGAGCGGCAGCGCCTCGCCTCTGACGCGCGGATCGACGTTTGCCGATTCGAACGCGCGCAGGGCGCTTTCGCGGCTTATCGAAAACTCGCGCGTTATGTTGTTGAGCAACGTCTTTCTGCGCATCCTGAAAGACGCCGAAATGAGGCGCAGGAACAGTTTTTCGTCTTTCGGATTGATCGCGGGGACGGTTCTCATTTTGAGCCGTATAAGCGCGCTTTCGACGTTCGGCGGCGGCGTGAACGCCTGAGCCGGCACGCCCATGAGCAATTCCGGCTCGGCGTAATACCTGACGGTCGCCGCCATGGCACACCAGTTTTTGTCGTTAGGCTCGGACATCACGCGCTCCGCCGCCTCTTTTTGCACCATCAGCACGATGTTTTCGGGCGGCGGGTCGAGCGCAACCGCCTTTTGCAGAAAATCGGAGGTGATATAGTACGGGAGATTCGCGACTATAGAATACGTATCGCCCGGAAACGCCGCGTTCAAAAGCGCGGGTATGTCGGCTTTCAGGGCGTCAGCAAACTCGATTCTGACGTTCGCTCGCGCGCCGACGACGCTTTCAAGCGCGTCTTTAAGCGAACTGTCCAATTCTATCGCCATGACATTCGCGCCCGCGTCGGCGAGCAGCGCGGTCATAACGCCCGCGCCCGGGCCAATTTCTACGATTCGGTCGCCCGCGCTCACGCCCGCAAGCGCGATTATGTCGTTCACAAGCGCGTCGTCAAGCAGAAAATTCTGACCAAGCGAGCGCGTAAACTTAAAGCCGTGCGCTGCGAGCGCGGCGCGCGCCCTCAGCGAATATGACAGATCGTCCGCCATCGTTCCTCCGTGTTGTGTTTATTTGAGCGTTTCAAGCTCCGCGATTCGCGCGGATATGGATTCCGTGAGAGCCTTGGATTTCGCGATCTTCTCGCGTTCGCGCTCGACGAGCGCGGCGGGCGCTTTTTTGAGGAAGCCCTCGTTTTTGAGCATTCCCTCGCCGCGCGCGATTTCATTCAAGGCTGCTTTGAGGTCGTTTTGCAGGCGGGCGATCTCCTTTTCAACGTCGACAAGCTCGCCCAGCGGTATGAACACGGCCGCTCCAGAAGTGAGCGCCGACGCGGATTTGTCGGGGTTCGCGTCGCCATCTCTTAACAGCTCCACGTTCTTTGCCGCCGCTAAGCGCGTGAAGTAGCCCTCGGCGTTTTCGAAAGCCGCGAATAGCCCCGGAGCGGGTCTCAATATGAGCGTCGCGCGCTTCGACGCGCTCACGTTCATCTCGACCCTCAGATTGCGCGCGGCGCGTATGACGTCCATCACGGCTTCCATAGAAGCCGCCTCTTCTGCGAAATCGTGCTCCGGGTTCGCGCTCGGCCACTCGGCGTTTATAAGCATTC
Source organism: uncultured Oscillospiraceae bacterium (assembly GCA_964453505.1). GTDB lineage: Bacteria > Bacillota > Clostridia > Christensenellales > Aristaeellaceae > CAYVPJ01. The sequence continues at coordinate 44,166 of CAYVPJ010000012.1, read as the reverse complement.
CGTCGACAGACGGCATGTATGAATAAAGCTCCTCGGTTATAAACGGCATGTACGGGTGCAGCAGCTTCAAAAGCCCGGTGAGCACATAGTAGAGCACCTCGCGCGCGGCGGTCTTCGCGCGCTCGTCCGTTCCGTTAAGCGCGAATTTCGACGCTTCGATGTACCAGTCGCAGAACGACGACCATATGAAGTCGTACAGATTGCTCGCCGCCATGCCGAGGTCGAAGTTATCGAGATTTTGCGTGATTTCGCGCGTTATGTCGTTGAAGCGCTTGAGCATCCACTTATCGGACAGCGAAAGCTCGTCAGCGGCCGGCACGCCCTTAGGCTCGAAGCCCTGCATGTTCATGAGCGCGAATCGGCTCGCGTTCCAGATTTTGTTCGCGAAGTTGCGGTATGTCTCGACCTTTTCAAGCGACAGGCGCACGTCGCTTCCGGGGGCTACGCCTATTTCGAGCGAGAATCTGAGCGCGTCAGCGCCGTATTTGTCTATGACCTCAAGCGGGTCGATGCCGTTGCCGGAAGATTTGCTCATTTTGCGACCCTGCGCGTCTCTCACAAGCCCGTGTATGAGCGCCGCCGAGAACGGGCACTTTCCCGTCTGCTCCAGCCCCGAAAACACCATTCGCGCCAGCCAGAAGAATATTATATCGTAGCCGCACGACAGAACCGAGTTCGGATAGAAGTATTTATAGTCCTCCGTCTCCTCCGGCCAGCCCAGAGTCGAGAACGGCCACAGAGCCGAAGAAAACCACGTGTCGAGCACATCTTCGTCCTGTCTGGTGTTCGAGCCGCATTTCGGGCAGACGGTCACGTCTTCGCGCGACACATACGTTTCGCCGCACTTGTCGCAATAGAACGCGGGTATGCGGTGTCCCCACCAGAGCTGGCGGCTCACGCACCAGTCGCGGATATTCTCCATCCAGTTCATGTACGTCTTTTCAAAGCGGTCGGGCACGAACTTCATTTCGCCGTTCTTCACAACGTCGATGGCGGGCTGCGCCAAGGGCTTCATGCTCACGAACCACTGGCGCGAAAGATACGGCTCTACCGGCGTGTGATGGCGGTAGCAAGTGCCCACGTTGTGCGTGAACGGCTCTTCCTTAACCAAATAGCCCTGCGCCTTCAGAGCGGCGACAACCTTTTCGCGGCACTCGTCGCGCGTCAGCCCGCAATACTCGCCCGCGTTTTCGTTCATTGTGCCGTCCTCGTTGAGCACGCACAATACTTCAAGGTTGTGCCTCAGCGCCACCTCGTAGTCGTTCGGGTCGTGAGCGGGGGTCATCTTGACCGCGCCCGTGCCGAACTCAATTTCGGCGTACTCGTCGGCGATAATGGGTATCTGCCTGTTGACGAGCGGCAGGGTCACGTATTTGCCGATTATGTCGGTATAGCGCTCGTCTTTCGGGTTCACGCACACGGCGGTGTCGCCGAGCATGGTCTCGGGGCGCGTCGTCGCAACGACAATGTCGCGCCCGTCCGCCATAGGATAGCGAATATGCCACAGGAATGAATTCGTCTCGACATATTCGACTTCCGCGTCGGAAAGCGCGCTTTTGCAGTCGGGACACCAGTTAATCATGCGCAAGCCCCTGTATATAAGGCCTTTTTCGTACAGCCTGACGAACGTTTCGCGCACGGCTTTTGAAAGCCCCGCGTCCATCGTGAAGCGCTCGCGCGACCAGTCGCACGACACGCCGAGCTTGCGAAGCTGCTTTACGATGCGCCCGCCGTATACGTCTCGCCACTCCCACACGCGCGAAAGGAATTTTTCGCGCCCGAGCGCCTGCTTTGAAAGCCCTTCGGCTTTCAGCGCGTCTACTACTTTCACTTCGGTCGCTATGGCGGCGTGGTCAGTGCCGGGCACCCACAGCGTCGGGTCGCCCTTCATGCGGTGATAGCGTATCAGAACGTCCTGCGGCATTTCGTCAAGGGCGTGCCCCACGTGCAGCTGCCCCGTTATGTTGGGCGGCGGCATGACTATTGTGAACGGTTTCTTGCCCGGTATCATCTTGGGCTTGAACGCGCCCGATTTTTCCCATTTTTCGTATATCCGATCTTCCATTTCCTTGGGCGAGTAAGTTTTCGCCATGTCAAATTCTTTTATATTTTCCATTCTCTATATCCCCTTCGCCTATACGTTTTTCCCGAACGCTATTATAGCGGCCGCGCCGATTATCACGATCAAAAGCCCCGCGAGCTTTAGCATTGTCTTTTTGCGCTGTTCATATCTGTTCGCGAGCAGCGACACAAGCGCGCCCGCGACCATCAGGGCGAAACCCGCAAACCCGAACGCGTTTATGCCCGTGCCCCACAGAGGTTTGCTCAACGCGCAGTCTGACCAATTCACCCGCTCACCCCCTTTTAACAACAAAAAAAGCAACGCGCCCATTGGGCGGATTGCTCCGCGGTGCCACCAACATTTATAACTCTTATAAGCTGTATCGGGCTTTCCCGCGCCGACTACTCCGTTCGCCGGACGGCCTTGGAAGCGACCTTCGCGTTTACTTTACCCGAGCGACCTTTCAGCCGATGAATCGCTCTCTCTTGGGGAAGAAAAACGCTACTCCTCTTCGTCACAGGCGTGTTCTGAATTTATTATATGGTCATTTAGGCGAAACGTCAATGAATTTTCGCCGCTCTTAATTTTTTAACGCTGTCGAGTATATATGAAACCAGCGCGACCATCGAAACTGACACGGCGGAAAGTATGATGTAGCGCCCGCATTCGCGCAAAATGTCGATATTGTGCCACGGGAACACGAACACGATGCCTATGACGAACAGCACTGTCGCGCATTTGCCCCACATGTTCGCGTGTACGACCACGCCGCGTTTGAGCATGTACATAGAGCCTATCATCATTATCAGCTCCTTGAACATGACAACGATGAGCAGCAGCCAGTTGAGCCAGCGATGCTCGTTCAGAGCCAGAAAGCCGTCGTTCGCCAGACAAAACAGCATCGAGAGCGTCATGAGTTTGTCGGCGAGCGGGTCGCACAGCTTGCCGAAGGACGTTATCTGATTGAGTCGGCGGGCAAGGTAGCCATCGAGCGCGTCAGTGAAGCTCGCGGCGGCGAACACGATTATGGAAACATACTTATCTTCGGGAAGCTGGTAGTATGTTATCAGAAACACGGGAATGAGCAATATGCGCAGGAAGGTGAGGCAGTTTGGCAGGTTCACCCAGCTTGTCGTATCGTTTTCCACGCAATATCGCCTCCTTCGCACAATCGGTCTGTAATCATAGCATAAAAGCGCCAATTTTTCAACGCGCGCACGGGCGCGTTTATGTCAACTTTCTGGAAAGAATGACGCGTTTGAACCAAACTTCGGTATTCGGCGCGGATTAGTTATACCTCGCGTTCGCTTGGGTAATGCGCGTTTATGAGAATTTATCGCATAATCGAAACGCCGTTGACCGCCGCGGCGCTTGGTGATACAATCAAACACAAAAATCGGAAGGTCGGGTGCTCTGAATGAAGGCTGTGATGTACGGAGGCGGAAACATAGGGCGCGGGTTCATAGGCGCGGCGCTCTCCGAAGCGGGATACAATGTCACGTTTATAGACGTCGCGGAAAACGTCGTGAAGCTTCTGAACGAGCGAGGAAGTTATCCAGTGCGCTTCGTGGGCGATTTCGGGCGCGATGAAATACTCATCAAAAACGTGGACTGCGTAAACGGGAGAGACGCGTCAGCCGCCGCCCGCGCTATAGCCGACGCGGACATAATGGCGACGGCGGTCGGCGCTGATATACTAAAATTCATAGCGCCGAATATTGCCGAAGGCCTAAAGCTGCGGTTTATGGAGAGCGACAAGCCTCTCGACATAATAATATGCGAAAACCTGATGGACGCGAACAAGGAACTGGAGCGCCTTATCAAGCAATACCTAACAAGCGACGAGCAAAAACTGATGGACGCGCGCGTGGGCTTGGTGGAAGCGAGCATAGGGCGCATGGTGCCCGTGCAGACTGACGAAATGCGCGAGGGCGACCCGCTGAGGGTGACTGTCGAGCGCTACGGCTATCTGCCCGTAGACAAGGACGCGTTCAAGGGCGCTATACCCGAAATAAAGAACCTGATTCCAGCGTCGCCGTTCGATTTTTACATAAAGCGCAAGCTGTTTTTGCACAACATGGGGCACGCCGTATGCGCGTATCTGGGCGGCATAAAAGGGATAGAGTACATATGGCAGGCGCTTGACGACCCGGAAATACAGGTAGTGACGCAGAACGCCATGATCGAGAGCGCAACGGCGCTCTCGCGCGAGTACGGTTTCCCGCTCGACGGGCTGCTGCTCCACATGCGCGACCTTTTGACGCGCTTCCGCAATGCCGCGCTCAAAGACACTTGTCTGCGCGTGGGCGCGTCGCCTACGCGCAAGCTGAAGCCCGCCGACAGGCTCGTGGGCGCGGCGCTGCTCGAAACAAAGCAAGGCGTGATTCCGGCGTATACATGCGCGGGAATAGCCGCGGCGCTCTATAGGCTCTTGAAAGAATCGGAGCGCGAAATAAGCGCAGAAAACGCCCAAGCGGCGCTTAGCGAAATATCGGGGCTGCCAGCCGGGAGCGAAATATCGGATTATGTTCTCGATATATTCAAACATATAGCGGGCGGCGAAGATATCGCGAACGTCCGCCGGGCGGCTGAAAGAATAGTGTCCCGAAACAAAATCGACGTAGTGTGAGACAAGGGAAATAATCAGGTTTCGCGAAGGTCTACCGCTTGCGGTCGGCCTTCGCGGCTTTTTTTGCGGCTTTCAGGGCGCGCTTTTCGCGCCACTTCGAGAAGTCGATGTCGGTGTTCACGCGCTCCGGGCGCGATTCGAGCAACTCAGGGTTTTCAAGCAGCTTTTTGTAGTACGCGAAGGCGCGGGCATACGACGCGCCGCCGCAGATGCGTTCGTCGGTCGTGAGCCACATCGGGACGACGGTTTTATACGCCGTTCCGTCTTTTGTAAACAGCGGGCGGCGCTCGAACTTGCCCATAGCGACGAACACCGACGTGTTTCCGAAATTGTACAGATGGTGATATATGGGCGGCATACCTATCGACGCCATGTTGGTTATGAACATGCTGCAATGGAACGGGCTTATGTGCTCAAGCCACAGAGGCAGCAGGCCGTAGCGGTCGGCTAAGCGGGCAATTCCCACGACGATCGACACGAGCAGGCGCATTTTGAGAAGCGTGTTCGCGAAATTGACGGTTGAGTTGTCGGCTTCCTCGTTAGACGCGTCCTTTAAGAGCGCGTCGATTTGAGAGGACACTTCGTCTATTGTGGAAGTCGGCTCGAACTCCATTTTAACGAGCGCTTCATCCAGATTTTCTTTGTCGTGCGCGTTTCTGAGCACTGTGAGCGACACGCTTATGAACTTGCGCGCGAAAACCTGTTTGTTAATGATAAAGCGGTTCATTTCGGGATATTCGCACACGACCCTCACGTATGCCGCCACGAACAGCGATATGAACGATATTTTCACGCCCGCCTTCGAGCGCTTTTTAATGTATTCGGCGAGCGGCTCGTAATCGACGCTCACCGAAGCCATGTTTTGGGCGTCGTTGCGCGTTTTCATTATGAAAGGCATGAATCTCACGATTGGGTCTATGTTGTCGAGCCTGCGCCCGTCAAATCTGCGTCCGAACATCAGTCGTCCTCCCCGGCGTAAAGGCGGCAAAGCGCCATTTTTGTTAATGTTGATATTAGAACACATTTCTAACGATATTTCAAGGCAATAATGGTTCACACATATGAATATTTGATTTCTTTCCCTTGTATAGTTGCTGCCTTACGTGATAAAATAAGCGCGATACGAGGTGAGTTTATGGATATATTCGACATTATCGGTCCCATTATGATAGGACCGTCAAGCTCGCATACGGCGGGCGCGGTCAGAATAGGCCGCGCCGCCGTCAGGCTTTTGAACGACAAGCCCGTTCGTGCACATATAACGCTTTCAGGGTCTTTCGCGCGCACGCACAAGGGGCACGGAACGGACAAGGCCATAATCGCGGGGCTTATGGATATGCCGGTTGACGATTTACGCATACGCGACAGCCTCGAGCTTGCGCGCGAGGCGGGGCTGGAGTTCGATTTCGAGCTTAAAGACATACAGGACGCGCACCCGAACACCGCCGTTATAGACCTTACGGGCGAAAGCGGCGCGCGGCTTACGATGAGAGCTTGCTCAACGGGCGGCGGCGCTATACGCGTTGAAAATCTGGGCGGACTGGACGTGTCGTTCACAGGCGCTATGGACACGCTCGTCATATCGCATAAGGACGAGCCGGGCGTTATAGCAAACGTGTCGAGCCTTATAGCGGCTCTGAACGTGAACATCGCCACTATGCAGGTGTTCAGGCGCGTGGCGGGAGGCGACGCGGTGATGGTTATCGAAACCGACAACCCGCCCGACCCCGAGTGCGTGCGAATGATACGCCGCCTGCGCGGCATACGCACGGCGGGGCATCTGAGCAGGCTGTGAGCATATTTCGGGAGGCGTGACATGCGGGATTATACATCGATTTCAGAGCTTTTAGAGCTCGCCGCCGAAGCGGGAAGCATATCGGAGGCGGTGCTGTTTTCATACGCGGACGACACATCGGGCAGAGAGTCGGCAATAGCCAAAATGCTAGGAAGCCTGAACGTGATGCGCGAGAGCGTGCGCGAGGGGCTGAATCCGAACGCGCGCAGCGTGAGCGGGCGCGTGGGCGGACAGTCTGCGAAGCTCATGGAAAACGTAAAAGCGGGCGCGAGTTTCGGCGGCAAGGGCTTGGGGCTGGCGAGCGCCTACGCGCTTGCGGCGGCGGAGTGCAACGCGTGCATGGGGCGCATAGTCGCGTCGCCCACGGCGGGCGCGTGCGGCGTGCTGCCCGCAGCGCTGTTTTCGGCGCAGGAAGAAAAGGGCTATTCGGACGAAATGCTGGTGTCGGCGCTGTTTACGGCGGCGGGAGTGGGTCGAGTTATAGCGCAAAAGGCGGGCATATCGGGCGCAGAGGGAGGCTGTCAGGCGGAATGCGGCACGGCATCGGCGATGGCGGCGGCGGCGCTTACGGAACTGGGCGGCGGTTCGCCCGAAGCGTGCGCTTGCGCGGCGGGGCTTGCGATTATGAACCTGATGGGGCTGGTGTGCGACCCGGTGGGCGGGCTTGTCGAAGTGCCGTGCGTTTACAGAAACGTGATGGGCGTATCGTGCGCCATGGTGAGCGCGAACATGGCTCTCTCGGGCGTGGAGCTGATTATATCGACAGACGAGATAATCGACGCCATGCGCCGCGTGGGCAGGCAGCTTCCGACGTCGCTCAGGGAGACGGGCGAGGGCGGCTGCGCCTCATGCAAGCTGAAATAGCGGCGATCAAGTCGGGTTTCAGATTCTGACTGCACCGTATCTTTCGATTATACCGTCAAGGCATTTTGGCGCGCTCACGGCGGCTATGCCCGAATACGCGCGGAGCGCCGCCTCGAGCGCGCCTTCGCAGTCCGCGTCCGCCGAGAACGCGACGGGCAGGCGCGAGGCGGCTTCGGACTCGCATGTCAGCTCGTATGCCTCGTCGGGCGTTTTGTTTCGCAAATCGATTATAGGCGCGCGATCGGAGTCGAGATCGTATATTTCGTCGACGTCCGAGACGGGTTCAAGCGCTTCCGCGATTTCGCTTATGCGCATGAAAGCGCGCGTCGAACAGACGTATTCGCCGGTTACGCGGTTTTCAGCGGCCGGCGTTTTTTTTGTGAGCGGTTTGAGAGCGCGTATATGGTCGGGCGTAGTGCCGCAGCAACCGCCAATTATGTTCGCGCCGGCGTCCACGATGTCGCTCATCTTTTGCGCGAAAATATCAGGCCTGTATGGATATGTGATTTTGCCGTCCGGCAGCGCCGTCGGAAGCCCCGCGTTCGGCTGCGCGATAACGGGCGCGCCGGTCACGGCGCGCATGTTGCGCAAATGAGGCAGCAGCTCCGACGGCCCTGCGGAGCAGTTCGCGCCTACCGCGAGAGCGCCTAAGGCGCTCAGAGCGACGGCGGCGCACTCCGGCAAACCGCCCGTGAGCGTGCGCCCGTTCGGCTCGAACGTGAACGACGCTATGAAAGGCAGCCCCGCGTCGCGCAGGGCGAGCGCGGCGATACGGCATTCGGCTATGTCGGTTTGCGTTTCGATTATGGCTATGTCCGCGCCCGCTTCAAGAGCGGCCTCCGCCTGAGCGCGGAAACACGCGTAAAAGTCGTCGAATTTGAGCGCGCCCACGGGGTACGGAAACTCGCTCGTCGGGCCTATGTCCAGCGCAACGAACGCGTTTCCGGCGACGGTTCTGGCGAGAGATACGGCGGCGCGCGTGAACTCGCGGTCTTTGCCGACGCGCTTCTTTTTGCTAAGCGATATGTCGTTCGAGCCGAAAGTCGCGCTCGTGATTATGTCCGCGCCCGCCGCCAGATACATTTCGTATATGCGCTTTACGATGTCGGGTTCGGTGACGCTCAATTCGTCGGGGCACTTTGAGTTTACGCCCATTTCGGACAGGAGCGAACCGAATCCGCCGTCCGAAAGCAGTATGCGGGAAGCGAGCGCCGACTGAAACCGCGTCATGAAAAATTCCCTCCGATGCGCAAAGCGCTATTGTTATTGTCAGTGCAGCCCGTCGGAGCGCATTCTGACTTTTTGGTCGCCCGCGACTTCGTCGGAACGGGCGATTTTATAGCCCTCGAACTTGCCCACGCGCGCCCTTACGCAGAACACGGAATCCGAACCGTATCTGTATATCGGCGCGATTTCCGAACCATTCGTTACGTTCGTCAGCTTTTCAGCGCCGCGAACGTGCAGGAATATGTCGGTGTCCTGAGTGTCGCGGTCGGCGTAGGGGTATATTATGAACGAATCGTTATCGTACATGAACGCGCTTATCATAGGAGCGCCCTCGATGTACACGCCGTTCACAGCGAACTCCCTGCGCATACGCGACAGTACGGCGCCGGGCAGGAATTTGAAGTCGGAGTACGCTTCGGGCACGCACAGGGTTATCATTTCGCCCTTGCCGTATGTGTCGCGCGCGAGCAGCGTATAGCTCTCCTCGTCGCGTATGCCCTTGCATATGCCGCCCCACGTGGCATTATTGCGGAACTCGAGCACGGGCACGGTTATTTCCTTGACGCCGTGCGGGTATTCCAAGCCCCGGTCGGTGAAAAGCCGCTCGGTCGCGAAATCGCGCACGGCTACTTTGCGGTTTCTGTCGCGCAGAGACGTCATGCGCTTTATGCCCCTGTCGAGCGTCGCCTTTATGAAGCCGCTCGTCACTATGGCTTTGCCGCCCGCGGATACGAATTTGTCGACCTTGTCGACTATCTCGGGGTCGCACGCCGACGACGCTGTCAAGAATATTGCGCTCGCGTCCTTCGGGAAATACGGGGTCGTGACGATCGGGAAGCCGTGCATTCCGAGATAGTCCTGCACATTGTCCTCGCCCTGAGACGCGTTCGGTATGTAACACGGCACGCCCACCACGTCGCCCATTTTGTCCATAAGGTCGTCGAGCTTGTCGAGCATGAAGCCCAGCGCGGGTATGTTCACGGTGTCGACAAGCGACTGGAAGCAGAACATCGTCATTTCTCTGGGTTTCGAGAACGCGGTGAGGTACGCCTGTTCGAGGTAGTATTCGAGTATCTTGCAGTCGTATGGATCGAACCAGCCGCCGCCGTTTTTGCCGGGGGCGAGCGCCTCGAAATAGCGCATGAGCGAGAACGACAGATACCTCGGCAAATGCTGGTCGGTATGCACGGGGTCGCGGGTCTCCGTGCCAGTGTATATCATGTCGAATATGTCTTTCTGATGCATCGGGTCGTAGCCGGTTTCCTGAAAGGACTCCATCCAGTTAGGAAACTTAATCGTTATCCGGCAGTCGGGATTAGCCTTTTTGGAGGGCGCTATCATATACTTCGCGCTCGCTTCCATCATGAGCTGCTGGCGGTAGCCCTCCCAGCTTCCGTCGGTTATGCCGTGAGCTAGGTTATACTCGTCCCTGCCCTTGCGGCACGCTTCGCACGTGCAGTTTGTGAAGTAGAAGTCGTCGATTATCCACGAATCGAATATGCGCCCGTTAAGCTCCGACACCTTGGCGAGCGTGTCGGTCATTTCCTTATCGTTATAGCAGAACGTGTTGAACAGCCGACGCTTGCGGTTCGCGCCCTCAGAACCCGGGTATGTGGTGGTTATGCCGCCCGCGACCTCGACGCCGTTTTCCTCGAACACGCGCTTGCACATTCTGACCTGCTCCTCAGGCGCGAACACGCCGTCGCGGAACGGTTCGAGATACACCTTGTCAAGCCTCAGATAGCGCTTGAAGAACGCTATGTCGCGGTTGAGTTGAGCCTCCGTCGTCGAGTTAGTGCCGCTCGCGACGAAGTAAACCACCAGTTTGAAGTTGCGATAACCGCCCATACGATCACATCCTATACATTTATTTAATGTCGCCGCGGAAAACCCACGAGCGCTGTATTTGATAGTTTGCGATGAATATGACGAAATTAACGGGAATTTTTATGAGCATACGCCAGCCCACGTCGCTGTCTGAAAGCTTCAGCAACTTATCGCATATGAGCAGCAGCGCGACGGACGCCATGAACGAGCATACGCACAGAACGGCGTATCGGAAAGCGGATCTGTCGCCGCCTTTCGTTCCGAACACGATTCGGCGGTTCAGCGTGTAGTTTACGACCGCCGACAACACGCGCGCAAGCGCCGCCGCTATCGCGACCTGTATTTTATAGCCTAATATGAGTATGGACACGTTCAGAACGGAATTTAGCGCGTATTCGAACAGTCCCTGCGCGCCCACGTCTATAAGCATACAGACTACGCTTGACGACACGTATTTTAAGAAGGTTGAAAACAGAGTCGCGTATATGCGCGCGGAGTCCCTGACGGCGCGGAAGTGCGTCGAATCGTTCTTGCCCTGTTCGTATATCGTTTCTATGGGCACGCTTATAATAGGAATCTTGGCAAGCGCGCAGCGCGATAGCACGTTCATCTCATATTCGAAGCGGTCGCCCTTTATGGACAGCATCAAAGGTATCAGATCGCCTGAAAACGCGCGCAGACCCGTTTGCGTATCCTGAAGCTCGGTCGAGTATAAGAGCTTAAAAACCCTCGACGTGGTGCGGTTGCCCACGCGGCTCTTTTGGGGTATGTTCGGAAGCGTGAAATCGCGCGCGCCCAGAAACAGAACGCCGGAGCGCGTTTTTAGCATGTCGGCTATCTTCTCTATATCGTCGACGGCGTGCTGACCGTCCGAATCGGCCGTCACGACGCCCGAACACGGCATTGTTTCGGAAATTGCCGTAATTCCGGTCCTGAGCGCCGCACCCTTGCCCCTGTTCACGTCGTGCCGGAGCACGCGGGAACCCTCGATTTGCGAAACGCTTTCAAAAATGCCGTCGTATTCCGATGGCGAACCATCGTTTACGACGAACACGCGAAAACCGCGCGCGGAAAGCTGAGACACGTATGTAACGAGCCTTTCGTCGGGCTGAAGCGACGGTATCAATATGGCGCAATCGTCTCTCATTCGGTATATGCTCTCATTTCTTAATGCGTCTGTCACATTATATTGCTTATGTTCGCCGAAGTCAACCGAAAATAGCGAAAACGTTTTATTCGCTCTATTCGAAAGACTTTCGCATCGCGAGCGGTTCGCCCGCCGCGCTTGAAACAGTGAAACCTAGCTTCTCGTAGAGCCTTATCGGGCCTTTGAAGTCCCACACTTCACGCACGCCTTCCGCGTGAGCGTCGGGGAACGCCACGACCGCCGCGCAGCCCTCCGCCCGAGCGTCCGATACGGCGCGCGTTAGCAGCGCGGTAGCCACTCCCCTACCCCTGTATTCGGGCGCTATCTCAAAGCACACCACCGCGCGTTCGCGGCGTTCGGCGGGAGCGTGAACGCCCTCGCCGTTCACGGCGTTTTCGGGGTAGTTGGCTCTGTCGTTGCAGTTGCACCAGCCGATCGACTTTCCGTCAACATAGGCGAGATAACCGCGCAAAGCGCCGGAAGTTATCTGCGAGACGACGCACTCTTTGAGCGCCTTCATGAAGCCCTCCTGCCCGCCGTATTCCGCCGCCTTTGCGTTAAGCTCGCTTTGGTCGGCGTCTTTTGTCATCTGAAAACCTATGCAGTAGCAGCCGCCCCACGGCGGATTGTCCGTGAACGCACGGTTGTCGAAGAAGTCGAAGTAGTCGCAAATCAGGTCGGGGGAAAGCCGCTTTACCGTTATATCCATTGATATTACCTCCGAATATGAAGTAAGTTTTACGCATATCGAGTATATCACAATACGGCGCGGCGGTACAGACGCGCGCGGTAAAATCGAAAAAACGGCACAATTCGCCGCAAATTCGGAAGAAGGCTGAATATATGCACGAATGTGCATGAATATACGAATATTCGTTCAATATTCGCCATTTTATGCAAGTAAACACCGATTTAACGCATAAAAATAAAAATTGGGCATTGACAAACTCGCGGGGCGGGTATATACTCTCACCATTCAAAAACATTGGAGGAAACAAAAATGAAAAAACTTATCGCATTGACATTGGCGCTTTTGCTGGCTCTCGGCTGCATTGGAATGGCGGAGGGCGCGGCGGACGAAAAGAAAAAGCTGATCGTGGGCACGAACGCCGAGTTCGAGCCGTTCGAGTTCATATCCGAGGGCGAAATCGTGGGCTTCGATCCCGACCTTATCGAGCTTATAATGGCAATAGCGGGCTACGAATTCGAGTTCATTTCGATAGAATTTGACGCGTTGCTGCCGGCACTTGACAGCAAGCAAATCGACTTGGCGATAGCTGCCATGACCATAAACGACGAGCGCAAGGAGAGCGTTTTGTTCTCAGACCCGTACTTCAACGCCTCTCAGAAGGTCGTCGTGCTCGAGGGCAGCGACATAACCGAGTTCGCGCAGCTCGAAGGCAAAAAAGTCGGCGTGCAGCTGGGCACGACGGGCGACGGAATGGTGACTGAAAAAGTGAACGCCGCCGAAGTTTCGCGCTACAACAAAGCTCTCGACGCCATAATGGACTTGGCGGCCGGTCGTCTGGACGCGGTAGTCACCGACGCCGAACCCGCGAAGGCATACGCCGCGCCGTATGAGAACCTCGTGATACTCGAAGAAAACCTGTCCGAGGAAGTTTACGGCATAGCCGCGACGTTCGAAAACGAAGCGCTCATAGCTGAAATCAACGCGGCGCTCAAGCTGCTTATCGATGAAGGCTACTACACCGACCTGTACGACATCTGGTTTGGAGAAACGGAAGAATAAGAAATCGCATACAGGCAATCTGACCGCCGTCCGCGATATGTGCGCGAACGGCGGTTGGCGGTTATACGATAATTGTGTAAATGGGGTTGAAACGGTTGAGGAAATGCATTTCGGCGCTCGCTCTGGCGCTCGCCGCGCTTCTCTTTGTTTCGCCGTTCGCGGCAATATCCGAGAGCGCCGGTCTGGAAGCGCTGCTCAAATCGAAATTGAGCGGCATAAGCGAGAGAGCCGAGGAAAGCAAGGCGCAGTCGGTTCGCGCGCAGCTCGCAGGCGGTTCGCAGAAGATAGTTATAGGCGTGGTCGTCGAAGGTTCGGCATATGCCATAGTCGACGGCGAGGCGGTTTTGTCGGGCTTCGACGTCGAAACGGTGTCGGGCGCATTGAACACTGCGAACTATAAGAACCACTCGTTCATAGAGGTTGAAGCGGAGCAGGCAGTCGCGCTGCTGGATTCGGGCGAGATCGACCTTTTGCTGGGCTTTCGCATGAGCGAGGAGGAGCTTTCGGGCATAGAAAGCAGAGTCGCGGGCGACGCGGTATCGCGCGCCGATTTGGAAGTCGAGCAGTCGGTGAACGCGCAGGCGGCGACAGTTGACGAAGCCGAAGAGATAATCGTCGCGGAGGGCAAGTATATACGCTCCGACGCGTATCTGTCGGGCAAGGACAATGTCAAGCTGAAGGACGGGCGCGAAAAAGACCTCGGCGATTTGGAATATTACGTACTGGGCAGGGCGGACATGGCGAAGGTCGTGTCGGCGTTTAACCGCGCGTATGAAAGGTATGACATCGCCGGAAGCAGGGACGCGCTCTGGATGAAATATTTCGAGACGGGTTCGCTATTCGGTTTCACGAGCACGGTAAGGCGCTGGTTCAAGAATATTGCGCGCGAGTTCCGCATCAACCTCATAGAGGACAACCGCTATGACATGATACTGACGGGATTGGGACGCACGCTGTTCATAGCGCTTATGGCGGCGCTTATAGGCATTGTACAGGGCTGCGTGCTCGCGCTGATGCGGCTCTCAAACGCGAAGATCGGGCGCTTCCATGTGCTGCGCGGCATATCGTCGCTGTATGTGGACGTTATAAGGGGCACGCCTGTCGTTGTGCAGTTGATGATCATGTATTACATCATATTCGCGTCGTCCGGCTTCTCGAAAATTTCGGTCGCGGTTATAGCGTTCGGGCTAAACTCGAGCGCGTATGTGTCCGAAATGGTGAGGGGCGGCATACTCGCGGTAGACAAGGGGCAGACCGAGGCGGGGCGTTCGCTGGGGCTGTCCGCGAAGAAGACCATGATGCTGATCGTGCTTCCGCAGGCAATCAAAATCATAATACCATCTTTGTTCAACGAAATCGTAATGCTTTTGAAGGAAACATCGGTCGTGGGCTTCATAGGGCTTATGGATCTCACAAAGGCGGGCGACTATATACGCTCGCGCACATACTCGGCGTTCTTCCCTCTGCTCACGGTGGCTTTCGTATATCTGATAGTCGTGACGGGGCTTACGCGCGTGTTTAACGCCGTCGAAAGGAGGATTCGTCAGAGTGATTTACGTTAATGATTTACACAAATCCTTCGGCGATCTGGAAGTCTTGAAGGGCGTGAGCCAGCACATAACGCGCGGCGAGAAAGTCGTCGTGATAGGTCCGTCAGGTTCAGGCAAATCTACGTTTTTAAGATGTCTGAATTTGCTCGAAGTGCCCACAAAGGGCACGATAACGCTGGACGGCGAAGTCATAACGCGCCCGAAGTGCAACATAAACAAGGTGCGCCGCAAGATGGGCATGGTGTTTCAGCAGTTCAATCTGTTCCCGCATAAGACTGTCTTAGAGAACATAATGCTCGCGCCCATACATCAGAAACTGATAACAAGGTGGCAGGCAAAGGAGAAAGCGATGAGCCTGCTCGAAAGGGTCAATCTGCCCGAAAAGGCGAACGCGTATCCACGCCAGCTTTCGGGAGGTCAGCAGCAGCGCATAGCCATTGTGAGAGCGCTGGCGATGGACCCGGAGGTGATGCTGTTCGACGAGCCGACGAGCGCGCTCGACCCCGAAATGGTGGGCGAAGTGCTGGACGTTATGAAGCAGCTCGCCGAGAGCGGCATGACGATGATTGTCGTCACGCATGAAATGGGCTTCGCGCGCGAGGTCGGCGACAGGGTGCTGTTCATGGACGAAGGCGTCATAATGGAGGAAGGCACTCCCGACGAGGTGTTCAATCACACAAAGACCGCAAGGGCGCAGGATTTCCTCAAGAAAGTGCTGTAGCTACACAAGTTTACATTGACCGCGGGGCGCGCCTGTTGACGCGTCCCGCAGTTTATTTTGCAGACTTCGGTCTGTTTTTGATGGTTTGCGAGCCTATTGACACATATTGTATAATGAACGCGATAAAAGGCGAGGGGCGGTTTCACATATGGTTCGCGACAGGGATTTTTACAGGACGATATTTCGCATATCCTTGCCCGCCGCGTTTTCGGCGCTTGTGAGCTTTTTGGTCGTCGTCGCGGACGACATAATGGTTTCGTACATAGACGGAAACGCCGTTAAAAGCGCGTTGGCGCGGGCGGCTGACGCAATATGCTTCGGCGGCGCGCAAGCCGGACGCGTTTTCACAAGCGATGTAAGCGGCGTTGCGGCGCAGTCGGCCGTGTCGCAGATAAACGCCCTGACCGCGTTCATAACGGCGACGCTATTCGGGCTTGTCAGCGGTTCGAGCGTGCTCATTTCCCAGTATTGGGGCAAACGCGACATTAAACGAATAAAGCGGATATTCTCGGTAGTGCTGCTCATATCGGTGGGCGTGGCTGTGCTGTTCGCGGCGGCGGCGACGATTTTCCCCGAAGCCATCGTTTCGCTGGTCGTCGACAAATCCGAGACGGAAGTCGTGAACTACGCGCTCGGCTATTTCGCGATAATATGCTTCAGCTGGATACCGTTCGCCGTAACGACCGCGCTCACGGGTATGCTGCGCTCGATAGAGGTCGTGAGGGTCACACTGTATGTGTCGATATGCTCGCTGTTTGTAAACATTGGCCTTAACTATGTTTTGATATTCGGGCGGCTCGGCTTTGAGCCGATGGGCGTGGAAGGCGCGGCAATCGCGACGCTTATAACGCGCATAATCGAAATGGCAATAGTGTGGGTTTACACGTTCAAGGTGCAGAAGGGCATCGACATAAAGCCGAAAGATCTGCTGATTATAGACGGCGCGCTCGCGAAGGATTACGTAAAATACGGTCTGCCCGTCGGGCTTACCGACATGCAGTGGTCGCTTATCGGTATGCTCAAGGCGGCGATTATCGGACAGATGGGCAAGACGTTCATAGCCGCGAACAACATAACCAACTCGATGATGAACTTGGGCACTATGTTCACGTTCGCGCTCGCGGGAGGAGCGTGCGTGGTCGTCGGAAAAGCGGTGGGGCGCGGCGACTACAAGACGGCGAGAGAGTATTCAAAGACTATTCAAATAATGTTCGCGCTGATAGCGGTAGTCATGGCGGGCGTGGTGTTCTTGCTGCGCAAGCCGTTTACGGGGCTGTACGGTTCGGCGGATAACGCGCAGGTGTTCGAGCTGTCGACCGTCATGATAGCCATAGGCGCGGCGACATTGCTGGGCACGAGCTATCACGCCGCGTGTTTCATAGGCATAAACAGGGGCGCGGGCGACAGCAGGTTCGTGGCGACCGTCGACATGATATGCGGCTGGCTGATAGTGCTTCCCGCGACGCTGCTCGCCGCGTTCGTGTTCCATTGGCCGCTGCCGATTGTGTTTTTGATGACGCGCATAGATCAGTGCTTCAAGTGGATTATCGCGTTTTTCAGGCTGCGCGGAAACAAGTGGATAAAGAACGTTACCCGCGCGAATTAACCGCCAAATTACGCGCGGTATACAGCATTTACGGCGCGTATGTGATAAAATACAAGCGTAACCGTTTTCACGTATGAAGGAGGACAAACCATGCAATATACCCGCGAAGTAGAGGAAATGGTATGTGTGGCGAAGGGCCCGAACCATGGCCCCGCCCCTATCCCCGAAGAAGGCAAATGGGTTCGCGCGAAAGAGATCACCGACATATCCGGCCTGACGCACGGCGTGGGCTGGTGCGCGCCGCAACAGGGCGCGTGCAAGCTGACGCTCAATGTCAAGAACGGCATAATCGAGGAAGCTCTGGTCGAAACTCTGGGCTGCTCAGGCATGACGCATTCCGCCGCCATGGCGAGCGAAATACTGCCCGGTAAAACGATACTCGAAGCGCTCAACACCGACTTGGTGTGCGACGCCATAAACACGGCGATGCGCGAGTTGTTCCTGCAAATCGTGTACGGCCGCACGCAGTCGGCGTTTTCGGACGACGGCCTGTCGATCGGCGCGGGGCTGGAGGACTTGGGCAAGGGTCTGCGCTCGCAGATCGGCACGATGTACGGCACGAAGCTCAAGGGCGCGCGCTACCTCGAAATGGCGGAGGGCTATGTGCTCTCAATAGCGCTCGATACCGACGACCAGATTTGCGGATATAAGTTCATATCGCTCGGTAAAATGATGGACGCCATAAAGAAGGGCGTCGATCCGAAGGAAGCCTATGAAAAGAACATCGGCACCTACGGACGCTACGAAGGCGCGGCGAAGTATATCGACCCGCGCAAGCAGTAATAGGAGGTGCTACAATGGCTTTGTTTGAAAATTACGACAGAAGAATGCCTCAGATACAGCCCGTGCTCGACAAAATCGGTCTGAAGGATTTCGAAGATCTAAACGCGTATATCACCGAAAAAGGCGTGGACGCGTACAAAATCGTAGAAGGCATACAGCCCATAGCGTTTGAAAACGCGAAGTGGGCATACGCCTTGGGCGCGGCGATAGCGCTCAAAAAAGGCGTGAAGACCGCCGCCGAAGCCGCCGAGTGCATTGGCGAGGGCTTGCAGGCGTTCTGCATTCCCGGCTCTGTAGCCGACCAGCGCAAGGTCGGTCTTGGTCACGGCAACTTGGGCGCGATGCTCATGCGCGAAGAAACCGAATGCTTCTGCTTCTTGGCAGGTCACGAGTCGTTCGCCGCCGCCGAGGGCGCTATCGGTATCGCCCGCAACGCCAACAAGGTTCGAAAAATCCCGCTGCGCGTCATACTCAACGGCCTTGGCAAGGACGCGGCGATGATAATCAGCCGCATAAACGGCTTCACATACGTCCGCACGTCGTTCGACTACAACACGAGCGAGCTTACGGTCGTAAGCCGCACCGCCTACTCCGAGGGCGAGCGCGCCAAGGTGAACTGCTACGGCGCTGACGACGTGCGCGAGGGCGTCGCCATTATGCACTACGAAAACGTGGGCGTGTCCATAACGGGCAACTCCACCAACCCCACCCGCTTCCAGCACCCCGTCGCCGGCACTTACAAAAAGGAATGCTGGGAACAGGGCAAAAAATACTTCTCAGTCGCCTCCGGCGGCGGCACAGGTCGCACGCTTCACCCCGACAACATGGCGGCAGGCCCCGCCTCCTACGGCATGACCGACACAATGGGACGTATGCACTCCGACGCCCAGTTCGCCGGCAGCTCGTCCGTACCCGCCCACGTAGAAATGATGGGTCTCATCGGAATGGGCAACAACCCCATGGTCGGCGCAACTGTCGCCGTGGCTGTGGCTGTAGAAGAAGCAAGCAAGTAAAAATCCTGCAAAAAAGAAGCTTATCCGCAAGGATAGGCTTCTATTTTGCAAGTCTCGTACCCTCGTATTGCATTTAATAACAAGAAAAAGATCACTCAGTACACTTTCTTACACTTTTGTCCCACTTTTGTCCCAGTTTGAGTGTACACTGATTTGCGTATTTCAACGTATTCCAGCGCTACTTAGCATAACTCATTTGGGACGAACAGGGTTGTAGAGCACCCCATGACAAAAACTCGCTGTAAGCCGAATAACCTTCAAACAACGGGACTATCTCTTCTATGGGCTACATAATTGGGACGAATCGCAATCAAATCACATTATTACCAGAGAGTGTTGACGAATATATGGTAAAGTCTGTTGTGTATGTTTTTCGTTACCATAGGGCTTCCGTCAGATCTAATCCAAATAAACGACGTTCACGTCGTTTATTACAAACGCTAGATCAGTTTTCCCTTATGACCGTAACACAAAGATTGCTGATTGCTCGGCATGCTTATTTACAAGCTGGATTTGTCAAGACAATATCTCGATTTAACCCTTTTATCAGTCATACGCATACAATTTCGCGCATAATTTGCTCTTGTTTCATCGAAAAACGCAGGCACTAACAAACCTGATTGTCTATACCCAAACATGACGACGATATATAAAGCCAACATCAATATGAATATTCATGTAATGTAATTTTCCAGTGCATACCCTCATCTCATGTAATACTAACGGCTGATGTGAGATACAGTGTGTTCAACTTATGTAAGCAAGGGTGTGACACGCTCGTACTTTGTAAATTATGACGGACAACTTTCATCTTGAATCAATTACGATGCGTAATTTTGCAAATCGGTTGATATTTTGCAATTACTACGTCGATTATCTGCATTATTAGCTTGACAAAACACATAAAAACGTTTAAGATTATTGACAATCGTTCGCGGATAATGTCCGCGAACAAAACGAAAAGGGGGATACGATCCATGAAGAAGCTTATATGCACGCTGCTGGCCCTCATTATGGCGCTGTCGATGACTTCCTTCGCGTTCGCGGAAGAAACGCCGACCTACAAAATCGCCGTTTTGACAGGCACCACCACCCAGGGCGAGGAAGAGTACTACGCCGCCATGTCGCTGATTGAAAAATACGGCGCGAAGGTAGTGCACGACACCTATCCCGACAACTTCTCTTCAGAAGTCGAAACCACGATTTCCAAGTTGATCGCTTTCGCAAGCGACCCGGAAGTTAAAGCTATTATCTTCGTGCAGGGCGTACAGGGCGCAACCGCCGCCTTCACCCAGATAGCCCAGAGCATGGGTCGCGAAGACATACTGCTCATCGCCGGCGTTCCCGCCGAAGATCCTGGCGACATCTCCGCCGCCGCAGACATAGTGCTTGCCGTAGATGAAATCGGTTGCGGCTATCAGGTTGCGGACAAGGCCAGCGAGTGGGGCTGCGACGTAATCGTTCACTACTCCTTCGCGCGCCATCTGTCCTACGAGACCATCGTTGCGAAACGCGATGCGATGAAGATGACCGCCGAGACTTACGGCATCGAGTTCATCGAGCGCGACTGTCCCGATCCGACCGGCGACGCCGGCATGTCGGGCGCGCAGGCCGCAGTGCTCGAAGATATCCCGAAGGTCATGCAGGAATACGCGGGCAAGAAAGTTTGCTTCTACTGCACCAACTGCGGCTTACAGGTAGCTTTACAGCAGGCCATCATCAACGAGCCCAACGCGTACTACGCGCTGCCTTGCTGCCCCTCCCCGTACCATGGCTATCAGGAGGCTTTCGGCCTTCAGGCTACCTATGGCGACATTGAGGGCGCGATCGTGAACCTTGCCAACTTCCTCAACGAGAAAGACGCCGTCGAGCGCTTCTCCACCTGGTCGATCCCGGTCAACATGTCCATGATCAACGCTTCCTTCGAATACGCGTGCGCGTATGCCGAAGGCAAACTGGAAGGCAAGATCGACGAAGCTTACCTGACCGAGTGCTTCTCTAAAGCCGCCGGAACGGAAGCCGTACTCGACAAGTACATCGACGCCGCTGGAGCGAAGTATGAAAACTATTATCTTATCCAGTTCGATGCCATCAATTTTGCCGACTACCTAAATTAAGAGACTTGACCGCCCGAATCCGCGCCAGACGCGGCCGGGTTCGGGCGGCGCTTTATTACTAACGCGAAACATTATACCACTCCCGGCGGACAGCACGTCAAACGTGCTGGATTTTTCATACTTTGGCTTCATCAGACCGGTTTGACTCAGAAATAGTTTTACGATACCGAGCGCCATTGAAGCGGAGGGCGCGAATTGGGAGGGCTGCCTGCTTGGCTGGCGAATATATTTTGGAAATGAACGGCATCACGAAGGAATACGGTTCCAACGCGGTGCTCAAAGACGTAACCTTACGAGTGCGCCCGGGCGAAATACACGCGCTTTTGGGCGAAAACGGCGCGGGTAAGAGCACGCTTATGAACGTGCTGTTCGGTATGCCCGTAATTCATTCTACCGGCGGGTTTAAGGGTAAAGTCGTCGTTGACGGCGAGGAAGTAAAGATACTTTCGCCCATGGACGCCATGGAAAAGGGCATCGGCATGGTCCATCAGGAATTCATGTTGATTCCAGGTTTTACAATCACAGAAAATATCAAGCTCAACCGCGAAATTCCGATTCCCGGCAAATACAACACCCTTTTTGGGCGCTCGCTGGAGGTGCTTGACTGGCGCGCTATGGCATTGGACGCGCGCAAAGCGCTTGACGCGGTGGGTCTTAAAGTGAATGAAGACGCATTGGTCGGCGGACTGCCTGTCGGCTATATGCAGTTTATAGAGATAGCGCGCGAAATCGACAAAATGGGCATCAAAGCGCTTGTGTTTGACGAGCCTACTGCCGTTCTTACCGAGAGCGAAGCTTCAAAGTTGATTTCTGTCATGAAGGACATCGCAGCGCGCGGCATCGCCATCATATTCATTACGCACCGCCTGGACGAAGTTATGGAAGCGGCGGACAATGTGACGATACTTCGCGACGGGCGGCTTGTACAAACGCTTGAAAAGAGTAAAGCGAGCGCAGAGCAGCTCGCGGCGATGATGATCGGCCGTGGCGACGAAATCGTAACAAGAAAAAGAACATCGCAAGTTGGCATGAAAACGACCCCGGCGCTTGAGATACAAGATTTGTGGGTTGATATGCCGGGCGAACGCGTGCGCGGCATCAACTTGAATGTTCGCGAAGGCGAGATAATAGGAATCGGCGGACTCGCCGGGCAGGGAAAAATAGGTCTCCCCAACGGCGTTATGGGGTTGTACCCCGCCGAGGGCAATGTGAAGTTGTTCGGAAAGACGCTTGCCTTGAACAATCCGCGCGCGGCGCTCGCTGCGGGGCTTGCCATGGTGTCGGAAGACCGACGCGGCGTAGGGCTGCTACTCGACCAGTCCATAGAGGACAATATCGCGTTTAATGCCATGCAGGTACGCGGCGACTTCATGATAAAGTGGCTTCCTTTCATCAACGCCCGCGCTATACGCAAGTATGCGAACGACATGATTCGCGAGCTGGATATTCGCTGTATATCTTCCGCGCAGTTGACCGGAACTCTGTCCGGCGGCAACCAGCAAAAGGTATGCGTGGCTCGCGCGCTGGCGCTCAAACCCAAGTTTTTGTTTGTGTCCGAGCCGACGCGCGGCATAGACATCGGCGCAAAGCAGCTTGTGTTGGATACACTTACGCGCCTGAACCGCGAACAGGGCATCACGATAGTAATGGTTTCCTCTGAATTGCAGGAATTACGCGCGGTATGCGACCGCATTGCCATCGTTTCAGAGGGCAAGATCGCCTGCATACTGCGCCCCGACAGCTCGGATGCGAGCTTCGGCTTGGCAATGTCGGGCGTTGAGGTGAAGGGAGGCGAGCTGGCATGACAAAGGCTCGAATATCAAAGACAAGGCTCGCCGTCACCGTTTGTCTGATCGTTCTGTCGGCGATACTTTTTATCACATCCGCAGTTGGTTTCGCGTTTCGACATACGGACGCTACTGAAACGCGCTTAGGCGAAATGCGCACGAACGCCGTGCTGCACGCGGCCTCCGGAGGCATCGTGGACAGCATCGCCGCAGACGCCAACGCCGCGAAGCTCAAGGAACTGCGCGCGCTCAAAACGTTTCGGCAGATGGGCATGAACGAAGTGAAAGCGCTGTGTCTTGAAGCCGAAAGCGCCGCGCGCGCCGAGGCGGAAAAACTGTACGGCGGCGTCGTCAATGCCGACGTGTCCGAACTGGTCACTGACATCGAAGCCATGAGCGCAGCTTTGAAAGCGTATCAGGCGCGAGACGACATTGAAAGACAAACATACGAAGACATCTATAACGAGCTTATACTGTCCGTGCCCGACTGGACAGATTTTGTAGGGGACTTGGACGATGAAAGCCTGATTCAGCAAATTCTTGCTCTCGTACCATCAATCGGCATTGATGAAAATGCGCATTTGGCGGGCGCTATGGCGCGCGCCGCCCGCGCGATGTCGATGGCCGAGGAGAAGAAGGACGACGAGCAAACATACGCGCTTTTGATGAGCGGTCTGAACGCCGCCGTCGCGGACTGGACGCAGCTTGAGGATTGCACTACTGACGACGAAGCGCTTTGGACACGTTTATCCGACGTCTATCCGACGCTTGCTGACAGCGAACGCTTTCGTGACGCGATACTGAAAGACGCGCGCGAACGCGTTGAAAGCGCGTTAAAAGGCGAGACGGCTGAGGAGACCGCTCAAGAGCTTTCTGAAATATCTGAAGAACAGGCGCAGACGGACTTTACGTATTTCACCGAATCGCCGACGCTCCAGGCGCTCGGCGTGGACGTGGACGGCGCGTACTCCGATCTGTGGGCTGAATTGACTGTGATCATACCCGACCTTTCAGGGCTGAACAGGAAAATGCAAAATGCCATACGCGAAGACATCGAGCGCGTGGTGTATTCGGAAAATCTGAACTTCTCAGAGCGTTTCGACATATATACCGAGCAAAAAGCGGACGAGATATTGCAGGGCAGCGACGCGTTCATCATGCGCCTTTCTGCAATGGCGGGTCAGACGCTGATTGCGGCGATTGCCCTGGCGCTGTTCGCTATTGCGTATACTTTCTGGAAATCGCTTACGCACAAGCTGGGCGTTCCCAGAACGATCATCACACTATTTTTCATATACCTGTGTCTGGCGGCGGAACTTTACAACATCAACGTGCCTATGATGATGGGCAACGTGTTCAAACGCGTGGGCATGTACGGCGTACTGGTGCTGGCGATGCTGCCGGGCATACAGTGCGGCATCGGTTTGAACATGGGCATGACAATCGGTTGCATATCGGGCTTGTTGTCTACGGTTATCGCGCTTCAATACAACCTGACGGGTTTCCCCGCACTGATCTTTGCCTGCGTTATAGGCTTGATTATAGCGATCCCGCTGGGCTGGGCGTATTCAAAGCTGCTCAACCGCATGAAGGGCAACGAAATGACGATTTCGACCTATGTCGGCTTTTCGTTCGTGTCTTTGATGTGTATCGGCTGGATGCTCCTGCCTTTCGACAACCCCAAAATTATCTGGCTTCTGTCCGGACGCGGACTGCGCGTGACGCACAGCCTTCTTGGCAGCTTCGCTCACCTGCTTGACGATTGGTTCGCATTCGACCTGTTTGAGGCGCGGATACCGACGGGTCTTATACTGTTCTTCCTCGCCTGCTGCGGCGCGATGTGGCTGTTCTCGCGCTCCAGAACCGGAGTCGCGATGACGGCGGCCGGATCCAACCCGCGTTTTGCCGAAGCCAGCGGCATCAACGTGAACCATATGCGCACAGTGGGCACGATACTGTCTACAATGATTGCCGCAGTCGGCATAGTCATCTATTCGCAGGCGTTTGGTTACGCGCAACTGTATACTGCGCCCCGCCAACTCGGTTTCATCGCCGCTTCCGCCATATTGATAGGCGGCGCGACGGTAAGCAAGGCTAAGGTCGGTCACGTTATCATCGGCGTTTTCCTGTTCGAAGGCGTGCTTGCGCTCGGTCAGCAAATCGCCAACGCGGCCGTCGCAGGTGGCGGACTTTCCGAGGTTATGCGCATTATGATCTCAAACGGTATTATACTCTACGCGCTTACGCAGTCTGGAGGTGCTTCGCGTGACTAATCAAACACGGAATTTCAGTCAAGGCCTTGTATCCAGCTTGAAGAAATACGCCGTCACTTACCTATTCATCGCGATGAGCGTTTTCTTTATCATCGTGTCCGGACTGGACATGAACTATGTTTCCAGCCAGTTGCTGCTGCGCCTGAACCGCAACGCGTTCATCGTGCTGGCGCTAATCATACCGATCATCGCGGGCATGGGCATCAACTTCGCGATTACGATCGGCGCTATGGCGGCTCAGATCGGCCTGTTGCTCACTATAAATTGGGGCGTGACGGGCGTAGGCGGCATTCTGACAGCCGCCGCGATCACGCTGCCGCTCGCGATGGGTTTCGGGTTCTTAATCGGGCGTTTGCTCAACAAAATGAAGGGTCAGGAAACCATAGGCTCGCTGATATTAGGATTTTTTGCGAACGGCGCTTATCAGTTGTTGTTCTTGTTCATATTTGGGTCAGTGATCCCCTTGAACGAAAACGTTACAATCGTCGGCGCGTCCGGCGTGCAGAACACATTGAATCTGACGGGCGGCGTGGGACTTTTTATGGCGATTGACGGCATACTCCGTGTGCCGTTCCAATATGCCCTGTATTTTATCGCGTTCTGTACTTCTTTATGGTCGGTTATTGGTTACTTCAGTCACCGCGTGCCCACGTGGCGCGCGATTACAGTAGTCGCGGTGTCCGTATTGGTTTTGTTGATATTCATTATCCCCATTAAGCCCATCGCAGACGTTTTCAATGGCGCAAACGGACGACAACCGATACGTATTCCAGTAGTTACTTGGCTGTTAGTTGGGCTTCTATGCGCGTTTAATATGTTTATAATGAAAACGCGCCTCGGTCAGAATTTCCGCGCGGTAGGTCAAAGCCGCGTGGTCGCCAATGCCGCGGGAATCAACGTAGATCGCACGCGCGTGATCGCCATTATGATCTCCACTGTGCTCGCCGGTTGGGGACAAATTCTGTTTATGCAAAGCGATGGCATAGGTACGTTCCAAACATACGCGGCTCATGAACAGGTGGGTCTGTACGCGGGTGCGGCCATACTGGTTGGCGGCGCGTCCATCGACCGCGCGACTAACCTGCAGGCGCTTGTGGGCACGTTTTTGTTCCACTCCCTGTTCATCACCGCTCAAAACGCCGCATCGAATCTGTTCGGCGATTCGGCTGTGGGCGAATACTTCCGTGCATTCTTATCCTACGGCGTAATCGCTCTAGCGTTGGTTATCTACGCATGGCGCGGCGCGCAAAAGAAAAGAAACCCTATACACTTGGGTGCAGTCAACCAAAGGGCGCTGAAAAGTTGATATGAACTACGGTAGATGATAGAAACATTCCTTGCAATGTCCGAATCATCTACCATTGTTTTTTTACATTGCCAGTGTGCGACGGGTATCGGAGATTGAATAAAAGGAACATCTATAAAACTCTCTGTGAGCCTATTATCTTTCACAATTCGGGAAAACGCCGTAGTATGAAAGATAATCGGTACATAGGGAGTTTTGTTACGAGATTGTCCTGTTACACAGTTCGAAACAAATATGACCAATGATAAATGACGGACAGAATCATGTTCATATCACGACTCGGGAGTGTCATTCACTCCGTGTAAACGGAATATTCTCCAGAGATATTGGGCAGACTAAAGAATACTTTTACTCGATCGGAGGATAGGGCAACGGTGGAGACCGACCCGAGCGCCGATCGAGGTTTGGCGCGGGAACGGACGGCGATGCTGTCCGTTTTTCCGTTCCCGGGGAAAACCAATGCGAAAAACTCCGGGGCGCGGGGGCGGAGCCACCGCCCTGCGGGCGTTGCACAGCCTACGCGACATCATGAAACCGTCCCTCAAAGAACAGCATCAACTGTCCCGCTATAATCCCCCAATTATGCACAGGCTGCGTCCATTTCTTGCCAATCTCCTGTATCGATAAATATACAGACTTGCGCACCGCGTCGTCCGTCGGATAGATCGTCTTGTTCTTCGTGTACTTCCTAAGCATTCTGTGGAAGCCCTCTACCGCGTTCGTCGTGTAGATCAGTCGCCGGACTTCCTGCGGATACTTGAAGTATGTGGATAGCTCCGCCCAGTTCGCGTCCCATGATTTCAGTATCTGCGGATACTTCTTTTCCCATTTTTCCCGGAACTCTTCCAGCGCATACTCCGCAGCTTCCAATGTCGCCGCGCCGTACACAAACTTCAGATCCGCCATGACCGACTTCAAATCTTTATACGATACATATTTTGTACTGTTATCACTTCGTTTGTCGATACCTTCACGGCTTCAACGACCGTTATCTGCGCGTCGGTCAACGTAATATCGAGCGTCGCCTCGCGGAATTCTGCAACATAGCCCTGCGAATTCTGAGTGCCGCCTATACGCTCCGTCGCGACATATACGGCGCTTGAGCCGGCCTCTATGCGCAGGTTTACAGGCGTGCCGCCCTCGGCCGTCGTTAGGAACATGAAATTCAAGTCTATGCCGTTTATGTACAGAATGCGATGCTGACGGGTTATGCCAGACGGCGTGTACATCTTCATGTGCAGAGTGACGGACGTCGCGTTGCCCAAGGAAAAGCTCGATGCGGATAGGCTTTCACCCGAAGCAGTGAACGGCAGATATCCGTCGGCGTTGTAGGCAGTTACTCCGTTTACGGTAAGCGTATTGTTGTTGCCGCTCGCATCAGCAAGCGTAGCGGGCGCTGCACCGTTCGCCGTACCGCTGAGCGTATACGACGCAAACACTGTGTTTGCGGGCGTACCGCCGCCGGAAGCCGCAACACTAACTGTAGCGCAGTTTGAAACAGCGTTCGTCGCACCTTCGCATGATAGAACGCAGTAATAGTAATAGCTACCCTCAGTGAGGGTATCACCAAGCGCCATCGTAGCGCTCGTCGCGCCACTTATCAACGTGCCGCCCGTGTTCGAGTCAGAAGAATTCGAATACCACTGATATGCTATATTTCCGCTCGTCACGGTCGCCGTCACGCTAAGCCCGCCGGTTATTGCGCCCTCAGTCGCAGTCATATCGTTGGGCTGTCCTGATATGGTTATCACGGGCGTTACGTTATATGAGTACTCTGTCTGTATAAACGCGGCCTGCCCAAACCGTTGTGTGTCATGACTAATCACCCAGTCGATGTACGTCATAATACGCGTCGCCAAATGCTTATAGCCCACAGCGTTCAAATGCCCGGTGTAATATATCGCACGGAACGCAGCTTTGTCAGCATACGGAGTGCCGTATTGTTCCAAGTCTATTACGTCGCAGTCGAGTAGTTCCGCGAGCGCGCGTATCTTCACCGCGCTTTGCCTGACTTGTACTTCGGTATTTCGGGTATACGGTATAGTCACTAGGAATATCTTGCTTTTCGGCACTTGCGCGCGGATAAGCTGTATGAGCTTCCCATATGCGCCTATGTCCGTGGTGACGTCCGTAAGCGTCATATTGCTCGTGTTAACGTCTGTTACCGCACCCGTCAACGGGTCGGGATATACCATTCCGTTAGTACCGAGCGCGATAATGTAGCAATCACATGGGTTTTCAGCTATCCAGTCGTCGCTTACAATCTCCGAGAGCGTGCTCTTCACAGTCGCGCCACCGCGGGCGTATGTCTTCACTGTGTTCCCCAGCGCGCGCTGCATGTATTTGGGATAGCTGTAGTTAGCAAACGCCGGATATTCCAGCGTCCCCGTTTCGTTATGCTCATACACTCCCGCCGTGAGACTGTCGCCTATGCACGCAATTGAATTGAAGATTGCGCAGTACCCGCCATCGGGCTTGAGCACGGCAAGCGGCGTGTCGTCGACTTCTTCGAGCGCCTCAACGCGGGCGTCAAGCGCAGAGAGCGCGATGTCAGTAGGGTTTTGGAGCGCGATTATCTGAAACGCCGCCGCCTTACCCTCGCCCGAAGTTGCGCCCGATGTATAGCAACGCTGAGAGCTCGCACTGTACCTTCCCAGCATGAAGTTGGAGTGATCCGCCGTATGCGCAACAACGTTCGAGTTTATTTGCGTGGCGTTGTTCATCCACTTTCCCGAACCGTCTGTATTCCAGAGCCATACGTAGAGGTATTCATCAGAAACGTCAACCGCCGTGTCAAGCTCTATGTCAAGCTGCACATACTCCCCCGCCGCTGTCAACGCCTTTGAACCCGCGGCGTAGAAAGTCTGCTCATCAGTATAACTGCCGAGCGGTATTACGGTATCACCCGACATAACGCCCACATTGATAGAGCCATACGGAGCGTTTGCATCATTTTCAGACATAGAGCCGAAATACACGGTAGCACGCACTTTTGCAAAGCGCCCGGGGTTCGCTATGCGTGTCACCATACCGCGAAAGCCCGACTGTCCGAAGGTTGCGGGCGGCTGGCTGCCGTTGAACGTGGAGCACAATACCGTCTCAGTCGTACCTATGTCGGAAGCGTCAGTCCATATCCCCGAGCCTGTAAGTACCTTATGCTCGTCGCCCGCGGAAGGCGCGGGCACTAAGCCCGACGCACCGTTTCCTAGCGAAGTCGCGCCCATCATGACGTCTGCTTCGGCGCTCTGTTCTACCCATGTACCCGCACCGGTGAGCACTTTGTTCTCGTCGCCTGCAGAGGGTGCGGGCACTAAGCCCGACGCGCCGTTTCCTAGCGAGGTCGCGCCCGTCATAACGTCTGCTTCGGCGCTCTGTGCCACCCATGTACCCGCGCCGGTGAGCACTTTATTCTCATCACCTGCAGAGGGCGCGGGCACTGTGCCTGACTCGCCGTTATTGAGCGAGGTCGCCCCAACCATAGGCGACACTGATGCAGCGCCAGCGCCGCCAGTAATTAACAATGACCAGTACGCACCCTCAGTTGGCTGCTGCCCTGTGCTCGCTGTTTTCGCTACCCACGCGCAGCCGGCATGCGTCACTATGTCCAAAGGGCTATACACCGTGTTCGCGCTGTACGCGCCTCGCAGGCGTAGCCCCACACGGCCTATGTTTACAGACATTCCATTGTTCCCTCCATTCGAGATGTCGGTATGGCAATATTCAATTCATCGCACAGGATTATTCAGGATCATTGCTTAGGATTATTTGGTCTACATCATTCTACGAACTCTTAGTCTACACCCGGCAGTCGCGCCCGCTGAAGTCTTGATCTGAAGGCTCGTAAGCGACGCTTCGCCGTCGCCGTAGACTATCGCGTAATGCGACGCAACGTCCGAGCCCCACAGCGAACGCCCTTCTATGAACACATACCCGTTCAATACGGATATCGTACCCCGTGATATCGACGGATTCGCCGCGCCGCTTGCCGACGCTATCCGCGTCTCGTTCGTTATCGGCGCGCTATTTCCGCATACGATCTGCTTGCGGTAGTTCGCGGCAACTGTGTCGCCGTTTACGTATATCAGGAAGTTACTAGCGCCCGACGAAAACGCTATGAGCTGAAACTCATATTGCGCGCCGTCGTCGCCCGACACGTCCGCGTTGAACACGCTGTCGCCCGCCGAAACGACGCTATCCGTCGTTTCGTCAAACTCATACTCGCCCGCGCCTTTCGCCGTTAGCTGCCACGACGCGCCGTTCCATACGTACTCTTCAGTACGCTTAGCGCCCGAATAGTACGAAAGCGCCAGCGTCGCGCCCGTTATCGATATGGCGGACGCAGACTCGCCCGCGCGTTCAAGCACCAGATACCGCGTCTGTGTGCGGAGCGTTTCCACGCAATCCATCAGGCTGAATGCAACGGTTGCCGCGCCTCGTGCCGTGCCGATAACAGCCTTGCCCGTCTGCCCGTCGTCACTCGTCGCAAGCGAAAGCGTGTAATCTGCCGGAGCAGAATTGCTCAGCGAAAGTGTGAGCAGCGCCGATTTCACGGCTGCGCTCTTTATGTCGCTCTCCGACACGCCGCCCGTCGGCGCGGGCAGTACTGCCCAGTACACATAGCGAGAATAATCGCGGTATTGGTAATTCGTCTTTTTTGTTTCTATATAGTAGAATGTACCGCTGGGATCGTTATCGCTCGGCATTGATTTCGTTGCGGTGGTAGTAGCGACAGAGCCGGAGTATTGACCCGACGCGGTGCCGGTCGTCTCGTAGCAATACGGAACATCTGCTGTTTGTATATCGCCATATACGGGAGCGCCTGTGCTGTACCAGCCGCCGTATGTCGTCGTATTGGCGGGCAGATACTCGGTATCGCCACTGAGAGGTGAGTACGAGTATGTCTTTTGTGTTTTCAGTCGGCGCTGTGAATTTGTTTTTATGCGCCTGTACCCGCCGGCTGAAAGCGTCACGGTATTGGCAGGAGTTGACGAACCGGGCATGAGCAGCAGATAACGGTCGCCTATATGGCTCGCAATAATGTCGGACACAGGGCTAGAGCCGACTATAAGGCTCATATTGCGCATGGCATTCTCGCGCGATAACGCGTTCGTGCCTCCCATATCGTATGGCAGCGCGTCGCCCGCAGCCAGTGCGCGTAGGAAATTATACCTCGCCGCTACGTCGCGGAATGTCACTAGCACGCCCTCGCCGAACGTCATCGCGCCCGAAACATCTATCTCGCCGCTTATGTCCGCGTCGCGCGCAGCGAGCTCTCCGTACTTCGACAGCGAAAACTTCGGCTGTTCGCCCAGTGCGTTCTCCGCACCTGTGAAAATGACTGTGTCTCCCGCTGACGAAATTCCGAGATATTCCCCCGCTGTGTCCCCTGCTTTCAGAAGGAAATCCCCGCCTGCCTCTATCGACATGTTTCCGCCCGAGCGTATCGATATACTGTCGTCGCGTATGACGATGTAGGACGTCTTTATTCCAGAGAGTATATCAGCCTGAGCCGTCAGGAGCGGTGGGCACGCGTATACAAGTTCGCCGTCAGCGTTCATCGCAAACGCGTCGGGTATGTCGGATATAAGCATACCCTCGTCTGATACGCGTAGATTGCCGTATACCTCATTCCCGCCCGCCACATCTGCAAGCAGGTCGCCGTTCAAATATGTTATGCACGTAGGATAGACGCCGTCTCCGAGCGAAAACTCGCAGCGTATGACGGCACTCCCGACAGCGTCGTTCATACCGAGCGTTATCGATTTTGTTGATATGTGCGCGTTATCGGCGTTCCAAGCTGCGTCCGAGACCGCGTCGTCTGATATGCGCGTCCAAGAAAAGCAGTCGGCGTCAAATGTGTCGGTCACGTCGATGTCGTTCTTGTACACCTTAGCGGAACATACGGTTTGAGCGTCTGTAGTCGTTACGATAGCGCCCCTGCTAAACGATATTTCGAGCCGATAGCCCGCGCGTTCGATCTCGCTCAGCGCTATTTTGGAGTCCACGTCCGCGCTCGTCACGACATGCGTGCGCAGCGTGCCTATGAACGCCTCGCTCGCAACGAGGTCGGCTACGTCGATGTTAGCCGCCTTTATCGCTCTTATCAACGCGTTGTCGGCGAATATTGAAGATACGTTCAGTTCCCGTGCGGTAATGCTATGCTCTATCAGCTTACCCGCAGGTATCGTGCCGTCGAGTATGTCTCCTTCACCGACGCTTTTCTCGGAAGTGACGATATTGCCCTCTAAGTCAATGCCGACACTGTACAGTTTGCCGTCTGCGCCCTTTACGAGCAGTTCACCGACAGACAGGCTCACCATATTGGCTTCCGACACGGCGAGACGGTCTATATACAGTTTGCCACCCGCGCCCTGCGTGATGATGGCAGTATCCGCGGTCATGTCTTTAACCCGCGCGAAGTCTATATCGGCGTTCTCGATGTTCGCAGACACTATCGCCGCAACCGCCGCCGACAACGTGGATATCGACGCCCAATCAATATCAGCCGTGGTAATTTCTGCGGTCACGATGTTCGCGATCCTCGCGGAAAGGCTCTCTATGTCCGCCCACTCGATGGCGGCGCTCTGTATATTCGCGGTGGTTATTTGAGCTGCGGCGATAGCCGCGATTGAGGCGTACAGTTCGTCCGCCGTTATGTTCCCTGAGACGAGTTCCTGTATCCTCGCGCTGACTGCGGTGAGCGCTTCGACGTTCAGCGCAGTGATGAGCGCCGTGGCGATCTTCGCACGGGTGATGCACGCGTCCTCTATATGCGCGGTCTTTATAGCGGCGTCCTGTATATGCGCCGCGCCGATCGCTGCGGTCTTGACTTGTAGAGAACCGACGGACGCATTCTGTAGTTGCCCCGTGCCTACGCTGCCGTGAATAAGCTTCGTTCCGCCTATACTTCCTGACGGAATCTGCTTCCCCGATATAGTCGAGCCTTCGAGGGTTTCCGTCGCCGTGCCGAGCGTCGCCTTGATATATCGGCGGAGCAAACAGTCGTATTCATACTGTATCATGCGTAGCATCACGGAGACATTCAGTTTCGGCACGACGACCTTTACGGAATCGCCCAGAAAGATATCGCCGAGCGGTCTGTAATGCGCGTATTCGACGGTGTCGCCGACGTTCAGGAAATCCACAGAAAGCGTAACGTCTGGAAGGTCGCAGCCCGCGTCAAGTTCCTTCTGCGCGGCTTCGCGTAATTTCACTCTCGCCTGCGCCGTAGTCAGCCCGTCTGTCCCTACCTTAACTTCTGATACGGGAAGGTGTATCCACTTCGGGTGCGGGTATTCGCCAATGTGCGGACTATCCACATACAGTCCGTCCAGATATAGCAGTTCGCCGTCTTTCGTCTCACCTGTCGGCATTATGCGCGTGGCGACATTCGTTTCATCAACGTCATATGTGATGCCCAGCAGATTCTTTCCTTGACGGATTTCGACATTGCTGTCCACGCCCACACGGTTCACAACATACACGTCGAACCAGTCCCGCGCAAGCTCACCTTTATACTTCTCGACAACGCCACCTTCGCCCAGCAACGCCTCAACAGGGTTTGTGTTTTCAAACGATACTTCAGCCGCCGTTGTCGTCAGATCTGAAAACATCGAAAACGCGTGTTCTGACTGACAGCCGCTCATCACGCCCTGCGCCACCGTTGCGCCGGTTACGTTCGCGCCCGGCTTATACGATGTGATCATGTTGTCAAGCAAATCGTAGAAGATATGGCGCGTGTAGACCTGTACGTCTGTTAGAGAGGGCACGACACGATATATGCGGAAAGGCTGGTCGCGCAACTGTTTGGGTTCGATGACGCTGTTCAGGGCTTCATCAGGTAAGCTCTCGGTGCGCTCATACGAGAGAACGCTCGCGGGCAAGTACCCGCGCTTACCGTTTGAACAAACAACCTCAAACCAAGAATTGACGGCAGCGCCGACCGTGAGGACTTCGGCGTTCTTCTTTACGTAAGTGATTATCTTGTACCCCGTGCCCCTGCCGCAGCGCAACCCGATTTTCGCGGTAGTCTTATATACTTGCCGAATCTCGGCTCTGGGCGCTGTCATGCGGACAAGCGGCGTGGACGCAGCGGGAACTGGCGCGCGGAGTATATTACCCTCAACAAGCCGTGCCCACTTTCCCTCGTCGTCCAGCGGGTGCGTCAGTTGAAGCTCCCATTCGCCGTTCAGGGTTTCGGTAACGATACACGTAGTCGGCGTAACTGCGCCCAGACCATTGCCGGAAAAGTCAGAAGCGTCGGACGGGAATACACAGATCATGCAGGGCACTACCTCCATTTGGACACCAAAAACGCCACCCTGTTGAGTGGCTAGGGAGAATTATTCTGGAAGCTATGAATCATTTCTTAATCCAGTATTGCATTTAACATACGGATTCTCACTTTTACTCAAATGGAAACTACGGAAAGAAAAGTTCTGATATAAGAGCAATTTGCTATTGCAAAACGACGGGAAACAGCATATAATACAGGTAAGGAATCCAATGTTTTCATTAACGGAGGGGAATTATGGAACTCGCAAAAATCACAAGCAAGGGACAAATCACGTTGCCTATCAGTATACGCCGTGCTTTGAGCCTCAAGGATGGCGACAAAGTTGCTTTCGTTGAGGTAAATGGTCAGTATATCGTAACAAATCCGACCATGCTGGCGATTCAACAATTACAAGCTGATTTTTCAGGTTTCGCAGAAGAGAACCGTCTTAAAAGTATAGACGATGTAGCCTCTATGGTCAAAGAGATCCGTGCGGAAAAGAGGCAGAACAATGCGGATCATGCTTGACACGAATGTCCTGCTCTCCATAGCGGCATTCAAAAGCACGAACTTAAGCGTCATGCTCGGTTGGATATGTCAAGAACAACAGCTTGTGCTCAGCACATATGTCATTGAAGAGTGTTACGAGGTTGTGCGGCGCAAGAAACCCACCCTTGTGTCGTCGCTTGACCGCTTCTTTGAAGCGCTCCCTTTCGAGATGACACATACGCCGCAAGTGCTGCCTGAGCACGGATGGTTTACCATTCGGGATATTGCCGACGAAAAGGTGCTATATTCAGCTATCACATCCGATGTAGACGTATTGATTACAGGCGATAAGGATTTTAACGACATCACTATTGAAAAACCTGATATTCTGACCCCTCACCAATTTATGGAGAGATTCATGCTGATGTAGCGCACGGCTTAAGTTCATCCTAGCTTGATAATATACGCTTAGCGAGGCTTGCACTTGTCTGATTCGTATTCATGCCCGAAAGCTAAAGAAACAGGGTAAATCGATCGTACTACAGTGTGCCACATATACGCAATACTGAAAAGCCCTACAGCGTCCTAAGGTTTGGCGAAATCACAATCCCCGAAACCCCACCAGTCCATGAAACGATGTTGTTGCCCGGTAAGAGCGTCGGGTAATCGCCGCTCATATGGCTGTTTTGCGTTACGTAGTCCATGTAGGTTTCTTTGAGCGGCGTATCGACCGTGACCGTGCCAGTTATGCCCGTTAGGGAGAAGAGCGAGCCACCGACAGTGATCTCCGCGTCGCCTGTCAACGTGATTTGAAGCACTGGTTCAGAGAAAACCGTGCCCGTGTTTCGCACGATCGTTCCGCTTTCCGTCACTGTAATGTCCTGCCCGGGCGTCAGATAGAAAAAGGGTTGACAGCGAAAGTTGACGGCGAATGAGCGGTGCGGGTTTCCGCGCAGTATCTTTTCAAACGCTATCTGATTCGTTATTCGAGCTTTGTAATACCCGCCCGGTCTGTTCGCGAACGTTACCGTTCCGCCGCCTCTGAGCCACGCGGCGATCTCTGTGATTCGTGTCGCGTCCTGTATGAAGCATGTGGCTGTCAATACCATATCGTCATAAATATCGTCGCCTTCGAGAGTCGTCAGGCTGCCGGGGCGACCGGGAACGTTCGTGTAAGTAACCCGCTCGGCGGGAAGCGTTATCGGCGGCTGCTCGGAGACGTGAATTCCATACTCAGTACAGCGCACACCGTTCCATGCGAACCAGTCGTTCAATAATATCACCTCATTGGTTGCGATTCAAGCAACGCCGTCAGCTTTGTTTTCTGCAAACCTAAACACGGAAAGAAGCGCCGATATCAAACCGACGCTTCAACAGCTACAACCGGCGCTTAAGTATGTAAGTCTATCATGGAAGCAATCAGCCCCTGCTCGCAGGCTGTTTTTAGATACTCGTAGAATTCTTCCCGATACTTACGCTTCTTCTCGACGGTAGAGTCATCCATGCCGAACCAACCCACGTTCCCACCGGCATGCCACTTTCCGTCAGCCGTGATAAACGCATATGGCACGAACATTGATCCACACTCCGCGTAGAATTCTTTGCTGCCGTACTCATTGATATAATATTCAGGCTTATACGGCGATATCGGCATGTCGCCGTCTGTCTTTTCAACCTTCGCGCCTTCGACTAAGGCCTCCCAGCGGCGCAGCGCAGTTTTGTACGCTTCCTCGTCGCGTGAAAAGTCCAAATCTGACGCGAGCGCACGATCGCAGTATCCGGGACGTAATTCCGAAGGGTCGTCGTATTTGTTGAGCGGTCCATACTCGCCGCTCTTGCCCGGCTTCAATTTGAGCGTACCCTTCCATCTGTTCCCGAGCGCATACCAATCCCACTTTCCGTCAGGATTGTGCCAATATCCCCTCTTCTTTGTAAACCTATCAACATCGGCATCGGGGTCTTTCACGAACACGGCGTATGGCGAACCGGCTTCGACGCACTCGCAGTAAGGCGCAAGCAGATCGTCGACTTCATCGGGAGTGTGAGAGAATACTATAGCGCAGTAATGAGACATTTGGTTTCCTCCTATACTTCTTCATATACCGGTATGTTGGCTCATATCGCAGTCGAAAGCAAGCTAACAGTATGATAACTCGTCATACGGTTCTCAGTCCCCGCCCACGCTGTCTGCGCTTGGTAAGCGCCGCTATCTCTGTTGCGAGGGCAGTTATGTCTTGCTCGCTGCGCACATAGAACGCGTTGCCCGACAAGCTCACGCTGCTCGATTGGTCGTAGGTGCGGCGGTTGTCATTGCTGGTGGTCGATATGCTGCCGACTTTCGCCTCGCCCGTTAAGTATCGCGCGGCGTTTTGGATGATTTTCGCCTGCGCCTTACTTTCAGTGAGTACGCCTTCGCCGAATCCGCGCATGGTCATCGCGCCAATTTCGTCGCGGAATACGCGTGATGGCGAACGGATTTGCAATTCAGCTTTCGCCGCGTTCAATGCCGCGCGGGCGGCGGTACGCATGGCGCTTATAACGTTCCCCGTGCCCGCGCGTATGCCCGCGGATAACCCCGCCATGGCGTTTATGCCGGTTGTATATAGTGTCAGACTGCCCGATACGGCGCTTTTAAGTTTGTTGGCTACGGCTTCCGTTTCGGGTGTGAAATCATGCCCTGCCAGCCCAACGCCTCGCAACCACTACGACGACAGCCGCTACCACCTGCTCAACCTTCACGCCACATTCTCCAAAGAACGCCCGGCGCACACCATCGAGTTTCGCGCCTTCAACGCCACACTCCACGCGGGCAAAATCAAAGCCTACATACAGCTGTGCATGGCCATCAGCCACCAAGCCTTGACTGCGAGCGCCGCCAGCCCACGCCGCCCGGTCACAGATAACCCGAAGTACACTTTCCGCTGCTGGCTCCTCCGCCTTGACATGAACGGCGATGAATTCCAGACCGCGCGGCTACACCTTTGCAAAAACCTCTCCGGCAACAGCGCCTGGAGAAACCCCTCCTGACACACCCGCCCGACAAACCCGCCTGATGATGGCTGGATGGTTCCCAGCCGAAACTGGCGCGACGCCAGTCGCGGGAAACCACAGCTCCCGAATAACGAAGGAGGTACACACCATGAATTTCTTCGAGCAACAGCACCGAGTCGTCACCAGAGACAGCGTTTTCGAATCGAGCGCGTGCTCCTACATCGGCCGCTCCTGCTACATCAAGCTGGGCGAAGAGCGTCTTGCGAGACTGGATTTCACCACACACGGCACACACGACAAGTACGAATGCTATGAAATCGCCATCCTCGACAGGAACAGAGGCTGTATTGATAAGCTAATACTCAGCTTCAAGGACTACTTCGCCGCGCAGCAAGGAACAGTGCCGCACATCTGGATTGACCGCGAGGCGGAATGGTACAAGTCGCCCACCAGCTTGGAAATCAAGAAGCTCGCCCAAGCTGCGCGAGAATACATCGCGCTTTTCGAATAAGCCCGCCTGACGATGGCCTTTGGCACAGGCCGAAACCGGGGCAACCCGGTCGCGGGAGCCAACGCTTCTAAATCAAACGCGGCACAGCCGTAAGGAGGTACACCATGGAAGGCAACAGGTATTGGAATCGCGCAGGCGCTTTGCAAACTGAATACGACCGGATGGAAGATGCTGGGCACGAGTACACAAAGGAAACCGAGCGGGTGTTCCACAGCTACTACCGCTACTTCAACGACGGCGACCTACCGGGGTGGGCGCGGAGTCGCTGGGATTTGACCCGGCAAGGGCGCTGGGGACGCGAATTGAACCAACTCGGCGAGGAGGAGTTCGAGCGCCGTATCACCACGAGGATTGAAATCGAGTACCGCCGCTTTCAGCGCGATAGAAAGCCCGCCTGACGATGGCCTTTGGCACAGGCCGAAATGCTCCTGAATCAGGAGCGTCGCGGGAGCCAACGCTTCTAAATCAAACGCGGCACAGCCGCAAGGAGGCACACGCCATGACACAGAATGACCTCGACCGCATCTACACCGAGAAGGTTTCCGAGCTACTCGCCCAAGGCTACCAAATCCACACAGCTAGCATGGGCGGCTCGCAAGGAGAAATTGCACGCACTGACTTCATCGTCACAGTTGAAATCCAGCTCACATGAACGCAAACGCAACGCCGCTCTTGCGTGACGGCATGGGCGGCTGTTGTCGTTCGGGCAACGAGCAGCACCACGGGGTTTTCAAATCAAGCGCCGCGTAAGCCTCACAAAGCCCGCTGTCGCGGCTCGTTAGGCGCAGCGCGAACAAGGTTGCGCCCCGCTTCATCACGCGCCGTGCGGCGCAGAACTGCGCCCGCGTGGGCGGCTCGATAAAGCCTTGACCATGCTTCCGCGCCGCCAAATCGTCTCGCAGCTCTTCTTCGATATGGCGCATTGTCGCGTACACATAGATTAGCTCGTCCGTATCGCGGTTTTCTACTGCAATGTAATCGAGATCAAGCCACATCCTATATGCAGTGTTCACAAATATAAGTGGCGTTAAAGTTTCATTCGCAAGCAACCGCGCCGTGCTTTCAAGACTCGGTGGCGTGAAACCCAGCGCCGTCGCCAACCGCGTTCCCAAATATGCCACCTGCTGTGGCGTTAATATCATTCTCATGTGTGGTTGACGCTCCTTATAGTCATTCGGTTCGGTGCACGCTTTGTGTGTCGTCATTCCTTTATCGCTCCAAATGAAAACGGCTCACGCTTTTATCGTGAACCGTCTTTATCAAATTATGTTGCTTATCTGTTGACCTATTCCTAAATCATTAAGAAGCAGCTGCCGGCGGACTGTGCTTCTGATAGAAATGGATATTTTGCACACGCTCGCGTCAGCGCTTCTAAATCGGTACGGTCGCACTCTGTAAAACCATAACGCGCTTTGAAATCGCGAAGCATAGCATCGGAGTACGACGCGCCGCCGTTTGCTTTGTACGCTTGATTGTTATCAAAATTCGGAGCCATGCGTAATATCTCGCCCGTCAGTACTGAACGTAAGATGCCAAAGTTTCTTGTGTGTCTGTCCGTGTTCATAAACAGAGCGTCGGCAAGCAGTATTCGGCGGAAATCACGTTCGAACGCTTCGCCCAGTCTGTGTATGTTTTGGTATACGACATCATCCGAAT
Organism: uncultured Oscillospiraceae bacterium; assembly: GCA_964453505.1. Taxonomy (GTDB): domain Bacteria; phylum Bacillota; class Clostridia; order Christensenellales; family Aristaeellaceae; genus CAYVPJ01. Next base: position 3,787 of record CAYVPJ010000012.1, on the reverse strand, counting down.
CGCTCTTGTCCTTGAACATATATCGCAGAGAATCATATGGTTCAAAGAACGCGTCATCCGGCACAAAGTTCAGGCATTTTATGTGCGTACGGGAGCGGTCGTCATAAGCATAATGCGCGGCAGGAAAACCGCAATCTTCCAGCACACGGCTGATGTCGTGTTCGCTTTGCGTCGCGACTGCACTTTGCACTTTATAGAGCCACCACGCGCCGTTTTCAAATCGCCATGTCTTTGGGAAACTACCGTCTGTCGACGCGTTAGGCGTAGAGACTGCACGTAAACGCAGCGATGTGTCGCTTGAAACGAGGATGAAGTCGCTGACGTTATTTTGATCGTCAACGCTGCATAAAAGCGTTCTTTCTTTGTACTCGCCCTCTGGAAAACACGTCATCTGATCAGAAATGCTGAACATATGCGTCATGATGCTGACGGCGAGACGATCTCTGCTACCAAACAGCGCGCGCATAAGCTCACGATGCTTAAATGTGTTCAAATCGATAGCGCGCTCGCGAAGCCATCCGCTGAAGCCTTCGGCGGACACGTTCACGATCTGCATGGGTAAAAGGGCGGGAAGAAGCGGTTCATATGCTGAAATTATACCATCTTCGAAATCAAAAACGGCAACCTTCGCTTTACCGTTGTACAGATTATACCGCATCAGATCGCCCCTTTCTCACAATTACAGCAATACTGTATTCGCCGTCCCACTCGGTTTATCCTGCTTTCGATACTAGTGCGCGAATAACCTGACTATTGTTTCACGCAGTCAGCAACGTATCGACAGCGAATTCTGTCCTACCATTCACGCTCCTGAATCGAATCACGACCTTGCCGTCCGCTGCTTTGTATTCGGCACGGAAAGGGCTCGGCCATAATTCCGTCAAGCCCGGACACTGTGTTTTCGCCGCGTCACGATACTCTTCAAAATCCTCGTACTCGCATTCATCTTGCCAGCGCTCGAATAATGTAACTAAGCAGTTGATATGCTCATGCACGACAAACTCTTTCAAATCGAGCGCGCGCATCGCGTTCACGGCTTTTGCTTCGGGGCTAACGACGTTGAAGCATGCCCACTGCGAAAGCGGAAGAGGGTTGTTCATCACATCGAGCGCCGCTTCATTTAGACCGCACGAGTTGCATATAAAAACATCAGCATACCGGCTGAGAGCGTTCCGCACCGGGTTTTCGTCCATCGCGTCGCGCCCGCAGCGCGGGCAGGGCATATGCTCGCATTTCGCTTGCTTAAGCTTCATCTCCGCGAGAAAACGTTGCCGTTCTTCATGCTTCATTCCGTTTGCCCCTTCCTCGGCAGTTCATGCTCAATGAACGCTTGATATATGCGGCCGCCGTCCAGTACTGCCTGTTTGTACACCTTGAAAATCAATTCGCTGTGATACGCCATGTATGCTTTAGTCAGCGGTTCGAGTTGTTCATAATCGCCACCGAGCATTTGAATAATGCGTTGGCTTTCGCTATTGATGTCCTTGAGCGATTGTATGAATTCCGGGTTCTCATCGGGGCTATGCCGCATCTCGCGCTCAATCAGTTCAATGCGCCAGCTCGCGATATCCGTTGAATACGCTTCCAGCGCCGCGATGATGTCCGAGTCCGATTTCTGTTCCGCCACGGCTTTCTCCTCCCATCTTCTGAATCAGGTTGGATATTACCGTACCTTACCCCGGATAGCAAGCGACGAAACCGATAATTGATTGCGTCGGTTTCGTCACAAATCAGAATGTGAAAACCCCTCGTGGTTGATAAGCCGCGAGGGGATATATCTTTCGTACATCTTTTTCAGTGTACACTATATCATAGGTTCATATGGACATTCAAGGACATTAATGGACATCCTACGCAGGTACGCGAAAGTTTAACAGAGCCTGCCCGTGCAGCCTTATCACGTGACGAATACTATAATCCAACACGCCTGCAATCTGCCTCCAAGTTCGATAATCAATATATCGATATGTAAGTACTAGCTGTTCGTTCGGGTTCGAAAGCTCTGAAATCGCCATACCAACCTCGCGCTTCAATTCTACAAGTTTGTCGATATCATGACTGATGTCGTTCTCCAGATCGACTATCTTACTAATCGTGTCCTCCATGCGCTGTAGGTTGGGCGAGTCGCTCCTGGGCATATCTGATAAAGTCATCGTTACGCTTTCCGCCGTATCGCGCAGACGATTGACTAGCGCAAGTTTGCTGTCGATACGTTTATCAATGAACCTAACTTGCCTTAAATATTCCTTCGCCGTCATTCCAGTTCCTTCCTCCACGGCATACGCCCGTAGTAGTACTTATTCGCGATTGCAATCTGCTTCTCATCGGATAAACTATAGAATCTAGCCATAACCAAAATCAAATCGCGTTTGTACTTCCACTTGGGCTTATAGAATTTGCACTGTAAATAACCCGGGCATCTAGAAATCTCAAGCGCTCGGCAATCGCAACTCTTGCCCAAAGCGAAACACTTCTCATTGATCATAAACGCTCACCTCGTTTCGTTCAATGTGCGCCACATATCGGACGGCAATGTGGCTACCTGCCAGCCGATGCTCTCCAATGCCGTGGCGCGGTCGTAGCTTTCGGAATCCTGCGACGCGCGGGTGATGGCGTTTGACAGTCCGTACATAGACAGGTCGCCGCCCGATATCAGATGCTGGAGGATACCATCCTGTTCGGTGTGGTTGAGACCGAACCGCTCGCCGGTCAGTTCGATCACCTTCGGCACGCTGCCCGTTATGGGAACGCCGACCGCCTCGCGCAGTTTATCCACAACGCTTAGAAATCGCGTTTCCTCAACGATCCCGCGCACTGTGTCGCGGAGTTTGAGCATGAACGCCACATCGTCGGCTTCTAAGGTTTCGCTTGAGAACAACTCCCACATTGACTCCTGCTCCCGCCCGACATGATAGCGTTTCTGTCCAAGGTCGCTTACGATTAATCCATTCAAGCAAACAAGCCTGTACACCAGCGGCATGACGCTAACGGAGCCAAGCCCGACTTCTGAGTTCGAAATAACGATGCCCGCCTGAACAACATCGCCCGGAACGACCTCGGCTTCCAACCGTGTATTCACGGCTTTCAGGAACATACGAGAATCCGTGATCTCCGAGCTCTCAATCCGCACGTCTCCCATCTCCGAAAGAATGGGCAGCGTCGCCGTTGCGATCTCGTAATTGTCGATGCGCCTGTACCTGTCGCTCAAAAATGCGCGGGCATTACCGTCCAGCGTGCGAATCATCTGACGGCTCTCCCGAGTACCCAGCCAGCCGTTTACGTTATCGGCGAGCAGCGAAGGCATCTCGCACTGCATCTTGTCGTAGTACTTCGACGGAATACCCAGCGCGGAGCCGAGTTGGCGATGGAACAGCCCGGTCATGCCAAATTGCTCGTTTAAGTAGCTGCCGTCCGAGTGGAGTAAAGACAGCGCCGAGGCGTCGTCGCTCACACGAATCGCCCCGGCATCTACAATGAAGTCCCTCTTGCTGTGCCGCTGGCGCTCCAGCTCAACGGCTATTTCCTGTAATGTGCGTCCCTGTTTCATAAACACACCTCGTTTCATTAGGGTTATGCAATGCCCAGCCATCATAAAGAGGGCTGGGCATACTGCCTCCAGCATTTGCCGCTCCTTGTCAGTAAGCGGCGGGATCAGGTCGCGGGATCAGGGGCAATGGTCAGCTCGCGCAGTTCCTTCGTCAGTCTCAATTCTTCCATGGTCATACACTCCTCTCGTTATCGACGAGCCGAATCACGGCTCGCACATCGTCCACGCTCTCGACGCGGC
>CAYVPJ010000011.1:0-84834 GCA_964453505.1 uncultured Oscillospiraceae bacterium | reverse complement strand
ATTGCCAAACCGATAGATATCGATATCCTATTCAAGACACTGCGGGAATACATTGTATAGACCGCTCGCAGTATAATCTCCTTGTCTGGGCACAGGGAGCGTGTCTGGAGAGCATAAGCCTTACTAAGTATGACGAGTTTGAAGGTTTTTGATGAGTAGATGGGTATGGACTTTGTTGATATTGGATGCATAAAATGTGCAGTGCTACGCGTCAGTGCAACTTAGTGATAAATGGATACGCCTATGTTAATCGACCTAATTCTGACCGCTCTATTGGCATCTCATTTTTGTCGTGCAGTTTCATCACGCTGACGGCAGATCTCCACCCAACTGGGGATGGTTTTTAGGGATTCGACTAATACTTGCAGCATCTGCGGTACCGCGATTCCCTGCGGGCAGATCTTGGCGCATTTCCCGCACGCGATGCAGGCGTTTGGTTCTATAACTTCAACGAATGAAGTTTGTAAACGTGATGGGTTCGCGCTCGGGCAGCCCATATTGCGCCTTGCCCAAAGCAATGCTCTTCATGAGGAAGCTCATGTTCCGCGCCAGCGTCCGCATGCCCTGCAAGCCCTCCGCGTCGTGCTCCGCCTCTCCCGGCACCGCGCCGTGAATGCTGTTCCAGTACTGACCGGAGGACACCGGCATACCGGAAATCGTGAAAAACTTGTTCAGCTCGTCAAAGGTAGCGGAGAGTCCGCCGCGTCGCGCACAGACGACGCTCGCGCCCACCTTCATGGTCTTGTCGATACGCGCGCTGTAAAACAAACGGGTGATGAAGGCGACCAGCGTCGCGTTGGCGGAGGCGAAGTAAACAGGGCTGCCGATCACCAGCCCGTCGCACGCCGCGAATTTCCCCGCGACGTCGTTCACCATATCATTGAACACGCACTTGCCCGTTTCGCTGCACTTGCGGCAGCCAATGCAGCCGCGAATATCCTTATTCCCCACGTGAATGATTTCCGTTTCAATACCTTCCTGCGAAAAAACGCCCACCATTTCGTTCAAAGCGACGGCCGTGTTGCCATGCGCGTTCGGACTTCCGTTGATTAGCAATACTTTCATGATCTCCGACTCCTTTCAGTCTGGTAATAGCCAGTTGTGAGTTCAGTGTAGCATCCGGTTGTTACTACCTGTCAAGCGATTAACAGCAATTTCTTCTGTGGACGCAAATTCGCATCATGGCGGACTTGATTCACAATGCGTTTGATGCTATAATCCATGTGAGATTAGCGGTTGTAACAACCGATTTTTGATTTGTGAAGCCAGCGCGTAAATGAAGGAGAGTAAACCATGTATACCATGATGCAGGCCTGCCGCAAAGTCAACATGACCTACGAAGCGCTCAAATTTTACTGCAATCAGGGGCTTGTGCCCAATGTGAAGCGGAACGCCGTCAAACGCCGCGTGTTCGACGAGCGCGATATCGCGTGGATCAACAGCTTGACATGTCTGAAAAATTGCGGCATGAGCATTGAGGAGATGAAAGCGTATTTGGCTTTATGTTTGCAAGGGCAGTCAACAATCCCGCAGCGCAAGCTGATACTCGCCGAAAAGAAAAAGCAGTTGTTGGAACGTATCGAAGCGCTGAAGGCTTCCACGGAGTATATCGACTGGAAGCAACAGTTCTACGACGACGTGCTGTCAGGGAAAACGGAGTATATCAGCAATCTACTGCCGCAAAAATCAGAATTCAGTGAGGAGAACGAACATCAATGAAAGCAAACAGAAGCGATTGGTATAAGAATTGTTGGACGCTGGACATCAAGGAGCAGTCCTGGACAGAGAATACTGTAGGCGAAGTGGATTTCCTCGTAAAGGCGCTTGGGTTGACAGGCAACGAAACTATTCTTGATTTAGCCTGCGGCTATGGGCGTCATAGCTTGGAACTGGCAAAGCGAGGCTATCGCGTGATCGGCATAGACATTACGCCCGATTATGTGGACGATGCCAATAAAAACGCTAAGCAAGAGCATTTGCAAGCCAGCTTCTTCTGCGATGATCTGCGTAATCTGCATTATGAAAATGAGTTCGATGTTGTGCTGAACATGGCGGACGGCGCTATTGGCTATTTAGAAAACGACGCGGAAAACCTGAGAATCTTTGATGTAATCGCCAAGGCGCTCAAACACGGTGGAAAGAGTTTTATCGATGTCCAAAGCGGTGATTACGCGAACGCGCACTTTCCGCAGCGCCTGTGGGAGGCCGGAACGCACGGCCTGACACTCTCGGCTTTTAACTGGAATCCTGACACTCGAATTTGCTTATACGGACAATTGGATTTTTCCTACGGTGAGCCACTTGTGAAGCCGGAAATGCCGTATGGGAATCCCACAAGGCTGTATACGCAACGCGAGATTGAAGAAATTTTCCGCGAGAGAGGATTGGAAGTATACGCCGCCTATGCGGATATCAACGGAGTACCCGCCAGCGAGAAAGGATTTCAACTGAAAGTAGGCAGCGAAAAGCTGCCGAAAAGTCGCTGATAAACCGCAGGACGCGTCCATGATTGGTTGGGATTCACATATACGGCAACGCAACAGCCGTAATAGCAAGAAATATCGCGGCGGGATTTCTGCCGGATTGGGAGCGAATCGCTATGATTGATGCCGCGTATGGACATGATCGAAACGAAGTTCTTGACTTTCTGGGACGCGATCCCGATTTGAGCGTCGACAACGCGCGTTTTTGCGTCGAAAAGAGCGATCATGTTCTCGTATACAGAAACGGCGTCAATAGCATCGTCGGCTGTGCGACCTACCGGCTGTGGGGCGAAGCCAAAAACAAGGCAGATGCGTATATCTATGTTGCTCCGGAAGCCCGATGCGCCGGAGTTGGGGACGCGCTGCTGAAGTCGCTGAAGAATGTGCGGGACGGAGCAAGCCCCGTGTTCCTCAGCACAAGAGTAGAAACGAATCATCAGCCGTCATTGGCGTTTTTCCATCGCGCCGGATTTCTGGATTGGTACACCGAGTTGATTCTCAGCCATTCCGGGGAAAGGCAGCCGGAAAGCCGTTTGGAATTCGTCAATTACCGTTCCGAACACTTTGAGCGGTATGTCCACGCGATGCAGCGCAGTTTCTACGAGCTTCGGTCATCCAATGATTTTAAGCCGTATATATGCTGTCAACCGGACGAGGCGAAGCGAATCGAACTGGAGCAAAACAAAGACCATATCTATCTATTGATGGACGGCGAACAAATCGCCGCATCGGTTATTGTCGGCAAGGATTCGATAGAGGATGTTTTTGTCGTCCCGGAGTATCAGGGCAAAGGGTTTGGCAGGAAACTCATGTGGTTCGCGCTCAACAAAGCGATTGATAACGGAAGCTGCCACATCACGCTGAGCGCAATCGAATGGAATACCAAAGCGCTGCGTCTGTATGAAAGCGTCGGTTTTCATGTCGCCAAGACGATCTGTTTTCTGCGCTTCATGGACTACGGTAAATGATCGATTGCCGTTTTTTCCTTAGGTGCAAATAATCGAATGATCAAGGGAGGGAGCGTTCCGTGCTATACAGACAAGTCAAGTATTTCGTCGCGGTGGTAGACACCGGCAGCTTTACGGAAGCCGCGGAGCAATGCTACATTTCACAATCCGCCATTTCCCAGCAGATACAGGCGCTGGAAAGTGAAATGGGCGTTCAATTGCTCGTGCGTGGCAATCGTCGCTTTTCGCTCACTCCTGCGGGCGAGCATTTCTATCATCGCGGAAAAGCGTGGCTGGCGGAAGCTGACAGAATGCAGGAAGAAACCGTTCGCATTGCCCGCAGCGAGCATCCTATGCTCTGCGCCGGGTATCTGAGCGAGTATAGCGGGCCTGAATTTCACTTGGCGGTAGCCGCGTTTGCCGCGCAGCATCCGGAAGTTGATATACGCGTTGCCAGCGGAACGCACGAGGAGTTATACGATATGCTCCGGCTTGGCAAAGCCGATCTGGTGCTCAGCGACCCGCGCCGCGCGTTTTCCGAGGATTACGTCAATCTGCCGATTTATACGGGTTATTGCTATGCGGAGCTCTCCACGCGTCACGCGGTTTCCGAGGCGGAACAGCTCACGATGGAACAGCTTCGGGAGCTTCCGTGCATTCTGATCGCGTCCAAAGAGCAGCGGCAGACCGAACAGGCGTATTATCAGGACATTCTTGGAATAAAAAGCGCCTTCCTGTTCGCCGCGAATCTGGAGGAAGCCCGTATTCTTACAGCGGGCGGAAAAGGATATCTTCCGCTTCTGGAAACCAAGCGCGACCTGCCGCAAATGGGCGCATCTCTCAGGAGAGTTCCGCTGTATAAAGGAACCGAGCAATTGCGGCGCAGTTACTACGCGTTCTGGAAAAAGGACAGGGCAACCCCATTGATCGAAGAATTCGCCTCCCTGTTGAGCACGCAGTTTAGCGAACCATAGCTTCTCATATGAATGCCGTCGCGGAAATCGCGACGGTTATTTTCGTATTAGTCGAACTTATGCGAACGCGTCGAAAACAAAATTGCTCCCGCGTCGCCCATCGCTTACAATAAAGACATCAAACGGCAGGAGGTTACTGTATGAAGGTTTTAGCGATCAGCGCAAGCCCGCGCACGGGCGGCAATTCGGATATGCTCTGCGACCGGTTTTTGCAGGGCGCAAAAGAAGCGGGACGCGAAACGGAAAAGATAAATCTCACAAATATGCGCCTTTCGCCGTGCCGGGCATGCTACGGCTGCGGAAAGAGCGGCAAATGCGTGATCGACGACGATATGGCGAACATTCAGCAAAAGCTGATCGACGCGGACGTGATCGCGCTGGCGACGCCGGTATATTTCTACTGCATGGACGCCCAGCTCAAAATGATGATCGACCGCTGTTTGCCTCGGTATCGGGAAATGAGGGACAAGCGGTTTGTCCTAATCGTGACCGCCGCCGACCCGGGGCATGACGCCGCGGAGGGTACGCTGGCAGGCATGCGCGGATTTCTTTCCTGCCTGCCCGGCAGTCGTGAGGAAAAAGTAATTTATGGAACGGGCGCGTGGGAAAAGGGCGAGGTATTGCGCCTCCATGTCATGGAAACCGCATACGAGACGGGAAAAGCGCTATAAGGAGGGTGAAAACATGGTCAAGAGAATTCTTGGCAAGAACGGACTCACGGTTTCGGCGATAGGTCTGGGCTGCATGACCATCGGCAGAGAATACACAGACGAAAACAAAGCGGAAGCGATTCGTATCATACGCAAAGCCTGCGATATGGGCGTGACGATGTTCGACACCGCCGAATTGTACGGCGGAGGCGGTCGAAACGAGAGTCTGGTCGGAGAAGCGCTCAAGCCGGTCAGAAATCAGGTCGTCATCGCCACAAAGTGCGGCGTTCGCTTTATCGACGGACATATGGTGATGAACAGCGCTCCCGAAGTCATCCGAGAATCGGTCGAAGGATCGCTGAAGCGACTGAAAACCGATTATATTGATCTGTATTATACGCATCGCGTAGATCCAAACACGCCCATCGAGCTTGTGGCCGAAACGATGGCAAAGCTCTATGAAGAAGGAAAGATCCGAAACTGGGGCATCTCCGAACCCGGCATGGCGACGCTGCGTCGCGCAAATGCGGTCTTTCCAGTAGCGGCGGTCGAGAGCGAGTATAACATGATGTGGCGAGAACCGGAGCGGGAAGTCCTGCCCACACTCGAGGAACGCGGCATAGGCTTGGTTCCCTACCGCCCGCTGGCGCGGGGCTTCTTGAGCGACGCGACCGACGGCATGTATCTGCAAGGCGCGCAAAACACGCGGTTTGACGCGGAAAACCTGTCGGCAAACATGGCGCTCAAGGAATTCGTACAGACATTGGCAAGAGAAAAGCATGTAACGGCGGCGCAGCTCGCGCTGGCTTGGCTGCTTTGGCAGAAGCCCTTTATCGTTCCGATACCGGGAACATCAAAAATGGAGCGTATGGAAGAAAACGTCGTGGCGGCAGAAATCGCCTTCTCCCAGGACGAACTTCACAACATGCGAGCGCTGCTGGAGAAAATCAGGATTGTTGGAGAGCGATATGACCCGGACAGCGAAAACGGAAAAAGTGTTCGGAAATAGTAGGAAAGAAGGCAGCTTCATGAAAGACGTGCTCATTTTAACCGGCGCGGGACAGATCGGTATGGCGATTGCCCGGCGCGTGGGATTCGGAAAAAAGATCGTAATTGGCGACAAACGCATCGAAAACGCGCAAGGCATCGCAAGGATTATGAACGACGCGGGCTTTGACGCGCTGCCCATGGAGATGGACTTGTCCTCTCGCGCGTCCATACAAGCGCTGATCGCGGAAGCACAAAAGCACGGCGAAATCGCCATGCTTGTCAATGCGGCGGGCGTTTCGCCCAGTCAAGCGCCCATCGAGGCGATTTTGAAGGTCGATCTGTACGGCACTGCGGCGCTTCTGGAGGAGATTGGCAAGGTGATCAAAGCCGGAGGAGCGGGCGTGACCATCTCCAGCCAGTCAGGACACAGAATGCCCGCGCTGACAACGGAGGAAGATCGCCTGCTGGCAACCACGCCCGCCGAGGAACTGCTTTCCGTGCCCCTGCTCCAGCCGGACGCGATTCGCGATACCCTGCACGCTTACCAAATGGCCAAGCGTTGCAACGAAAAGCGCGTGATGGCGGAGGCCGTCCAGTGGGGAAAGCGCGGCGCGCGCGTCAATTCTATCTCGCCCGGCATCATTGTGACCCCGCTGGCTATCGACGAATTCAATGGACCGCGCGGAGATTTCTACAAGAACATGTTCGCTAAGTGCCCTGCGGGACGCCCCGGCACGGCGGACGAGGTCGCAAACGTAGCGGAATTGCTCATGAGCGAACGAGCCGCGTTCATCACGGGCGCAGATTTTCTCATCGACGGCGGCGCGACGGCTTCTTTCTTTTACGGCCCTCTGAACCCGGAAGCGTAACCAGAACGCGAAAGGAGTAACCATTCATGAAAAAAATCATCGCTATCCTCTCATCCATTCTACTCGTATGCGTCATCGCATTTCCCGTATCGCTTGCCGAAGAGGCAGCACAGTCCGGGCCTACCTCCGACATGCTGATCGTCTATTTCTCCCGCGTGGGCGTGACTGATTTTGAGGAAGATGTGGACGCGGTAACTTCCGCAACCATTAACCTCGGCGAGAACGGCGAGTTTCTAGGCAACTGCGAGATCGCGGCGAGCTACATCGCGGAAGCGACCGGCGGCGACTTGTTTCAGATCATCACGGAACAGCGCTATCCCAGCGACTACCGCGACACCACCGACGTTGCCGCCGATGAGCAGGACGAGAACGCCCGTCCCGCACTGACCAGCCATGTGGAGAATATGGACGCCTACAACACCGTTTTCCTCGTTTATCCCAACTGGTGGGGCGCACTGCCCATGGCGGTGAATACATTCCTCGAGGAGTATGATTTCAGCGGAAAAACGATCGTTCCGCTCTGCACGCACGAGGGCAGCGGTCTTGGCGGAACGCCACGCGAAATCGCGGCGCTGTGTCCGGACGCCACGCTGCTGGATGGATTGGCGATTCGCGGCGGCAGGGTCGCGGGCGCGCAGGAGGATGTGATCGAGTGGCTGCGGGAACTGGGGCACATTCAGTAATTGATGCTTACGGAGGTGCAGCTTGACGTTTCATAAGGCAAAACCGCAATCAAAAAGGATGCTCCGCCGCGCATTGGATATCGGCATGACGCTGCTGCTTCCGCTTCTGATGACCTATGAGCTGATTGGAGAAGCCACGCACGAGTGGATCGGCATCATCATGACATCGCTGTTGATCGCGCACCATCTTTTGAACCGCGCTTGGTATGCCCATTTATTCAAGGGTAAATACAGCTTGTTCCGGCTTGTGCTGGTGATACTGGATATGGTGCTCTTGGTCATTATGAGCGCGCAGGCGGTGAGCGGCATCATGATGGCCAAGCATACCCTCGAATTTCTCCCGCATGTGGGCAGACGCTCTACGGCGCGCGTCGTCCATATGCTGGGCGCGTACTGGGGCTTCACGCTCACGGGCGTCCATTCCGGGATGCATATGCAGGGCGTCCTCGCGAAGCTGTACACCGGAAGTATCTGGCGAAAACGCCTATTGCGAGTGTTGACAGTATTGATTGCCGTCTACGGCGTATATGCGTTCATTCAACGCGGCCTGCCCGGATACATGTCCGGGCGAACACAATTCGCATACTTTGATTTCAGTGAGCCGCTTGCGTTCTTTCTCATAGACTACGCGGTGATGACGCTGACATTTATGCTGTTAGGCGGCGGTCTTGCGCGGCTTTTGCGCAAACCGAATAAGAACAAGGTACAACCATCTGAATAATTCTTCTTGCTTGAAAGGAGCGGCATCATGGCAAATATTCTAACGGTCTACTATTCCCGTAAGGGCGAGAACTACTTCGGCGGCAGCATCCGCAGCATCGACAAGGGCAATACGGAGATTCTCGCGGAAGCGATTCACGACGCGGTGCGCGGCGACCTGTTCGAGATCGACACGGTAAAGCCCTATGCCAGCGACTACACTGCCTGCACCAAGGAAGCGCAGGAGGAACTGCGCTTAAACGCCCGCCCGGAGCTGAAACCCTGCCCCGCTTCCCTTGATGCTTACGATACGATCTTCATAGGCTATCCCAACTGGTGGGGCACATGCCCTATGGCGGTGTTCAGCTTTCTTGAACGCTATGACCTGACGGGCAAACGCATCCTTCCCTTCTGCACGAACGAGGGCAGCGGGCTTGGTCGCAGCAAGAGTGATCTTAAGAATGTCTGCAAGGGCGTGACAATGGGCAAGGGACTGGCTGTGCTGGGAAGCAAGGCGGCTGTCTCCACCGATTTGGCGGCGGATTGGGCAAGAAAAAGCCTTTAAGAGTTTATAGTGTGCTTAATAAAAGGAGTGGATAGAATGAAGAAGTTTGGATTTGGTTGCATGCGTCTGCCGATGCTGCCCAGCGATGACTGGCGAAACGCGCAGGTCGATCTTGAGGAAACGACCCGCATGGTGGACAGGTTCATGGCAGAGGGATTCTGCTACTTCGACACCGCCCACGGATACCTCGGCGGGAAGAGCGAAACGGCGCTGCGGGAATGCCTGACACGCCGCTACCCGCGCGACAGCTATATCCTCGCCGATAAGCTGAGCGGGAGCTATTTTCACAACGAAGCGGATATCCGCACGGTATTCGATCAGCAGTTGGCCGCGGCCGGGGTTGATTACTTCGATTACTATCTGATGCACGCCCAGACCGCCGAGCACTATCAACATTTCAAGGTCTGTAAAGCGTATGAAACGGCCTTTCAGCTTAAGGCGGAGGGAAAGGTGCGCCATGTGGGCATCTCCTTCCACGATAAACCGGAGGTACTGGAACAGATTCTGACCGAATACCCCCAAATCGAGGTTGTACAAATTCAATTCAACTATGCCGATTACGACGATCCCGGCATCCAAAGCGGCGCTGTGTACGAGGTGTGCCGGAAGCACGGTAAGCCCGTCATTGTGATGGAGCCGGTCAAGGGCGGCGGACTGGTCAATCTGCCAAGCGAGGCGGCAAAGGTGCTGGACGATCTGCACGGCGGCAGTCATGCCAGTTATGCCAGTTATGCCATACGATATGCCGCGTCCTTTGACGGCGTGATGATGGTGCTTTCCGGCATGAGCAATCTTGCCCAGATGGAAGACAATCTCAGCTTTATGAAGGATTTCCGACTGCTTGACACCGATGAGAAGCGAGCGGTTGCCACCGTGCGGGATATCCTGAAACAGCAGGACGCCATTGCCTGCACCGCGTGTCGTTACTGCACCGATGGCTGTCCCAAGCAAATCGCCATTCCCGATTTGTTCGCCTGCATGAACGCCAAGCAGCAATTCAAGGACTGGAACAGCGATTTCTATTATGGCGTTCACACAACAGGACGCGGCAAGGCATCGGACTGCATTCGTTGCGGAAAATGCGAGCATGCCTGCCCGCAGCATCTGCCCATCCGTGATCTGCTCCAGAAGGTTGCAGAAACATTTGAGCAATCACACTGACGCGCACTGAGAAAGGAGACGCAGCATGATAGAAAGAACGCTTGGCAAGGACTTTACAGTATCGGCTGTCGGATTGGGCTGCATGGGATTCACCCATGCATACGGCACGGCGATGGACGAGGGCGAGGCCGCCCGCGTGATTGCACAAGCCGTTGAAATGGGCTATACTTTCTTCGATACGGCGGAGTGTTACACCGGCGACCGCGCGGACGGAACGACCGCATATAATGAGGATTTGGTCGGCGCGGCGCTCCGGCCATATTGGGAGAAAATACGCATCGCCAGCAAATTCGGCGTGCATCACAGCCCGGAAGGTCTGGTTATGGATTCCTCGCCGGACACGATTCGCAAATCTGTCGAGGGCAGTTTGAAACGACTGGGCACCGACCACATCGACCTGTATTATCAACATCGGATCGATCCCAAGATCGCTCCGGAGGAAGTCGCCGAGGTGATGGCGGTACTCATCCGCGAAGGCAAAATCCTCCATTGGGGCATTTCAGAAACGACGGAGGAATACCTGCGCCGCGCCAACGCTGTATGCCCCGTGACCTGTATTCAAAATCGCTATTCCATGATGGCGCGGTGGTATGAGCGCCTGTTCCCCGCGCTGGAGGAGCTGAGCATCGGGTATGTGGCGTTCAGCCCGCTGGCGAACGGCATATTGAGCGACGCGTTCAAGCCCACCGACCGCTTTGCGGAGGGCGACTTCCGCAACCGCATGCCTCAGTACACGCCGGAAGGCTTCGAGGAAAACCGCGCACTGATGACGATGATTCGCGACTTAGCACAAGCAAAGAACGCCACCCCCGCGCAGATTTCGTTGGCGTGGATGCTGTGCAAAAAGCCCTATATCGTGCCGATTCCCGGCTCTCGCAAGGCGGAGCGCGTCCGCGAGAACGCGGGCGCTGCGGAAGTCAACCTGACCACAAAAGAAATCGCCGATATTGATAGGCAGCTCGACAGCATGAAAACATCGGGCGTTTTTGGCGGATCGCCAGTGAAACGGTAAACATACTGGTTAAAAAAATGGAAGAAATGAATTCTAAGGAGGTTATCAAATGAAATCAATCGTAGCTTGGATTCTGACCGTGCTACTGACGCTCGCCTGTCTGCCCGCGCTGGCAGAGGATGCACCCGCCGAAGCACCCGTCGTCTACATGACATCCGATATATCGTCCGAGGGGTTGATGGCGATCTATCAGGCGCTGGATCGGGAAGCCACAGGCGAAAATGTCGCCGTCAAAATCTCAACGGGCGAGCCGGGAAGCAACTATCTTCGCGTTGAACTCATTGGCGACTTCGTTCAGGCGGTGAACGGTTCCATCGTCGAGTGCAACACCGCTTACGGCGGACAACGCGCCTCGACCGCCATGCACTATCAGGTAGCCGAGGATCACGGCTACACCGCTATCGCCAAGGTGGACATTATGGACGAAAACGGCTCTCTGTCGCTGCCCGTTGAAGGCGGTACTGTGCTTAACGAAAACTTCGTGGGCGCAAATCTGGCCAATTATGACTTCCTTGTCGTGCTTTCTCACTTCAAGGGGCACGCGATGGCGGGTTTTGGCGGCGCGCTCAAGAACTTGTCCATCGGCTGTGCGTCCGCAGAGGGCAAGAGCTGGATTCACTCCGGTGGCGCCAGCATGACAAGCCCGTGGGGCGGCGAGCAGGACGCCTTCTTGGAGGCAATGGCGGAAGCGGCAAAGTCCGTGGTTGATTATTTCGGCGAAGGCGAGCGTTGTATCTACATAAACGTTATGAACCGCTTGTCCGTGGATTGCGACTGTGACGGCATGATATCGGCATCCTTGCCTCCCTTGATCCTGTGGCGTTGGATCAGGCTTGCGTAGACTTGGTGTATGCATCGCCCGACGGCGCGTCGCTGATCCGGCGCATCGAGAGCCGCAATGGCATTCATACGCTGGAACACGCAGCGGACATCGGCTTTGGCAGCCGTGTCTATACGCTTATCAACATCGACGATTGATTCCTTTCGGCGCGTCCAGTCCTGACTTGGACGCGACGTTTTGTACAGACAGGGGGTGTTCTACCTCATGCTTTCCGTTCTGCGGCGGGAATTCATCTATTTATGGTACTATTTCAGCGTACAATTGGAGCAGATTCTGCCGTACTATCTGTTGGGTATCGCGCTGGGTTCGGTCATCTCTGTATTTGGCAAGGGGAGAATCCACGCGGCTTTTTCCAGAACGGGGCAGAAAAAATGGGGCGCGCTGGGGCTGATACCGGCGAGTTTACTTGGCATCGCGTCGCCGCTTTGCATGTATGGCACGATACCGCTGGCGGCCTCCTTTTCCCGACAGGGAGTGCGGGACGATTACCTTGCGGCGTTCATGATGGCCAGCGTGCTGCTCAATCCGCAGCTCATCATTTACTCGGCAGCGTTGGGACAAACCGCGCTCATCATTCGCTTCGTAAGTTGCTTTCTGTGCGGCGTGGCGGCTGGCGCGCTCATCCGCGTCTTCTATAAAGAGAAGCCGTTCTTCAATTTCAAAGGGTTTGCCGAGCCGAGGAACCGCGACACCGATCCAAATTTGCCGGTTCGTCTGCTGAAGAACATAGGGCGCAATGTGAAGGCGACGGGGCCATGGTTTCTGGTGGGCATCACCCTCACGGCGCTCTATCAGCGCTATGTTCCGGCAGAATGGGTCGAGCGTCTGTTTGGCGGCAACGAGGGTTTCGGAGTGCTGATGGCGGCGACGATCGGCGTGCCAATGTATATGTGCGGCGGCGGCACGATTCCGCTTTTGCAGGAATGGCTATGGCAAGGCATGAGCATGGGCAGCGCAACGGCATTTATGATCACCGGCCCCGCCACAAAAATCACCAACCTTGGCGCAATGAAAACAGTGCTGGGCGCGAAACGATTCGTCGTCTACATTCTGTTTACAATGGCGTTCGCGCTGGTGAGCGGAATGGTTGTAGATATACTGGTGTGAGAAAACATTGAATTCGTAATACGTGAGTATATCTGCAAACGATATAGCAACCTTAGCTCATATTGTTCAGTTTTGCTCCACAGATCATCACGTTCCTGTATATCATTTCACCCGTCGTCTATCAAGCGTTATCATAAGAATCTTGTTGAAGACCCGACACGATTCCGCTTCTTACGATAACTGGCTCTTGATGTCTGTGTTCGTCGGGTATAAAAGACTAAGAGCATCATAAATGTTTCACTAAGCCCCCATTAACCTGTTTTCCTTCACCGTTCGATAAAATCACTTGGCGTGAAGGAGAATCGGTTCACAACGGGCTTATGCTACTTCGCGAGATAACTCATGACAATAAGTTAGAAAATCTGTGATGAGAGGTGAAAGAAGATTGCCGCGAAGCACAGCGGGAATTCATTGGAGAAACATTGGCTTTAGTCTGTGAGACAATCTTATCCAAAGCGAGCGCGAAACTTTGGTTGATTAGAATATAATCGGGCTATTCCGCCTTTCCGGCACTGCCGAACAGCGTAATGTACCTTTGCACAACCGCGCTGACCCGATTGCGCGCGGCGGAAATGTTTGCAAACACGTTATCGCGGCTGTCAGGCGATGCCGCCGCCATATACACATCGGTTCCTATGTTTATTTTTTGCATACCTAGCGTTATAAGCGTGCGAAACTGATCATCGGTAAGCCCTGTTCCGCCGTGTAGAACCAAGTGCGCGTGCATACGCCCGCGCAAGCTATCAAGTATGTCGTAGCGAAGGCGAGGCTCTTTCGCGTACAGCCCGTGCATGTTGCCTATTGCCACTGCAATCGCGTCAACGCCTGTCTCGCTCATAAGCAGGCATTCGTTTATGTCCGCCGCCATTGACGCGCTGACTTTGCCGATTTCACTGCTTCCGACAGCGCCGACCTCAGCCTCAACCGCAGCGCCCGTTTGGCGCGCAAGCTCTATAACAGTACGCGTGTTTTCAATGTTTTGCCGAATGCCGAGGCTCGAGCCGTCGTACATAACGGACGTAAAGCCAAGCGCCAGTGCCTCCTTAACGCATGAAATTGTTTTTCCATGGTCAAGGTGAACGCCGATGGGAACTTTAGAATCTCGCGCCGCCGCAAGCATCATTGGACCTAGCAGGTTTAAAGGCGAATAGCTCATCCGCTGCTCGGATAATTGTATAATTACCGGCGATTTCTGCTCCTCTGCTGCCGAAATGATTCCTTGTATGCACTCCATATTGGCAACGCAGAAAGAACCGAGCGCGTATTCCCCTAATTGAGCGCGCAACAACATTTCACGCATATTGGCAAGCGGCATATGAACAACCCCCTTTATCGAATAATGTTTAGAGCGTGCGGAATACCCGAAGGAGCGCCTTCAAATAAATGTTTAGGTTGCTCCCGTCCCCGGCGGGAACGGGAGCAACCCCATCAGTTTACTTATGCGGTTTTGCGTTAACCTATCAGTTGGAAGCCTCAAAGTATGCGAGAGCCTCGTTATACATATCCGTAAGTCCATTGGCGGCCATATCGTCAAGATACTCCTGCCAATCGGTCTCTATGTTCTTAGCGCCCTGTATAAACTGAACCATCCAGTTGTCTTTCAGGTTTGTGATGTTCGTCTGGTATTGCGCCATCAACGGAAGCGAGAACTGTATAAGCGTGCTTATGCCGTGCTCGCTGTAGCCGAGCGACTGTGCAAACACTGTTTGCGCGGAAACCTCGGGCAGTGCTGAGGCTGGGCCGTACTCGCTGCGGCCAAAGCGGTTCACGGGATCCATTTCCGGATAATCGGTGCGGAAAAGCTCGGTCGTGAGCCACTGGCGGGTCTCTTTATCTACCCAGTACCAGTATGTGCCTTCTTCTCCGTAAACGTCCTCAAGGAAGTCTTCCATTACCTCGGGATCATATGAACTATTGCGAGTCATGAAGTTCATTATGTCGAGCACGCGGGTGAACTTGCCCTCGTCCTTAACCAGCTCGGGAGAAAATGCCCAAATCTGAGAAAGCATGTTCCAGCTCTTAACGCCGCTGTCGCCATACGGACCGACTACTGGATCGCCGTATGTCAGCTTTTCATTCGGGTTGGCGTTGTAGAACTCTGTGGCAACAGTGCCGTTTTCGCAGTCAATCTTAGAGCCGTCTACGTCTGTATTCTTGAAATCGCCCGCAGTCACCCAGTGGTAGTAGTTTCCGCGAACCGTGCAGCCTATGCGGTGATTTACCATTGAGTGAGAGATAGCCCAATATCCGCCCGTGTTTTCACCTGTGACGAACTCGGGGTCGATTATGCCTTCGTTGTACCAAGCATTCAGCACTTCGAGTGCCTCCTGATAGCGCTGGGAGGTTGCGCAGTACACAAACTCTTTTTCTCCATCGTTATCATCGTCTAAGTACAGGAAAGCGGAATGGTCTGTTCTGCCATCGGCAGCGCCGGGGTTAACTCCGTAAGCGCCGAATACAAGGCGCATTGCATCGCTTGAAATGCCGTATGTATCGTCAATGCCGTTCTGGTCGGGATCTTCGAATGTGAATTTGTAAAGCAGGTCGTGCAATTCATCGAGCGTTGTGGGGGTTTCGGTAACGCCCACGTTGTTCATCCATGTTTCGTTGTATACCACCGGCAGGTGATACACGTTGCCTGTTGCTATCGCGGGTAAGCCGTACTGCACGCCGTCAATGCTGCCGTATGTCAGGAACTGACCGCCTGCATACGTGCTGAGGCTATCGTAGTAGATGGGGAAATGCTCTTTAACAAGCTCCATGTTAATCGCGCCGACCGCCTCTTGGTCTACGTATGTTGTGAAGCTCGCGGGATCCTTCAAGCGCATAACGTCCGGCGTTTCGCCTCGAAGTATGTACGCGTTCAGAACTTCCATAAACGTGCTGTCCTCGATGGGCAGAATATTTACGTCTACGTTGAACGTATCTTCAATCAGCTTAATTGTTACCGCGTCGTCCGCTGCGGGAGTGACGTAGTATTGCGTCCAGTTGATTGTGTATTTTTCCATCGCGCTATAGTCGGTGTCTACCTGACCGACTTTAGCGAACGCTGAAAAACTACACATTACCAGAAGCAGCGACAGAACCAGCGCCAGAGTCTTTTTCATGTAGGTATCCTCCTTTTATATATGTAGCGGACAACCCGTCCGCCGGGTCACAATTTATGCGCGTTTAACGCGGTGCGCGGTTAGCCCTTTAACGAGCCGATCATAACGCCTTTTACAAAGTACTTTTGTATAAACGGATATGCAAGCAGTATGGGCAGCGTCGTCACCATTGTAACCGCGGCCTTTATGGTTTCGGATGTCATCTTTACGCTTTGATCCTCTCCGTACAGCGTAACAAGCTGGTTGCTGCCCTCAAGCACTATTCGGCGCAATGTCACCTGTAAAACCTGACGCTCCGGGTCTGAAATGTATATCATTGCGTCGAACCACGCGTTCCAGTGACCTACTGCGTTCCACAGACCCACGGTTGCGAGTATGGGGAGCGATAGAGGGAATACAATCTGATATAGTATGCGTATGTCGTTTGCGCCGTCTATGCGCGCGGATTCCTCTAAGCTTTCGGGAAGCGACATAAGGAAATTGCGCATTATGGTTATGTTGTACGCCGATATGCACGTTGGCAGCACCAGCGCCCAGATTGAGTTCATTATTCCAAGGTCGTAAATAAGCAGAAATTCGGGAACCATACCGCCGCCTATAAACATTGTGGTAACAAGCAGCATTGTCCAAAAATTGCGGTTTGGCAGATACCTTTTGCTTAGGCAATAAGCGAGATTATAGCTTAACAGCAGCGAGAGCGCAGTTCCGAGAACCGTGCGGATAATAGTCCAGAAAAAGCCGAAATATACGTATTTACTGGACAAAACGTTTCCGTAGCTTTCTAGTGAGAAGAACTTTGGCAGAAACCATATGCGTGAAAGCGCGTCCCTCTCGGCATCGGCAATGGAAATGGCGAATAAATACCAAAACGGATATAGGAATGTAAAGCATATCAAACCCAGAAACAGGTTGTTAAACGCGTCAAACGCTTTTTCGCCAAACGAACGCCTTATGGCATGATGCCTTTTTAAGGCTGCCTTGGGCTTAACGCGCGCTACGAGTTCGCTACCAGATGCCATAATCGTTCACCTTCTTTGACGCGGCATTTGTAAGCATTACAAGTGTAAATGAGATTATATTCAAAAACAGGCTTATGGCGGTTGACTCGGAATACCGCATGTTTTTTAGGCCGATTTCGTATGTATAAACTCCAAGCACGTTTGATACCTTATACGTGGCAGAGTTGCCCATGTTGAATATTTGATCAAAATTGTCGCTCACAATGGAACCGGCGCGCAGTATAAGCATTATTGTTACCGTTGGCGCTATTGAAGGAAGCGTTATATGTACAGTGCGCTGAAGGCGCGTCGCGCCGTCTATAAGCGCGGCCTCATACATTTCTTGGTCTACGCCGGCTAAGGCGGCTAAGTACACTATTGAACCCCAGCCTATACTTTTCCACGCGTTTGTAACAACAAGTACCATGCGGAATGTATCCGCTTCGCCCATAAAATAATAGGGCGTCGCTCCCACAAGGCGAAATAGCGCAGCGACCGCGCCCGTCGACGGCGACAAAAGTTGAATAAACAAGCCCGAAAGCGTTACCCACGAAACGAAATGGGGAAGGTATGAGATGGTTTGCAAAACCTTTTGATATTTTATGCTGCGGATCTCGTTTAAAAGTAACGCTAGCAAAACCGGAAGGGGAAAGCCAATAACTAAGTTTAAGAAGCCGAGTATAACCGTGTTCTTAAACGCCGTCCAAAAAACGGGCATTTCAAAGACCTTTTCGAAAACCTCAAAGCCCACCCACGGGCTTCCCCATATACCCATTTTCAGGCGAAAATCTTTGAAGGCTATTTGTATGCCGTACAGAGGCACATATTTGAATACCATTAGCATTGCAATGCTGGGTATCATGATGAACATTAAGTAACGATATTTCCAGTACTGCCAAATAAGGTAGTTTATACCGGATTTTTGCCTATACACGGTATTCATTTTGCTTTTCACTTTGCTGCCTCCTTTCGGTGGTTTTGCAAATGCACGCTTAATAAAAATTAGACAGTTTGTTTAGATTGCCCAAATCACACCATATGCAGCGCAGATTGTCAACACCGTTTGCGCACATTTTTCTAAAGTTGTGCGCACTATCTGCGCAAATTACCACAATTATGGTGAACTTGGCTCGGGAATGTATGCTGTACTAGGCTAAAAATGTGCATTATGCGCAAATACACGAGCAATTTAATAATTGCACGTTCTGACGTGCGGATAATTTGTTGGCGCGGGCATATTTTTGCGGCGAATTTAATTGACATTGGCGCTTTAGTGTGCTAGTATAGCTGTATACGATGAACATATGTTTGTCATATTTTCTCGAGGAAGTGCGTAGTTGTGGGTAATTTAATGCCGAAGGCCCGTGAAAACAGAAGCATTATTTCGCCTTACACGTCGTTTTTACTGTTTAACTTGGTGTTTTTTATGTTGGACACCACAGGCGGATATTTTCAGATCTACCTAAGCAATATTGGGCTTACAAAAACTATGATAGGCACTGTTACGGGCGTTGCGGGGCTTGCCGCGCTTTTTGCGCAGCCGTTCTTTGCCGATATTGCGGACTCGTCAAAATCAAAAAACGGCGTTATGCGGCTTATGCTGCTCATAACCGCCGTTCTCTACCCAATGATACTATTAAATAATAGCCTTATATACGTGCTGATTATGTACACGCTTTATTTTGTGTTCAGACGCTTTCAGCCGTCGCTTAATGTAACAATGTCTGTTGAGTATTCAGAGCAGAACCAGCGCTCATACGGCCCCATACGCATGATGGGGGCGGTTGGGTACGGTCTTATGATGCTTGTTATGAGCCGCCTGACAAAACTGGAAAACGGCGTTTCTTACACATTTTTCGCGTTTTCTGTTATTGTTGTCGTTGTCATTGGCATACTGTTTTTGATGCCGAAAATGCCCGGACACAACAGCAGGCAGAGCGGAAGCCGAGTATCGCCCGCGAAGCTTGTAAAGTGCAAGTTGCTCATTCTCATGCTCGCGTTTCAAGTGTTTTTGAGTATTGCAAGCGGCTTTAGCCACAGCTATTTTTCACTATATTTCACAGAGGATATGGGCGGCTCTAACGCCCTGTATGGAATTGTGCTTTCGGTGAGCGCGTTTGTCGAAATACCGTTTTTGTTTATGTCTGATAAAATAATCAACAAGCTGGGAGCGCGAAAAATGCTTTGCGTGCTGGGCGCGTTTTCGTCCTTGCGCTGGTTTGTGTGCTTTTTCGCGACAAGCACGGTAACGCTCTTTGTGGCGCATTGCTTTAACTTTATTTCAATACTTGAGACTGTTACATACAGCATCACGCTTAGCAAAATGGTCGCGCCGCGTTTCAAAACATCGGTTCAAACGCTGTCCGCCACCATACAAAACGTTGCAAGCATACTTTTGGCGTCGTTCCTCGGCGGCTTTCTTGCTGACTTGGTCGGCATACGCTTTTTGTTTCTTATTTCGGGCATAATCGTTGCTTTTGTAACGCTCCTTTTCGGCGGGCTTCTTTTGCGGAAGTTGGATAGCGGAATAGAGCCGTTCGAGGGA
The DNA here is from genome assembly GCA_964453505.1 of uncultured Oscillospiraceae bacterium. Lineage (GTDB taxonomy): Bacteria > Bacillota > Clostridia > Christensenellales > Aristaeellaceae > CAYVPJ01. The sequence continues at coordinate 65,203 of CAYVPJ010000011.1, read as the reverse complement.
TAATATTGTTGGGAGGCATGAATATGTACAGTTCGTTCTTTAACGGTCTTTCAAAAGAGGGCAAGGAGCTGGTGGTTTTCGCCACCTCGCGCTTGAGTGGACATTACGATGAGCAAAGCGGCATGGTATGCTACAATTCCTCCGGAAAAAAATACCGCGTGGCGCGTCCGAGCCTGTACTATGCTCTGGGGCTTATGCTTATAAATGAAGAAGGCTGCGAGAAAAAAGTTGAACGCCTGTGCGAAGGTGTTATTTCGACGCAGATCGACGAGCCGAACGAGATATTTCATGGAAGTTATCACCACGACGGCACGCCTGAATGCAAAAGCGGCGTTATGGATTACAAGCGGCTTGGCGTTTACGGACGCTATTTCACCGATTTGTTCTTCGAGCGCAACATGGACGCGTTCCGCCTCAGTCTGAAGGCGGACGAGCGATTTGCCCCTTATGCGCTTGAGATTGAAGAGCTTCTTGGGCAGGCGGTTTTAAGCCAATACCCGGTTGTGTGGAAGTGCTACGAGCCTAACAGCCGAGAGTTTATTCTCATGTGCTTTGCAATGCTGCTTGAGCATTTTTCGGACAAACTGTCAGAAAAATGCGTTCAAAGCATTGAAAAGAGCTGTAAAATCGCGCTTGAAGGCGCTGTTATGCGCAGTAAATCCGATTTTTCGCCTTTAAACACGAATATTCAGTGTATGCATGTTTTCGCGCTTGATTATTTTGGCGCTCGCCTTAATATGCCCGAGTATTGCGAATACGCGCTTTCGTATGCCGAGGAAATGGTCCAAAAATATCTAGTGTATCACGCTGTCGCGGAGTTTAATTCGCCAACATATTGCGGCGTCGATTTAGCGACCCTCGGCTTCTGGCGGCGCTACGGATCGAACGAACGCCTGCGCGGACTTGGCAAGGTGCTCGAAGAAGGCATTTGGCGCGACATGGCAGAGTTTTTCAATCCCGCCATGATGAATTTTTGCGGCCCGTACTCACGCGCGTATGAGCTGAATATTGTTACCCACACCTCGTTTTGCGCCATGCTGTACTGGGCGCTGGGCGAGGAAAAGTTCCCGATGCACCCGTTGTCGGCTGAATCATCGGGCGACCCGCTTATGGTTTTCGGCGGGATTAACCTGCCGGACGATGTGCGCGAATCGCTTTTCAAGCCCAAGAATGATGTTGTTTTGCGCCACAAATTCCGCGAGCTTTCAGAGCGCGGAGAGCCGGGCAAAAACGACGCGCTGTGCGAGGCGACGGGCTGGATTACTCCAGACCTTATGACGGGCGCGCTTGCTGGAAGTGAGAATCCAAGCTATCAATTACACCCGGTCGTGGTTTTTTGGCGCGGTGAAAAGGGAATTGGCACAATAAAGCTGCTGCGCTCTACGCCGGAGGGTAAAATGAATCACATGCACACTGTATATTTTAACGCGGTTGCCGATAAAAATCGCATAACTGTAGACGTTGATTTCAGTGTAAATCGCGATGTATTGCTTTTCTTTGAAATTGAGTATCCAGGCATAAGTAAAAGCGCTGATATATCCGATACCGAATGGCGCTTGCCCGGCATGAGCGTAAGCGTAAACGCGCTTGCCCCCGCGTGCGTAGTTGAGCGCAATGTTGTTTTAAATAGCTTTTTAGGCGATTCGCCTAAGGATAACATACTTCGCGTGTGCTATCTGTCCGAAGCGCTTATACCTGAAACTAAGAAAATGCACTTTGACATGCTGTTTTCGCTTGACGCACCACAATAGCGCTTACGGCTTAATATGCGTTCAAAAATTATGAATCATTTTTACGCGATAATAAGTAAGCAGACGTGAAGGAGCGCGTTTGCATCAGAACAAGGCGGTTTACCAATAGTTTATAACGTCGCCGATATGGGCTTATTTTCGTGACTGAGCATGAGCGGCATATCGGCGTGTCCATATTTGCATACGGCTCTGTGGTTGATGGAGCGCTAGCTTACGACAGCCTCGTTCATACGCTTCAGCAAACGCCGCGTGCCGACAGCGATCTCTTCGGCCGTCAGTCTACCGCTCATCTCCAACACCTTGATGGGGCTATTGATGATGTGCGGTAAAAACGGCTCGAGCACAGGCGCGGGCAGCGTATAAGGCGCGTAGTGATCAAGCCCATCCTGCGCGTCGTGAATGTGCATGCCCACAATGCTTTTCGCCACCTTGACAGGCAGGGGCAACGCCTGTAAGCCCAGTTCCTGCATCATGATGCCGTGCCCTGTGTCCAGCCATATGCCCACAGAGCTGCCGTCGAAGCGCTCAGTGATTGGCAAAAATTCGTCGTAGATGGGCACTTGGTGGCACATTGCGCGGTTTTCGATTCCGAGCTTCACGGGCAGGCGATGCTTATCCACATAATCCGCAAGCTCGCCGACGCTACGGAGCATCGCGCTCATGTAGGGCGCGCTTTCACGCGCGACTAGTAATCGCTCGCGAAGCACCCTGTACTCGTCGCTGTCTGTACGATGCGCCTTGACTAGCGCCTTTAATGGCACGTCAAACTCTTCGGGCGGCAGCGGCACTTCGGTGGGGTGTAACACCACCGCGCCCGCGCCTAAGCGACATGCCCAGTCTATGCTTATCTTACTCAGCTCAATTGCCTGACGGCGCAGCGCCTCGTCCTGATAGCCAAGCATCATCGAATCCGTATTAAAACGCTCGTCATAAGTCTTTGGAAACACATTGTGGACGCTTACGACTTTAAGCTCTCCGGCGGTGATGGCGGCTTCGATTTCGGGCAGCCACTCAGCCTTCACTTGATAGTTAAGCTCCACAGACGTGAACCCCAGCCTCAACAACTGGTCTATAAGCTCGCGCCCGCTTAGAGCCTTGCGAAAGTTCCACATTGTAGATATTGCCAGATCTGCTTGATTGAACTGCCTCATGCTAAGTCCTCGTACCGAAAGCCGCGTATATCAAACTCGTCTGCGAAGCGGTTGGCAATGCTGCGTTCGTTCATATCGCGCAACTTTGATATCTCTGTTTCATTGTGATGCCTGCAGTACCGACAGCGTTCTGGAACGTAGCGACCGCCGAACCGGCCGGCAGGGTTTTGTATCTCGCCTATTAGAGGTATGCGGTTCAGCCGGATGCCAATGCGCCGCCTTTTCCTGCTTCAATGCGATGGCAGACATGGATAGCTGCCATCGCATTGATGGCAATATTTCGGTAAACTTTTCCTTTGCAGCGATGATTATACCAAAATATCTACCAAATTGCAAGCACGCTCTGGAAAATTTATCCAATTATCAAGCAAAACATGGCAACTTTGGATTTCTGTGGCTTTCACGCAGCATCTCTGTCAGCATCAGAAAGACGAGACCCTGCCCATAGGCTGTGGGCTTGATAGGGATATCACGATAAAAATCGATCGTTCGCCCCATTGGCGTCCCATAGCTCACGCCGTTCACAGTGCCGTCTTTTGCGATTTGACTGCATACGCCCTCGCAGGCTCTGTCGGCGCAGGATTGAAAACCTTTATCGAGTATCCCCAGCCTTATGCCCTTCAAAAGCCCATAGGCGATGGCGGCGCTGGCGGAGGTTTCCACGTAGCTGTCCGCGCGATCAAGAAGCGTATGCCATAGACCGGTGTCGGCGTCCTGCAAGTCTCTGAGCGCCGCGCATTGCTCGCGCAATGTTTCCGCTACAATGCGTCGCACAGCGTCGTCCTTATCCAGCATTTCCAAGAGCTCCACAGCGCTTGCGGTAAACCAGCTGTTGCCGCGCGCCCAGAAAGCCCCTGCAAAGTGTCCGCGCTCCAGAAAGCTGTAGCCGTGATACCACAACCCCGTTTGCGGGCTGTGCAGATATTTAATATGCAGCAAAAATTGGTACAGCGCTTCTTCCTGCCAGTCGGGACGTTCGAGCGCGCAGCCCGCGCGATACAGGAAAAGCACAGTCATAAAAAGCGTATCGTCCCACAACTGCTGCTCGTTCACGTCGTGAGTGGTTATGTGTTGAAGACCGCCCTCTCTCGTGCGCGGCATATCATGCATTACCCAATCCGCCCATTGCTTTATCAAATCGCGGTAGAGAGCCGAATGACTTTCTTCATATAAAATGGTCATGCCCAGCATGGGCGCGGTGGTGTTGACATTGCGAGGCGGAATCCCTTTTGCGAGCTGCCGCTCATACCAAGAACGCGCCGTATCGAGGGAATCGAGATCGCCCGTTGCCTGCCAAAGCCTGAGCATCGCGTATATTGCCACGCCTTGCGGCCATTCCCATGTTTCCAGTGTGAGATGATCGTTTTCGCAATCTCCCTTTCGTGTGATGATGAGCTTGCGCAAAACTCTTTTTGCCAATGCCAGCATGTCCTGATCCATATGGCTTTCCTCCTCAAACGCTCACTTGTCAGCAACAGTATAGCAAATCGTCGGGTAGATTGCAATTAGGAAAATGAGCATATCTTCCGAAATCAACAGAAAATTGCTCATTATTTGCTTTACATTTGAAGATAAGTGCGATAAAATATGAAACAAAGAATATGAGGGAGAGAGTGTCAATGAAAACGGACAGGCTGTTTGAGATGGAGAAGTACCTGCTACAGCGCGGGAGCGTAACAATGGAGGAACTTTGCGCGCTATACGGCGTGTCCATGAATACAGTGCGCCGCGACGTTGGCGAGCTTATTCGCAAGGGCGTAGCCGACAAGGTCTATGGCGGGGTATGTGCGCGCAAAATGCCGGAGCAAGCGCTCACGCCGTTTGAAGCGCGGCGCATCGATAACGAGTCCGCCAAGCGCCGCATCGGCGAATGCGCCGCGTCGCTTGTGCGCGATGGCGATATCATCTTCCTCGACTCCGGCACGACCACCCTCAACGTGGTCGAGCACCTTGTGCAAAGGAGCGATTTGACAGTCGTGACCAACAACCTTGAGGCAATCGTGCGCTTCGCGCCATACGAGCATATCACTGTTATTGCGCTGCCGGGTCAGCTTAGGCGTAAAACGAGTTCCTTCACCGGGCTTGAGGCTGCGCGCTCGCTCAGGAATTATAACATACGTCTTGCGCTCATGGCATCCACCGGCGCGACGCTTCACGGCGTAACAAACTCATCGCCGCTGGAGTACGAGATTAAGCGTTGCGCTATCGAAATCAGCGAAAACGCAGCGCTGCTGCTGGCAGGAGCAAAATTTGGTGTAGCGGGGCTTATGACTTACGCCACATTCAGCGATTTTAAGCAAATCATCACCGACAGGCAGTTACCGGACGATTTTGAAAAGGCGATCAAGGCAAGCGGGGCAGAGCTTTTGATCGCGCCCTGAGGCGGAGGGGGAATCATATGCCCATCGTTAACATGCGCGAGCTTATGAAATATGCGAGCTCGCGGGACTGCGCCGTTGGTGCTTTCAACGTATTTAGCATCGAAAGCGTGCGCGGGGTTATTCTGGCGGCAGAGGAGCTTCATGCGCCGGTCATTATTCAAGTGGCGGAGATGCGGCTTGAAACCACTCCGCTTGCGCTGCTTGGGCGCGTGATGCTCAAGGCCGCCGAGGACGCGCACGTGCCCGTGGCTGTGCATCTCGATCACGGTCTCAGCGAGCTGTGCATCCGACAGGCGCTTGATATGGGTTTCACGAGCGTCATGTACGACGGTTCGCCGCTGCCACTTAAAAAGAACATCGAAAACACTCTTCGCGTCATGGGCTGGGCGCGCGCGACGGGCGCGGCCGTTGAGGCTGAGATCGGCCGTGTGGGGCGCGGAGAGGCAGGCGAAGAATGCGAGGCTGTGTGCGCCGACCCCGACGAAGCCGCGCGTTTTGCCCGTGAGACGGGGGTGGATGCGCTGGCGGTAGGCATCGGCAATGCGCACGGCGTATATGCAGGCGCGCCGCATCTGCGCTTCGATGTGCTTAAGCGCATACGCGACTTGTGTGCTACGCCGCTTGTGTTGCACGGCGGCACGGGCATCAGCGACGACGATTTTCGCCGCTCGGCGCGGCTTGGGGTACGCAAAATCAATATCGGAACCGCGTTGTTTCTGGCTGCATTCCGCGCTGCGAAGGAGGGCGACAGTTGCTTTGACATCTCGCGCCGCGCAACGGCGAACATACGCGCCGAGGTCGAACGGCTAATCGGCGTTTTTGGAATGGATACAGAAGGGAGGAACGGCTGAATGCTTACCCTGTTCTCAAGCGACGAGCGCTCATTGGATATTATCCCCGTGGGGCGAGTCGCCATAGACTTCAACCCTACCGACTACAATCGCCCGCTTTCTGAAAGCGAGCATTTCAACAAGTATCTGGGCGGCAGTCCCGCCAACATTGCCGTGGGCATGGCGCGCCTTGGGCGCAAAGTGGGCTTCCTCGGACGTGTGAGCGACGACGCGTTCGGCGATTTTGTCGAAGGCTATTTCCGCGATGAGGGTATCGACGTTAGCCACATTTCGCGCTGCGTGAACGGCGAGAAGCTCGGCCTTACATTCACGGAGATACTGTCGCCGACTGAAAGCAGTATCTTGATGTATCGAGAGGGCGCGGCGGATTTGCAGCTTTGCCCGGATGATGTGGACGAGGGCTATATCGCGGGCGCGCGAGCGCTGCTCGTGAGCGGCACGTCGCTTTGTTGCTCGCCCACGCGCGAAGCGGCTTTGAAGGCGCTTGGATATGCGCGCAAGAACGGCACGGCAGTGATATTCGACGCTGACTACCGAGCTTACACATGGAAAAGCAAGGACGATATATCGCTGTATACGAGCCTCGTGGCTGAAAAGAGCGACATTATTCTGGGTTCGCGCGAGGAATTTGACCTGATGGAGCGCCTGCTCGGCCTATCCGGCAACGACAACGCGAGCGCCGATTACTGGCTTGGGCATGGCGCTAAGCTTCTTGTAATCAAGCACGGCAAAGAGGGCTCTTCGGCTTATTCGCGTGACGGCGCATGGCGCGTTCGCCCTTTCCCTGTCGCGGCGCTCAAGGGCTTCGGCGGCGGCGACGGTTATGCCAGCGCTCTCTTGCACGGGTTAATGACGGGGCGCGATTTGCCGTGCGCTCTTGAGATGGGCAGCGCCAGCGCCGCCATTCTCGTTGCCAGCCATGCCTGCTCGCGCGACATGCCAGACGAAAACGCGTTGGAAACTTTCATTCGCGATGCCAAGCGTCAGTATGGCGATATGGTCAACGCCATTTGACGCGTTCACGGCCTATAACGCGCATTAAATAAAGGAGAGAGAAAAATGCAACAGCTCAAACCATTCATCAACGGTCAGTACATAGAATCTGCATCTCAAAAGAAGGTCTCGATTTATGACCCGTCAACGGGCGAGGTCATCGCGCAGGTTCCGGCATGCACGCGCGATGAGGTCGAAGCTGCCGTAACCGTCGCTAAAGCCGCTTATCCCGCGTGGCGCGCGACGCCTCTTCGCAAACGCGCGCAGCTCATGATGAACCTTCGCGAGCTCATCGTGCGCGATATGGATTCGTTGACGCTGCTGTGCGCCACTGAAAACGGCAAGACCCTTGCTGAAGCCGCCGGCGATGTGGGCAAGGCGCTTGAAATGACAGAGCTTGCATCGGGCGCAGTGACTCAGCTAATGGGCGACAGCCTAATGGACACTTCTTCTGGTTATGACACTGTAACTTACCGCGAGCCTATAGGCGTGTTCGCGGGCATAGCGCCATGGAACTTTCCTGCGATGATCCCTGTGGGTTGGATGGCGCCTCTGTGCATCGTATGCGGCAACACCTTTGTATTGAAGCCCGCGAGCACCACGCCTATGACCAGCCTGCGCTTTGCGGAGCTCTACCGTGAGGCCGGCTTCCCCGACGGCGTGTTCAACATCGTGCCTTGTGGGCGCAGCGAGGCCGAGCTGCTTTTGACCCACCCTGACGTGAAGGGCGTTACATTTGTGGGCAGCACATCCGTAGGGCTGCACGTGTACGAAACGGCCGCGGCTCATGGCAAGCGCGTTCAAGCGCTGTGCGAGGCTAAGAACCACGCGTTGGTGCTGCGCGATTCGCCAATTACTCGCACCGCGGCGGGCATTATGAACAGCGCCTTCGGCTGCGCAGGCGAACGCTGCATGGCGCTGCCGGTCGTTGTGGTTGAAGAGGCCATCGCCGACAAGCTTGTAGCGGAGCTTGTGCGTTTATGCAAGCAGCAAAAGGTCGGCGCGGCTTATGAGAAAGATACGAAGCTCGGTCCTGTGGGCTCGAAGGGACACATGCAGTTTGTATTGGACTGGATTGACAAGGGCGTTAGCGAGGGAGCGAAGCTTGTGTTGGATGGTCGCGGCGTAAAGGTCAGCGGCCATGAAAACGGTTATTACATCGGTCACACGATCTTCGATCATGTGACGCCCGAGATGACCATTGGTCAGCGCGAAGTGTTCGGCCCCGTGTTGTGTGTTAAGCGAGTCAAGGACTTTGAGGAAGGTCTGGCGCTCATGAACGCGAACCCCTTCGCTAACGGCAGCGTCATATTTACGCAAAACGGCTACTATGCCCGCGAGTTCGCGCGTCGCACCGACGGTGGCATGGTGGGCGTCAACGTGGGCATTCCCGTGCCCATCGGCGCGTTCTCCTTTACCGGGCACAAGCAGAGCTTTTTCGGCGATCTGCATTGTCACGGCAAGGATGCGTTCCGCTTCTATACCGAAACAAAAACCGTGACCACACGCTGGTTTGACGAGGAAGAGATCAGGAAAGAGCATGTTGACAGCTGGGACGGCTCGCTCTGATCCGCATCAATTAGAAAGGAATCTAACATCATGAGAAAACTCAGGATTGGTATAGTCGGCGCGGGGCGCATCGGCAACGTGCATTGTAAGTCCGTCACATATTCCATACCGGAGGCGGAGGTTGCCATGGTGACTGACGTATACGAGCCCGCCGCTAAGCGACTGGCGGATATGTATGGCGTACCCGCCTACAGCTCCGATTATCATGACATTCTCAAAGACCCGTCAATCGACGCGGTGCTTGTGTGCTCGCCTACGCCCACTCATGCTGATATAGCCATCGCCGCTATGAAAGCGGGTAAGCACGTTTTTTGTGAGAAACCCGTTGACCTGACGCTTGAAAAGATTCGCGCGACCGCCAAAGTCGCCGAGGAAACCGGCATGAAGCTGCAAGTCGGCTTCAACCGCCGCTTCGATCATAACCACGGTCGTGTGCGCGAACTGGCGGCGTCTGGCGCGCTGGGTTCGTTGGAGCTTGTGAAGATCACATCGCGCGATCCCGAACCGCCCTCGCCCGAGTACGCCGCATCCTCCGGCGGACTGTATATCGATATGATGATTCATGACTTTGACATGGCGATGTTCCTCGCGGGCTGCGACGTTACCGAAGTGTATGCGATGGGCGCGAGTCTTGTCGATCCGCGCATTGGCGAGGCGGGCGATGTGGACACCGCCATCGTAACGCTCGTATTTGAAAACGGCGCGCTGGGTGTGATCGATAACAGCCGCCGCGCCGCTTACGGCTACGACCAGCGCGTGGAGGCGTTTGGTAGCCTTGGAATGGCGGCGGACGAGAATGACGGCGATACCACAGTTCGCCTGTCCACTGTAGCGGGCGTCGCGAGCGATAAACCGCAGTTCTTCTTCCTTGAACGATATATGGCTTCGTTTATAGACGAGATGCGGCAATTTGTTGACTCGGTTATTAATGACAAGCCAGTGCCCGTTGGCATTCACGCCGGGCTCATGAGCGTGGCTCTTGCCAAGGCGGCTAAGAAATCGCTGGACGAGCATCGCCCCGTAAAAGTGAGTGAAATTCTGGAGGCGTAAATATGGACGCGATCACGAGAGCCAACGGCGCGCATCACTTCGGCTATACCGCAATTGCGGAGATGGGCGGTAAGCACGCCGACATGCTCATGGACTTCGGCGTGCTCAGGCTTCGCAAAGGCGAGAGCTATCACGAGGAGCAACCGCTCGAAAAAGCTTATCTGCTTGTGACCGGCAAGGTCGCTCTGCGCTGGGAGGGCAAGGAGCATATCGGGTATCGCGTGAACTGCTTTGACGCGCCGCCTATAGCGTTGCATGTGTGCAAGAATGTGGCCGTTGAGATTGAGTGCATTTCGGACGAGTGCGAAATTGACATTCTCAGAACTGATAATAATTGCGCGTTTGATAGCAAGCTCTACCTGCCCGGCGACACGCCCGACGAACGGCGCGGGGCGGGACTCATGCACGAAACGAGCACGCGCATCGTTCGCACGATTTTTGATTATTCCAACGCGCCATATGCCAATTTGGTTTTGGGCGAGGTCATAGGCTTTCCGGGTAAATGGTCCAGCTATCCGCCGCATCATCACCCGCAGCCTGAGATCTACTACTACAAATGCAATCCGCAAAATGGGTTCGGCTTTGCGGAGCTGGGCCCAGACGTTGTCAAGGTGCATGACGGCGATACCGTGTTCATCGCGCCCGGGCTCACTCACCCGCAATGCACGCCTCCGGGCTATGCGTTGTGGTATCTTTGGGCGATCAGGCATCTGGATGGCAAGCCCTATGGCACGCCTACCTTTTTACCTGATCATCTGTGGGTGCAAGAGCCGGGAGCGGTGTACTGGGGCGATTAATTTCGATAGGGGGGCGCTACCATGCAAACAATTCGCCTTACGATGGCGCAGGCGCTCGTCCGCTTTCTTGACCGGCAGTATGTCGAGACGGACGGCGCGGAGACCAAATATGTGAGAAGTATTTTCGGCGTGTTCGGGCATGGGTGTGTCGTTGGCGTGGGGCAGGCGATTTCACAGGGCGATTGCAGTCTGCGCTTCTTGCAGGGAAAAAACGAGCAAAACATGGCTCTGGCGGCTACAGCTTTCGCCAAGCAAAAGAATCGCCGTGAAATCATACCGTGTGTTAGCTCCATTGGCCCGGGCGCTATGAACATGGTGACAGCGGCGGGCTGTGCGAGCGCGAACCGTATACCGCTTTTACTGTTGCCCGGCGATACCTTCGCCTGTCGCCAGCCGGATCCGGTGCTTCAACAGGCAGAGTTTTTCGACAGCTTCGGTCGCACTGTGACGGACGCGTTTCGCGGCGTGTGCCGCTATTTTGACCGCATCGAGCGCTCGGAGCAACTGATGACCGCTGCGCTGCATGCTATGCGCGTACTTACCGACCCGGCGGACACAGGCGCTGTGTGCCTTGCAATGCCGCAGGACGTTGAGGGCGAGGCATACGATTACCCGACAAATTTCTTCGACAAGCGCGTATGGCATATCGACCGCAGGCCGATAACCGAGGGGCAGCTTAAGCGCGCGGCGGAACTGCTCAAGTCCGCAATGAAACCATTCGCGATCCTTGGCGGGGGCGTGCGCTATAGCGAAGCGGGCGATGAATTTATCAGCCTTTGTACTCAGCTCAATATCCCATTTGGAGAGACGCAGGCGGGCAAGGGTACGATTGACTGGCGCAACGACTTAAACATGGGCGGCTTGGGCGTAACGGGCGGCAAGGCAGCCAATGTTCTGGCGCGCGAGGCCGATGTGGTGCTGGCCGTAGGTACGCGCCTCACAGACTTTACCACGTGCTCCAAATGGCTTTTTCGGAAGGATGCAAAATTCTTATCTGTCAACATCTGCCCGTTCGATCTTGTCAAGCTGAACGCTGAGCCCATACTGTGCGACGCGCGCGAGTTCCTGAAGGCGATGAGCTCGGCGATGATTGGCTATCGCTCCGCGTGGGGCGGCGAGGTGGCTGATGCCAAGCGCGAGTGGGATGCTATCGTAGATGAGCATTACGCGGACGAGCGCGCGGAGGGGCTTAGTCAGACGCGCGCGTTGGGCGAGATTAATCGCTTCATGGGTTGTAATGATATTGCCGTGGGTTCGGCGGGCAGTCTGCCCGGTGATATGCAGCGGCTGTGGCGCGCCGGTAATCGCGGTACGTACCACATGGAATACGGATTTTCCAACATGGGTTACGAGACCAACGGCGCGCTCGGCGTTAAGCTGGCTGAGCCGGAGCGCGAAGTGTATGCCTTCTTTGGCGACGGCACGTACCTGATGGCGCATTCTGAACTTTTCACCTGCGTGCAGGAGGGACTTCGCGTACACTTCTGCTTGTTTGACAACAGCGGCTGGGGCTGCATCGAAAACCTGCAAAACAATCAGGGCAACGATACCTTCGGCACTGTGTTTCGCGCGCGCAACCCAAAGACAGGCGTCCTCGACGGTGCGCCGCTGCCCGTAGACTATGCTATGAACGCTGCCGCCTATGGCCTCAAGACTTACACCGTTCGCACCGTCGAAGAACTTCGCCATGCGCTATCGGACGCGCTCACGCAGGAAAGATCGGTACTTTACGACATTAAGGTGCTGCCCAAGACCATGACCCCGGGCTACGAAAGCTGGTGGCGCGTGGGCGTGGCGGAAGTTTCTACACAGAAGAGCGTGCAGGTTGCGTATGATGATATGGCTGCTCACATCAAAGACACCCGAAAATTTTGACGAAGGAGGCAACCTCGATGCTTGACCCCAATAAAGTAAAGCTCGCCATTGCGCCCATCGGCTGGACGAACGATGATATGCCGGATCTGGGCTGCGAAAACACGTTTGAGCAATGCGTGAGCGAAATGGCGCTCGCGGGCTTCAGGGGCAGTGAAATTGGCAATAAATACCCTGAGGATATATCGGTGCTCAAGCACAAGCTCGATGTGCGCGGACTGCAAATATGTAACGCTTGGTTTTCCACGCAGTTTACGGGCGCGGGGCGCGAGGCGACCGTTGAGGCGTTCATTAAGCACCGCGACCGCCTGCGCGCTCTGGGCGCGAGGGTGATTGGTGCAAGCGAACAGGGCGACTCAATACAGGGTAAGCCGCTCAATATTTTTGGCGCGGACAAGCCTGTGTACTCCGAAGACGAATGGAAGGCTGTGACAGATGGCTTTAATGAGCTGGGCAAGCTCGCGCTGGACGCGGGCATGACGCTTGCGTGCCATCATCACATGGGCACGGGCGTACAGACCGAGGCGGAGATTGACCGCTTTCTGACCGAGACCGACCCGGATCTTGTAAGCCTGCTGTTTGACAGCGGCCATCTTACCTTCGCTGGCGTCGATCCAGTGCCGGTGCTCAAGAAACATATTGCGCGCGTTAAGCATGTGCATTTGAAAGATGTGCGAAAAAAAGTGCGCGCGCAGGCTGAGCGCGAAGGCTGGAGCTTCCTTAAGGCAGTGCGCGAGGGCGTTTTCACCGTGCCCGGCGACGGAGACGTGGACTTCGCGCCGATCTTCGACGTTTTGGAGAAAAGCGGCTACGAGGGTTGGGTTGTCGTTGAGGCTGAGCAAGATCCGGCGAAGGCCAATCCGCTTGAATACGCTCAGAAGGCGCGCCGCTATATTTCCGAAATGACGGGTCTTTAGCATTATAGCGGACGCGTAACTAACAGAGGGGCTGTTGCAGAAGCAAAAATCTGCGACAGCCCTATTTTCAGGAGAATCGGTACTGTCAGCCTTTGCTCGGTTTGAGCGGTGGGGCTTTATGGGTGCAAATGCGCCCTTTAGGGAGTGCTCAGAGTTTTCTGGAAAGCGGGAGTCGATACGCTGCGTTTCCGGCTTTATAAGGTCTAGCGTGGCATTGACCTCGCGCTCGGTGGTGAATACCTCGCCGTGATCAGCGACGCGCTGCTTGGATTTTACTAGTCTGTTAGTCGGTTGTAATAATGACTAACCATGCAAACGCCCAATACTATGCCTGAAGATAGGCCTGTCCTCGGTATGCATCCGCCCAAGCCAACGTATGGGATGCCAACAAACGTACCGACGACCGCGTGCGGCGCAGCAACACAAGCGGCAGTCAGTGCATAAGGTAAATCGGTTATGGAGATCGTTATGGATAGCATAGTGGAGAGCTCTGTGGAGAAGAGCTATTTTCATCAGAAGGTACACGTGCTAAATCTTCACTTGACTTCACATAACCAGTTTCCACAATTGAACTACTGCGTCAACAGCGAGATACATCTGAATAACAGCCGCTTCCGCCCGTGTGTCACCTATTATATAGTTATGACAACGAAACGAGTGCGCTTCATTGTCATAACATATATCTGATATTAGGGGAGCAACAGAACACATGTTCGCTAGACCGGCAAAAAAATGCGCGTGTCTGCGAAACCACGCGGTCTATTGATACTATGCAGGCTTACGCTCGAGAAACCATTTTCCGAGTACGTCTCCGCTGACTCGCGTGCATCTCTCAAAGAACAGATACTTTTCGCGACCGTTGACGCGGATTGTGAATCGATCTCCTTGACCGCCAGCGCGCATAGCGGCGGCGGGTTTACAGTCCAGCACCTTTTCAATCACATATTTCTGCCCGTCTTCCCATACGAAGGAAATGGGCTTCATTTTGCCGTATTCGTCAAATGAAGCGGTCACGTGCACATACACTTTGATCGGCTTATCAGTTGCCATATCTCATATCCCTCTTTCATCATCAACTCGAATATCAGTATCCAATAACCTGATGGAATATTGACTTCATACGACATGATTGAGTTGTGTTCCACTCGAAAAGCCGTCAGTCAGTTTCGTCGGTAACGACATTGCAGCATACGAGCAGTCCGACTATTTTCTTCAATTCACTGGCATCAAGAACGTCTGAAAACTCAATGTTCATCGAACCGTTGCGTATTCTTCTGGTGTAACAGTGCCCAATACGCGACCTATACAGCGAACATTATCGTCGTCGGTGAATCGTAAAACACTGTACTGGGGGTTGTGCGAATGAAGTCCGTCTTCCTGATATTCCTTTACATAGCCCACTCCGTCCGCAATGAAAACGCCGATTTCGCCATAGCTCAAATCGCCGTCAATACCTTACATCGCTACTTCTCGATGATGTGCCTCCGAAAGGTGATGGTGAATACCTAGACGACAGCCGTAGTCACGTATGTATAGTTGCGAGCATAGACTGTTACCGTGATTTTCAAAAGGACGAAGAGCCTGAGCACCGCAAGTATTGGAAGGATCTTATACTTCAGATGTGCGATTCTGCCATAGCTGATAAATACGCGTTCAGACTATATAATAACCGAAATTCTATGAAAGGGATAGATTATCACATGAAAAAGCTTCGCAAGACACGTAAACGGGTATTCCGCAAGCTTATAAGCGCATTGTTCATACTTATGCTACTGACAGGAGTCGGTTACTATGCATATGCGTCGCTAAAACAGGAGTACACGAGCACATACTATGCATGGCGAATATGTAGAACGCGGCGAACTGCTGTTTGAATACGTTGAGACAGGGAAAGGCGTGCTGCTGTCGACCGAAACAGGCATCATCGCGGAAGTTTTCGCTTCTGCGGGCGAAAGCATTCAAGCAGGGCAAGCGCTTTATAGCGTCGTTCCAGAAGACTGTATATGCGTTGAAATATCCGTTGACGAGAAGCGGGCCGCAAATATCGTTTTAGGCGACGCCTTGGATCTTGAGTATGCGGCGGATTCGAGTGAATCTACCGCGCTAGGCACAGTTGCGCGCGTGTTTGAAATCGCCGAGGACGACCTATACGCCGTATACATAACGCCGGATAACACAAGCAATCTGCGACGGGGAATGAGCGTTAGCGTAAAAATGAAAGACAGCTGATGAACTAAATCGTACGCTACGCAAGAGCGACGATAGAGGACTCATATCCATACAGCGAGTATAAATCGGGAAAACTCCGCTCGCAAGGTCAGACTTCTATGGGATGAGCGGTTTATTGTGTCGTCAACGCCAATACTGACATTTCATAATGCGGTTGTCAAGTAATATATTGTGTAACGTAGGGAGCGCTCGTGTTTTTCCTATAAAAGCCCCTTGACAAACTCACGCGTAAGTTATACAATATGTTTGATAAAACGTTTACTGAAATGTGGTGTTGGCGTGTCCGTTACCATAAACGACGTAGCCAAGCGCGCGGGAGTATCTATAGCCACCGTTTCGCGCGTGATACACGGCGCGGAAACGGTTAACGAACAGCTGGGGCTGAACGTGCGCAAAGCCATAGCTGAATTGGGTTATGTGCCGAATTCCATAGCGCAGTCGCTCAAGCAGAACTGCTCTAGGATGATAGGCATAACGGCGTCGGATTTGTCCGTGTCGTTCTTCCCGGAGGTTGTGAAGGGCGTCGAGAAAGCGTTTTTATCGCGCGGCTATGCCACCACCGTCTCCAGCACATATGACAGGCCGGAGAATGAGGAAATAATACTCAGGCAGATGCTCTCCAGGCGCGTTGACGCGCTGCTTGTCAACTCCACCGGGCAGAACGAAGACTTGCTGCATCAGATAGCGCTCGCGGGAACTCCGGTGATATTTTACGACCGCCGCCCGCGCTCCCACGCGTTTCCTGCCGTATATGCAGACAAAAAGCAGTCCATGTACATAGCTTTGGAACACCTTACGGGAGTGGGTCACAAGCGAGTGATGCTCGCTACCGGGCCGCGCATGCTGAACAGTAATTACGACCGCTATATGGGCGTGCAGCGCTTCATATTCGACAAGGAGAAAGACCCGGCTGACTACTCATACCATTTCGGCGAGTTTTCATATGCTGAAGGCATGGTCGCCATGGAGGAAATATCGCAGTTGGACGCAGCCAAGCGTCCCACCGCCGTGATAACGGGCAGCATAGCCATCACTTCCGGCATAATGGCTTACTGCCGCCGCAACGGTTGGCGCATACCGGACGACATCGCCATAGTATCCTCGGGCGATTTTATGTACGCCGACCTTATGGACTTAAAACTCACGTATCTGGACGACCGCGTTAACGATATTTCTGATGCTATAGTGGAACAGCTCGAGGGCTGTTTAAACGGTGAGCCACCCCAAAACCGCGAAGTGGCGCTCAAGCCTATACTGTACTTGGGCAACACATCGGGCGGCGCTCTCAACAGAGCGGCGAGGTAACGCCGTAAGAGGATAGCGCGGCTGGTTTTACTGCCAGCATACGGAAAACGATTACCCAATGGTTAGACCATATTTTAAGATAACGTTTACCGACTGATCGGGCGCGAAAGGGGGGACGTAAAGGCCCGACTGACCGAACGCAACCAAGCGCAACCCAAACTTCCATAAGTATGAGAGGAGTTGTCACATGAAAAGGATACTGTCTCTGGTCATGGCGCTGTGCCTGATGTTCGCGCTGTGTGCGACCGCGACCGCCGAGGGCGGATTGGACAAAGACGGCGTAACCAACGCCACCGGCTACCCCATTACCAATGAACCCATCACTCTGGACGTGGTGTGGTCTTACGCCTCAGCGCAGGACTTCACGCAGATGACCAACATCTACGACTGGATATTCGAAAAGACCAATATCCGGCTCAACCTCATCACATACACCGAGAACGACCAGATAGCGCTTATGTTCGCTTCTGGCGAGTACCCGGATTTCGCCATCCGTAATGTCGCTACCGACATACAGCGCCAGAACGCGGTTGAGGCGGGCGATTTGGTACAGCTTGACGAATATATTGACACCTACTGCCCCACTTGGAACGCCTTCTTTGAGAAGTACGAGCTTACCGACAAGCTCACTCAGATAGGCGGCAAGCGATACACACTGCCTTGGGTCAACTTCGCAGCGTTCGACCGCCAGCTCCGCGACCTTCAGATTATATACAAGCCGTGGCTGGACGAGCTGGGATTTGAAATGCCCACGACTATAACCGAGCTTACCGAGTACCTGCGCGCGCTCAAGGCTGCGGCAGGCACGGGCACTATTCCCGAAAACGTGATGCCCTTCTACTACCTCTCCGGCAACTGGGTCGGCGGCGAGTTCAACATATTCTCGCAGTTCGGCGTGTACATGGGCGGCGCGGATTACCTCGTGGCCGAGGACGGCGTTGTCAAGTATCAGGCTATCAACCCCGCCATCAAAGAGCCTCTCAAGTGGATGCAGCAGATGTACGCCGAGGGCATTATTCCCGCCGAGTGCTACACCGACGACTGGTCTACCTACCTAACCCGCCGTCAGTCCAACCCGGCGCAGTGCGGTATACACTATGCCTACGGCATGTACGTGGACGGCATGACCTGCCTGCCACCGGTGGACGCCGAGAACGGCGCGACGCCGTACCTTACATCGCAGTCCAACGTGCCCAATGGCCCTCACTGTTTCTACCTGTTCAAGACTAACGAGTACCCGGTAGCCACCATGCGCCTTATGGAGTTCTTTGTTGAGTCGCCCGAGAACGTAACCAACATCTGCGTAGGCCTCGAAGGTCAGATGTGGAACTACACCGAGGACGGCATGCGCAGCGAATTCCAGAGCATGTACACCGAGGCAAGTAAGCCCGTAAGCGGCTTCTGGAATCAGGTGCCCGGTATACTGGCAGACGAGTATTACGCCAACTGGGACAATAACCAGTACACCGACGGCGGGCCGCGCGCCGTGGAGTTCAACGAGAAGCTGGTCGGCAAGACCGTACCGCAGGAGTTGAACGTTGTAACCGGCAACCTCGACGCGGAAAAGACCGCCATGATGAATCAGTACTATACCGACATAGGCAACTGCCAGAAAGCAACCTTTGCCCGCTGGGTCACCACCGGAGCGGACATCGATGCCGAGTGGGATGCCTATGTGGCGGAAATCGAAGGCTACAACCTTGAAGGCTGGCTGGAGCTTAAGCAAGAAGCCTACGATTTATTGCACTAACCGACATAGCAGCGCGGGGGATGCAGTGCGGAATGATTATCGCGAGTATATACCGCGCCGCATCCCCTTTTCCCACGGCAAACGCTCGAATGAATAATGCGCTACGATATTACTGTAAAACTCAGGGGGCGCGCATTGCGCGTCCGCATACATTACCGGAAAGGCGGACGCGTAATGCGCACCCCTATAAAGTCCGCAACAATGCCGTAACTAAATCTGTTTTTCGTGCGTTTGCCGTACCCCTTCCTATACCGCCGAGCACAAAACAAAGGAGAGTTTTCAGTGGCTAAGTCACAAGCATCTGTGCACTCCCTCGCCCGCAGAAAATTGGGTCGGCGAATACTGCGCCACTGGGAGCTGTATATTTTTCTGATACCCGCCGTTATATATATACTCGTAATGAACTACGGGCCTATGTACGGTGTGCTTATTGCCTTTCAGGATTACAAGCCACGCGCGGGCATGACGGGCAGCTTGTGGCTAGGCGTGAGCCATTTTAAGCGCCTGTTTGAAATGGCAAACTTTTTTACCTACATGCAAAACACGCTAGTGCTCAGTTTTTACTCGCTGATTGCGGGCTTCCCGTTGCCTATTATATTGGCGCTGGCGATGAACTCGAGCAAGCACCGCAAGCTCACAAAAGTGGTGCAAACCGCGACATACGCGCCGCACTTCATATCTATGGTAGTCGTGGTCTCGATGATAAACGTAATATTCGCTCCCACTACGGGCATAGTCTCTGGCGTGCTCAACAAGCTTGGCATAATAAACGGCGCGCTGATAACGCTCATGACCGCCTCGGCGTTTCCTCACCTGTATGTGTGGAGCGGCGTTTGGCAGTCGCTGGGCTGGGACAGCATAATCTATATGGGCGCGCTCAGCAGCGTGGATGACTCGCTGCACGAGGCAGCGCTCATCGACGGCGCGACCAAGTGGCAGCGCATAATCTATATTGATGTGGCGATGATACTGCCCACGATAGTAATAATGCTTATACTGCGTTCGGGGAGCATACTCAGCGTGGGCTTCGAAAAGGCGTTTTTGATGCAAAACTCGCTGAACCTCGCGCGCTCTGAAATAATCAGCACATACACCTACAAAATGGGAATAAGTCAGGGTCAGTACAGCTTTTCAGCCGCGCTCGGCCTGTTTAATTCCGTGGTAAACTTCACTATGGTTATGCTAGTAAATTTCATCTCGCGCAAGGTCTCGGAGACCTCGCTGTGGTAAGGGGGCGCGCATATGGCTGCAATAAATAGCGCAAAGACGCGCGAACTGCGCTCGGACAGAATACTGGACGGCGTGATACTGGTCGTAATGCTTATACTGCTGGCACTAGCCGTATATCCGCTGTACTTCGTGGTTATAGCCTCGTTCTCAGACCCCAGCCGTGTGGTTGCGGGTAAGGTTGTGCTACTGCCCTCAGGGTTCACGCTCGCGGGCTACCGCCGCGTGCTTGAGTACGAAAAACTATGGACGGGTTATACAAACACAATCATGTACACCGCGAGCCATACGCTCATAGCCGTGTTCATTACATTGCTCACGGGCTTCGCGTTATCGCGTAAGACGCTGCCCGGCAGGCGCGGCGCGATGCTGTTCATGGTGTTTACTATGTATTTCTCCGGCGGTATGATCCCCAGTTATCTGTTGCTCAAGAATTTGGGCTTTGTGGGCAACCAGTTTTTGTATATACTCATCGGCACTGTTAGCGTGTACAATATTATCATCACGCGCACGTTCATGGAGTCCAATATACCAGATACGCTCATGGAGGCCGCGCAGATAGACGGAAGCAGTATGTTTCGCTTCTTCTTCAGCGTTGTTTTACCGCTGTCTCCGGCGATAATCGCTATACTCGCTTTGTTCTATGCCGTTGGTCAGTGGAACAGTTGGTTTAACGCCATGCTGTATCTGCGAGACACGCAGATGCCGCTGCAAAATGTGCTCAGGAGCATACTCAGCACGTCGAATCTCACGGCGGAGATGGGCGCGGAGTCAGCGATAGGCAGTTCTGACTCCGACGCGCAGACATTGCTTGTGGAGTCCATGCGTTACGCGGTAATTATTGTATCGTCGCTCCCGGTAATGTGTCTTTACCCGTTCGTGCAGAAGTACTTTATAAAAGGAATCATGGTAGGTGCCATTAAGGGATAGGAGGAAGCGTTATGCGCGGAAACACCACATGGAATTACAAACCCTTTACAAGACTCATAGACATTGATCTGAGGGAAAAGCCCTTCATCTGCCGTGTGGCGCCGTTCGAGGGCGGCTTCGGCATACAGTGGTTCGACCGTGGTCAGCCGGATGGCGCGCACAAACTGATGTACAGGTCCTATACGTCGCTCAAGCCGTGGACGGAAATAGAGCTTACTTCGGACGAGGCGCGCGTTGAAAACCTTTTAGACGAGCACGATTACGAATTCAAGGTGTCTCGCGCAGACGGCACGGGTGAGAGCGGCGTGCGCCTCGCGCGCACGGGTTTCGTGCCCGGCATGGTTATAAACTATCTGCATCCGGAGGATAAAACATACGCCTTTTCCGGGCATTCGCTGTGCTCGCCCACGTTGGTCAGGCTGCCCTCGGGCGATCTGATAACCGCAATGGACGTGTTCTCCGGTCAGTACGGTAATAGCAAGCTCACGCTGATATTCAAATCCAAGGACGACGGCGCTTCATGGCGCTACGTGACCGATATATATCCCAGCTTCTGGCCGAAGCTGTTCATGCACAGGGGCAGGCTGTACCTGTTCTCCGGCTCTCAGGACTACGGTGACATGCTCATAGGCCGCTCGGACGATGAGGGCGAAACGTGGAGTGTGCCCACGCACATCATATCCGGCTGCGGCCCGAGCGAGATGGGACCGCACAAGGGACCGATGCCGGTTATCGAGTTTAACGGCAGGCTGTACACGGCAATAGATTACGGCTGCTGGCGGCATTACCGTCACGCGAACGGGCTGCTCTCTATAGACGCGGACGCGGATTTGCTCGTTGCAAGCAACTGGAGCTACACGCCGTTTACTAAGTATGACCCCGCATGGCCGGGCGCGCCCAAGGGCAATTGCCCCGGCTGTATAGAAGGTAACGCCGTGATTTCGCCTGACGGCGTTATAAGCAACTACCTACGCATTGACCTGCGCGGCGGCTGTTATCCGGATCATGGTAAAGCGGTGGTGTTGCGCGGCGACAATGCTGACCCGGAAGCGCCGCTCAAGCTGGATAGAATCGTTGACTGTCCGCTCGGCAGCAACTCTAAATTCCAACTCTATCGCGACGAGGTAACGAAAAAGTATATAATGATAGGTACGGAGCAGGCGGAGGACAAGCCGGGGCGCACGGTGCTTTCCATGGCTGTATCGGAGGATTTCTATACATGGAAAGTGGTTAAGCGGCTGATAGACTACCGAACCGCCGACCCCGCGCACGTGGGCTTCCAGTATCCGGACTGGATATTTGACGGAGACGACATACTACTGCTTGTGCGCGTGTCGTTCGGGCGCTCTTATAACTATCATGACGCCAATTACCAATGCTTCTTCCGCGTTGAGAACTTCCGCAAGTATTTGGACTAAGGAGAGTTTATTATGGATATCAGGCGATTATACGGCGTGGTTTGCGCCTCGGTTTGCCCTATGCGCGAAGACGGCTCGATTGACTTAAAGGGCGTGCGCCGACTTACGCGCCACCTTATAGAGGGCGGCATCAACTGCCTGTACCCGAACGGCACTAACGGCGAGAGCCTGTCGCTTACGCTTAACGAGCGCTTCGAGGTCGCGCGCGCTATACTTGGGGAGAACGCAGGCGAGGCGGTGTTTTACAACCAGTGCGGCGCGAGCTCCGTTGCGGAGAGTTATGCGCATGTCCGCTTCACAAGAGACTTGGGCGCGGACGGCGCGGGGCTTATGACTCCGGTATTCTTCCCTGTTGACGAGGCGGCTATGCGCAAGTACTTCGCTGACATATTGCCCGAGGTGAAGGATATGCCCGTGTACGCCTACAACATACCAACTCGCTCCGGCAATGACTTAAGCGCCGAAACGCTGGGCGCACTGATGACAGAATTTGACAATCTGATGGGCGTGAAGTACAGCTTCCCGGACATAAGCCGTATACAAAAGTATGTAAAGTGCTGCCATGGCAGGCGCGCATCCGTGCTTATAGGCAGCGACTCCATGGCGACATACTGCGTACTCGCGGGCGGCGATGGTTGGGTTTCCGGCCCCAGCGCAGTATGGCCTAAACGCCATGCGGCGCTGTACAGGGCGCTAACTGCGAACGACATGGAAACCGCGCGCAGCGTTCAGTATAAAATCGTAGAGACGGCGGAAGCCATGCGCGACATACCCGAGATACCGGCTATAAAGTACATGCTCAAGCAAATAGGTGTTATCGAAACGGACTATTGCCGCCCACCGCTGCGCCCACTCACGGCGGACGAGAAAAAGCGGTTGGATAAGCTGATAGACTATTAAGCTCAACACGGTATCAGCGTTGCCAATGCATTCTCTTAATGATACCCCGAGACCGTGTCCGCTCAGGCACAGCCTCGGGGCTGTTTCGCCTTATGCGGGCATAATGTGAGACTTATCGATGCGCCAACATAAGCTTTCCTCAAACGCTACTTCAAATACCAATATGCAAAAGCCTTCTGATACGGAATAAGTATATAACGGGTCCGATTATTCGTTTATATGTAGAATATCAACACTGCTTGATGGAATGGCAGTGTTCTTAAAACGTCAAGCGTTTCGTATTGCCTAAGATAATCAGCGTGAGGAAACATATGGTGGATAATCCCGTTGTTTGAAGGCGAATCGGCTTACAGGGAGTTTGTGTCATGGGGTTGTTCTACAACCCTGTTAGTCGCCAAATGAGTTATGCTCAGTAGCGCTGGAATACGTTGAAATACGCTAATCAGTGTACACTCAAAGTGGGACAAAAGTGTAAGAAAGTGTACTGAGTGATCTTTTTCTTGTTATGAAATGCAATACGAGCAAACGAGACTTGCAAACAAGAAGCCTATCCTTGCGGATAAGCTTCTTGTTTTGCAGGATTTTACTTGCTTGCTTCTTCTACAGCCACAGCCACGGCGACAGTCGCGCCGACCATGGGGTTGTTGCCCATGCGATTTTTGGCATCTGAACGTGTCCTATTGTATTCTCTTATAACTGCATACACCAAGATAACGCCGTATCATTTGTATAATAGCACCAGAGATTTTTTCGTATCTCAGGGTATCTATGCCTAACTCTTGCAACAGGGGCAAGATAGGGGCAAAACCGCTTAAATGTGAGATTTCATAGTTCATGCAGAACCTATCATATATGACATGAACCTACAAAACTATGGAAGTGTGAAATAGTCATATGAAAATCCGTTTGCCCCTAAAGCAATGTTTCTTTCAAAATGTGTCTGACTCGCGGAAATTAACCCTTATCATGTATCAATGTTTTACCGCAGTCTACATCCTTGTTTTATATGATCGTTTAGTGATTAGGGTGCTTTGTTTTCTCCCAATTTCTCAGGTCTTGGGCACCTGTACTGTAAAGGTTGAACAACAGTTGCATAGTATCTTCAATAGCTGTTACATTAATTGGGAACGCAGTACCATCGCGCAAGCATTCATAAAATGTGCGAATACATTTAGTATGTCCGCCGCCCCAATAACCTTTGCCTAGCGTGTCACTGCTTGAGTAATTATTGCTGTTTATTTCTCCGTTCGCATATAATACTGAGAACGAATCCGTGCCTTCGAGTCGGAGAATTGCGTGTTCGAATGCGATTTCGAGCAGTATTGGCGAATCCAATCCATATCCTGTCGATGCGTAGAATATACAGGGGACATTGTTAAAATTTATACGAGCCTCTACTGTGTCCTCCACCTCGATTATACCTTGTAGATGCCGGTTATGCATTGCTGCGGCGCTGCTTGTGGGCTTTCCGAGTAAATATACCAGTAGATCCAATGTGTGAATCGATTGATTGATTAGTGCGCCGCCACCCTCTAAAGCCCATGTGCCGCGCCAACCGCTTTCTGTGTAGTAAGGAGCTTCACGCTTCCAAGTAACAAATGCTCGTGCGCCAAGCAGTTTTCCTAATTCCGTGCGTTCACTTAAAAAGTCTTTGGCAGCTTGTGTCGCGGCGTTAAATCGGTTTTGAAAGCAAATGCCCACGGGCACTCTATTTGCAACCTTCTTAATTGTCTGCCATTGCACTTGGTTGATAGCAGGAGGCTTTTCGGTGAATACCGCTATACCGTATGCGGCAGCCTGTTCTGCCATTGGCGTATGCAAGGCATGGGGTGTAAGTATGTGTAGCACGTCCGGGGTTTCGTTCGCTAAAAGCGCGTCCAAGTCGGAATATGCGTGCGCGTTATACGCGCTAGCCATTGCCTGAGCGCGCTCGTAACGCTTGTCGGCACAAGCTATCAAAGTAACGCCCTCAAGCCCGTCAAGTACGCGCGCGTGCACCTGCGCTATAGATCCACAGCCAACGATTGCCGTTTTCATGTTATATCTCCATTCTGTTTCATATTTTCGTTTGTTATTTTGCCTGATACGAGCGAAAGATTCACTGCTGGTTTTTACCTAAAAACGCGGTAATGCATGGCATTGCGTCTCGAAAGAGACCCATGCCAAATATTACGTTCAGACACCATTGTGCGACATACCCGGTTGAGATCCAGCTTATCTCATACATTGGTTTACCTTCGGCATTTCGCGATAATACTTTAGTCGCCTTGAATCCGTCTTTACACCGGGTTAACGGGCATGAACGCGCGAGCGCCGTCCAAGCTTTATTCGCTATTGAAGTGTTTCCTGTAATATACGCGCTTGCAAACCCTATGCCAGACGTAAGACAGGTCATGCCGAACTGCTTGCCGCTTGTCAATTTCTCGAAATGTTCGGTGCGTTCTGAGTCCGTCATACAATATAGTTCGCCATAATCGGCTATCAATTTGCCGAGCTCTGGCAAATCTAATGCATCTATAGCTTCCATCAAAACCTGCGGGGCACCCATACATACGGTAAGGTGTATGTTTTCTGTGAACTCGCCAATATACTTCATTTCGCCGGTACTTGGCGTAAACCCGAAATGCGGGCCGGAACCCAGACCCAGAGGCGCATTGAGTAAATCATTTATACCGCGCTGTATTTTGTTTTTCATTTCGACATTCAATGTGCGCTCGTATTCTGTCATCCAATCTGATACGAATGCAGTCCAATCTGGGCCTGTGCGTGCCACGAGATAGTTAACACCGCCCACTTCCCGGTAAGATTCGTTTATATTAGGTAGAGAGTCAGCTGCATTGGCTGATTCGCTCATACAATCGCCAATTCTTCTATCTCCTATAAGATAATACATTGGTCTATGATGTCCAGCCATTGATATACGCGCTTCCTTACACGGGCAACCCCAATGACGCACGTTATGCCGCGATCCTATTCCTTTATACGGTCCGAAATGATATACGTCAGTTTCTGATGTATGACGGCTCATAGCCTCGGCAAGCGTGAACACGTCCTCTCTGCCGGTGCGAATAAAATATAACCATAACCAATATGTGGGCACTAACTCCGTGTTTTGCCACGCCCACCCGCCAAAGTCATAAAACCATTTGTGACGGGTAGAATCATATGTGTGCATAATATCGCCGTAATCCAATAAGCCGTACCAACCGCGATTGTCGATTTCTACTTTATAATACTCTATTGCGGCATCTAATTGCGTCTCTAATAGCTTTTCAAGTTCAGTGTCCGCTATTTGTAATCCCCAATAACCGAACGCATGCTTTTCGTGATAGTATTCTGGCTTCGCTATATAGACCGCATTCTTTTGCGTTCTCATAGTGAACGCCGTGAATTCGTCATCGGTCGCGATACTATCTGATAGTTTTATGAAACATTCGCTCGTTATGGCAATGCCTTTCGCTAAAGGATCCAGCTTCTGATAACCTTCGTTACATTCCATGCGGTATGCGCGCGTATCATAGTGCCTGAAATCCAATGCTTCGCTATAAGGAGACTTAAACCATGCGGTTAGCGTAGCCTCGTCTGACGATATCGCGTTTGCTTCGAGCGCGGAAGGGTTGCGTTGCCAAAAATCTTTTATACCGAGTAACACGCAACCGTTTTCCGCGCCCAACGCGAGCGTACCGGGAGCTCTCGCGCCGCATACGGCTTTAATCGGACTACAGCTTTTGCGCGTCTGTTTACTTATCACATACGAGTTCTCATTCATTTGATTTATTGTATACCTGTCCCATACGGGGAGTTTGCTTTCAACGTCGGACAAATATTTACCTATTTCGCTTACCTTGTCGTTTATCAGGATTTCACCTTCAGATTGAGCCTCCGCCAATCCTTTCGGCGTACACGGATGCTCGCATTTTATGTACATTGCTTCTTCGTGAAAAACACCTCTGTCCGTTCCTATTTTTATGTGGCGATTGTAATTCGGTCCGACTAACTTTGTGTCGAATGCGATTCCCAGTCCATTAATGAAGTCAATGGCTGCCTCGCCGTCATAGAAGAATGTGTACTCGAACTTTATATCGTCTGAGTCTGCTCCGAACGTCATTCGAAGCGCGAAGGGCATGAGGTTCTCTATGCTGTACATCACGCCTTCATATTTTACCACGCATACGCCGTTACTATTTGCTTCTATCACGACACTCTGTATTTTTGCGGTGCAATCGTATATTTTGTATGTTGTGACGTAATCTTCAACATTCGTGCGTTCAAGTCTGAGCACGGGTCGCACGCTATTCACGCGAGTTTCCCCGTTGAGACGTAGATCCTTAACTATTGCAACGTCACCCGGCGCGGGAAGCAACATCGACATGTGACCCGTCTTTATTACACGTCCCGAATGCGTTTCAGTAACAGTAATTTTGTTCACTTCGGGCAAGGTCTTTACTGCGCGTATGTGAACTACGTCCCCTGCAAGTTCGCTCGAGAACGTGTGCCGCGCCCATTTTATGCTGCCGTCCGGCCAGTACGCTGCGATTTCGTTTAATGCAGCGATGTTTTTACCTCCGGAATCCGTTACTTCGAAATCGCGGTTGATTATTTCGCCCTTACTCCAGCAGCTTCCTACCGATACGTAACCGCCCAAGACCCGGCTTTTAAGTAAAAATAATTCCATAATATTCTCCACATTGATATTACGGTTTATTGCACAACAAGATTACACTGCGGCGCGTATACTACATACCACGCTTTCGGCGCAAGCTCTCGCGCCATCTTCAGAAGGATGCGTATCGTCGTTCGATAAGAATGTTTCAATATCAGAAGCAATTACCGCATATAGGTCGTCTATCGCGATTCCCATCGGCACAAGTATATCAATCGCCGCTTTATTGTAGGCCTTTATATCGGCATTACTTCGCTGATACGCGTTTTTAGGACCAATCGGAGTTGTTGTAGCGAAAATAACTTTAGCGCCCGTTTTCAATAATTCGCGGGCGATCTTTTGAATTGAGTCAATATATTCCCCTAAGCTTACGAACGCCCCGTCTTCTTTGAAAAACACAACTACGTCGTGTAAGCCGTTATTCCAGTGAATAACGTCCGCTTTCATCAACTTATCTTTCCAGAAGCGCAGGGCATATAGCGTCCACTTAGCGAACGCGCAGTTTTCCGTAGGGCCCCAAACCTCGCATTCGCCCATAAGCGCCTCTTTGACTGCGGGTTCATACGCCATGCGTATAGAATCGCCTAGCAACACTACTTTCTTTATACTATCACCCTTCCTGTCAATCCTTTGGAGATTTCATCAACCTAATAGGTCCTATTATTCCTGAAGCTGCGCGCGCGTGCGGCGTTTGGAGGCGATTTGCGCCTATCATACCGTTACGCAGCGAGTTTAGAACTTCAATACGAATTGTGTTTGTGCCGCAATGCAAATACCCGTCCAGATTAACAGCATAGGGGAATGTTATCAATTCACCGGCTTTTCGCTCATTTATATACACAATAGCAATATCGCATACAATGCCTAAATCTAGCGTCACGTCGCTCATTTCCGCTTCGGATAGAAAAATCTCATTCTCGTATACGCCCCAACCCGTATATGTACTTAACTCGTCATCATCTGACCAATCGGCTAGCGCATAAACATCTCGTCTCGTCCGCTTTTCATCTCCTTTGATTTCACTTGATAGTTCAAATTTCCAACCGTCGTTTATCTCTGTTAGTTTATTTCCACTCACTGTCGCTCTTAACATACGAAACCACGTATTGTCTATACTCTGTTCGTCGCAGTTTCCGAATATTATCCAAACCGAACCGAAATGTGTAAAGGGTATTCTAAGTGTCGTCCAGCCGTCGTGTGTTTTTCCATTAAGCCGTGCAGTTTTTCCCGTATGCGCGTCCAACAACAACGCATACTTCACATTAACAGGGAACTTTATATTTAACTCGCGAGCTTCGAATATATGAGATCGTATAAAGAACGCTTCTTGGTTACCGTTAAACAATCTGCGTGTGACGTCAAAGTTTCTTGCGCCGCAAAAATCGACGGTCGGCGTTATACCCTGTGCTTTAAGGGCTTCGGTTATCTCATTAAGTTTTGTGGGCGTGACGCTCTTGAAAATCTCATTTACTTTAGCGTCGTTTACAACTGCGTCTTTAAAGCCAAAGGCTTCTGACGGCTTAGTATCGATGCAGAATACAGGAAAGCCGACACGCAATAAATCGTCTATGCGTTTTGCGGTTTCAATATTGATAAATTTGATTGATGGAAATATGAGAGCTGAAAACGAAGCGTCGCCAACATGTAACTTACCGTTTTTTAGACACGCTTCGTTAAGTCGTTCGCCGTTTATATGGCAGTAATCGTAGCCGTTTTCCGTAAGTTCAATAGCCGCCCGCCGTGTTTGAACGCAAATGTATTGCCACCTGTCACAGCGCGTGTCATAGCGGATACTATCGTATCTTTCACGTCTATCTATACCAGGTATCTCACCGTCAGAGAGTTCCTCGCGAAATTCGCTTCCCGTATACGGTAGTTCGCTCCTCAGGGCGCCCATATACAGGCAGACATTTGATACGCGCTCGCCTTCCTGTGTCAGATATTGATTTCGCGCGATAATTTCATTTACTTTGCGTATATACGGCCATAATAAGCTGTTTCTGTTAATGAAGCTTCCGAACGAGTTATGCCACGCGAAGTAGCCCGGCCATTCGTAACTATCATGAATATAGGGCATACCGTGATATAGTAATTGACCGATTCCCGCCGATGTGAGTTTGTCGCTAGCCATAATAAGCCTGAGCGGCGTTTCCATATAATCACAGCCGGACCATACGAATGCTTCCGCTGTAGCTAAAGGTTTCCGGTAAAGCATGGCGGCAGAAGACGGGATTTTTAGGAAATCTAGTAACCCCGCGCTTGCGAGTTGTTCGGTTTCGGGAATATCTACCGCGCCGAAAGCTTTGAGTGGATCCATAACATGACCATAGCACTGTACACGGCTTTTTAAGTTGTGCGCATTACCCCATGCTGTCGCCTGCTTTATGAAATACTCCGTGAACATATC
Organism: uncultured Oscillospiraceae bacterium; assembly: GCA_964453505.1. Classification (GTDB taxonomy): domain Bacteria; phylum Bacillota; class Clostridia; order Christensenellales; family Aristaeellaceae; genus CAYVPJ01. The sequence continues at coordinate 35,042 of CAYVPJ010000011.1, read as the reverse complement.
TGCCAATGTCAAATCGTAATCGCGCCTTATCCGCTCGCCAATGCCGCCCTGAATATCAAAGCAAGCTATCGCTTTTCCGCTTTCATCTACGGTTTGCTCACGCGTTATTATCACAGGAAGATATGGCGTAAGATCGTATCCGCGCCTATTAGCAAATTCAGTAAGAAATGCCTCCGACCAATAATATGGTCCAACAAGTTCAAAGCTATCCAGAAAAAACGCCCTGAATGTAGTGCCCGAGTAGCCGGACAATAAACCCCTGCCTATATGCCTGTCCAGATATGCGCCTATCCGACCGGAAGAAAAATGATCAACCACATAACTTTCTTTATCGGGATTCATTCGGCTGTCTGTCTTTACGCGTTGATAGCTTGGACCTTCAAACGATGCGAACACATACCAATATCCGTCCGGGAAAGTATATTCAAGTTCGCCGTCAATCACAAAACCTGTAACGTCGCGCATGGTTGAAATATCAAGTTTGACTGACTGTTCAGAAAATTTTTGCATACAGCCGTCTGGCTTGTCTCCCCTGGCAATAGTGACGTGCGCGAGCTGTAAATCTCGCCTCATTCGCGGCCAATCCATCGACCATACGACCATATTCCCGGTCATATATGAGGATGCGCGTTCAGAACCTATAACCTGATTGAACGCCGTTTGCGCGGACATAATTCGAAGCTTGCGTTTTAAACCGCCCTCTACATACATCGCGCCAACTACGAACGCTTTCATACCGTCGCGCGTTGGGTCGATCTCAGTATCGCCGAGCGGATAGCCAGAACCGGCGGTTACTTCAAGTAGTAAACCGTCGGCTTTGGCTTTTTGCATAAGCCTTCTGACGATACCAAAGTATCTCTCAGTGCCGTAGCCGTGCGCATTGAGCAGTTGTTCGCGGTCATCATCGTTCAAATGCGAAGCGCCTCTCAGAAAAGCCTGTATTTCCGCGCCCGCAAAACCGCCTTCTTTGAGATCGTCAAGCTGGGACGCGAGCGTTTTTTCATCTACGTCAAGCCCCGGCCACCACCATCGCGCCATTGGGCGGTAACGCATGCTAGGTTGCTTTATCTCGCGCCAATCCAAGCGATTCATATGTTGAGCCTCCGTATCACTGTTTGCCTAGCCCCTTTAGCATCAACTCGTGCGCCTGTTTCATCCTTTCTGCGCAATTTGTGTCCGGGTGGTACGCCTCAATTGTTATTGAGCTATCGTATCCGCTTTCTCTGAGCACGCGAAAAAGTTCGGTATAGTCAAAGCCGTCGCCTTCATATGGTATTTGACGGTCAGGCGAGCTTATATGAATGTGATCGAGCGCGTTTACGTATGCGCGGATTTCTTCGAGAGATTCATAATTGAACTGCATTAGATACGTATCCGCTAATAACTTGATGTTTGGTCTGTCTACGAGCTTCACTACATAATTGCCTTCCGCGACGAACACAAGTATATTGTTATCGTGACTCGGACAGGGTTCAATTACTATCTCCATATCGTAGGGCTCCATCATTTTTCCTACCATACGTAAAAACTCAACAATCTGCGTGTATGCCTTACGCCTATCCCAAAAACCGTCTGGCATGTTTCTGGAACGTGAAGAACCGAAAACGAATTTTTTACAACCTAATCCATGTGCGCGTTCTATAACGAGCTTGAGATATGGCACAGCGTCCCGTTCAATATCCACGTTTTCTCCCGTAACCTTTATTTCGGGAGGCAGCATGACGCACATTGTTTCTGCATAGAACCTTTCTTCGTCTACGCGCTGTTTGAACGCCTTGTACTCCGATTCGCTGAGTTGGCTTAATTGAACTACATTGTACTCAAAGTAATCGAAACCGGCAGCTTTTATCATTGCTACCTTTTCATAATCTCCGCCAATGCCGAGCCTCATAGTTTTTTCCTCCAGTGTATTTTAATCAACTTAATCCTCATCTGCGATGGACATAACAAACTCCGCAAGCCACTTGTTTGCGTCGAGCACAGATGGAGGGTTGTTGTTATTAATCAGCACTTGCTGTGTTTCTACTGACAAAGGACCCGTAGAACCTGCCGCGCGTAATTCTTTCATAAACTTGCCCCATGGCATAACGCCCGCCGTTTTACCCTCATTGCTCATTTCGAAATTAAGTCGGTATTGCGGCAACGCGAATGCTTTTACGTGTACATTCCTAATATACGGTGCTATTCTTTTAAAATACTTGTCTACTGATTCCTTCTGGTCTCGCAGTATCCAGCCTCCCATTAAGTCGAACGCCATGAACACGTTGTAGGCTCTTATATCCTTGACTATATTTATCACATCGTTTATATGAAATGCGGCATTTTCTATCGCGACTGTCATTCCTTCGCGAGCGAAGAAAGTGAATATTGGTTCGTTAAGCGTCATCAGACGATCCCAGTCTTTATGCCTCTTGTCGAGGTTGCCAAAATCTGTTACGCCGTCAGGCGTGAGTGGGAATACTCGAACTGACGTAGCGCCAAGCAACGGCGCTATCTTCGCAAGCCTGCGCGCCTTCTCCATTTCTCTGTTAAATACTTCGGGCGCTTGCGCATGTTCGACTTTTCCTATTGACGAATGAAGCATGCCTACCTTCAATTGCCGCATGTCCAACAACGCCTTAACGTCTCTCGCGGTTTCGTCAGGCATTTCCTCGGCAGCGCAGCCGAATACCCTCCACCTTAAATCAACATGGTGATAGCCCCATGCCTCTATATACGCTATGCCATCGCGAAGATCGAGTCCAAGCTCATCCGACATAATGGACGGAAACATGACATACCCTCCCTTGTATTTCGTGTATAACTTAGCGTTTGGGGTATTTCCCCTCAGCCTCTATCAGCTTATTAAGTTGTTCAACATACATATCGTCGTTCACTGGTATATCGACGGGTTGTTCAAGCCATCCGGAGAGTTGCATCGCGCTTGCCAGCAGCACTTCGTTTATTCCGTCGATACCCTTCGCTATCAATGGTTTTTCGGGGCTGTTCAAATGATCCACAAACGCCTTGAATACTTTAGCGTGTTCGCTGTTCGCAAGCAAATCCTTTTCTTTTTCAATCACTTCGGTGGTGACGAGCTTGCCGGATTTGCGCAGACCGTTAAGCGCTTCGTCGCTGTATAGTGTTCCGAGCCTTTCCTCGTCGTCGCAAAGCCGCTCGATCTCAAGTCGCTGCCCTTCGAGCACTCTAACGCGCCCCTTATCGTATACCGCCGTAAGTCTATCCTCGCCGAGTACGTCGTCTGTGCAAGTAATGAATACGCCTGTTGCTTTATTAGGGTAAATAAACTGTGCGCATACGTCATTCTCTACCGCGATTTTTCTGTGGCTACCCATATTTGTCGTAGCAAAAACGCGTTTTGGCATACCAAACACCCACTGAATAATATCAATCTGATGAGGCGCTTGATTAACGAGCACACCGCCACCTTCGCCGCCCCATGTCGCGCGCCATGAACCTGAATCGTAATAGTTCTGAGTTCTGAACTGTCTCGTTACCCAAAATACCTGACGCAACCGACCCATTTCTCCTGATTCTGTTATATCGTGCACGCGTTTAAAAATCGGGTTTGTGCGTTGGTTCAACATTATACCGAATGGTACGTCTGCATGCTTAAGCGCACACTCGTTCATTTCACGCACGGTATTGGGTATTATACCGGCGGGTTTCTCGACGATCACCGGCATCGACGCGTTTAGCGCCTTTATTGTTAACTCTGGATGCATGTAATGCGGAACTGCGATGCTTACGAAATCGCATTTTCCGGATGTGAGCACATCGTCTATCGAAGCGTATATAGGTACATCGGGAAATAGTGCTTTTGCCTGTTTTCGGCGTTCGTTGTCGGTATCGCAAATAGCTCCTACGATCAGCCCTTCAACTCGATGTTCATTGTTTATCATTTTTGCGTAGAAGCTTCCCAGTGCGCCGAACCCGATTATGCCAATTCTCATCATACTTGTCGTTCCTCTCTGCCCCAGCGTTTCAGCTGAGCGCATGTGAAATCAATTGATATGCGTCTTTCGTGCGATGCTTAAAATCGTCATTGTGAAACGCTTCGATAGATAGCGTTTTATTATAACTTATTCGTTTAAGTAACGTGAAAAACTCATTATAATCATTATTATCCCATGAACAGGGGATTGTTCTGTTTGAGGCGCTAAAATGTAGATGGTCTATTGAGTCGGCGTATACCTCAATCTCATTCAATCGCTCATATGCGAATTGCATCGTATACGTGTCTGCCATGATTTTCACATTGGGTTTGTTAACTGTGCGCATTATATAGTATGCCTCGGGAATTAATGTTAATATGTTATTCTCATGAATTGGACATGGTTCTATTACCAGCGACATTTCCCGTTTATCAAGCATTTCAGCCGCTTCGGAAAGAAACATCGCTATTTGTTTATAGGCCAGCGTCCGATTGCTAAAGTCTTTCGGCATGTTTCTCGAATGCGATGAACCGAATACGATTTTTTTGCAACCAAGCTGTTTCGCTCTGTCCAGCGCGAGCGTCAGATATTTCATGACCAAATCCATTCGCAAGTTATTTCCGACAATTTTTAGATGTGTTGGAAGCATTATGCCCATTACCTCTGAATAAAAGTCCAGCTTTTCAACGGTTGCACGAGCTTCCTTCATTTCATCTTCGCTCAGGCTTTGAACGCTTACAAGGTTATACTCGAAATAATCAAAACCACAGTGTTTTATGAATTCGGCTTTTTCGTAGCCGGCGCAAATGCCAAGTCTCACAGTTAATACTCCTATTCTAAGCGTTCGTCTCATGCTTATCCCGGCGCATGATCGCACGTTTCGTATTCTCTGGTTCAATGAACCTTGCTTGCCTACTGAATAATTCAGAATAGTATTCCTTTTGATGGCATTATTACATGCGAACATAATATTTACTGCGCAAAAATCATCAATTACTTAGCATTAATTCGCAATTCTATTGACTGTCGATAGAGTTAGCAGGTATAATCATGCTATGTAATAATGCGGTTCTAGTCAGCGCGTTGAGAACTTATGACATACGAGGAAAACGCAAATGAGCGTCAAGGGAAACGGCACCGGACAGGCGACGTACTGGGACACGCAAGTGGACGCGCATTTCCCGGTTTTTTCGACAATCAATACTGTAAATAGCCACCGAATAAAGGATGTTTCTGTTCATTTCCATAACTGTATGGAATTTCTATATGCGCGCACAAATATTGATATTGACATATTCGGTACGGATCACTTGAAAATACAAGCAGGTGATGTCGTGCTATTCTACCCGCATGTATCGCATTCAGTTTCCTTTGATAATGGAGCGTCGTCTGCTTTTGACGTACTGTATATAAACGGTGAACTTTTACTTGATTTTATTGATCAATTTCCAAGTGATCTACAATTTCCAAGCAGAAACGTATACCATCCGAGTTATAAAATATTTAATGTAAATACAAACATCGAGATCTGTAAAACCGTAGATAACATCATAAAGGAATTTGCGTTCAGAAAATATGGCTGGCGCTTTTACGTGATTATCAGCGCGCTGCTCTTGCTCGCATTAATAGAAAGAGTTACCGCGCAAAAACCCGACAAACAAATAAAGCGAGAGAGCACCGTAGAAATTCGCCCAGCGTTAAACTTTATTAACAATAATTACGCCGAGCATATTGATTTATCTCTATTAAGCGAATTATGCCATATGAGTCAGGCAACCTTCCGGCGCAAGTTCAAAGAGATAATGACCTGCACGCCACTTGATTATATTCATTCAATGCGCGTACAGCACGCGTGTATGATGTTGAGGGGCACCGCAAAACCTATTACTGAAATATCTTCAGCCGTTGGATTTGACTCAATATCTTCTTTCAATCGCCAGTTCTTATCTATAAAAGGTATATCTCCCAAGCAGTACCGCGCCATACTGCCTGAGAGTCAATTATCAGATAGTCCTATAGACTGACTGGTTCGCTAACGATTTTCAAAATTAAACGTGCCGCCCATATACTCAGTATAATTCGATATTTCATGTCTGCGCGCCTGTGGAAGCGAGTAAGCCCCGATGTCGGATAATAGCACGCCCGCTCTATAGCACTCGATCATATTTATACCCAAACCTGGCACGTAGCTTTGATGGCGGGTGGTATCGCGAGTCACGGAGTTCGCGGGGAATGTCCTAACCTCGCAATAATCCGCGAGCGCGTCTACGGTCAGTACGTGGGAACGAGCTGCGGTTAGCCCGCATATCGGTTTTGTGTTGTCCAGTATAGCTTTTGCGCAGATTTTCATAGTCAGTGTGCCGTCCGGGAATGCCGCTCCATAATGTATCAAGCGCCCGTCCGCCATTTCTGCCACAAGGTCGTCACCCCAACGCGCGCGGTCATAGCGCAGAGTAGCTCGCTCATACTCATAATCGTATACAGGAAACTCAGTGTAATCTGTTGCATGTGTAACGTATAAAAACACATCAGCTCCGCCGTCTGTATGCGCATTGAGCGCACAGGTGTCGAAGGTTTCGATATGATTGGCGCGTAAAAGGTCGGCGCGCAATGACACGGGAGAAGCGGCTTCAGTAAGCGCATTACCATGCATGAAGTACGCGTGCTGTAGTTCGTGCGATGTGCCGTTGCAGAGAACGGAATCCAGCACCAGATTTTTCTGTGCGTCGCGTATGCGGCAAGACCAATCGTTTCTGAAAAAATATGAATCGTCGCGCCCGCAAATAGAACGGATGCGAAAACGTTTAGGCGCGCCGAATTTTCCTGCCAGAAAATCATGCTTGGCGTTTATTGATGCTGGGGCGAAGCATCGATTAAAGTTAATCGCTACGAATTTTCCTTCGCGCTGGGACGCCTCAAACATTTTATCCACTTCTTGCACGGTGCTTGCCGCTGGTTTTTCGCATAACACGTTGCTCCCGTGTTCAAGGGCGAGTAGTGTCATTGGATAATGCGCCGGTATGGACGCCGTTATCACGGCAAGCTGTGCCTCGTGTTCGCGATAAAATCCCTCTGGCGACTCATATATTGGTATCCCCATCGCCATAATCTTTTCATATATAGGGCTTAACCGCGCGCGCGGGTCGATCACTCCCTCGTAAACATAATCCGAATCAGGCCACTCTGCACACGCTTTATCAAAAAAGTGCCAGCCCCAGCCGCCAATTCCGAATTGCACAACTTTAACCTTATTCATCTACTCACCTACTTAGTAATATCTATTAGTCGTCTTGTGTCGGCAAACGATATTGTAACTTTGCCGTTATGCACCGTATTTGCAGCTACTAGGTTATCATCAAACGCGAATTTGGGCGCGGGATTAAACGTGAGATCTGACGGGTAACTAGGATATAGAAGCGCCGCGTCGCAGAATGTTACGCTTTTTTTTGTATGTAAGTTTAGAAATATCCATTTGTAAGCACAACCTGGATAATTATCACCGGCAGGTTGATCATAACATATATAGTTATCGTCGCCGCTCACGTCGAAACTTGTCGCAGAAGCGGAACTAAGGCACGTAAGCGTGTTATTCGCCATATTAAAGTTATAGATGCCAGTACAGCCGCAAAAGTATATCGTTTTGCCGTTTCTGCTCCAGGCGGCACTCAAAACCGGTTCACTGCCTGTTGGTACGTACTTTATTGCGCCGCCTTGATTCAATGTCCATAAGCACATTGCGCGGTCTTCTTCATCTTTATCAATCTCATGCTCTATCCCGTTTGCATACTCTTTCCACGAGCTGCGAAGTATAAGCATCTGTTCAGGATTGCGCGGATTGCTCATAGGCGAATGCCAGCCCCCAGTGAGCTTAGCCCAACGCGTGAGCGTTCCGGAGCTTAACTCCAAAGAACATATCGTTGTCGTGTCGGCTTCGCTTATATCAAGAATCGCGCTTTTCATGTCCGAAGAATATGATAGTACTGATGCCATACGCCCGGGAAAAACACGCATATCGTCGGGTGCTTCGAGCACACGTTCTACTCTACATGTCTGTTGCGGCTGTTTATATAGTATTTGATTTGCTGTACTCCAGTACGCTCCGCCGTCGGGATCAACTAAAAATCCACCGTCTAGCTGCATATCCCGGTGTATCGACAACGTATTGTTTATTTTATCCCAAACGACCGCCAGCCGCCTTCCACCCGGTAAAAATCCGTTAGGTGCCATAACCGCACTGAACCATAAAAACCGTCCGTCTCGCGAGACGAAATCACGCGCGCTTGGGATCAACGCCTGATGACGAGACATTATAGATTTCATATGATTGCGAATCATGCCATTAGCCCTATCCTGTACGCTCTCGAATAGGTTCGAATCAAATGAGTTCACCATTTCAATAACTCACTTCCTTATATGATCGGAGGATAGTTGCACAAGTTGTTCTACGTTTGTGAAGCCTATGCTGGCTCGCCCAGTCACTGTAGTGCAGTGGTGCAAATACTTGCCGTCAAATATGAAACGTGGGTGTGGATCGATATGGTATGGACAGTCTGCATGGCTTTCGTATAATGCGGGATTTCGGGTGATTATGTCAATAGGGCGATGTGTGAGGGTATTATAGAAGTTTACCGAGATTGCACAGCCGCGCCACCAGTCCAGCTTATCGTCATACAAAAATACGTCCGCTGCAAAGTATCGATCATCCGGACTTGAATAACCGTGGCGGAAGCCCGTAGGATGTACCAGCCATGTTTCGTCTGTTTCGTAGTTTATAGCGCAAAGCCCTTTTTTCCAATCATTGTAGTATATCGTTTTGCCGTCGGCGCTCCACCATTCGTGCGAGGCTTCCTTATACATGGGCAAATGGCAGTGCGGTTGTTCACCTCTGCGCATTGTCCAAATTCGTGTCAATTTTCCTTCATCGTTAATGCCGATAGATTTCCGTTCGCCGTTCACTATGTCCTGGTACAAGTTCATGGCAAACATCATAACATCCTTATCTTTTGGGTTAAATTGTGTTCTGTCCCAACCGCCGTGTAGCTTACACCATAAATCAAATCGGCCTGTCTGAATATCGCAGGAGCAGATATATGTATCGTTCCCGTCGATCACATCCAGAGCCAACTCTCGCCGGTCAGCAGACATTGTGAGATGACATGTTGGTTTTCCACCAATTCTCTGCCATTCGGATGGAATCTTTGAAATTGTATCTACGTGTGAATCGGGGTCGGGTGTTTTATGATATATGTATCCGGCCGTTGACCAATACACATCACCTGTTTGAGCGTCGATAACAGCATTACACATTCCAGGCGGTGTGTTTATATCGGGGTGGTAGTATATTTCATCTGTTTTGAAGTCAAGACAAGCCATGGAGTCCCAGCTTCCCTCCCATGTGCCGTTAGGCGCAAAATCACATATGAACCAGTAATAGCGTCCGTCTTGGCTGTGGGGGTTACTAACGAAATACAGCGGTCTCTGCATGGGCGCCGTTTCATTCTTGAGCACATAGCTTTCAACCTCGCTCGCGAAGTCCGTGTATTTTCGAAAATGCCGAGATTTCTCTATACTAAGCATATATATCCCCCTCTTTATATTACTCATTTACCATAAAACGCTATTCCGGTCAAGCGTTTGAACATTTTTGCATATATAATGAACGAAAATGAGCGATGTGCGTAACAGCGTTTCATAATCTTGACGTTTAATTTTAGACAATGCTTACATTGTTAGCGCTATAAATACGGCGTTTTTGATAACCGACTTAATCGCTGCGCAAAAATAATCAAAATATACGCAGAAATGTATCTCTTGGTTGACAAAAGATGTGGTGGATAGATATTATGTGTATATTAAAATGAAATCCAACAAGCGGTCATAAGGAAGTGACGAAAACAGATGCTATATTGGCGCCGTATTTTTCGAAATCGTCATTTGTATTTCATGATTTTTCCTGTGGTGATATGGTACTTTATTTTTTGTTATGCGCCTATGTTTGGACTTGTTATTGCTTTTGAAGAATATGATGTGTTTGATGGTGTCATAAATAGTCAATTTATTGGGCTTCAGCATTTTGTTCGCTTTTTCTCGTCTATATACTGTTGGAGACTAATAAGGAATACATTTCTAATTAGTTTCTATGGATTGGTTTTTGGATTTCCGGCACCGATTATTTTGTCACTTCTGTTTAATGAACTTAAGGGTGGAAAGTTTAAGAAAATCACTCAAACTATAAGTTATCTGCCGCACTTCATTTCTACAGTTATTATAGTAGGTATGTTCACCACATTTCTTTCGCCTGAAACCGGATTAATTAATAACGTTATTGCCGCCTTGGGTGGAGAGCGAACTTACTTCCTATCTGAACCGAAGTATTTTAGATCTCTGTATATAATAATGGATATATGGAGAAGCGTTGGCTGGGGTTCGATCATTTATCTGGCAGCGCTGTCTAATGTTGAAACTGAATTATATGAAGCGTGCGTTATTGACGGTGGCGGATATTGGCGTCAGTTATGGCATATTACATTACCGGGTATAGCGCCCACGGTAGTTATCATGCTTATTCTGCGTATCGGTCAGCTAATGACAGTCGGATATGAGTCCATCATACTAATGTATTCACCCGCTACATATGTAACAGGCGACGTTATTTCTACATATGTATACCGTGTGGGTTTGCAGGATTCAAACTATAGCTTTTCATCCGCTGTCGGTATGTTCAACTCGTGCATTTCCATGGTGTTACTTGTAGTTGCCAATACCATCTCCAAGCACTTTGGAGAGACGAGTTTGTGGTAATGGAGGTGGATATATATGCGTAAGAAAAGTATTGGGCGCAGAATATTCGAAGTATTGAACATTATTATCTTGGTGAGCATAAGCTTTTTAATGCTTTATCCGTTTTACTATTGCCTTATTGGCAGCCTAAGCGACAACGCCTCTGTTTTGGCTGGCAGAATTGGTTTATGGCCAATAGGTTTGAACATTAAGTCATATAAGCTTGTTCTCGGTTATGATGTGGTGTTAAGCGCTTACGTAAACACATTACTTTATACGTCTGTCGGAACAGTAATAAGTCTTACGCTCACTGTATTAGGCGCATATCCGCTTTCGAAGAAAGAGTTCTACGGAAGAAGTGCGTTTACTGTATACTTCGCTTTTACAATGTTTTTTAGTGGAGGACTTATTCCAACATTTCTTGTGGTTAGAACTATTGGTCTGTATAATACGATGTGGGCGATAGTACTACCATCGGCAGTCAGTACCATGAATATGATTATTATGAGAACATTCTTCCAAGGTATACCTAACGCTATAGAAGAGGCTGCGGTAGTTGACGGCGCTTCAGAAATACAAACACTTGTGCGGATAATTCTGCCGTTATCATTACCTTCAATGATGACTATTGGCTTATTCTACGCGGTAGGTCAGTGGAATAGCTGGTTTAGTGCAATGATTTATCTTGCCGATACAGCGAAATATCCTTTGCAACTTGTGCTCAGGCAAATTGTTTTACAAAATCAAGTAAACGAGATCATCGGAACGATAGCTGGAGCGGCTACGGAAGATTCATCTCATATGATTGCAGAAAACGTAAAGTACACCGTTATCATTGTTGCTGTGATTCCTATTCTTTGCGTCTACCCGTTTATACAGAAGTATTTCGTTAAAGGTGTAATGGTCGGGTCAATCAAGGGTTGATGAACAGTAGAATGCCGCGGTTCGCTATGCGAATCGAGCAAATATACAGGAGGTTATCCACATGAAAAAAACCGCTCTTATAGGACTTGTCTGCATTATGATGCTGACATTCTTCTGTGCGCCAATCGCGTCCGCGCAGGGAGCCGAAGCCAAGGAAGATCCGATCGTAATCGACATCTTCCGCGTATCTCATCCGTCCGCCAGCTTAACCGACCTTCCTGAAGAAGGCTTCCCGGTAGATCAACTCCTTGAAGAGATGTTCAACGTGAAGCTTAGAGTACGCTATGTTCCGGCGACGGATAGCACGACTGTATTCAACACTATGATGTCGTCCAATGAAGTGAACACACTCGTACAGAGCTCGTTCGCGAATTTGGATAAGTACTCGAACGCCTGGGCGACACTTAACGATTACATCATCGGTAAATACTCGAACCTCGAAGACGCATATTTCAACGACCCGTTCATTAACGCCCAGACAGCTATGGAAAATGGAGATGTAAGAATCCTTTCAACGCTGTATTCACAGAAACAGGGCGATATACTGCTTGTTCGCGGTGATATTGTGGACAAGTACGATGTTGACATTGCGAATGTTAATACTAAAGAAGAATGGCATGACTTGCTTGATATGATTAAGCAGGAAGAGCCGGATATGGTGCCTTACGGAACACGTTACCGTAGGCAGGGACTTACCAACCGTTTGGCGTTCGGTTGGAGTGGAATCAATGAGGACTTCTTTACCGAGGATGACACTGTTAAATTCGGAGCTACTGATTCCAGAATGTACGAGGTAATCGAGTGGCTGCATCAACTCTATTCTGAGGGTTTGATTGATGTTGACTACCCGACTAGTTCTACAACAGAATGGCAGGAAAAGGTAATAGGACGCGGCATATTCCTTACACACGATAATCCTAGCAGTCGTATAGATTGGGCGGCTACACAGTGGACATCTCTTGGATATACGGATCGATACTATATGCCCGTAGCGCCTATTCAACCCGAGAAGGGCGTTACAGGCTACACCGTGTTCCAGTACCCGTCCTTCCAAGATTCATGGGCAATAAGTAAGGACGCATCACCTGAGACCATCGACCGTATTATGGAGATTTTCGATTACGGCTTTACTGAAAACGGTTATGTGCTGTACAACTGGGGTATCGAAGGTCTCTACTTCGATTATGACGAAACTGGCCGCCCTGTTATGAGACCTGAGTACGGCGATTTCAATGCGGGTAACAAGGGTATTGCGCTTTGCTTCCCCCGCCGTGTATACAACGGGATTGAGTTCGCTGTCAACCCGAGAGTTAAGGATGCGCAGACAATGTACGTAGATGGCGGTTTGATCATACCAAACTATATACAAATGTTGCGCCTGACAGAGTCAGAACTCAAGGTATACAACACACTATATCCTGATATTCAAACCTATATGGACGAAAACCTCGACGCGTTCATATTTGGCACAAAAGAGTTGAATGAAGATAACTGGCAGGATTTCGTTGACAAATTTGACGACCTTGGTTTAGAGGACGTACTCACTGTATACAATCAAGCGCTTGAGCGAATAATGGTGGTTGTGAACAAGTAAACATTAGAACACTAACTTATGCTACATGCTCCTTCTTCGAAGCTTCTGATACTCATTGCTTTCGAAGAAGGAGCATACTCATGTTCGTGATCTTGCAAACTCTTAGTTACAAATCTTCTGTATCTTGAAAGGACTATATGTAATATTTGGAAGTTGAGTATATTTAATGTGTCTTCTATATCGCGTATGAAGCGGAAGATGGCGCAGACGACACAAGAGGCATCTATAATGCCATCGCTGAAGGCAATTGCTCCTTGCACACTGTCGTCGTATGATAAGCACTCAGTTTGAATTACCTCCAGGGACATCCGTTTTGAGATGTCCCATATCGGTACTGCCATAGGCGTGGTGATGGCGCTTTGATACCCGTAGGCGTATAAAAACCTTTCAGCTTCTACATCCAAATCCGGGATATATCTTATAAATGGATTTCGTGCAGTCATACTATATTTCACCACCACCTTTCATACTCATTCATCCGTTGTTTCGCCCCTGAGGATACGGTAAATCTCACTCATAAACACATTGGCAAATTTAGCTCGGATTTCGGGGTTTCCAAGAAGAAGAGTGTAAAAATCAACATTCTGGTCGTATCCTTCTACCAAGGCATCTTGAACGCAATCATCATATGTGAACTTAAACTCATTAAGTGTGTTGTTTTTCGCACTCTTTTCGAGTCGATCCTTGAAAGCAAGGTTTTTCAAAAGCAGGTCGCGAATTTGCATTGCAGCCTTAGTTGTGAAGTCTGGCTCGTACTCTTTGTCATACAAAGCATTTACTTCATCAATAATCTGCGATAGCAGTTTCTTCTGTTCCTCTTCCAAGCTGGCGGGTTTCGGCTTCTTGATTTTTACCTCCGGCGTGGCCTCAATATCTTCACCAGTGTGCTCTTCTATCTGTTTCTGACGGAAATCGCTGACTGTAATCTTGTCGGCTATATCGAAATTATTACCGCCACCGCCGGGATTCAGTTCCTTTATGAGGTAGGACAGGAAATTGAATCTCTTGTGAAAATCCAAATTCTCATAAGCAGTTGCCTGAATTAAGAAACGGTAGCCTTTCAGGAATCGACGCACAGTTATCTTGATTTCCATCTGCTCTTTTTCAGGGCGGCCGACAACGCTACGCAGAGCGTTATCGAGAAGAGCCCACATACGCTGTTTCACTTTGGACGAGCGAGTCGGCTGATAAAGGTAAATGTTAAATTCCTCGACATCTGCCACACTGAGAAAATCGTACTCGTCAAGCTCTTTATCCAGCTCCCGAATATCGGATGGAGATATCGTTTCAAACAGCACGGTATCCTTGTAATATGGTTCGAAGGCAGCTTTGATGTCGTCATAGTTGTTCTTAAAATCCAACACAAAAGTTGTCTTGTCATACGGTGGGCAAATCCTGTTCAAACGGGACAACGTTTGAACAGCTGCTACACCCTTCAGCCGTTTGTCAACATACATGGCAACGAGCTTTGGCTGGTCAAAGCCGGTCTGATACTTGTCGGCAACGATAAGTACCTGGTAACAGCTCCTATCAAACTCAAAACGAAGTTCCTCCTCCTTGATGCCATTCATTCCGACCTCGGTGTATTCTTCGTCCCCCAGCTTCACCCTGCCGGAAAAGGCTACAAGGGCTCTGATGCCGGTATAGCCATGATCTTGAATATACCTTTCAAACTCCTGCCGGTACTTTACCGCCGCAGGGCGAGACGAGGTGATGACCATTGCTTTCGCTTTACCACCGAGACACCCGGCAACATTGGCACGGAAATGTTCAATGATAACCTCGACCTTTTGGGCGATGTTGGTGTCATGCAGGTCGATAAATCGAGCCATTTTTCGTTTAGCCGTGATTGACCGTAGCTCCGGGTCATCCTCTATGGCTTTGTTAAGGTGGCAGTAGGTTTTCCATGTAACATAGTTTTCGAGGACATTCAGGATATAGCCTTCCTCAATAGCCTGCTTCATGGTATACAGGTCAAAGGACTCCTTCTTCCCTTCTGCATTCAAAGTACCGAAGAGTTGCAAGGTGTCCGGCTTTGGAGTCGCAGTAAAAGCAATCATGGAAACATTGCTCTGCTTGCCACTCTTCTGGATTTCCTCAACCATTTTGTCTTCTTCAGTTTTCCCGTCTTCCTCCCCATCTTCGTTTGTCAGAACCTGCGTGACAGACTGCATATACACGCCTTCTGTGGAGGAGTGTGCTTCATCAATAAGAACGGCGAATTTTTTAGCCTTTAGGTCACCAAGCAGATTGTTGTCGAGTATGTAGTAGAATTTATGGATCGTGGTTACGACAATTTTCGTGTTGCCAGCAAGTGCAAAGGCTAAGTCCTCCGAGGAGCAAGTGTCATCCATGACCTTAACTTGTCCACTTTTATGCTCAATGCCAAGAATGGCTTCCTGCAGCTGACGGTCAACTACAATGCGGTCCGTGATGATAAGTACAGTATCGAAAATGTTATTATTCTCTGCATCATGAACGGTAGCTAGAATATGGGCGAGCCAAGAAATAGTCTCCGTTTTACCACTGCCAGCTGAGTGCTCAATAAGGTAGTTGCAGCTCGTGCGATTAATGCAAACATCCTCCATGACACGCTCGACGGCTCGGAGTTGGTGAAAACGCGGGAAAATCAGTTCCTTTGACTTCTTTACTTTCCCCGTATCTGAATCTCTGCGCTCTTTTTTCTTTATGTAAATAAAGCGTTCGATGAGGAAAAGAATCTTATCCTTTTTCCAAATTACTTCCCACATATATGAAACGTTTATGCCGGTAACATCGTTGTGAGGATTCCCTTTACCAAAATCATCACCGATGTTGAACGGATTGAAGAAGGTGTCAAGGCGCTTTAATTCCGTTGTGTAATACACCTCATTCAAATCCATAGCAAATGCAGCAATAGCCCCGACCTTCGACTTAAAAAGTCTCGTGGAACCGTCGCGTTGCTCTTTGTATTGCTTGATAGCATCTTTGTAGTTCTGACCGGATGTGTTGCACTTCAATTCAACTGTGAAAATGGCAAGTCCGTTCAGGAAAAGGACGAGGTCGATTCGCTCATCAGCCTTGTGATACACTTCCTCCATTACGGAAAAAATGTTTTTCTGATAGTTAGCCACGGCAGCCGTATTTATGGTGCTGTCCGGCTTACGGTACATCAGTTTGAGCGTCGCACCGTTGTCGAATTCCACGCCGTGCTTGATAACGTCTATCAGTCCGCGACTTTCCTTGTTGATTTCGGAGTTGATGTAGTTGATAACCGTGTCGTTGGTACGATCCTTGTACATCCGGCGGAGCTGGTCCATCGTATCGTGCTGCGTGAATTCAAGGAATTCGAGAAGTACCTCCGTATCCATTGCAAGACCGGCTTTATATGCCATGCTCGGACGGATACGGAACCCGTTGTCATCGTGGAGACGCTCCATTATGAGCTTTTGGTAGTCTTCCTTCTCACGAAGCTGGTCAGCTTTAATCGGCATATCAGATTGCCTCCTTCACGTGCTTTTTGCCAGTAACGAACTCATAAATGAGTGAATCCTTGTACGCTTTCATTGTTGCATACTGTGAGCTTTTCTCCATGATAGTCTGATCAACTGCGGTACACTTTGCATCCAAGTAACCAACCAGAGTTTCTTGTTCTTCTAATGGAGGCACGCTAATCCATTGCTTTTTTAACACGCTAAACGGGGGGATATTCTTTATTGCGCTACCGTTGCTGAACTTAGCGTTCATATACTCTAAAGCAATATCAAACAAGTAAATAAAGAACGATTTGTTAAATCCATCCCGAAGGCGAACACGCATTAAAGCTTGATTAATTATTCCAGCTTCAATTTTGTCGGGTAAAATAAAGCATTTTCCTATTGTGCCGGCACAACTGATGATTATGTCACCAGATTTCACCGAAAAATCTATTAGTCCACGATAATCTTCATATGTGAGATAATACCAACCCAGGTCGGCATTTGCCTGAATGGCATTTTTTTGTTCGTACACCTTATATGTTTCGTCACCCTTTTCAACAAACATATCTATAGTAACAGCGCTTCCAAAGGGTCCCTTTTTGTATGATGCAATATCCTGCATACGTAATGACTGCCAATGGGAAGGGGTCTTTCCGCACCATTCTATTCCGCTGTCCTTCATTGGAGCAGATTCATTCAGTCCCTTTGTTATAGTTTCCGTGATGAGGGACTTTCTATATTTCTGCAGCGTATCAATCTGTTTCTCAAGGTCAGCTATGATGCTGTCTAGCTTTAGACAATGCTCATCGAGAAAATCGGCGATATTCTCCTGCTCTGTGTACTCTGGAAACGCATAAGTAAACTCGGCAAAATCTCCTTGATAAAGATGCAGAATCGTGCTGTTACCAGCATTTTTAAAGTTGAACCAATTCCAGAACACTTCCGATTGAAGTACCCAGAACAAGAACCTGCGGCTATACCCCTCGATTGGCATGATGCGGAGCACGCCGTTGTTCAGTGAAGTTTCACCAGGCATATTCGATACAAGCGCAACCTTGCCAATGGTGCCATCTTTAGTTATAAGCAAATCGCCATTTCGGATTTGAATCTCTTTTGCTTCCTCCCAACGGCTCATTGGGACATGGACACAATTCTCCCAGTCGATGCCGCCGTCCTTAAAGTCAACACCGGTAATGAGAAAAGCGCCATCATCTTGATACTCTTCAGATGTTAGTCCTTGCCATCCGATACGACCTTTTAAGTCTGCTGTATATTTAACTCGTTTAATATTCCACGAAACTGGAATATCCCCAATCCATTGAATGCTGCTATCTTTCATTCCCTGACTCATTTTGCAACCGCACCTTTCTGAAGTTCTGCAATCTTTGATGTCAGTGAATTCTCCAGATCCATGAATTGCACCAGCAAGTCGTCGGCTCGCTCAGGTTCATGGTACTCATAGAAATATCGGGTAAACGGGAACTCAGCGCCCAATCTCTCCTTATTCGAAGCGCTTTCTGCTTTCTCGGGGTCGTATTCATAGAAGTACAGAGCGTCTGGAATATGTGGAAGGACCTCGGCTTTCATATACTCATCCACATCCTGGTTCAGGTGGACGATCTCGGTATCCTTTGTGGTCGGATCTGGAATGGTTTTGCCTTTGCGGTCTTTTTGTATTACCGCAGTCTTATCGATGGTGGATAGTTCGATAGCAATGCTAAAGAGGCGTGAAGCGGTGATGCCCTCAACTTCAGAAAGAATTTTCTTTAGCGCAACTTCGAACTTGCAATAGAGAATACCATTGCAATTTCTTTGGAAGCATCAATAGTGCTATCATCCATCATTACTTCCGTAATCTTTTTCGTTGCCATACCTTATTCCTCCGCGTCGAATTCATTAATATCAATGCCCGCTTTTAGCAGACGCTCATATCTCTCGTTTGAGATGATAACCGCTATCGGCTTTCCATTCTTTAAGACAAATCCGGCTTTATCATTTTCTGATAATGAGGAGAGTATTTTTGAAGCTTGCCCACGAAGGAAATCCGACATATTGTAGTGATCCATGGGCGTTATGCTTCGCTTCTTTCCATTCACAGTTATGCCTCCCATACATCGACCTTCGAACCACATGGTATCATAAGGTAATTACAATTGCAATGCATATTGTGTGATTTTGTCCTTGCCAATGGCTTGTGTTATGGCGAGAAATTTTCCTAACTTATCAAGTTAATCAGCTTGTTATCTGGGGCGGTTTTTGCGAGTTC
Organism: uncultured Oscillospiraceae bacterium; assembly: GCA_964453505.1. Classification (GTDB taxonomy): domain Bacteria; phylum Bacillota; class Clostridia; order Christensenellales; family Aristaeellaceae; genus CAYVPJ01. Next base: position 16,085 of record CAYVPJ010000011.1, on the reverse strand, counting down.
TTGCTTCGCACAAGTGCCTTGTAGGCGGCATTTTCTCTAACTCGCGAAGATTATGAGCATTATGCCAATCTACGTTACTATTGATCTGCAGAAGCCGCAGAGCAAACGGCGCTGACATCATGTAACTGAGAGGCCGTGAAGTAGTCGCTTTTCTCGAGCCTAACTACGTGATGTAAAAACAACTGTTCTACATGGACAGTTCGCTGTTACCTGAAATGCTGTTCACCGTACAGCCTGATCCACCGGGTCGCTCCCGGTTGAAGTTCCCGATCAAGCTGGAAGACAAAAGTACCGCGCTTGGGAAGGCGCAGGTGCAGCCGATGAGGGTGAAACCTTCATTTCTTGGCTGCCCTTCTTTGGTGCGCCTATAAATGAACCAGTTTGCTCCCTCATCGCAGGAAAGCGTTGAGGGAGCTTCATTTCTGTCTCCTCGCGCTTTCGGACAAAAACCGACAACGAGAGGAGACAGAAAGATGAAAACCCGGAAAACTCCTATGGACAAGCGTATGACCTATTCCTACATGGGCGCAGTAGGCAACGTAGCAACCATATATTCTGACAAGGATGGCGTGATGAAAGCCCACATCAAACGGCTGTACGCTTTCGATGACGCAGAAGTATATAACAACAACAAGCAAGCCCATCGATACGTTGATCCAAAACAGAAAGCTATGATGAAGCAATGGCGTAAAGACCACCCCGGCGAGCCGGAACCAGATTCGTGGCGGTTGTGGAACGTATCCTTTGATGCCGTTTTCTCCGGAGAGGAGGGTTCATTCGATGACAGCCATATTGCCTATGAGGCATGGGCATCTTCTCAGGAGCCGGAGACATCGCCTCGGATGGAGCGTGTCTATGACTTTATCGAGACGCTTTCTGAGCGTCAGCAGAGACTGTTCGATCTTGCCTTCGTGAAGGAACTGCCTCAAACAGAAATTGCCGTCATTCTGAAGGTCAAACCGGCAGCTGTATCGCGAGCGGTGAAACGCTTACGCGATGCTATTCGGGAAAACTGTTAATAGACAGTCCGAGGGGCGGTGTGAGCCGCCCCTCATTCGACTTTCCGGAGTAGCTTGATGAACATTAGTCGGGATCAACACAGATGTGCACTCCTACGCCCCCTTGTTTGCGCATACTCTATCGTATTCCTTGTTCCTCCGGCTGTGCCGTTATAGACTGCAATTACCCTTGATACTCGATCAACCATCCACTGGTTCCGGATTTGATATGCATTCCCTCATAAACGAACCCCGCTGCTCGGTTTGAGCGGTGGGGCTTTTCTATGGGTGGATATGCATCGAACCTGTTAAGGTTCTGTATAAGGGCTTCTTCAGTGATAAGATAAGAAAAGTAATATCATCGGACACACGTACCAGTCTTGCTTAGGATGTTTCAAGCTCCAATTGGGTAATGAAAAACACCCTCCATATGGATGACGCGAAATTGATAAATTGGAAGTTATCGTCCTATTTTGCTGTCCGCAAAGGAATAGGCTTGTTGCAACCATGAAATCAGTTCATCGTCTATTTCTACGACGCTCCCAATCACGATATGCGTTGTCCATCTGCCAGGATAGGGTTCTGTTTTAACAGCTACTCTGGTAGAAGCCAGCGGGTAGGGCAATCCCAACGTTATAACAATATACGGATTGGGCAACTCAGCCTTTTTCTTTACTCTCTGGAATGAAACACAAGCATACATATAGCGAGTAAAAAATGAAATCTGGCTCTTTTGTACTCGTATCTTTGTTTTCGGAAACTCTGTTAATAAACGAGCTTCAAAAGTCCTATATAACGGCAAGGCTGTTAGATGCTTGTTAAAGAAAATGAGCTTACCTTGCAACGCAGTATCCATAGCACACCTCGTCTAAATCCCGATTTGCCGTAACGTTCCGTTTCTCGACACACTGGGAGTTGTTCAATCTTCTGTTAGCATGTCATAGAAAACTTGTTCTGGGATAACTTGTAGGTCCGCACCATCAAGGATCAGCTTCTCAGCTTTCTTTTGTTTGCTACTTTTGCCATTCTTAATGGTTTTACAGTAGTCGTTATTTCCGAGGATTAAAAGATTCGTTTTTTTAGTGACTCCGTCGGCAGGCACTCCTCCAATATTAGCGATAAACTGCATAGCTTCTGCCCTAGTCATTTTTTCAAGGATTCCAGTAAAAACGCATACTCTACCGTACAAAGGATGGTTCTCATCAAATTCATTTGTTGTGGCTTTGATACTTTTAGCGAGCCTTCCAGATTTTGAACAAAATGTATTGCAAAATCCATCAAGTGTTGCTCCGGCAGCAATAATATGCTCACTAAGTGCTATAAAGCAACTATGGCACGATTCACAGTCAATTAGTGCTCTATGTGCCCGCTCAATGTTTATATTAAAGAACGCTAATATATCAGCTTGTCTATGATGTTTTAGCTCAGGAAGTTCTTTTCGAGCAATACGCATAACATCAACGAAATCGTTCGACAGTGGTTTATTCAGGTGTTGAACCATACTATCATATAAAAAATTTATATCGAAGTTGACGTTATATCCAATCAAAATACTATCACCCGCAAAATCAACAAATGCACCAATGCACTCACCGATTGTCGGAGCGTCAGCGAGCATTTCATTTGTTATACCTGTTAGCTCAGTTATGTACTCATCCACTTCATTCTTTGGATGAACAAGGGTGAAATACTCAGCTATCTTAACTCCTTTTTCATAACGTATGGCAGCTATCTCGATAATCTCATCCCATACAGGTGAGAGGCCTGTTGTTTCAATGTCAATAACTGTATATTGGTCTGGAAAGGCAACTAGACTCTTACCTTTTCCTTTTCGTTCAGTTTTGACAGATTCTGCTTGGTCGATTACGATGTGCGGCTTTCCATCTTCACCGATTTCAAATCCTATAGCAAGACCAACAGACATACAGAATCCTCCTAATTGTTGTATTTCGATATACGTATCTTATCTTTTATATGTTTGTGCCATTAGGCGAATCCCGAAATTCTGATTTCTGTGCATTTCTCCAAACTGGACTTTGCCATACCAGTGATCTTTTTGAATCACAGCGTTTTCGGGACTGTCTCGCGGGACAGTGCAAAATTCTCCTGTATCCAAAGCCGAGCAAAGTTGATCAGTGGCTTCACATGTAGGACGCGACACTCGGCATTGCCCACGCGTCCCAACCGCGAATCCCCAATGTGTTGCTCGTAGGCCGCGCCAATCAAAGGAAAGCGATCCGAGTCAAGATCGACGTCCTCAAATGTGGCCCACTTTGGCTTGCCATCTTCCAGCACGCTCGCACCCATGGACTTCATAGGCCGCTCCTGCATCAACGTTTCGGCAAGGTGCATACACGTACAATGTTCATAACCCACCCCCAACAAAAGAACCTTCGCGTTGCACGTGTAAAGCTTGCCAAGCGGGCTTTTCATGCCAAACTGCGGCGTCAGGGGATGTTCCCGAACCAAATCCTCAGCGCCTTTTCCCCATGCAGCCCAACTGACTTGCGGGTGGGATGAACGGTATACCTCCGGGCATGCCCGAAAGCATTCGGCGATGCGCCCCATACCGCGTGTGGGCGTTCTCCGGGGATCAAACGGCGGCATATTGGCGCGGATAATCGGCCACCAGCTTTCGTCCACGGGCGGGCATTCCCACTCACTGGGGTCTGAATTGTCGCTGCTGTGAGCGGGCATTACCAGCAAGCCAGTTTCATCAACGGCTTGCTGTAGCGCGTCTACCACGGCGCGCGCCGCGCCGCATACCCAGCCAATTTGGCTCATGCTGCTGTGAACGATCAGCGTATCGCCTTTGCAGATGCCCAGCGAGCGAAAATCGCGCAAAAGAGACGTGACCGTGTTCGGGGTTTTTACCGCCGCAATCGCGGCTGCTTCATGCTGTACTTGCATATGTTTCTCCATTCCTTATGCAGCCGACCTTGATTCGATATACCGCAATTGTCAGTGTTCTCATATTATACAACAGACTATTACTATCTTCAATAGTTGCTATGTAAACAGAACAAGGTGCGGAATGCATTTGCATTGAACAGTGCCTTATAAACCTTCATAATCCGTCGAGCCCGTAGATGCCTCATTCAGGTTGGGTTAGCGTGGAGTTTCTAAAGTGAAGTTGTTGTTTGAGCGACGGGGTTTTCTATGGGTGCAAATGCACCCGTATCAAACGTTTCGGGTGTAAATGCACCCTTTTTGCACCCGTTGTACTTTTGTATCAATCACGCGCATTTGATTTCCCAAAATTGGGAATCAATCCGTTCCGTTTCAGGCTTAACCAAGTCAAGCATGGCATTCACTTCGCGCTCTGCGGTAAATTCTTCGCCGTTATCAGCAACCCGTTGTTTGGACTTGACCTGACGCTTTTGAGCCTTCACTTCGCTCATTTCGGCATATGCTTCTCGTCCTCTTTAGTAGCACAGATGATATTCGTCAGCTCACAATCGAGGGCGGCGCAAATTTTTCTTAACGTTTCCGTACTGACATCCTCATTCTTGCCCATTTTGGCAAGCTGGCGCTTGCTGATGTCCGCCTTGAGCCGCAGCTCCGTCTTGCTCATTTTCCGATCAAGCAGTAAATGCCAGAGAGGTTTGTAATCGATGACCATGTATTCATACTCACAATTTATTCACCTGATTATATCATAGATATTCGACGTTTTGCAATGGTAGATTGCAGAATGAAAAGGATAGGGTGCGCCGCCATTGGTTCTGCACCCGAAATTATGCTCACACTGAATAAACATACGCTTGAAGACGGAGTTGGCGTTGCTTGGATATTTGATGTCGCAACCCAAGAAAACTACGCTCATTGCTCTCTATAAACCACTATAGACGCAACACTATCGGCTGAGAATATTGGTGGACTATAGACATACCGGGAATTAAATAAAACTGCTTGGTAATCAAAATCAATCGATACGCCTTGATTTATCTTGACTATCTCGCCTTTATATGGCTAATGGTGACTAACCATCAAAGGGGGCGAGTTTATTCAATGATGAAGCATAAAAACGCGAAAGAAACGAACCTCAGAGAAGCGCAGATCATCACGCAAAGGAGAATTGACAGCGGGTATTCTCAGCAGGAAGTCGCTAATCTGATCGGCGTCCAGATATGTCAATATCAGCGCCTTGAATATGGAGAACGCAGTTTCGCCTCAGCCTCTATGAAGCTGGGGCTTTCTATATGTGCGCTGTTCAGTATCGATCCGTTTTGGCTTGTCCTCGGCGAGACGCCGAGCGGGGTTGCAGATGAATAAATACTAAGTGCTGCGTATGCTGCTTCTTGTTGGAGTAAAGTAAAATTTCAAGATTACCACCGAACGGATGTTGCTTAGCCATGAAAAATATGGCTATATAACGGTGTCACCGGTTTTGCAGTAATGAATACCGCACACGACTCCGGTGGACAAAGCATCAGAGGAGTGTGACGCATATTGACGGACACAAGAGAAAAGGCGATTGAGAAAGCTAAGCAACGCGTCGAAAAACAAGTGGACGGTAACCCGCAACGAGAGCTCCCAGCGTTCGAGTCAGAGCGCGAATCGGCAAGAGAAGCATTGCGTAGAAATGTGAATGCGTATACCGGTCAGAACGTTCAACTGATCGCCGCGAACGTACAGGAAGAAGAAATCGCACGAAAACTGCGGGTAGCCGCATATTGCCGCGTATCGACAGACGACATAGATCAGGTAATTTCTATCGAACTTCAGAAGAACAATTACCGTGATGAGATCAAGAAGAACCCGCAATGGAGATATGTAGGCACATATGTCGACGACGGATTCAGCGGCACGAATACCGATCACCGCCCCGCGTTTCGGCTCATGATGAGCGACGCAATGGCGGGAAAATTCGATATGATCATCACAAAGAGCGTGTCGAGATTCGCCCGAAACCTCGTTGACTGCATCAGTTGGGTCAGAAAACTGCAGGCGCAGAATCCGCCTATACCGGTCTACTTTGAGCAGGAACATCTGAATACCATGGAATCCACCAGTAATATCATTCTGGTCGTTCTCGCGATGGTGGCTGAGGAAGAAAGCCATATGAAGAGCGAGGCTATGCTGCTCTCGCTGGAATGGCGTTTCAGTAGAGGTCGCTTTATGACCCCCAAACTGCTGGGGTACGACAACTCTGAGGTAGACGACGGTCACGGCGGGAAAATGAAGCAGCTCGTCGTGAACGAGGAACAGGCGCGGGCAGTTCGACTGATGTATTACATGCTGCTGTCCGGCAGTACCGTATACGAAATAGCTGACACGCTGACAGAACTCGGACTTGAGACCGGCGGTCGACGCAAGGTGAACGGCGAATACATCAAGAACACGCGCTGGACGCCCAGCGGCGTCACCTGCACCATGCGCAACGAACGATACGCGGGCGATATCCTCGCAAGAAAAACGTGGACGCCGCACTTCTATGATCATAAGTCCGTGAAGAATACGGGCATGAAGAACAGATATTACCAACCGGCTCATCATGAGGCGATTGTCACACGCGCGCAATGGAATGCGGCGCAGAAGATCCTCAACAGCCGCAAGTACGACCACAAAAGCGGATACTTTCCGATGCGCGTGATCAAGAGCGGTGCGCTGCGAGGGTATATCTCAGTGTATGTTACGTGGGCGGGATATGAACTGGACGAATACTACCGTGTCAGCAGTATCGCAATGGGTTTAGCGGAAGGCGATTTGAGCCTCAACCTAAACGAGGAACACCTGCCCGACGCAGGCCGAAAGATCGCCGGACTTACGGGCGATTCGGGCATACAGCGCATCGCGCGGGAGCTGAGCGCCGTTGAGCAAAAGGTAAAAGAACAGCTTGAAGGCAGAGCAACCGAAAAAGATGAGAAGGCGACCACGTCTGTAAAGCCCGGTTTCCAGGTCGTGAGCGGCGCGATGTTTTCGCATATCGCCGAGCCTGTTGTACGGTTCAAACGCAATTCCATAGCCTTCAACAGCCTGTGCATACAGAAATTGATGAAGATCTTCTCGAACGAAAAGGACTGTGACGTAGAACGTTGTCAGTATGTCGAACTGCTCTTGAACCCCGTGGAGCGTACGCTGGTCGTTCGCCCTTGCGCTAAGGGTAAGCCCAACGCAGTCAAATGGGCGGACGATAACGGAGGTTCTGTGAGCATCTCCGCCATGCCATTTTGTCGTACAGTATTTGAACTCATGGACTGGAGCGTTGACTACAACTTCCGCGTCCGCGCGTCACTTCAGCAGGAAGGTACGCACGCCGTATTGTTTTTCGACTTGGACGACTACATCGGCATCGCGAAGAAGAAACCGGAAGATAAAGGAAAAGAGCAGATTGTGATCGTTGCGGAGGAAAAAGTGGATTCGAAGGGCATTTTCTTCGCGGCTGACGACGAACCGCAAAAAGTCGAGGACATCGAGGCCATGGAAGAGCGTCTGCGTCAAGTAACGGAAAACGAAAAACGCAGTTTTGGTATGCCGCTGTTCGAGCATAGCAGCGAATTGCGGTTGCCCGACACAGAAGGGCTGATGGCGGAAGCTGAAGCGCTGGACATTGATCACCGCGTAGATGAGGAAACCGTACAGAAATTGTACAACGAGCTGGAGGAGTATGTTACCTCGCCGAGCGCGAGATCGGACGATAGCGAAAACTAAAGGATTTAGGAGAACACCAGTATGCGTAAACAGAAATCGCGACGTAGAGATTATCACGAGTTCACAGATGATTACGTTATTGAACATACTGAAACAAGCGTATTGTTCACGCAGCGACAGAGGACCGTTGAGTTTACGATCAAAACGGTTTCTTTCAACGCGATGTGCGTTTTTAATGAACCGAACGACAGTAGCTATATCTGTCTGCTCATAAATCCTTCTAAGAAAGAAATGCTTGTCATGCCTACGGAACGTGACGCACGGAACTCCATCCGATGGAAGAATGAGGACGGCGAACCGATAAAGATTTCGGCAGCGTCCTTATGCGCGCAATTGTACACTCTGATGAGTTGGAACAGAAAGTATAAATACAGAGTGTGCGGTAGTGTTGTCGCCACACAAGGAGTTAAAATGCTTCGTTTTATGCTCGATACTTCTACGGCGTATCCAATCGAGGATAAACCCGCCGTGAGTGTTGAGTTTGTTGCCGAATCGGTTACACAGGAGGTCAAAGTGTGAGAGACATCAAGAATCCGGCAAAGAGCAGACCGCTGTCCGCGAACGTGCGCAGACTGATGCGATTGGCTCGGGAATCGCCTGAGAACCCAAACGTGGTGAAGATCACAAGAGACTTTATGGAGCGTGATATCGCCTACTGCGATATGCAAGGTAACATTTTTATGGCGGCGCTTGATAAAGATATCCCGATGAGCATGTTTGCGCCGATGTACATGAACAGTCAGATCGCCGGGATCATCGACTACAGTTTCTCCTGTAAAGACGGGTTGGAGAACGACGAAACGGTTCAACTGTTGAAGATACCGCTGCTCCTCAAATCCCCTGAAACCATTGTGGAGACGATGGTATGGATCGAACATATCGTTGCAAATCTGAATGAGGAGCAGTCCGCAAGCGCCGCGATTATGAGCGCGTGCTTGAGCGATACGCCAACGCTTGAGCTGTCAGCCGCGACGACTCAGCTTGCGCTGCCGGAAGCCGCTAATACTGCGACATTGGAAAGGCCGGAAGCCATAGCGATCGACGCTTTGGCGGATGAATACGAATACGCTTACTGGCTCGGATATATCTACCGCTGCGAATGCCTTTTGCACGACGAATCCAGTCGAATGGTCTACGGAGCCTTTAGCGAGGAGTTTATGTGCAAGACCTACGACCAAATGCTGGAGAGCGGTATACGCGAGGAACGTCTTTCCGCATGCGCCGTGGAGATCTGCCGCAGGCTTGACATGATGCTCATCGGAAAACTATGGAAGCGAGGAAAGTGATATGGATGAACGGAACAGCACCTACGCTCAGGGACAGTGGCGACCCCGACAGCCTAATCCGACAGGAACCGTCATGGATCAGACGCAAACGCTCAAGCCCGTCGGCTTCAAACCGCTAAGCAAACAGGAGCGGGACGAGGCGGCGCGCATAGCGTTGGAATCGGGTTTCTCCTTCGACGGATATCAGGTAGTCAGGCGCGAGTTTTTCTCGCATAAGTTCGACCCGTGTTTGACGGTCAAGGGAAACAGCATTGTGTTCAATAACGCCTGCATCACGCGGCTGGAAGAGGTCGTCTATGTGCAGGTGCTCATCAATCCTGACGCCAAAAAGCTTGTTATTCGGCCATGTGACGAGGGCTCGCGCGATGCGATCCGCTGGTGTATTGCCAAGGCTGAGAAACGTAAGAGCCGCGAGATCACGTGTAAACCGTTTGCCGAAAAACTCCATGAAATGATGGGCTGGGAGACGTTGTATAGGTATAAGCTACAGGGCAGTAAAATCAATTTTCAGGGCGAAGAACTGTACCTGTTTGACCTGAGCGACGGGGAATATTACTTACCTGCCGTTAGAGATTCGGATAATCCGAAAGCACGCCCTAAGCCGCAACCCGCTCAGTACCCTGCTGACTGGAACGAATCCTTCGGCTTGATGGAATCCGATCATACAGCGTCCATGCAAATCAACCTGAACGAAGGCTTCGGGCTGATGGATGTGATACCGGATAAGCCTTCGGCGGAGTGGACGCCCATGGAAATGACCTACCAAGAGATAGGCACGGTGAAGTAAGTATGACGACATTCGTAGTAAACCCGCGCGAACCGCTCGCGCTGACGCTCTGTCTTGAAGAAGACAGTATCCTTGTAAGCAAGGCAATTCTGGATATACTTGAACAACCCAGACAGGTGCAGATGCTCATTAACGACGAGCAGAAAATGCTGTTGTTGCAGGCATGCACGATTGAGGATCGCGAGGCGATAGTCGTACCGTTGAAAACCTACGCGCAGTTCGTGATGAGCGGGCACTCGCTTCTCAAGCGCATACGCAAGCTTACGGGCTGGACGGATAACCTGTCGCGCGTGATATACGGCGACTATCTCCAGTCGCATAAGGTCATCGTGTTCAACCTATTGCTTGCGCAGCCTTCCTTGATCCAACCGCCCATGGACGGATATGGCGTTACGCCGAACTAAGGAGGGGTTTGCAATGGCGATTGACAAAGCAAAACTGCATGCATACTTCCATACGCACTACCTCTCGCGTCAGGAGGTGCTTTTCAAGCTGCCTTTCAGCGTACCGATCGAGAGCTTCTGGCCGGAGCTGTTAAATCGGAGAAAGGCGAACGGGACGGTTCTTCCGCTGTACGATGCCACCGGCAAACCTTACTGGTACGTGTTGACTGACAAAATGGTCGCGGCAAGTGAAAAGCTTTGCGAGGAAGCGATGGATCAGGAGAAGGGATATGATCCGTACCGCGCGCCAATGACCGGCGCGATGACAGAGGAGATGTTCTTCACCAGTTTCGTGGAGGGCGCGCAGATATCGCTTAAGGATGCCATGAACTTTCTGGGACGCGGCACAGAGCCTGAAAACGTTCAGGAACAGATGATCTGGAATAACCGTCAGGCAGTGTCTATCGTGATGAAAGGGCTTTATCGGACACTGGACGAATCATACATTAAGGGACTCGCGTTCACGTTGACTAATGAAATGGAAGGGTGTGCGGATGATTATCGGCAGACGGATGAACACTATATTGCCGCAATGACAAACGAGCGTTACTCTGTGCCGCCTGCTTCAGTACTGCCCGAACGAATGCGCGAGTATGTGGAATTTCTGCAGAAGAGCGACATTCACCCGTTGATCAAAGCGGCGGCAGGACAGGCGTACCTGCTCGTCACGAGACCTTTTCAGGAAGGAAACGAGCGATTGTCACGAATGATCTCGTCCGCCGTGCTCCTGCGCAGCGGTTACGATTACTTCCGCGACATCTCTATATCCGGTATGATCGCGCGGGAGAGTTATCGCTACTATAAGGCGATGTGCGAGATACTGCGCGCGGAGAACGGGAACGACCTAACCTATTTCATGGAATACTACCTTGACATGCTGTCGCGCGCCATTGACGTGAAGAAAGAGCGCGATCTGAATCGAGAGAAGGAGCGTCTTGAGCGGGAAAAGGCAGCGATTGAAACCGAGCGAAAGCTGGCCAAAGAGCCGCTGAAGCCTAGAGGCGTTGAAATCGTTTCGGAATCTGCTATAGCAGATTCTCTGTCAAACGCGGTTTCTCCTGCCTCTGAGCCTGCAAACATTTCATCAATATCTACAGACCACGCCCCTTTAGCGTCCGGCATGACGGTCAATAACCCGCCGCTCATGCCTCAAGAGAGTCAAATGGGTTTGCCGCCGGAATTGGTTTCTTTGACAAAGAAGCCCAACAAAGGAAATGCGGAGAACGCGATGCGTCGTCAAACGGGTCTGGCTCTTATGATTAAGCAACATTGCACCGACATTCGCGCAGCCGACTGGTCGCAGATGCTTCAAGTCGACAGGATAACAGCGAACGTTGATATTCGTCGGCTTGTGAAATGCGGCCTTCTGTATTCGGTCGGGCGCACGTCTAACGCGCATTTTGTCGTCGCGCCGCAATATTTGAAGTATTTTGCCGGGGATATTGATGCGCCGGAGCTTACGGTTGAGCAAATTATGCCTGAGAGAGAAACACAGATACCGGTTTACGACTATACGAATTCCCATAATGCGCGACAACATGATAGGCTACGGAGAAGCGCTATCAACCACTTGCGAGAAATGGTATCTGAAGAAGCGGGGGCATTTACAAGGCGGAAATGGATGGGCAGATTCGACTTAAGCAAAACTCCGACATTGCGCGAGATCAATCTATTGATTGATGAAGGTTATTTAGTCAAGCTTGGCAGCAATAGCAGCATCATGTATGAAGCTACTCGAATGCAAACGCCCAATACTATGCTTGACGATAGGTCTGTCCTCGCTATGCATCCGCCCAAGTCAACGCATGGTATGCCAACGAGCGTACCGACGACCGCGTGCGGCGTAGCAACGCAAGCGGCAATCAGTGCATAAGGTAAAGGGATTACGGAGAGCGTCATGGAGAGCGTCATTTAGAGCGTTATTGTGAGCGTTGTGGATAGCGCTGTCGAGAAGAGCTGTTTTCATCAGATGGCACATGCGCTAAATCTTCACTTGACCTCACATAGCCAGTTTCCACAATTGAACGACTGCGTCAACAGCGACATACACCTGAATAACAGCCGCTTCCGCCCGTGCGTCACCCATTATTCGGTTATGACAATGAAACGAGTGCGCTTCATTGTCATAACCTATATCTGACATTGGGGGAGTAACAGAACACATGTTCGCTAGACCGGCAAAAAAATGCGCGTGTCTGCGAAACCACGCGGTCTATTGATACTATGCAGGCTTACGCTCGAGAAACCATTTTCCGAGTACGTCTCCGCTGACTCGCGTGCATCTCTCAAAGAACAGATACTTTTCGCGACCGTTGACGCGGATTGTGAATCGATCTCCTTGACCGCCAGCGCGCATAGCGGCGGCGGGTTTACAGTCCAGCACCTTTTCAATCACATATTTCTGCCCGTCTTCCCATACGAAGGAAATGGGCTTCATTTTGCCGTATTCGTCAAATGAAGCGGTCACGTGCACATACACTTTGATCGGCTTATCAGTTGCCATATCTCATATCCCTCTTTCATCATCAACTCGAATATCAGTATCCAATAACCTGATGGAATATTGACTTCATACGACATGATTGAGTTGTGTTCCACTCGAAAAGCCGTCAGTCAGTTTCGTCGGTAACGACATTGCAGCATACGAGCAGTCCGACTATTTTCTTCAATTCACTGGCATCAAGCACGCCTGAAAACTCAATGTTCATCGAACCGTTCTCCTCTTTTGCCACAGCACAGTCAAAATACAAGGTTCCGCCATCTTCTACCTCAAGGCGGACGCGCTGTTGATGTCCGTCTTTTGCGTTGTCGAATGTGATTCTTTTTCTCGTTTTTATCGTGCGTGTGCGCTTGCTGCGCGTTTCCAGCTTCCCTTCCGACACTAATATTGCTATATAGCGTTGTATTGTTGAGGCGGAATTATATCCAACCGCCTTCGCTATCTCCATATACGTCGGCGAATACCCATGCTCGTCTGTATATGTCAGCAGGTATTCAAGAATGCGTGCCTTTATATCATCTTTCGCCTTTCGCGACATTTACAACACCCCTCAATGAAATGTTTCTCCTAGTACAACCATTGCCTATCTGCGTCTGATTGCTGATCGCTATCATTTTGCGCGTAGTTTCTCTTTCCGAATGTCTTCCAGTATATTCAGTTCAAGCTTGTTAGCGTATTCTTCCGGTGTAACAGTGCCTAATACGCGACCTATACAGCGAACGTTGTCGTCCTCGGTGAATCGTAAAACACTGTACTGGGGGTTGTGCGAATGAAGTCCGTCTTCTTGATATTCCTTTACATAGCCCACTCCGTCCGCAACGAAAACGCCGATTTCGCCATAGCTCAAATCTTCAGAAAATTCTATTAACAAATCGTCTCCGTCGTGAAACGTCGGTTCCATACTGTCGCCGCTGACTGTTATGATTTCATCGGCTAGACAAACGTTTCGATTTGTGCGCACGTATACATATTCGTACTCTCTGTCGTCGTCCAAGAAACTGCCCTGAGGACCTGCCGCCGCCATATTGCCGCTTCTGCGTATTCTTTCAAAGCCATTTAAGCAGCGTTCGTACATTTCTTTGTCGGCGATATCGACCATCGAATCGATCAAGTCGTCTACAGCGCGTCTGTTAGGTGAGGACAGCATACGGTAGTGTTCGAGATGTTTTCGCTCTTCGGCGGTGATGTCCGCCGTCCTGTCGGGCGCGCCTAAAAACCATGCAACGGTCGTGTCCAACGTATTGCAAAGATGAACAAGGAGATTTATGTCGGGGCGCGCGCGCCCGGATTCCCAATTTGTTATCGTGTTCTTTGCTACGCCTAACAGAGCTCCTAATTGCGGCGTGTTATAACCGCAGGCCAGTCGGCGTTCGCGTATTTTGTCGCCATAACGCGCTTTGTTCATCGCGAACATGCGCCGTTCCTTTGACTCTGAGATGCTCTTTATATTAGACTCGAATTCAGCAAAATCCGTATTCATGTCGATTCCTCCGCACTCGTTTGATATACTGTAGTATAACACAAGTACATTGTGCTGTAAACCCTTGTGAAAGAAAAATGTCACATTTAACGTGAAATAGGGCGCATGAAATCACAAAAAAAATCTTCCATAATCGAACAGTCGTTCGATACGGTGCATTTGCACGATCAAGAAACTTGTGCTAGAATCGAGCGTAGTTATACGGCTATGGCGAATTGTCACTATACATTGAAAGGAGACTAGGATATGAGCACGCAAATCATACTGCATTCAGATTTGAACTGTTTCTACGCCGCCGTTGAGATGAACGAACACCCCGAACTACGAGGCAAGGCGATTGCCGTATGCGGGAGTACAGAGAATTGCCGTTTCTGTAAAGCCCGATACACATGCCGTGCCCGTAGTGAATACCACATGCGGCTCGCTGAATACGATTTCAAACAGCCCGATCTGCTCACCGACGAGGAAATCGCAGATATCTTGCCGATCGCCGATAGCCTGAACAACTGGGTTCAAGACCTCATTGCCTACGCGACACAGCAGGCAGTAGACGGGAAGGCGTGGCCGGGATATAAGCTCGTGGCTGGGCGCTCCGTGCGCAAATATTCAAGTGAAGCAGAAATCGCCATCTCTTCTAAGATGAACAAGACTGTCCGAATCCTACCGGGCGGTGAGACCGAACTCTTCTATAGCAACAGCACAGCGGAAGAGAAATGCATCGGGCATCTCCGCATTGATGTGGATGGCTACGGAAAGCTCTGGACGAGTTGGTGGCCGCATAGCGCGGCGCAGAAGCACAACCGCGAACCGTTTAAGGCTGAGTTCAACGCTCTGATTAACGCCCTTCAGCGGGAACTGTTCAAGAAACCCGAAAAGCTGCCCGCGATTCTGCGCGAACTCAATTTTCCGCTTATGAACGCCGACCGGCGCTACTACGGCTTTCACATCGATACCGGTTTCTATAGTTACTATTTCCGAGTGTTCCCCGGCAAGGGCGACTATTCCTATTGCTACTGTTATGAGAGAGTAGGAGGTAAACAAGATGGCTGAAACTGATATGGTCAAACTTGGCAATCGAATCCCAATACGCGGCGTGGATCACATCTGCATCGCGGCAGATGGCGATACGCTGCTGTTTTTGCAGATGGATGAGAATGGCGACCCCTGCCAGTATGTGGTCGCGCATGGCGTATACACGCACAAGAACGAACTCTGCTGGCTGAACGGCGATTACTTCATCATGCCGCTCAACGCAAGTAGTGCGGTGGCACTCAAAAAGGCTGTGGAGGCGATGCTATGATGCAATTTACCAACCGTAAAACCGTCGAGCGGGTGCGGAAGCAATACCCGCCCGGAACACGAGTTGAGCTTTTCAGAATGAATGACGAGCATGCCCCGCCTATAGGGACACTCGGAACCGTGAAAATGGTGGACGATACTGCCAGCTTAATCATTGCGTGGGATAACGGGAGCAGCCTCAACGCCATTTACAACGTCGATATCGTGCGGCGCGTCTAAAGTGTTTGCTAAGAGCAGTCCAAGCGGCTGCTCTTTTTGCCTGTTTCAACGCACACCGCTCCGCGCATGATCAGCAATTCCTGCAATTCCCGTTGCTAAAATCGCTAAAATGCAGTATAATAAAAATAGCTAAAAAGGAGGCGATGGTATGCAGACGAGAACGGCGACGGCGACCGAAGTTCAAAACAACTTTGGCAAGTATCTGCAGTTTGCTATTGATAATGGCGAGGTTATTGTGCTTCGCAACGGGAAGCGCGTCGCCAGAATCATATCGGATGAAATGGCGGTATCTTTTCTGACTGATTCTCTGCAGGGCGTTTTGAAGCACGATTACTCAGAAAAAGAGATGAGAGCGGAGAGAATAAAAAAGTATGAAAGTGTTGATTGATACCAACATCATTCTCGATCTGCTCTGCGAC